>JAAXWP010000011.1 GCA_013334925.1 Chlorobiaceae bacterium
GCTTCCCCACTCCATTGCTGGTAGTCGAGGCATGACTTGGGGCCATGATGGGTGGTTATTCCTTTCATGTAAGACTCTTTCATTCTCTACTCTTCGCCGGTTTTCATCGGCGCTTTCATAGCGTCCCTCTCCATCTGCCCAGATCCGAGATGGGGACACGGTCAACAAGGTGGCGCTTGAGAATAAAAACCTTCTCTTGAGCGGTGTAGTTTTTTCGCTGTTTGCGCATGGGGATTTCCTCCGTTTTCGTACTCTAACTCAAAAGGTTGAATTCTCCAATTCACGCTGAACCAAAACAACGCAACTAATCCTATTTTTTCACATTACAGATCATGATCTTCTTTACGATATTCGATAAATACATACTTAAATATAAGCTCTGACGAGCTATAAAAAGCGACAAATTCCTCACCATCCTTACCGAATAAATTAAATGGCAAACGTTGATATTTCACAAGAACAATCATAGCAATCTGGATAAACAGGCGTGAAAAGAGAATTAACGAATCGAGCGTATGATTCATCTCAGATGTAATAGCACCGCCAACACTAATCACATTCTTCCTTCTTTGATCATCATAAGAAAAAGCGCTATCTAAGTTAGCCATATGATGTGCATGAACATAATCAGAATAATGACTATACATTGGTTCTCTAATAGAACGATACAGACCCCAGAAATCCTTCAACTCCTCATCCTTAAATATCTTTTCCAAGATTTTGTTGAGCGCCCTTGGTCTAGTATAATTCCACCAAACCTTGTCCTGCTGTTCTTTACTATCGCCCATCGTACGATAATTAACATAAAAATCCTGATCAGCCAGAACAGCAATACCAATATCCGCGTATTCTATATATGAACGAAACAATTGTTTTGCCTGCAGATGAAGCCCATTCTCAATTAACAAATGAATCCCTAAAAGAGAATTTACCAGATTACTTAAAAATAAGCCAAAATGTCTAATTTGATACATCCGATTCGATCCATCAGAAATATGCTCAAACTTCTTCTTAGGCTCAATACCAAAGAAATCCCATATTAGCAAGAATAGATCAATATGCAAACATATGCTATACCCCAGCATTTTCTCTTCCATAGAAAATTTACCCTTAAAATCATTATTACACTTTTGCCTAATCATTCTCATACCTCTCTTACAATCATTAAGCTTCTTAATAAGCATAGCGCCATAACCTTCAGGGCAGTTCATAGCAGATGAACTTATCTTAACCATCTCCTCAAGAATCGCAAATACATTTCTAAAAAGTGTATTCATAATAATACCCAATAATCTTTCGACACCACTTAAGAACAATCAGAATCCTTTATACGACAGCCCTAATAAAATATATTCCCAAACAAAAATCATATACCATACCGAGCTAACGAATATATTTTTATCATGCAACTCATCCTCCTAGCAGCGCATCGAAATACTTTCCCCAAGAGATCAAAAGCAAAAAACTAATAAACGCGTTTGTACGTTCTTTCTGCAAGAACATTCTTAACCTGAACCTCATTCAGAGCACCAACATCTCTTGTTATTTCCGTTATAGAATAGCCCGCACTGGCAAGCTCTCTTATTTTCAACACTTGACTAGGCATAAGATTCTTTTCTCGAGAACTTATCACTTTCAAATAGTGCTCATCATCCTTCCACAACTCAGTCATAAACGGGTTAGGCATTCCCTTTCGGGGATGTTGTCTAACGAACTCCGCAATGGCTCTATCTCTTTCATCAAGATCTACAATTGGGTGATCCGTGATGCGATGCTTATAAAGATGACTAAGACCTTTGAAACCACCAGGAATCATATTTAATCCTTTCGGGTATAAGGAGTGTGTATCAACATATCTTTCCTCCCAGGCCATTGCCTCATCATATGACAGATTTACCAACTGCAAGTATGAGTGGTAAACAACATCCTTTCCTTTGATCGATTCTCTCCAAGCCAGATGGAATAATTTATTATCACCCTGCCTGACCTCACGCAGATGTTCCTCAAGACGCTTCAGCCAGTTTCTTCTTGTAATTCCCGAGTAACACTTCTCGATCAATCCAGTACTGCTCGTATCGTCATCTTCATTCCCGCTATTTCTAGTGAGCTTAATACAGTGTGAGTAGCACTGATGACCATCGTTGGCATCTCCCCAGTCTTTAAGTAAGAACTGCAATGGTATTTTAAATGTCCAACGAGCACCGTCTTTATGAATTATTGAGAACATACTATTGACCCTTCTATCAAATCCCGACCGAGAACCGTCTGAAAAATCGTAATAATCCTGAATCCGCAACTGAGCCACATTCGTACAAAAATCCATATCGTAACAAATCTCAATATCATAATTCAGGAATCTATCCCATGTCTTTTTGCCTTGTGTAAGCCGATTTTTCTGTCTCATCTTTCCAATTACACCTTTGTGTTCACTTGTATCATCCACTTCCTGAAGAAACAAATCAAAGTCTCTAAGAATTCTAATATCAAACCATCCCGGCAATAAAAAACGACAATTTGTTGCGCTAATATACTTAAACTTCATTGTTTGAATTCCGTCTTATTGTTGTTGACTGTAAATATCGTCGGTTCACAATTTGATTTATCACCATCCCTATTGATATAGCCGTCTCATAGTGAAGTGACATCTATATCCCATTATCTTCATTTCGAATGTCGTTTAGCAATCAACATTAATAAATCCTTATCCAATCTCTACCGAACTACTTCAATGCACTCGCTGAAAAGAATGCAGAGGGACGCTGTTCACTTCTTGCACTTAGCATATTTCCGAAAGTCCTAACGATCTCAAATATCCATACGTGCTATCATAGTACTTCGGTGATCTTGTCGGATCATCCGTGTTTCCTTCAGGTACGAATATGACCATGCCTTGCCGGGCACGGGTGAGAAGAACTCGGTAGGCGTTTTTCTGGTACTGCTTCCGCGACTCCTTGTTGATCTTCTGCCAGTTGCTTCCCCTGAATGAGTAATGTTCCCATCCTTGTTTTCCGAATCGGAAATCGCCATCCCACGAAACGCACACCCAGTCGAGTTCAAGCCCTTGAACGTGAAACTCGGTAGCAACATCTTCGAGGTAGTAGGAGGATCTGACGTCATGTTTACCGTCGAGAAACCATTTGACATGGTTCATAGGCGATTTAACGTCTATGGCGTAAGGTTTGAGGCGTTCGGCCTGCGAGGAGACGACCATACCGTAACGCTCGGAACCGCTGGCGTGGGATTTCAACCATTTTTTGGCTTTGTCGAGATCTCTTGTCAGGACGATGGGGTAACGTTCCTGAATTTGCTGATAGAGATTTCTTGCCTCATCGACTTCGCAATCAAGTACGGTTTTAACGAACCTTGACACAGTTTCGGCCCGGAAGGAGCGCATAGAAACCGCGAGATGGAGGTCATCTTGGAAGTGAACGTTGTTGAGAGTTTCGACCGATCGAATCACTTCGCCAGCACCGTATTCGCTGTCAGTCAAGGCGGAGGAGATGTAGAGGTGCCAGTCGGGGAAACTCGCTTTGACAGCTTCAATCCACGCACCGATACCAGCTTCTCCAGTATTAATCTCCTGACCTCCCCCGACCAGGCAGATGATGACGGCCCAATCATCCTTCCGATTCATGCAGGAGATAAGGAATTCAGGTTCCGATTCGTCAAAATCGTCTACCCCCATTTTCTGCTTCATGAACTTTACCGTCTGTTCTTTGTCCCAGGCGCGTTGTGCTTCGTCGAAAAGTGCAACATGTTCGACGGGGGGTTTGCCGTTATTATTGAGACAATCGTCCCGGAAATGATGGACGTTCTGGATGAACTGCTTTACCCGTGCTTCGGCATCCCCTTTTTTCAGTTTGTTACCGTTGTTCCGTTTTTCTCGATAAACCATATCTCTTGCAAGCGCTTCACGCAGAATGTCCACAAGCGGCTTGTTCCCCGAGAGGAAAACGCTGTAATACTCGCTCTCTTCGCTCCGGTAACGAGTGGCGATATTCAGACCTACAAGAGTTTTACCAGCTCCGGGAACCCCCGTAACAAAGCAGATGGCTTTTTCTTTTCGTGCTTTTGCTCCGTCGATGATCTGAAAGAGTTGATCGGAAGTTTGCGTCAGGTTGATGGCTTCAGCACCACTTCGCGAGATTTCCGCGACATTGTGTCCTGCATAGAGTGCCCGCGCCGCTTCGATGATCGTCGGTGTCGGTCGGTAATTAGAGGTACCCCACCCTTCAACATCGAATAGTTTAGATGGAAACCTGCTGATGATTCGCTGCAGGGTCGCTGGGAACTCTGCTTCGTTGGTACAGATAGGCTGGTAAAGGTCCGGAACTCTTGGATGAGGGTTAAGTATACATGGTGATGAAGAAGCTTTCGTCGCGACCAACAGCGGAACGACCGTTGCGTCGTGACTGGCTTCGTGAAAGTATTTCAGATCGAGGGCGTAGTCATATGCCTGATCGATATCGGCGGTTAGGTACTGACTGCTGTCGGTTTTGAACTCAACTGGAATAACGAGACCATGGACGAGCAGAACTGCGTCGATGCGGCGCCCCATGCGGGGAATGTCAAATTCAATGTGCAGCCAGCCGTCAATGCCTTTAAGCGCTTCGCGCAGGATAGAAATCTCTTTCTGCCAAGCGATTTTCTGAGTGGGAAGATCAGCAAAGCTGCTGTTCTGTGCCAGTTCGCCAATGATCTGCAAGTCAGGTGTTTGCTGAAACTCACCGATGTTAGCGTTGTACCATGATCGGCTCATGACGGCAAACGGCTTGCTCTAATTGCATCAAGTCTATCGGCCGGATGAAAAACAGCCCATCCCTTATCAGCGCACGCCTGTACTTCTGTAAGAAATTCGGTGATCGATCGTTCCGGAATTTTGGTATCGGTTAACTCAATTCCTTCAACGGCAGCGAATTCGTGGTAGCAGTGATCGTCTCCAGTGACAGGCTCGTCGGCATAGAAAAAGAGTTCTGGGAGCCCGACCTGATGTGCAATGAAGAGCTCCTGCTGATCGAAAGAGTCCCGAAGCTTACGCTCGATAACTTCGACGCTCAGTTCATCTGGATTCGTGAAGTCGACCGAACCCCATGCCTTGTAATTTCCTGCGTCTCGGTAGAGGTAGCTGAATCGAATGCCGTTGGTCATGGTGGCAAATTAGTTTGACTGGCATTGTCTTTGACCCGATACTGCTGGGTATTATTGAAGTATATGGATTACCAGCTTGATTGGCAATGGTATAAGGAAAGTCGAGGATGTTTGAAGAAAACTCGAAGGCATTTTACGGCAGGAAAAGGAAGAAAATACCTATGCGGCAAGCTTCTGTTCTCAAGAATCCTGAATGTCCGCTCGGGCTGTTGTGAATTGTTATCCGATGAAAATGGGGGTAAAGTTGCCAATCGCCCAAAGCTGAGGAAAACCGGTATATTTAATCTGAGCAGGGGTAGTTCCGTAACCCATGCCTGACGGTGAGATTGTTTCTGTATAGAGATGATGCGAGGCACTTAAATAACAAGCAGATTTTAATTTAGCAACAGAAGGAGACACCTATGATTCCGGAGAAATTAAGGGAAGTGTTGGGCCATGAGGGTGTGGTTGCGATAGCGACTTTAGGGCAGGATGGACCTCATCTGGTGAATACCTGGAACAGTTATGTCCAGATTACTGAGGCCGGTCGGCTTCTGATTCCCATGGGTTATATGCGTCGTACCGAGGCGAACATTGCATCAAACAACCAGGTGCTCATCACCATGGGAAGCCGTGAGGTTGCCGGTAACATGGGACCCGGTACCGGCTTCCTGATCAAAGGTGTCGCGAGCATAGAAACTTCCGGCCCTGATTTTGACCTGGTCAAGGCAAAATTTCCATGGGCACGAGCCGTAATGGCGGTTACCGCCAGCGCCATCGATCAGACACTGTAATAAAATGACGCCCTGAGTCAGGGAAAGCCCAGGTACGCTACGCAGCACGTGAATTAAGCCACATAAAGGCCTTTACCTGTAAGCATCATGCCCGTACTATCGTATCGCACAGCCGAAACCCCGCCATTGAGGTTTCGGCAATGGATGTTCCGCCCGAAAAACCCCGTAAAATCAAGTTAACGCACAATATCCTGCACGTTACACCGTAATCAGGGCGTATCATATACTGCATATCACCACCGATTACGTCAGATAATTCTGGCAATGGCACGGGTTTTGTACGACTATCAGCGAAGGCTGTAGTTGAAGCAAAATGAGAATAAAAAACCCCAAGGAGGCAGCCATGAACGCCAATGGATATCTTACCCAGGACATGATCAGCATTCTGAAAGAGGCTGATGAAGGGATGCAGCTCCCCGATCTTCACAGACTTGAAGAACTTGAAGAGGAAAACGAAAGGCTGAGAAAACTCGCGGCCAGCCAGGCTCGAGATATCAGGATGCTCAGGCAACTGACACTGGCAAACTGGTAAAGGATGGCATCAGAGCCTCGATACAACACTCACGAGGCCGCCATCGCCTTCTGGATAGCACTGAGCAGATCTTTGATCGTAAAGGGTTTCGGTATAAAATTGACCTTCTGATCGTTCATTGACAGAAAATCGATCATACCGGTTGCATAGGCCGACATAAACAGAATTTTCATTTCCGGATATGCTTCATGTAACCGCAGACTCAATTCGACACCGCTCATTCCCGGAAGACGGATATCGGCGAGCAGAAGATCGATCCGGCCCGGATAATGCCCGGGAATTTCAATGGCTGTTTCAGCATCGGAAGCTGTAATCACCCTGAAACCGTTCATTTCAAGGATATTCGTAACGAGCTTGAGAACTTCGGTTCCATCTTCGACAAGCAGGATCGTCAGTTGTCCTTCTGTATCGCCGGACCTGCTGTCTGAACGGAGTCGCACCGCCCGCTCCTCCGTGTGCTGAGGCAGATAGATGGAAAAGGTCGTGCCAGTACCCTCTTCAGTCTGGCATTCAATACATCCCTTGCTCTGTTTTACGATACCATAGACCGTAGACAGTCCAAGACCGCTCCCTTTTCCAAGCTCTTTTGTCGTAAAAAACGGTTCGAAAATATGCGGAAGTGCTTCCAGGCTGATACCGCTTCCCGTATCTGAAACCGTGAGTCGCACATAGTTTCCCGGAAACTGGCAGATATGGCCTTCTGCGGATGCTTTGCTGTCAACCGGCAACAATGCAGTAGTGAGCCTGATCCGGCCCTGCCCTTTTATCGCATCACGGGCGTTGATGCACAGGTTTGTAAGAATCTGATCAAGCTGTGAAGGATCGATGGAGATCAGCGAACGCCGGGTTTCAGGGCTGAACTCGATGGTTATGTCACTTCCGATCAGTCGACTGATCATCGGCAGCAGATGCTCGATCTCGTCATTCAGATCGAGCACTTTCGGTTTGACCGTCTGCTTGCGTGCAAAAGCAAGCAACTGTCTGGTCAGGTCAGCTGACCTGAGCGCAGCCTGATGAATGAATTGCAGTTTGTCGACAAACGGTTGCGAAGAGTTGACCTGATTGAGAAGAAGTTCAGTGTTGCCGATGATGGATGTCAGGTGATTGTTGAAATCATGTGCGATACCGCCGGCAAGTTGCCCGATAAGTTCCAGTTTCTGAGAGTGCAGCAACTGCGCCTGCAACTGTTCGCGCTCTTCTTCGGCCAACTTGCGCTCGGTTATATCCTGAAGAATACCGAGTATATGATCCTCATTGCCGATCCTGTCGGTATGATAAATGCCATTTACTGCAATCCATCGGATTTCTCCGTCCACCCGTCGAATTCTGCACTCGAATGCATAGTTCTTCCGATCCTTGATCGCGCTGTTGATCAATGCTCGAGTCTCCTCTCGTTCTTCCGGTATGACATGTCTCATGAACATGTTGAGAGACCAGTCCGTCTCATGTTCATGATAGCCCAGAATCCTGGCCGCTTCGGGTGTACGCATGGCGCGGAAAGTCCTGAGATTCAGGTCCCAGACACCGATGTGGCTCTTTTCAAGTGCGAAATCCGTATGCTGGCGATGCTTGGCGAGTTCAGCCTCGGCCTGTTTCCGATCCGTTATGTCAACCAGAATGCCGATATAGCTGGTAAGACGACCAGCCTGATCGCGTAAAGGAAGACCTCGCGCCATGCGCCAGTGTATCGATCCGTCCCGGTATCGCACCCTGAATTCGAAGTTGAGCTCGACTTCCAGCCTGATCGCATTCTCGAAAGCCTGGAATGCACGGTTACGGTCATCCGGATGCACCACACGTTCCCAGACAGCTGTCGAGGCCTCGACCTCCCCCGGTGTCAGGTCGTACAATTCCCACATCGTATCCGACCAGAAATTCCTTCCACTCTCCAGCTCGACCTCCCAGATCCCGGTTCGGGAAAGTTTCAGGGCGAGCTGTGCGCTGGCCTTGTCAACAGGGGCATTCCGTTCAAAGAGGCGGTGTTCGGTAACCTCGAGAACCGTGACAAGCACATGGGTTATATCCCCGGCTTGCGATCGGTACGGATTGATCGTGGTTCTGTGAATTTCAGTTCCCCGACGCTCTTCAAAAACGAACGCCTTTCCGGTACGCAACACATCCGCTCCGGCCTCTCTCCTGAATGTCAGCCTTTCGGGATTCAGATTGGTTGAAGCAAGGACGAAGATATCCTGGCCGATACACTCGGATACGGTCAGTCCGAACCGTAAGGCAAACAGGGTATTGATACTGACAATCCTGCCTGTCGGGTCGACAATGGTCGCCGGATAAGGGAATGCGTCAAGAACAGAGAATACAGCCGTATTTACATCGGCATGAGGCAGAGCGACATTTGACATAAGCAAGCTTTCCGTTATCATGGAATCGCCTATTTCACAAACTCTTATTCATCATGATACAACGATTGCAAACGTAACAGGCGCCTGGCGACGCCTTACATACCCAATATATACAAAGGTAAAGTAATTAAGTGGTATCACACGCAAGAATGAAACAAACTCATAGGTGTCCTATAACATCCTGACCGAGTCTGACACCCGGTATCGAGACAGCACCACCATCGAAACTCTCGACGGAAAACATGCCGGCTCGCACGCTCCCAACGATCAGAAAATAGCGCGCAACGGACGGAAGTGATCGGACATGCATGAGGCAAGTTGATCTTGGACAGAATGAAGTAACGCCATCACTCCAGGTCAGTTTCCAAGGCCAACCACACCATTGCCTGTTATCGATTTTATTACTCCGACCATATTAAATCGCAAATGAATACCGCTCCAGATCTGTCATCCTGAACGAAGCGAAGGATCCATCTTCTTTTCGAGCAGGGAGTTATGGATTCTTCTTCCGACAGACCGGGAGAAAAATGACATTGTCTGCTGTTGTGAGTTGTGACTTTTAATTACCGGAGCAATAACTTCGGCACGGCATTTGCAGCTCTATCTGTGAAGCCTGAAATTGAACCAAAATGAGATTCACCAGGAGGCCCCCAATGAAAACGAATCACTTCATCAGCGAGGATATCACCAGCATCCTCAGGGATATCGAAACCGAAATGCAGTCCTTTGATCATCAGCGTCTCCAGGAGATGGAGGATGAGAACAAACGACTGAAGCAGCTGGTCGACAGCCAGGATCTTGAAATCAGGATGCTCAGGGAGATGACCATCGCAAACTGGTAACTCGAAGCGGACAAGCAAAGCACGACAAACGGCGGCCATCCCCTTGCAGGGTCAGATTGAAATAGCTAAAATTGATGGTAAGCATTTATGCTGATTCCCTCTGCTGGCGGCAAGCCTGGAGGGATCACCATGTCGGACCTGCTCAATCCCTTCAGGAGTAACCATGGAAAACATGACCGTACAGCTGACGAGACCGGTGGAACTGACCGCTACGGCAAGCATCGGGCAGCTTCGCGCCAGAAAAAAACAGCTGAAAGCAGAACTGGAGAGCCTCGCCAGGCAATCCTCATCATTCGGAGAATCTGCGTCTGACGCTGGTGCTTCAGCCACAACCTTCGAGCGTGAAAAAGAACTCTGCCGAGAGCTTGCCGATGTCATCTCGCTGGTCAGAACCCGCAACGCCAGAAGGGCGAACGCTCGAAAGATGCCGGATATGTTTGCCCCTATCGAAGCTACAATCGACACAGCAATACAGATCGATCCATTTTTCGATGCTCCCATCGAAGTCACCAGCTGTGTGACAAACTGCGACTCCGACTGCGTAACCAACTGTACCGACGGCTGCACCCTTGCCTGCGATTCGGACTGCAGGACCGGATGCACCAGCGGCTGTACGTTCTCGCAATCCGGAAACAATACCGGCAGCTACGTCGTCACTCCCGTGATCACCGCTGACGGCCAGACGGATCTTCGACCGGTTCCGGCAAGTCATTTTTCGATCGAGTGGAACTGATGCCGACGTTGTTCGCGTCATGCCGATAACCCGACTCCCCGACCGAGCTGCAGGGAAATGGGCCCCTCTTTCTGGTATACCGGAAAGAGGGCGCCTGTTTGCTTCGTTCATGTTTTATCGTTTTCAGGATTGCCGCCGTTAGCCGGGCGATTTTAGCGTGGACAATCCCGACAATCTACAACCTGGTAGTTATGAAGGCTGCGGATACGATCCTCTGTATTTCACCGGACTGGCGTCTGAGGTATGATGGCAACCGTCTGGTAGTCTACAAGTTCAGCATCGAAGAGGTGCAGTGGATGAGCCCGTCGTTCAGGGATGCCATCGCCCTGACGCTGTTCGATGGACATACCGACCTGCAGGCGATCACCGAACGCTTTGCGAAAATCCTCTGCTGTCCGCTGGACAAGGCGCAAAAAGCCATGCAGGAGATCGTCTCCGCCTACTTGCTTTCGGACCTGAAAATCCTTGCGGACACCAGTACCATGACCGGCAGGGAGTGGATCACTTACGAGCCCGCGCACCTGAAACTTTCGGGCCAGACCTACCAGCAGAAAAAAAGGCTGGACGCACCACTCTCACTCCTGCTGATGCCGTGGAACTCGTGCGACACCGACTGCATCTACTGCTATGCTGAACGGAAACCGGTCAGGCGGAACGAACACCTGACGGTCAGACGCTGGAAGGAGCTGATCGACGAAGCGGCCGAGGCAGGGATTCAGATCGCGACCTTCTCGGGCGGGGATCCGATGAAACACCCCGGCATCCTCTCCCTGATCGACCGGCTCATCTCGAGGGAGTTCATTTTTTCCATGACCACCAAAGCGCACGTTTCTCTTCCGTTCGCCTCCCGGCTGCTCGACATGGGTTTCGGACAACGCGACTTCCAGGTCAGCATCGATGCCTGGTCGGATAATCTTGCCGACCATATGGTCAAACGACCGGGCTATAAAGCGATCGCTGTCGACAGCATCAGGAACCTGTTGCGACGGGGCATCCGTGTCCGCACCAACTCCGTCTGTACACCGCTCAACCTGCATGACGTACCGAACCTGCTCATGAATCTCGCGAAACTGGGCGTACGGAAGTCCAGCATCGCCGTTTATGGCCGTTCGCTGTTCCGGCACGACGACGCACTTTTCCTCTCCGAGGAGCAGATTGCCTGGCTCAGGGAGCGGGTCGAAGCGGTTCGGCTTCAGTTCCCCGACTACGACATCAAGTTCAACGGCGCCACCATCGATTACAACGCCATTCCGGAGGAGGAGAAAAACCGCCGATGGAAAGAGCGGGCCCACTGCAGCGGCGGCTCATCGTCGATGACCATCTGTGCGGACGGCCGGATCATCCTCTGCGAGCAGATGCCGCAGGAGGAGCAGTACAGTGCCGGGAATGTGAAAACCCAGGGGCTGATCGAAGTCTGGAACTCCGAGCGGATGAAAGCGCTCGCTTTCCCGCCAAAAGAGCGGTTCCTAGGCACCGTCTGCGAAGATTGCGAAGAGTTCGACGAGTGCCACTACGATTACGGCTACTGTTTCCGCGACGCGCTCAACGCCTATGGCACCGTATTCGGACCGCCACCAAACTGCCCCAAGGCTCCGGAGTCTCCACGGTTCGCGTAAACAGACAACACCTGAATCGGGTCAGAGCACGCTCAGCTCCTGACGGCTCTCCCATGCCTGCTGGTAACGCCCTCCCTTTTCGAGCAACTGCCGGTGACTTCCGGACTCAACGATCCGTCCGTTCTGCATGACATGGATGACATCCGCCTGCATGGTCGTCGCCAGCCGGTGGCTGATGATAAGTACGGTGCAGCCAGCGGCCAGCTCACGGAACCGCTCAAACCATGTTGATTCCGCCCAGACGTCGAGCATGCTGGTCGGTTCGTCGAGAATGATCAGCTTGGCGCGCCGCAAAAACGCCCTGGCAAGCGCGACCCGCTGCCACTCCCCCGCGCTCAGCTCCGCCCCGCCGAACCATTTGCCGAGCACCGTACCGAAACCTTCGGGCAGGCCCCGGATGATTTCTGCAGCTCCCGAAGCTTCGGCAGCCGATTCGATCTCCATCATTTCCGGAGTTCTCCGGATGTCGCCATGGGCGATATTCTCCGCAGCGCTGACATGGTAACGCATCGGGTCCTGGAACAGCACCGTGATCTGCCGCCGCCAGTCCGCCTGGCGCAACTGCCGTATATCCCGGCCATCGATCGTGATCCTGCCGCGGTCGGGATCGTAGAAGCGGCAGAGCAGCTTGATAAGGGTCGTCTTGCCCTCGCCGTTCTCCCCGAGAATGGCCGCGATCTCGCCTGACCTGAGCTTAAAATCGAACCCCTGCAGCAGCAACCGTTCGCTGCCAGGATAGTGGAAATCGACCGATTCGAACCGGATGCCATCCTCCAGCGCAGGAACCGGTAGCGGATGTTCGGGATCGCGAATCACGGGCTCGGTCGTAAGCAGTTCGAACAGGTTTTCGAGGAACAGCATGTTCAGGTAGATATCGCCAGCGTTCCGCAAGAGGTTGGACATGAGCCGCTGCCCCTGCCCGAAGGCCTGGTAGAAGAGCACGATGTCTCCCACGCCAGCACGCCCGGCAATCGTCCTGGAGACCATCCACAGCATACCGGCTCCCGTCGTCAGGATCGCGAGAATGCCCGCAACCAGTTCCGTGAGCAGTTTCCCGGTCTCAAGCGACCGTTTTCCCTGCCGTAACGTCGCACGCAACCGCTGGTACGACGACCGGTAATGATCACCAAGATCGAAAAACCGCAGCTCCTGCGCCGCCTCGCGCGTCGTGAGGAGCCAGTCGTAGTAGTCGCAGCGGCGTTCATCGGTGGTATTCCTGCGCCGCCACTCCTCCATGCGCCCGGCATGACGCACCGTCACCCACAAGGCCGGCACGGTGCCGGCAACGAGCAGCAGCGGAACCCAGTAGGCATAAGAGGAGAGCAGCGCCGCCATACCGGCAAGCGTGATGGTGTTCTGGCCGAGGCTCCCCATGCTTTCGAGCAGGCCGATCGGTCGGCTCACGGCATCGGCACGGGCGCGATGCAAGCGGTCATAGCCGGACGTAGAGTCGAAAAAGCCCAGGTCGAGCGCCGTTACCCGGTCATGGATCAATCCTCCCATATAATCCTGGATGCGGCCTCCCTGAATGGTTCGCACCCATTGCCCGAGGCTCTGCAGCACCTGCCCGAAAAGCATCAGCAGCCCAAGCGTCAGCACCTGCATGACGATGGCCGGTGAACCAGAGATCGAAGGCGCCGAACCGTGAGAAACAACCAAGGCAAGGCTGTCCACCACCTGCCGGGTCATGTTGACCGTAATCACGGGAAGCACGCCCTGCACGACAAGCAGAAGTAACCACGCGACCATCCAGCCCCGGGATGCGTTCCAGACCAGACGTAATGTTTTGGGGATATAACTCGCCTGCCTCAGCAAGCGCCCGATGTTTGAACGGTCACGACTCATGGCTACCACATCGTATTACTGCGGCCATTATTGCTTGGGGATACATCAGCACTCAACGATGCACAAATTCAGGATCTGTCACTCTGAATGAAGCAGAGCGGAATGAAGAAGCCATCATTTTTTTTAATAACCACTTCCGGATGAGACTGTATCAGAAGCGCCAACAAAGCCGCTTTTGACGCCAGTTCGTTCACTTTTCCTGTCATTCTGAGTCCAACACAGTCGGGCGAAGAATCCATCAGCATCTCGTAAGGCTTTATATATCTAACGTTCATGAAGTAGTCCCAAATATTCTGGTTCCTTCTCCCGTCAAGTCGGGATCAGGATGACATTCAGGGGCAAGTTCAAAATACACAGGTAAATCCATTCTGAGACAGCCTCATGACAACACCCGGTCTTGAGTATCATGGATGACCGTTATGCTGGCCGGCGTCATATCGCCCTGTTGATCACTGAGTGACAAGATATCAAACCCCGGCGTCACGAACCGAACACCCGTTTACGATAATTTCGAGCGAACCATCCGTTGCATCGGAGGTTGTGGACAATTGCGACACATCATGAAAGGATGCACCGGCACGTCAGGAACAAAATAACCCTTCTCCGGGTATAAAGATAAGTCCCATCAGATCCGGGAGCGTATCCAGAACCCCCGAATCACACCCATGACCGAAACAGCATCCGGCAAAAGATCAAACCTCAGACCGATCGTCATCACCGCCATAGTCGCGGCACTGCTTGCCGGAGCGGGCTACTGGCTTTTCCACAGCTACACCATCCTCAAAACCAGACCGCCGGCTCCCCTCACCGAAGATGTTCCCCTGGAACGACCGACCTCCGTTTTCAACCTGCCGATCAGCATCGGTTACGACGTGCTTTCGGACTATCTCAATGGAAAGTTGCGCGGAGAATTCCTGCAGGCCGATCTGTGGTTGCAGAAAAAGAAAAAAGAGCGCATCACCCTGACGCTGACCAGGGAAGAACAAATCACCCTCAGCTCTGACGGCAGGGAGCTCTACTGCACCTTTCCGGTTTCAGCCGAAGCGCGGCTGACCGACAGCCGTTTCGGCAAAACCCTGGCAAAACTTCTTGTCTGGCCGGTTCACGCCAAAGCGGTATTCACCTTCTCTACCCCGATCGGGCTCGACAGGAACTGGCGGCTCGTCACGAAATTCAGGATCAGGAAGATCGACTGGCTCCAGGAACCGGTCGTCAAGATAGGACCGTTCAGGAAAAACATCACCGCTGACGTCGACACCCTGCTCAGTGGCAACCGGCAGGGCCTGACCCGACTGCTCGACACCGAAATCAATCGGGCGGCAAGCCTCGAACCGACTGTAGCCGACGTATGGCACGACCTGCAGGACCCCATTCGAATCACCAGAAAGCCGGTTCCCATCTGGCTGAGGTTCCATGGCAACGACATAACGGCAAGAATATCCCTGCACAGGAGCGCCATCGTCTGCAACACCCGGATCAGGAGCGGGATGCGGATGCTGACCGACACTGCGGCGGTACGTGATCCAGCCAGACTTCCGCCATTCCGCAGAACCCCGAAAGACAGCATCTCCACCCACTCCGAAATCAACTTCTACGCGCTGATTCCGTTCGCCAGCATCAACAGCCATCTGAATGATTATTTCAGGAACAGAACCTTCAGCAGAAACAGATACAGCATCATCGTCCGGCAGGTCAGGGCTTACGCATCGACCAGAGGTATCTCCGTGGCCATCATGACCGACAAAGACCTCCAGGGACATATCGTCATGAGTGGCCGGCTCAATTACGACATGCCGACCCATACGATCAGGATCGACAATTTCGACTATGCCATCGACACCGGCAACCCGGTCGTCAGCACCGGCGAAGTGATCCTGCACAACGCCATCAAAGACAGCATCGCTACCCGGCTCAACCTGCAGATCGGTACCTTTGTGACCGGGCTTCCCGGCACCATCACCAAAGCGGTCGCAAAAGCGAAAGTCGGCAGAACCATCGACCTCTCCATCGACAGCCTTGCCATCCGCAAATACGAGATCCGCATGGGCCGGGACAACATCTTTCTGCTGGTCAACGCAACCGCAAAAAGCGCCCTGCGCATCAAGCAGATCAAATCAGGCAAAGTGATCCGGATACGCAAAACCAGACCTTCCGACGAAAAAACAGACTCGAAAAATTCAGAGCCATAGCCATGTGAACAGCCCCATGCCCGATTGAATGACCACGCATTGCCTTATATTTTTTTTCGTTCAGTTTCAGAAAACATCTCTGAAACACGCAGCAGTTCATCGGCCTCGATACCAGACAAAAAAGAAACAGCAATGAACGAGACCATCACTTCGATACTCAAACGCCGCAGCGTACGTGAGTACAGCACCAAAGCGGTAGCACAGACTGAACTCGACCAGATTCTCGAAGCCGGACGCAACGCACCGACTGCCATGAACCAGCAGCCATGGCACTTTACCGTCATCCGTAACCCGGAGCTGCGCCGGAAACTTGAAGAGCAGTGCAAAACCGCATTCCTCGAATCGAGCAACGAAGCCCTCAGGGATGTGGCCAGCCAGGAGGGATTCAGCGTGTTTTACCAGGCGCCGTTACTCATCCTCGTCTCTGCCGACAGAACCGCGCTCGCGCCTCAGTACGACAGCACGCTCGCCATGGGCAACATGATGGTCGCAGCGGCCTCGCTCGGTATCGGTAGCTGCTGGACTCATGCCGCCATACTCTTCCACGCCACCACCAGAGGCAAAGATGCATACCGAGAACTCGGCATCGTGCTTCCGGAACATCACGAACTGTATGCTGCAGCGGGATTCGGCTATCCGTCCGGAGGCTGGCCGGAAACCCCTCCGAAGCGAGCAGATTGCGTCACCATCATGGAGTGACGATGCGCTTCGCGCATCTATCTGAAGGGCTTCGTCCGCATTATGTTCCATATGGTGCAAAACCTTTGATACTTTGCACCATATTGTTCACAATGTTTTGTTAAACACATCTTGTGCCTAAATATTTTATACAACTCAGATTTTCCGTATAAAATATTTAGCAGAAATGCGCCTACCGCCTAAATACCAACAAACAAATGGATTGGGGGATCTCAACCCATGCCATAAGCACACCTATTTCCTCATTTTAGCAGTAGAATCAAACATCCGCAGGTTTCGGTGGCACATTTATTGGATGTCGTTATGTAGTTCATGAAATAACGATAGAACAGCATCGGCATGAACGTTTCTCGCGAACACAACCAAATGCACCACTATGAAAAAAATAGCCATCTACGGAAAGGGCGGTATCGGCAAGTCTACGACTCAGCAGAACACCGCAGCAGCCATGGCCCACTTCCATGGCAAGAAGGTATTCATTCACGGCTGCGATCCGAAAGCCGACTCGACACGCATGATTCTCGGCGGTATGAACCAGGCGACCATCATGGACATGCTCCGTGACCAGGGTGCGGAAAAGATTTCGGACAAGATGGTGATGTCCGGTTTCGGCGGCATCCGCTGCGTTGAGTCCGGCGGTCCCGAGCCTGGTGTCGGCTGTGCAGGTCGCGGTGTCATTACGGCCATCGACCTGATGGAGCAGAGCGGATCTTACACCGAAGACCTCGACTATGTGTTCTACGATGTTCTCGGTGACGTCGTCTGCGGCGGCTTTGCCATGCCGATCAGGGACGGCAAGGCGCAGGAGGTTTACATCGTGGCTTCCGGCGAGATGATGGCGGTCTACGCGGCAAACAACATTGCCAAGGGCCTGGTCAAATATGCCAAACAGAGTGGCGTGCGCCTTGGCGGCATCATCTGCAACAGCCGTAAGGTCGACAAGGAGCAGGAGCTGATCGAGGAGTTCGCCGATGCGCTCGGCACGCAGATGATCCACTTCGTACCTCGCGACAACATTGTCCAGAAAGCCGAGTTCAACCGCAAGACCGTCATCGAGTTCGCGCCGGAATCGAACCAGGCACACGAGTACAGCGAGCTGGCCCGCAAGATCATTGAGAACACGAATCTGGTGATTCCGAAACCTTTGAAGATCGATGAGCTGGAGTCGATGGTGGTCAAGTACGGACTTGTCGATTAATTCAATACAAAAAAAGGAGATATGCGAATGAAAATGGTAAGGGCAATGCTGCGTCCGGAAATTGCGGATGCCGTAGGTGACGGGCTGGCCGAGGCCGGTTTTATCTCGATGACCAAGATGCACATTTTTGGCCGGGGCAAGCAGAAAGGCATCAAAATCGGCGACATGCATTACGACGAACTCCCGAAAGTCATGATCCTGCTCGTGGTCGACGACGAGGATGTCGATGATGTGGTCGCGGTGATGAAATCAAAAGCTTATACCGGCAATTTCGGTGACGGCAAGATTTTCATAACTCCCGTCGAAGGCGCATTCACGGTGCGCACCGGCGACGCAGGCTTATAAGGAGGCCCGGCTATGAAGGAAATATTTGCAATCATCCGCCCCAAACAGGTCAGGAAAACAAAGGATGTCCTCGAACAGCTCGGTTTTCCTGCCTTCAGCGCGGTGAGCGTGCTCGGGCGGGGAAAACAGCGAGGAATCGCCGGAGAGGTGAGCTGTGAACTGCCCGCCGATCTTCACGGAGCCCCCGGAGGCATGAAATACGTTCCCAAACGCATGGTTTCGCTGATCGTATCCGATGATGATGTCGACCTGGTGGTCAAGGCGATCCTCAAGGTAAACCAGACAAAACAGTACGGAGACGGCCGGGTTTTTGTCTGCCCGGTCGACAATGTCGTGAGGATCCGGACCGATGAAGAGGGTGAGGCGGCAATCAAGTAAGTAACCGTGTAACTATAAACAGAGAGGATACCAACATGCCATATCATGAATTCGATTGTAGCAAGTGTATTCCGGAGAGGAAAAAACATGCTGTGGTGAAAGGTCCGGAGGACGATCTGACGAAAGCGCTTCCCCTCGGCTACCTGAACACGATTCCCGGATCGATTTCCGAGCGCGGCTGCGCCTATTGCGGCGCCAAGCACGTGATCGGCACGCCGATGAAGGATGTCATTCATATCAGCCACGGCCCGACCGGATGCACCTACGATACCTGGCAGACCAAGCGCTACATCAGCGACAACGGCAACTTCCAGCTGAAACGCACCTTCGCGACCGACGTGAAGGAGAAGCATATCGTGTTCGGTGCCGAGAAGCTGCTCAAACAGAACATCATCGAAGCGTTCAAGGCTTTTCCGGACATCAGGCGCATGACGATCTACCAGACCTGCGCCACGGCACTCATCGGCGACGATATCGACGCCATTGCCCAGGAGGTGATGGACGAGATGCCCGATGTGGACATTTTCGTCTGCAACTCGCCCGGCTTCGGCGGCCCGAGCCAGTCCGGCGGCCACCACAAGATCAACATCGCCTGGATCAACCAGAAGGTCGGCAACGTGGAGCCTGAGATCACCAGCGACTACGTCATCAACTATGTCGGCGAATACAACATCCAGGGTGACCAGGAGGTGATGCTCGACTACTTCAAGCGAATGGGCATCCAGGTGCTCTCGAGTTTCACCGGCAACGGCTCCTACGATGACCTCCGGGCTATGCACCGCGCCCATCTCAACGTGCTCGAATGCGCACGTTCCGCAGAGTACATCTGCAACGAGCTGCGCGTGCGATACGGTATCCCGCGCCTCGACATCGACGGCTTCGGCTTCGAGCCGCTCTCCTCGTCACTCATGAAGATCGCAAAGTTCTTCGGTATCGAGGAGCGCGCACAGAAGATCATCGACGAGGAGACCGCTCGCTGGAAACCCGAACTTGAGTGGTACAAGGAGCGTCTGAAAGGCAAGAAGATCTGCCTCTGGCCAGGCGGCTCGAAGCTGTGGCACTGGGCCAACGTCATCCACGAAGAGATGGGTCTTGACGTCGTGTCGGTCTACACGAAGTTCGGCCACCAGGGCGACATGGAGAAGGGCATCGCCCGCTGCGAGGTCGGTGCGCTCGCCATCGACGACCCGAACGAGCTGGAAGGTCTGGAGGCGATGTACAAGCTGAAACCGGATATCATTCTGACCGGCAAGCGTCCCGGCGAGGTCGCCAAGAAAATCAGGGTTCCCTACCTCAATGCCCATGCTTACCACAACGGTCCGTATAAAGGCTACGAAGGGTGGGTCAGGTTCGCCCGCGACATCTACAACGCGATCTACTCGCCGATTCACAGGCTTTCGTATCTCGACATCAGCAAGGACGAGATTCCGGAAGATGGCGGCTTCATGACCCAGCGGATGTATTCAGACGTGAATCTGCCCGAAGAGGTGACCAAATCGGACTCGATGCGGGAGTACACGGGCAAGTACAACATCATCGACGACCTGCACAAGAAGGAGTATCCAGAATTCAACAAGAAACAGTGAGGGTAGATCATGCCAGATATCAACGAAAAGGTTGCCCAGCTCGAGAATTTCATCATGAAAAAATGCCTCTGGCAGTTCCATTCGAGAGCATGGGACCGGAAGCGGCAGAACGAGAACATCCTCGGTATGGCGGCGAAGCTGCTCTGCGGTGAAGAGGTCGATACGTCGAAACCCGAAGACAAGTGCTACTGGGTGGATGCCAGCTATCTCGCAGACTCGTACCGGGAAAAGTTCGACTGGCTGTCGACGATGAGCGATGATGAAATCAGGGAGCTGATGCTGGCGCTGAAGGCGCGGATCGACTTCGTCACGGTCGATGGTTCGCTGAACGCGGAGCTGACCGACCCGCGCTACTGATAGACGCCTCTAAAATCCTATTGCGCGGCCCGATTGCTGCGTTGGGTGGTGCTCGAAATCCTCATGTACGTTCAAGTACGCTCCGGTTTCTGTGCTCCATCCGCCTTGCACTCGAACCGCTCATAACGCTTTTTAGAGGCGTCTTAATGAGCGCCAAAAAAAAGGAATACGGAACATTTAATGGAATTACTATGAACTGTGAATTGAAAACAAAAGAAAGATCGGGTGTCATCAACCCGATCTTTACCTGCCAGCCCGCTGGCGCGCAGTTTGCCAGCATAGGCATCAGGGACTGCATCGGCATCGTGCATGGCGGCCAGGGATGCGTCATGTTCGTCAGGCTGCTGATCTCGCAGCACTTCAAGGAGAGCTTTGAAATCGCATCCTCGTCGGTTCACGAGGATGGCGCGGTGTTCGGCGCGCTCAACCGCGTCGAGGAGGCGGTCGATGTGCTCCTCATGCGCTATCCCGATGTAAAGGTGATCCCGATCATCACCACCTGTTCGACCGAGGTGATCGGCGACGACGTGGATGGCGTCGTCATCAAGCTGAACGAAGAGCTGCTCAGCACCAAATACGCCGGACGCGAAGTGCATCTCATCCCGATCCATTGCCCGAGCTTTGTCGGCAGCATGGTGACCGGTTACGACACCGCGGTCAAGGATTTCGTCGCCTACTTCGCCGAGAAGAGCGAACCGAACGGCAAGATCAACCTGCTGACGGGCTGGGTGAACCCCGGTGACGTGACCGAGCTGAAGCACCTCCTGTCGGAGATGGAGATCGACGCGACCGTGCTGTTCGAGATCGAAGGTTTCGATTCGCCGCTCATGCCGGATGGCAATCATGTGTCGCACGGCAACACGACCATCGCCGATCTGAAGGATACGGCCAACGCTTACGGTACCTATGCGCTGAACCGGTATGAGGGCACGAAAGCGGCAAAATATCTCGAAAACAAGTTCAGCATCCCGTCCATCATCGGACCGACCCCGATCGGCATCAGGAACACCGACACCTTCCTGAAAAACCTGAAAAAGATGACCGGCAAGCCGATCCCGGAATCACTGGTTCGCGAACGCGGCAGGGCGCTCGACGCGCTGACCGACCTCGTCCACATGTTCCTTGCGGACAAGAAGGTGGCCATCTACGGCAACCCCGACCTGGTCATCGGCCTGGCCGAGTTCTGCCTCGACCTGGAGATGAAGCCGAAGCTGCTGCTGCTTGGCGACGACAACGTCACCTATGGAGACGATCCGCGCATCAAGGCACTTCAGGAAAACGTCGATTACGACATGGAGATCGTCGCCAATGCCGACCTCTGGGATCTCGAAGACCGTATCGCCAACCAGGGCCTCGAACTCGACCTCATTCTCGGCCACTCGAAGGGACGCTTCGTAGCTATCGACCACAATATCCCCATGGTAAGGGTGGGCTTCCCGACCTATGACCGCGCCGGCTTGCACCGGTATCCGGTTGTCGGTTACGGAGGAGCGACCTGGCTCGCCGAGCAGATGGCCAACGCACTCTTTACCGATATGGAGTACAAGAAAAACAAGGAGTGGGTGCTCAACGTGTGGTAATCAGAACCTGCCGGATTCGCCCCGGTGGATCCGGCAGGATACGGACGAAGACAACAATAACATGAAACAACCTATGCATAACAGCAACAGTACAGCACAACCCTTCGGCGGAATGCGGCGCAAGGAGCGGGAGATCACCAGCCGGGAAGAGATCGACGGAATTCTCGCTTCATCGACCGTCATGAACCTCGCGCTTAGCGACAACAACGTTCCGTTTCTCGTACCGGTCTTTTTCGCTTATGACGGCACGGCGATCTACTTCCATTCAGCCTATATGGGCACCAAAATGGATATCCTCAGCCGCAACAACGCGGTCTGTTTCGAAATTTCGGTGGATCAGGGGGTGATCGAAAGCGACCAGGCCTGCGATTTCGAAGCGAAACACCGAACGGTGATCGGTTTCGGCAAGGCCAGCCTGATCGAAGAGATGGCTGAAAAGGTGAAAGTGCTCGACCTGATCGTTGCCCGATTCACCGACAGGAAATTCCCTTACCCGCAGGGAAGCCTCGACAACACGGCGGTCGTCCGCATCGACATCGATGCGATCAAAGGCAAGAAACACGGGTTCTGATCTACCCTGAACAACAGCGAACATGACAACGGAGTTACCATGCAAATAGCAGCGATAGTCGATGGCAATGGCAATGCCATGCCTTTTGGGAAACCTTCAACGGTGATGCTTTTCAGCCACGAGGATGAAGCCTGGTATGTTGTCGATACGTTCGCATTCGATCCTGGCGAAAAGTACGGACTGGGCGAACTCAAAGAGTCCATTCAGGAGCTTGCCACGAAACTCGGCGATTGCCGGATCCTGCTCGTCCTCGCTGTCAGCGGGTACCCCCGCACGATGCTTCTGGAGCTTGGATTCACCCTCTGGTCGGTCGAAGGCGCGCCCGAGCACTACCTTGACAACGTCATGCAACTGACCGCTGAAGCTGCCGAAGCGAAAGCGGCAGTGGTGAAGGCAAACGAACCACCCGCTCCGGAAGAGCTGCCGGTACCCAAACCACTGGGTGGCGAATGTTCGGGAATCTACACCATAGACATCAGCAAGGCGCAGGTTTGCAGTGGCAGCCATAACTCGAGGGAGATTCTGATACCCTTTTTCAAAACCACCCGGTTCAGCAGAATTGACATTATCTGCGACCATGTGCCGAAATGGTTCTCGAGCGAACTTGCAGCCATGAAGCTGAACTATTCAACCGAGCCGGTAAAACATGGCCGATGGCTGGTCTCCGTCCGCAGCAATGCGCATCGCAACGGACATCGATCGGGATGCTCATCATGCGGGACCTGAAGCGATAAGTCGTCTCGCCGATACAGAACAGTGCAATCTTGCCATACCATACCGTTATCATGAAAGGCGGTGCTTATGTCACCCAATATCGAACATCATCCCTGCTTCAGCTCCTCCGCGAAACATACCTACGGTCGCATCCATCTTCCGGTAGCCCCGAAATGCAACATCCAGTGCAACTACTGCAACCGCAAGTATGACTGTGCGAACGAAAACCGTCCCGGAGTCACCAGCAAAGTGCTTTCCCCCCATGAAGCCCTGCGATATCTCGACTATGCGATGCACCAGACGCCCAACCTGGCCGTCGTCGGTATCGCAGGCCCCGGGGACCCGTTCGCCAACCCGGAAAAGACGATGGAAACGCTCCGGCTGATCAGGGAGCGCTATCCTGACCTGCTTTTGTGCATCAGCACCAACGGGCTCGATGTCGCCGACTACATCGAGGAACTGGCTGAACTGCAGGTGAGCCATGTGACCATCACCATCAACGCCGTCAATCCTGAAATCGGTGCGGAGATCTACTCCTGGGTTCGTCACGGGCATCAGCTCCTGCGCGAAAAAGAGGGCGCAACAAAACTGATCGAACGACAGCTCGATGCACTCGAAAAGCTCAGCCGGAAAGGTATCGTCGCGAAAGTGAACACTGTTATCATCCCTGGCATCAATGATACCCATGTCAACGAAATTGCCACAACCGTCGCCCGTCTCGGAGCTTCGATCCTGAACTGCCTGCCATTCTGCAGAACTCCGGAGACCCTGTTCGAATTCATTCCGGAACCGGATAGCGACTCGATCCGGAAAATCAGGCACGCCGCATCGATGATCCTTCCACAGATGGAGCACTGCGCCCGCTGCCGGGCTGACGCATCCGGCCTGATCGGGGAACCCGACAGCCAGGATAACATGCTCAGGTTCCTGGCAACATCGAGTCTTTGGAACAACGAGAAGGGCAAAAGACCGTACATCGCCGTCGCCAGCCGTGAAGGCACTCTGGTCAACCAGCATCTGGGCGAAGCCGGACGTGTGCTGATCTACGGCATGGACTATCTGAACGACTCATGCGTACTCGTGGATTCGAGAAAGGTACCGCAGCAGGAATCAGGACGGCAACGCTGGCAGCAGCTCGGAGAACTCCTGCGGGACTGCCGCATCCTCCTGGTCAGCGGAGCTGGAAACCACCCGATCAACGAGCTCGAAGCCAAAGGGGTGTCGGTCATGGTCTGCGACGGTAGCGTTAAGGATACGACGGAACGACTCTTCAGAGGCCAGACGCTGGATACCGGATCGAACTCCGCCAGCAGCTTTTCCTGCGGAAGCTCATGCTCCGGCAACACTAGGGGATGCGTCTGATCATCAGCGTTTTATTTTTACCGTCCGTTATATATCTTAGACTATAACGATACAACGATAACCATGATATTCCGGTGTTCCGCATTGGATTATGCGATGCAGGCCGGAAACCTCCTGTCCGAGCCTGCAACCGCGCGCCGTCTCACCGGTCGACGAAAACGACATCACCTCGCCGGTGCAATGGCCCCCTCAAGCTCACCGTTTACGATACCAGATAACTTCCGCTCGTCGAACATGATGGCACTGAGACATTGTCGCATGACGGTTGTTGACGGCATGGAATACCCGACTCCGGGTCTGCCGCATCATGGCAAACGAACACGACTATGAAAAACAGAAAGTCCCTCTGCTTCTGCGCATCGAAAGAGTGCGTCAGATCCTCGAAAAATGAGGACACGATATGCCGCACAAAGGTTCTCCCGTCGCTGTTCCGCATCAGCCAGATTGTGGTTGAAAACTCGTCGCTTTCGGAAAGCCTGTCGATCCTGCTACAGATCATGAAGGAGGAGATGGGAGTGGTCCGCGGTATGGTCAACCTGGTCAACAGCAGGACCGGCAAGATCTTCATCCACGACAGCATCGGTCTCACCAGGGAGGAAGAGACTCGCGGTGTCTATGCATTCGGAGAGGGCATTACCGGCAAGGTTGTGGAGAGCGGTGAAAAGATCATCGTTCCGGTCATCGGCAAGGAACCGAACTTCCTGAACCGGACCGGAAGCCTTACCTCAAACGACGAAGAGGAGCTCTCCTTCGTCTGCATACCGATCTTGCGCGGTCGCAAAGTCCTTGGCGCCATAAGCGTCGAGCGCGTCTGCGACAACCATGAGGTGCTCGCTTTCGACGTGGAGCTTCTCGGCATCGTGGCCGCCATGATCGCCCAGGCCGTCGAGCTCTATCTGCTTGAAAACGAGGACAAACATTACCTCAGGCTCGAGAACGAACGACTCCAGAACGCGCTCCGGGAAAAGTTCCACCCCTCGAACATCATCGGCAACTCGAAGCCCATGCTCGAAGTCTACTCCCTCATCGACAAAATCGTCAGGACGCGGTCCACCGTGCTGATTCTCGGGGAAAGCGGCGTCGGCAAGGAGCTGGTCGCCAGCGCCATCCACTACAACAGCCTCGAAGCCGAAAAGCCCTTCGTCACCTTCAACTGCGCCGCCCTGCCCGAAAGCGTCATCGAGAGCGAACTGTTCGGACATGAAAAAGGCGCCTTCACCGGAGCCGACCGGGCACGGAAAGGGCGATTCGAAGAGGCGGACGGCGGCACCATCTTCCTGGATGAAATCGGTGAACTGTCGCTGGCAATGCAGGCCAAACTGCTGCGGGTGCTGCAGGAACGCTGCTTTGAGCGTGTCGGTGGAAACCAGACCATCAGGATCGACATCCGGGTCATCGCCGCCACGAACCGGAACCTCATGCAGATGGTCAAAGAAGGCAAATTCAGGGAGGACCTCTATTACCGGCTCAACGTCTTCCCCATCGTCATTCCCCCGCTCCGGGACCGGAACAGCGACATCATCACGCTGGCCGAATTCTTCGTCTCCCGGTTCGGAAAAAAATTCAGCAAAGAGATCCAGGGCATCTCGACATCGGTACAGCAACTTCTGCTGACGTACCTCTGGCCCGGCAACGTCAGGGAACTCGAAAACGTCATCGAACGTGCAGTCATCATCGCGGACGACAAAGTGATCCACAGCTACGACCTGCCGCTGTACCTCCAGACACCCGCGATCTCCAACAGCCCGATGCCGGACGGACTCGAAGCTAAAGTGAGCTCGGTCGAATATGAAATGATCGTCAACGCCCTGACGACCTGCCGAGGAAACGTTTCAGCCGCCGCAGCCTCGCTTGGACTGACACGCCGCACCCTGAGCCTGAAAATGCAGAAACTCGGCATAGCCTATAAACAGTACCGGTAATCACGAGTCGCTCTCAGAAGCCATGCTGCAGCATCCCATCTCTGGAAACGCCGATCTCCAGCTATCGAAACGGACACGGGGTTTTCTCATGACAACCGGATTTTGCAGCCATTAACATTACCATTCCTCAAGCAGCTCCACACCCCTCTTGCGAGCTTTTGTTTAGTTTGTTGAGAAGGGTCCGCTGAGAGAGAGCGTCGATCTTATACATTTTGTCAATCGATTTGCAAATTTGTATACTACAATCATGATCGACAGACTCATGACATCCACCCTTTTGCGGTTGGCTGGATCATTTCCCGTCATCGTCATGACAGGACCTCGCCAGTCAGGAAAAACAACCCTCGCGAAAGCCGTTTTTTCAGACAAACCGTATGTCACTCTCGAAGACCCGGATGAGCGTGCGTTTGCAATCGAAGATCCGAAAGGGTTCCTCAGACGTTTCAGCGCGGGTGCCGTTTTCGACGAAGCACAGCGTTGGCCGGACCTCTTTTCCTGGCTTCAGGGCCTGGTCGATGCTGATCACCAACCAGGAAAATTTGTGCTTACCGGTTCTCAACAATTCGGGCTGCTTGCCGGTATCAGTCAGTCACTCGCTGGTCGGGCTGGCATCATCCACCTGTTGCCTTTGTCACTTTCTGAAATTCCATCCGTAAAGGAACAAACCCGATCGCTCGATGAGCTCATGATAACCGGTGGCTACCCCGCGCTCCATTCCCGGCAGATTGCGACCGGTGACTGGTTTGCGAGCTATGTGGCAACCTATGTGGAACGAGATGTCCGGCAGGTGTTGAACATTCAGGATCTGACCACATTTCAACGATTCCTGCGCCTTTGTGCCGGGCGCAACGGTCAGCTGCTCAACCTGAGCGCCCTCGCCGGTGAGGCTGGCATATCGCACAACACGGCAAAGTCATGGCTTTCGGTGCTTGAATCCAGTTATCTGGTGCATCTGTTGCCGCCTTACTACAGAAACTTCGGCAAGCGACTGGTAAAATCACCGAAGCTCTACTTTCTCGATGTAGGTCTTGCCTGCTGGCTTCTGGGCATACGATCGGCTGAGGTGCTGGCACTTCACCCGCTGCGAGGAGCACTCTTTGAATCGCTGGTCATCAGCGAATTCATCAAATCGCGATACAACAAAGGGCTGCCTTCAGACCTCTATTTCTGGAGAGACAATAACGGAGTCGGAGCCGATCTGGTTTTCGAAACCGGCTCGAAGCTCCAGCCGGTGGAGATCAAATCCGGAAGCACCATCACCTCCGACTATATCCGTGCAGGCCAACGCTCTGCAAGATTTGCCAGCGGAGAGGCTGATGCGCCCAAGCTCATTTACGGGGGCAACGACTCTTACGAGCGAAATGGTCTTAACGTGATCGGATGGCGTGATATCGCACATTGGACATAGCCGCCGCTACCCGTTTTCGCGCTTCAGCTCAACCTCTTCCCTTGATGGCTTGCATGACGCGCAGAATTATCGTTTCATGAATGAAGTAGTTACCTTGTAGTAACTTACTTGACGAGATCGCGTGGACAATCAGGATGCCTTAATGATACCCGAGTATCGAAATCCACGGGCACACCCAATCGAGCAGATAGTGCACCAACAAAGACCAACACAGAATTGAGTAGTAATGGCCAGCAATAACGGTAACGGAAAATCCCTTGAGTCTTGGATCTGGGACGCCGCCTGTTCCATCCGGGGTGCCAGGGATGCACCGAAATACAAGGATTACATTCTACCGCTCATCTTCACGAAGCGCCTGTGCGACGTCTTCGACGACGAGCTGAACCGCATTGCCACCGAAGTCGGCTCACGTGAAAAGGCGTTCAAACTCGTGAAGGCTGACCACAAGCTTGTCCGTTTCTATCTCCTCCCGCTTATGCCCGAAGATCTCGAGCAACTTGTATCCTGCTGCTGTTCGCAGGACAATAAACTGTTCCAGCACAACAAACGAAAAGATGCACTTCAAAATCTGCTCCGTACACTTTTACATGAGTTGACGACTGCAAAAGGCATCATAAATAACAAAAAGGGGCCTCGTTTGACATCTGTCTAACATTTTTTAGCAATATTTATAAATGGGTATTCCAAATTTAAAAATCAAATTACCGAATCATGAGCCAGATATCACGTTTTGAAATCAAAAAGCTTCACGGCTTCAAAAATATTGACCTACGCTTCAAAGACAATACGCTTATTCTTGTTGGTGAAAACGGCGCAGGAAAAACAACCGTCCTTCATTTACTATATTATCTTTTATCGGGACAATGGAGTGCCATAGCAAAATGGCAGTTCGAATCTCTTTCTCTGACTATTGACCAAAAAAAACATATCCTCCGCTATTCAGAAATCGAAGAATCTTTTCAAAGTATTGACAGAAGATTTCTAGGCAAACTACCTATATCTATAAGGCATCGAGTAATCTCCCTTATTGAACAAACTGAGGGTCGTCTTCCTGTTCCCGAACTAGAAATGCTTTGTAATCAATATGACATTCCAATTCACTACCTTCTTAATGAGATCAGTCTATTTGATCAACCCAAGAAAAGAAGACGAAACTCTCTAGCTGAAACAATGGAAGCGATTCAAGGCTCATTAAACGCGCAACTTCTTTACCTCCCTACTTATCGCCGGATTGAACAGGAATTGAATCTTATTTTTAAAGGTATAGATGAACGCGAACTAATGAAACGACGAAGTATGCTAGCATCCCGCCGAAATGCAGATAGCTATGTCGAACTCGTAGAGTTTGGAATGACGGATGTTGATTCCGCGATAAAAGAAACAAGGGATGAATTGGATAAGTTTGCGCGAGCAAATCTCAACAATCTTACGTTTAGCTACCTTGGAGATGTAGTGGAAGAAAAATATCAATCAGTAGATTTGCAACCAATCAGAAAAGCTGATCCCAAAACTATTGACAATATTCTCAATCGAATTCAAGAGCCGGTCCTTTCGCTAGAAAACAAACAACACCTTAGACGACTTATTCAAACTGTAAAAGATGGAGAAACAAATAATGTTCATTCTCAAGTAATTTGTCACTATTTCACCAAACTGATGACCTTCCATCAAGACCTAGAAATGAAAGAGGCCAAAATAGTTAATTTTTGCATTGCCTGTAATAGCTATATGGTTGACAAAGAATTTCAGTATGATACTTCAAATTTTAATTTTCGAATCATTCAGAAGTTGTCTTGCGAGCCAAATCATGAAATAGAGCTACAAAACCTTTCATCGGGCGAAAAGCAAATCGTATCACTTTTTAGCCACCTCTATTTATCAGGAGGCAAAAAATATTTCGTCCTGATTGATGAGCCCGAATTATCTCTATCTGTAGATTGGCAAAGAAAGTTTGTTTTAGATATTCGTAGAACAAGTTTTTGTTCGGGCCTTATTGCAGTTACGCATTCTCCTTTCATTTATGATAATGAATTGCGAAAATATGCACATGGCCTTGGAGAATTCATTATTTAATAGATAAGGCTATGACAATGTTGAAAATACACGCCGAGGCATTAAGTAGCAAAATCGCAAGTTATCACGAGTTTTTAGCGAGATTTTCAAAAAACAAAAACGTTGTTTACGGATTTGTAGAAGGCAAGGAAGACCCCTGCTTTTACCGTGGCTTCATTGAACACATTATTCCCGAAGACTGGGAAGTTGAACTTTGGCCTGCGGGAAATCGTAATCAAGTAATTAGAATTCATAAAGATATTGATTGGCGTCGCTTTCCAAAAAAACGCGTATGTTTTTTTATTGATAGAGATTTATCAGATTTAATACCAGAAAAATTACCAAATGATATAAATATTTACATTACAGATAAATATTCGATTGAAAATTCTATTGTGAATCGTAGAACTTGTAGCCGCATCCTAACTGAGGTATTTGGATTTTCTGGAGTTAATCACAATGATCTGGAGATCGTTTGCAATAAGTTTGAGGCTGAGTATGAAAAATTTCTTTTGGCAATGATTCCTATAATGGCGCAAATTCTTTATTGGCGAAGAAGCCAGATAAATGCCAATTTAAACAATATTAATATCAGTAAAATTTTTACCATACAAAAAGCATCCATCATATTAGACAATTCGGCAGATGCGGAATCCCAACAAATAAAATATTTACATAAAACCGTAGGCGCAAAGCATAACAATCAGGTAGACCTATCATCTTTTAAAGCAGAATTCAGCCAAACGACGATATACAGAAAATATGTTCGCGGAAAATACGTACTATGGTTTTTGATTGAATACTGCAAATCTATTCATAAGAATGCAACGATATTCTTTTCAGAATGCAACCAACCACCAAAAATAAACGTAACGATTTCGGCATCAAATGCTATTGTTATTATTGGGAATCGTGCCCGTGTCCCACAGTCACTTCAACAATTTTTCACAGACACATTCTGTGCTTATATCATGAATACCCAAACTAAGGCATGAAATATGCCACCCCCTTTCGAACATAAAACCGTCCAGGCCCGTATTCTCGCCTATGCCGAGGCGATCGGGTGGACTGTTGTGTTTCGGGAAGAGGCGGAAGACAGGAGGGTGTCGTCGTCACTGTTTTTCGACAACCTGCTCGATGCCAAGATTCGTGAGTTCAATCCTCGCTATGCCGAAGCCGAGGGTGCATTGCTTGGGCAGTTCAGGCATTTGCACGCAGACATCTATGGCAATCGGGAGTTTGTTGAATATCTGCGAAATCGGGGGAAGTATTTCGATCACGAGGAGAAGCGCGAACGCGATCTGATCCTGATCGATTACGAACGGCCGGAGCGGAACGTCTACGAAGTCACGGAGGAGTGGGCCTATCACAACGAACATTTTGGTACGCGAGAAGATGTCGTCTTTCTCATCAACGGCATTCCGGTACTGGTGATCGAGTGCAAGAACGCCAGCAAAGATGAAGCGATCGCCTTGGGGGTTGACCAGATACGCCGGTACCATCGCGAAACACCGGAACTGTTCGTGCCGCAGCAGCTCTTTACCGCCACCGACGCGATCGGTTTTGCTTATGGAGTGAGCTGGAACACGGTGAGACGGAATATCTTCGAGTGGAAGGACGAGGATGTAGGGAAACTGGAGTCGAAAGTCAGGAGCTTCTGCGCCATCCCGCAGGTACTTGCGTTCCTGAAGGAGTACATCGTCTTTGTCGAAAAGGAAGAGGAGTTGCAGAAGTACATCCTTCGACAGCACCAGACTGGAGCGGTGGAGGCGGTGGTCGGCCGAGCTCTCGACCCGGCGCGTTATCGGGGCCTCGTCTGGCACACGCAGGGCAGTGGCAAGACCTTCACCATGATCAAGTCGGCGGAGCTGCTTTTCCGTGCGCCTGCGGCTGACAAGCCCACCATTCTCCTGATGATCGACCGGAACGAGCTGGAGGACCAGATGCTCAAGAACCTCACGGCGCTCGGCCTGGGCAATCTGGAGCATGCCGGCAGCATCGCACGGCTGAACCGGTTGCTCAAAGATGACTACCGGGGTATCATTGTGACGATGATCCACAAGTTCCGCGACATGCCTGCCGATATCAACACGCGTTCGAACATCTACGTGCTTATCGACGAGGCGCACCGCACGACTGGGGGTGACCTCGGCAACTTCCTCATGGCCGGCCTGCCCAACGCCACCTATATCGGTTTTACCGGGACGCCGGTGGACAAGACCGTCTATGGCAAAGGCACCTTCAAGACCTTCGGCTGCGAAGATGATAAAGGTTATCTGCACAAGTACTCCATCGCTGACAGCATAGAGGATGGCACCACGCTGCCGCTCTATTACCAGCTTGCCCCGAACGAGATGCTCGTGCCGCACGAGACGCTCGACAAGGAGTTCCTCTCCCTTGCCGAAGCCGAGGGGGTAGCCGATATCGAGGAGCTGAACAAAATCCTCGACCGGGCGGTAAATCTGAAGAACTTCCTCAAAGGCCGGGACAGGATCGAGAAGGTAGCACAGTTCGTTGCAGGGCATTACCTCGCGAACATCGAACCCCTCGGGTATAAAGCATTCCTCGTGGGGGTCGACCGGGAGGCTTGCGCTCTCTACAAGCAGGCACTCGACCGGTTCCTGCCTTCGGATTACTCAGAGGTCGTCTTCACCGGCAACAACAACGACTCCACCCTGCTGAAGAAATTCCATCTTGACGAGAAAACGGAGCGTCAGATCCGCAAAAGCTTCGGGAAACTGGACCAGCAACCGAAAATCCTCATCGTCACCGAAAAGCTGCTCACCGGCTTCGACGCGCCGGTTCTCTATGCGATGTACCTCGACAAGCCGATGCGCGACCATACCTTGTTGCAGGCCATCGCGCGGGTGAACCGTCCTTACGAGAACGAGGCACAGGAGATGGTGAAGCCACACGGTTTCGTGCTCGATTTCGTCGGCATTTTCGATAAGCTTGAAAAGGCCCTTGCCTTCGACAGCAAGGAGATCAATGCCGTTGTCAAGGACATCAGGCTGTTGAAGTCGCTGTTCAAGACCAAGATGGAGCGTATCGCACCGGAGTACCTCGGCCTGATTGACCGCAACTTCAACGACACGGACGTAGACAAGCTCATCGAGCATTTCCGGGACCCGGAACGGCGTAAGGTGTTCTTCAAGGAGTACAAGGAGATCGAGATGCTCTACGAGATCATCTCGCCGGATGCCTTCATGCACCCATTCATTGCGGATTATGCGACGCTCTCGGCAATCTACGATGTTGTCCGCAAAGCCTATACGAAGCGCATACAGGTAGATCGCGACTTCCAGAGGAAAACCAGTCTGCTCGTACAGGAAACGGTGGGAAGCTGCGGCGTCGGCCAGGTACAGGATGTGGTGAAGATCGATTCGAACACGATCGATATCATCAATGCGCAGGCTGGAGGCAACGCGACGAAGGTGATCAACCTGGTCAAGAGCATCGAACGAATCGCTGAGGAAAAGAGCGACGATCCGTTCCTGATCGCCATGGCCGAACGGGCGCAAGCCGTGCAGGAAAGTTTCGAGAGCCGCCAAACGTCAACAACCGAGGCTCTGGAAAAGCTGATGCAGGAGGTTGAAGCCAACGAATCGCGAAAACGGAAGCAGGCAGAAAAAGGGTTCGACGGGCTCACCTACTTTGTCTACCGGACACTTCTCGACGAAAAGATTGAGCAGGCTGAAGCGGTCAGCCGGAAAATCAAGGAGGCGTTCCTTGAGCTTCCGAATTGGCAGGAGAGCGAAAAGGCGCTTCGAGAGCTTCGCAAAAAGATTACATTTGCCATCTACGCTCAAACCGATGACCTCGAAAGGGTCTCGGGCATCGTGGACTATCTGTTCCGTCTGCTGGAACGGGCAAAGAAGATCTGACCTATGACCGCCCCAAGCCCAAAGATTCGATTCAAGCAACGTGTACGAAACTGGGCAACCAGACTCGACGTCCGGGTAGCGTGGCTTGGCGTACGGCCCATGCGAAACAAATGGGCCTCCTGTTCCACGGAGGGCCACCTGAACTTCAACGCCGAGTTGCTCAACATGGATGAGCAGGTATGGGATTACGTGATCGTCCATGAGCTGCTGCACTTCTTCGTGCCCAATCATGGAAAGCTCTGGAAAAGCCTTATGCGCGCCCATCTCAGCGACTATGATGCTACTGAAGCAGAGTTGAAAAAGATGGCACAGATCAAGCCGCAAGCAAAAAAGCCCTAAACCATCCGGGTTCGAACTGACGAGTATCTGATAACGTATTATTCCATCAACCGTTTGTTCCAGGCATCCATGCAGCTTCCCTGTCAGAAGGATTACGAGTTCATCGAACATACCACCAGCATCTGCCCTGTATGCCTCAGGCGGGTGGATGCGAAAATCGTCCGAAAAAACGACGGTATTTTCCTGCTCAAGTTCTGCCCGGAACACGGGGAGCAGCAGGAGATCATGGAGCATGACGCCGACTATTTCCTCGGCAGGATGCAGTACACCAAACCGGGTACGGTCTCGAAAATCCAGACCGGCCGGGAGCTCGGATGTCCGTTCGATTGCGGATTGTGTCCGGATCACGAGCAGCACACCTGCATCGCCGTGATGGAGGTCACCAATGATTGCGATCTGAAGTGCCCGGTGTGTTATGCCGAAAGCGGCTCGGGCGATCCGCTCCCCCTTGCCAGAATCAGTGAAATGCTCGATTTCTTCGTCGATTCGGAATTCGGAAATGCCGAAATCCTGCAGATCAGCGGGGGTGAACCGACCACTCACCCGGAGATTCTGGATATCATCAGGCTGGCAAGGTCGAAGCCGATCAAGTATGTGATGCTGAATACCAACGGCTTGAGGCTGGCGACCGACGAGGCGTTCGTGAAGGAGCTGGGCGAGTTTGTGGGTGGATTTGAAATCTATCTGCAGTTCGACGGGTTTGACGAGTCCGTCTATCGGCACCTCAGAGGGCGGCCACTCAGCGAGGTGAAGCAGCAGGCTGTCCGGAACCTGGCAAAACACAAAATCCCGGTCACGCTGGTCTCGTCGATCGAGCGTGGAGTGAACGACCACGAAATCGGCAGGATTGTGGAGTTCGGCATCAGGACGGACGGCATCCGGGGTATCAATTTCCAGCCGGTAGCCCGTTTCGGGCGTTTGCCTGCTATGGAGAGTTCCGACAGGGTCACGGTCACCGGCATCATCGGTTCGATCACGCGCCAGATGAACAGCATGCTGAAGAAAGAGGATTTTCTGCCGCTGCCCTGCAACGTGGATCGCGTGTCGATCACCTACCTGCACAAGTCGAAAGGCTCCTTCGTACCGCTGACGCGCAACCTCGACATCAGGAAATGCCTGCCCGCCGTGAAAAACACCTTCAGGTTCGATCCCGAGGAGTTCCTGCAGGATCTGACCGACCGGGCTTCGGGGTCCTGCCAGTGCTGCAGCGACTACCTGGGGGCGCTGAAGGATTTCTCGAAATTCATCCCGAAAAGTTTCTACCTGAAATCGCGGGCCGAAAAGATCCAGTATGTGAGCGAGAACACCTTCAGGATCAGCATCACCTCGTTTGTCGATGCGCACAACTTCGACATGAAATCGATGCAGAAGGAGTGTGTGCATGTCATCACCCCTGACCTGCGAAAGATTCCGTTCTCGGCCTACAACATGTTTCACCGGAACAGACCGCGATGATTGATCTTCATGCGATAGTCGGCAAACCGGACAGGCTTTTCCTGCTCGTCTGCCTGTTCATCGTGATGAGCTGCGCCACCGCAGTGCTTGCCGCCGTGGCCATCGACTTCCGGCAGTTCCGGAAAAGAGCGGGCGTGAAGCAGGAGCAGAAGAGCATTGTCGAAACCGGTTCCATGCTCCTTTTTTTCTTCCTGTTCTACATCGTCCTGATCTCCGGGGCAGGCAGTTTCACCCTGTCCATCGTCTGGTTGCGGCTCGCCCTGGCGGGATTCGGCACCCTCGCCGTCGTTGCCGGATGTTACGTGAATATCAGGGGCCGGTTCGATCTCGGAAAGAACTGGTCGAACCAGATCAGGATCTACCGCGACCATACTCTGGTGAGCAGTGGCATGTACAGGATCGTCCGGCACCCGCTCTACGCATCGCTCATCTGGATGTTCATCGGGGCGAGCCTCCTGTATGTCAATCTGCTTGCGCTCCTGTCAAGCCTGCTGGTATTCCTGCCATTCATGTATTACCGGGCAAAACAGGAGGAGCGGCTGCTCGAAAAAGAGTTCGAAGGTTACGACGCTTACCGGAAAAAGGTGGGCATGTTTTTCCCGAAACCCTGAACACGACTCCATGACCCGTTACAAACCCGTAAGCGTCTCGAAAGGTGGATTCGCATTCTGCCGGCTGGGTCTGACCGCCCTGGTCTGGCTGTCGCTCATCCTGCACTCGAAACCCCTGCTGCTGTTCGTCTTCGTCATGTTGCTCCTTTCGGCGATCCTGAAGGTACAGCGAGCCCCCATGATCGTGCTCTACGACCAGACGATCGGAAGAATCCGGAAATCGAACGAGGTTATCCTGAACGAAAGCGCCATGCGTTTCGCACATGCAACGGGCACCATCTTCAGCCTCGTCTGCCTTGCGCTGCTCTGGCTCGCCGACGAGCGGATGGGATGGGCGGGGGTATTCCTGTTTGCAGTGCTCAAAAGCGTATCGGCGCTGGGGTACTGCCCTGCATCGAAACTCTATGAATGCGCAACCGGCAGCAGTTGCTGCACAATCCTGAAAAAGCGGTGATCGACAGCCACACCTATCCCGAAAACTGGGGAATCCAACCGATCCTGTTCAACATTGGCGGGTTCGGCGTCCCGGCCTACCCCTTTTTCGTGCTTCTCGGGCTGGCTGCAGGTATCGCCTGGTTCGTCGTCGACATTCGGAAAAGCGGGCATCGCAACGGCAATGGACTGGTGATCGCCACAGGTGCGATTGCCGGAGGCATCATTGGCGCGAAGCTGTTCGAGTGGGTCCTGAACTACCGGTTCCTCTTCGAGCACTTTTCCGATCCGAACGTCTGGTTGTCGGGCCGGACGATCGTCGGAGGCCTGATCGGCGGAAAGATCGGGGCGGTGCTCACCAAACGGGCATATGGCATCCGTGAACGGCGTGGAAATGAAATCGCTCCGGCTGTAGCCCTCGGCATGCTGATCGGCCGATTCGGCTGCTTTTTCAGGGGCTGCTGCTACGGAACCCCGACGAATCTGCCGTTCGGCGTCAACTTCGGCGACGGCATCCTGCGGCACCCGACGCAGCTTTACGAGTCGCTCTTCATGCTCGGGCTCTTCATCTGGCTGGTCTACCGGAAACGACAGGGCGATCTCGCCCCGGGAAGACTTTTCAGCCTGCTGATGCTCTGGTACTTCACCTTCCGCTTCGGCATCGAGTTCATCAGGATCGAGCCGGTCGTTTTTGCAGGCCTGACCTCGTTCCAGCTCATTTCTGCCGTCGTGGTACTCTATTTCGGATGGATCGCATTCGCGAGGAAACAAAACCGGGAGGAAAACTATGCAGGAGAATCATGATTTCGGGAAGCCGGATGTCGAACCCGGAAATCTCGTCAACCCGGCACCTCCGAAAAAACGGAGAAACCGGAAGCAGATCATCATAGGGGTGACGATCGCCCTGGCACTCAACCTCCTTCCTGCGTTCCTGCTGAACTACCGATTCTTTACGGATGGGCCCTGGATCGGGCTCTGGCTCATGTGTCCGCCGGTTACGATCGCGCTCGGCATCTATTTTCTCAGAAAAGAGGCGAATCGGGATATCGGCACCGGCTTACTCAGCGGCTGCGCAGTACCATTGCTCCTGCTCGCCCTCCTCTTCGGTGCCTGCATGGTCGGCATCGGTGGCGCGTCGCTGTTCAATCTGTTCAAATGAGCTGACGTTCAATCCGGTTTCCTCCTGGCGATGTACGGTGAAGCAATCGCTGGGCATTCCATAATTTTTTTACCGATTAACGTGCCGGAAGGGAAGGTTCATTACCGGTTGCCCCAGGCGGGCACAAGGGCTATATTGCACACCATTCACTGAATCTCACGTATCGACCTGTCCGATAATACGGGCAGCAAAAGCACAACTGACCATGTTCCGCCTGAAACTCCGCTTTTTGTTCTCATTTCTCTCACTGCTGCTCATCGGACCAACCGCCACCGCTGGCGCAACGGAGACCCTGGTCATGGACAATGGCGACCGGTTGAGCGGCCATGTCCTGCGTATGAGCGACGGAGTGCTCGAATTCGAAACCGGCTATGCCGGCACGATGAAGGTCAACTGGAAGCACGTCCGTGAAATTCTTTCGGAAACGAACATCAAGCTCCGCCTTGCGGGTAACGAAGTTGTGAGCGTCACCTCACTGAAACAGGATAATGGACAGGTTTGCTTCGCGGATCGGAGCGAACCTGTCATATCGGTGATGCAGATCAACCCGGCGGACTGGGAAACGGGCAAAGCCTCCAAGTTCGGCGGTGAAGTCGACGCGGCGTTCAAGCTCGAACGAGGCAACACACAGGTCAATCAGACAGATGTCACCAGCAGGATGGAGTGGAAAAAAACCAGGCATCGAGTCCGGGTTGCAGGAGAACTTGAATATGGCAAAACCGACGGTGAGGTCTCCAGCGACCGTTGGTCTGTAGAAACCTCCTACGACAACACCCCGTCAAAGCGATTCTACTACGGCGGAAGAACTTCCCTCAAGTCCGATGAGATGAGCGATCTCAATCTTCGCTGGTCGTCGGGTCCCCATATCGGCTATCGCTTTGCCGATACCGATCGTACGAAGTTCAGCGCGGAAACCGGTCTTGAGTATACCACCGAGGACTACCATGCCCAAAGTCTGGATAGCTTTATTGGTGAATCATGGAGGATCGAATTCAGCCATTTCCTGATCCCGGGAAAGCTCGAGGTCTATCACCGCGATAACGGTCTGGTAAGCCTTGCCGATCTCGGCGCGCTTACACTTGACACCTGGACGGGCATCAAACTACCGATTGCCGGAGGGGTGCACACCAGCGCCGAATTCAAGACATCTTACAATGGAAAGGCTCCTGCCGGAGCAAAATTGTGGGACACCATCTACCGGATCAAAGTCGGTTATCAGTGGTGACAGATCCTGCAAGAGTCGAGGCTGCCCCGGAAACAAAGTTGAGCATCAAAAACGGAGGAGGCTGCCTGAGAAGCGGCAACAATGCCGTTTATTGAAGCCGTTACGACTGTCTTTTCTGTCATTCTGAGTCTGACACCGTCGGGCGAAGAATCCAGCGATTTCTTGTATAGCTTTATATTTCAGTCATTTAAGTGGTGGTTACGATTTTCCCAGGTGAGGCTGTCTCATAAGCAAAGCCGAGGCAGTTTCATCCCTGGGAACGCTGAGCCCCAGCTCGGCAGCGTTATCTCATCGAAAAAGCATCCAATCACAACTAACGCATCTGTTTTTATGCCATTAAAGCGGCACTTTGAAAAAAATCAAATACAACCCACGGAGGCTGTTTCAAAAGCACCAATAAAGCCGCTTACTGACGCCATTTCTGTTATTCTGAGTCCGACACAGTCGGGCGAAGAATCCATCAGCATTTCGTAAAGCTATATATATTTATAGCTTATGAAGTAATCCCAGATATTCTGGATCCTTCTCCCGACAAGTCGGGAGAAGGATGACATTCAGGAACAAACGCAAAACACATAGGTGAATCCCTTCTGAATCAATCTCCTCCATTCAAGAGAAAACCTGCCCGGAGGTCAAAGAGATTACTGGGGATAGCGAACAGCAGGACCTGCAGGGACCTTGCCCGGTGGCACGAAACCGGGAGCGGGAACCCCTGCCGGGCCAAGATGCCGGAGGTAACGGTAAATATCCCTGAAATCGTTGTCGTGCATGTCGCGGAAAGCGTACCAGGGCATCGGTGGTCGTGACCTGACGGTTTTCACCGTCTGCATCCAGCTCTTTTCGGTCATCGAACTCACCAGAAGGCGGAGGTTGACCGGGTAGGTGGTACCCCAGGCTCCGTTCCAGCCGAGATTGTCCCCTTTCAGCCATTCCGACTCCTTCACCCTGCTTTCGGATTGCGCATAACCGCTGGTGTGACAATCGTTGCAGCCTGCAATCATGACCATGTACCGGCCATTGCGGATCGAAGCCTGCTCCTGCGAGGCACGTTCACGTCCAGAGCTCTCGCCACCGGACAGCATTACCGGAACCGCCAGACATGAGATCAACAGCGCTTTTCCATTCATGGTATCCTCCCTTGATCAAGGTTTCAGATGAACTGCCATGGGGGAGAACAGAATACAACGGATCAACGGGTGCGCCATCCCTCCGGAGTGAGTACGAGCATGGCCTCTTTCTCTCCTCCGAGGCTCTCATCGAGGTACTTCCTGAGGCTGGTGGCCCATTCGGGGGCATCGGTGAGCCTCGCCTGATAGGTCACACTGCTGATCGTGACGCCGGTCGAAGAGCCCGGTTCGGTCCAGCTCACGATTTTACTTACCCCCGGTTTGCCGCAATAAAACTGGTAAAAGACCGTTGTGCCCGCTCTGGCAAGCTGAGCGTGATGCACCTGCGCCGCCTTGAACAGATAAACATCGACCGGTGCGTCAAAAGGTCCCCGACCGGTGTAGTAACCTTCCATCCAGGGAATGAGCATGCCTTTCTCGACCAGGTCGGAAACCAGGAGCTCCTTCTTGCGGTCGTTGAACAGCATCTTGCGGGTTTTGAGATAGTGGTCTCCGGTTTCGAATCGCTGGTCGAGCTTGGCAAGCCTGCGGCCACCATGCCCACCGTTGAACTCGCTGACCGGCATCTCTTCGAGACTGACGAAGATGGAGTCTCCGATCGCACGGTTGATGGCGTCGGTGAAATTTTTCCGGTTCGGGGCTTTCGGATCCGAACACCCGCTCATGACAGAGGTCACGGTCAGCAACATGAGCACGACTGAAAGCAGTCGATGAGACACCTTGCACGTAAGCTTTGTTGCAGGAGCATCCATCAGGTTCGGGTGTTATGTTTGAAAGAAAATATTGCAGAACGGACATTGCCCCACATCAAATGGCAACGACTTCGAAGTCCCTGCGTGATCACTCAATTACAGCCGGCATTTCCCGTCGCATTGGCTGCACTGGTCCCACCTGAAGTTCCATTCGATTTCTGAACAGGCTGGGGAGCTGAAGCATCAGGAACCTTCACATCTTCTGTCTTCTTGCCGGCAGTACGTTCCAGACCGCCTTTCGCATCGCCCTGTTTGCCGACATCGAATCCACTCGAGTCATTCTGTTTTGCGGAATCCTCCGCGTAGGCAATCATGCCGGATGAAAGCAGGGCAAACCCCATGGCAAGCATTACAATACTGCGTTTACACATACGACCTCCTGTTATCGATACATTTGGACAAACAACTTTCAAAGTAAACAATACTGGCCAATCGCCATAAGAAACCATCCGTTACACAACGCCCGTGTCCATGATCACTCCGGCAGCGACATGATTCAATGGCACGCCGTTTCAGGTTCTGTCATGCTGAATACGACATATCGGAACGAAAAAACATCCTCTTTCGTGTAAAGGGCTCTTGAGAATATCTCGGAAGCCTCAAGGATGATATTGGCGGAAATATGGAGAAAAATTTGATTGCCAACTGCAATCGCCGGAACAGTAAGCCCAAAGAGCTCTCATCTGGCGGAAAAAACGTCATTCCGCTTCAGGTTTCAGTTTTTTTCACGTCAGTCGATTGTACCTTCAGATCACTCCTGATTATCTTGTTTCAGCGACATCAGGCTCTGTATATGCCGTGCCCCCCCTGTCGCCATATCCATCAGTTTTCTGTACATGTGTGTCCACCCGAATCTCAACCAGGACCGTCATGATCCGCGGAAAAACGAATCAGCTCCTCATTCTCCTTCTGTTCAACCTGCTGCTTGCCGGCTGCGTTTCCGAAGCAACGATTTCCGAGACCGAGAGCTTGAAACCTCCGGTCAGAACTTTCTATGCGACCGACAGGAGTGTGACGGATGCTGCAGAACCGTCAAAAAAATTCGGCAATCTGCGTGGCGAACTCTCCTACGGAACCTGCTCCGTGTCTATCCCTCCAGGCCACGCTATAGGGAAACTGGAGCAATCCTCCGATAATGACGTTCGTGAGCACATCGTCCTGACCGGCATATCACCAATGAGCAGACAGGAGTTTTTCAGACTTTTGTCTGATAGCGCCACTCGCAGCAAAGACAAAGGCATCCTGTTCTATATCCACGGTTACAACACCTCCTTCGAGGAAGCTGCGATGGAACTCTCCCAACTCGTCAGCGATCTCGGATTCACCGGCATACCAGTGATGTACAGCTGGCCGTCGGAACATGCTGTCGGCGGTTATGATGCCGATCAGACCACGATCGAATGGTCCCAGAAGAATATCCGTGATTTTCTCGGAGAGGCCCTGCAAATGACTGCGCCGGTGAAGTACTACATGCTGGCGCACAGTATGGGAAACCGTGCACTGACACGTGCGGTCATCGAACTTTCCGGAAGCATGCCGAAGGAGATCCGGCGATGCAAAGCCATCCTGCTCGCCGCACCGGATATCGATTCACAGATTTTCCTTCGTGACACCGGCCCGGCCCTCGTACGAACCGGAGTGCCCGTCACCATGTATGCATCCAGCCGCGACAGGGCCCTGAGCCTTTCGAAAAAGCTGCACTCCTACCCGCGTGCCGGATTCATCGAAGGGTGCCCGCTGCTGGTGCCCGGTATCGAAACCATCGATGCTTCAGCAATCGGATGCGGCTTTATCGGCCACTCCTATTATCATGAATCGCGACAGGTGATCTCCGATTTGTATTACATTCTGAATGAGGGACTGCGTGCGGACAAGCGCTTCTCCCTGCAACCTGTGGACACCGGGCAGGGCCGGTACTGGCGGCTCAAAAAATAGCCGTGCAGTCATCCTGTTATTATTCAATTATTTCCGGATTGCTCGGGATCGCTCTTTATGACTATCTTTGCCAAGAGCTTCTCACAAACAACCTTGATATGAACCTTTCAGATATGACCGAACACGAAGCCATCGTTGAACGCCTGAAAGCAGTACAGAAAGCCAGCCGGGGAATCGTCGCCCTCGATCCCGACGCCATCAACGGCATGCTCCGCGAACTGGCCGACCGGATTCCGGGTGCTGCCGAAGCGATCCTCACAGCCAACAAAAAGGATCTGGAACGCATGGACCCGGCCGATCCGAAGTATGACCGGCTGCTTCTGAACGAGTCACGGCTCGAATCGATCGCTTCGGATATCAGGAACGTCGCCGCACTCCCCTCGCCTCTCGACCAGGTGCTCGAAGAGCGGACCCTGCCGAACGGTCTCTCGCTGAAAAAGGTTACGGTCCCGCTGGGCGTGGTCGGCATCATCTACGAGTCGCGCCCGAACGTGACCTTCGACGTCTTCTCGCTCTGCCTGAAGTCCGGCAACGCAACCGTGCTGAAGGGTGGCAGCGATGCGGCATTCTCGAACATCGCCATCGTCGAGCTGATCCAGCAGGTGCTGGCCGATCGCGGGCTCGATCCCGACATGATCTACCTGCTTCCTGCCGAGCGTGAAGCAGCGCACATCATGCTCAACGCAGTCGGATTCATCGACGTGATCATCCCGAGGGGAAGCCAGCAGCTTATCGATTTCGCCCGCAAGCACTCGACCGTGCCGGTGATCGAAACCGGTGCAGGCATCGTGCACACCTACTTCGACAGGAGCGGCGACCTGGAGATGGGCAAGGCGATCGTGTTCAACGCCAAGACGAGGCGGCCGAGTGTCTGCAACGCCCTCGATACCCTGATCGTGCACCGTGACCGGATCAACGACCTGCCGTTGCTCGTCGAACAGCTCGAAACGAAGATGGTGCAGCTCTATGCCGACGAAGCGGCTTTCGACAAACTCTCGGGGCGTTATCCCGACGAGCTGCTCGAAATGGCCAGCCCCGAGCATTTCGGCACCGAATTCCTGTCGCTGAAGATGTCGATCAGAACGGTTGACAATCTGGAGGAGGCGCTCGAGCACATCGCACACTTCAGCTCGAAACACAGCGAAGCGGTCATCGCCACTGACCAGTCGGTGATCGATGCCTTCATGAAGCGGGTCGATGCGGCCGCCGTCTATGCGAACACCTCGACAGCCTTCACCGATGGAGCTCAGTTCGGACTGGGTGCGGAGATCGGTATCAGCACGCAGAAGCTGCACGCCCGGGGCCCCATGGCACTCAGGGAGCTCTGCAGCTACAAGTGGCTTGTCACGGGTAACGGACAGGTGAGGCCCGTCTGAGATGCTCGAAGCGAAAAAACTCGTCAAATCCTATGCGCTGCCGGGGCAGCCGCCGCTCCAGATCCTGAAAGGCATCGACCTGTCGGTCGGTGCCGGGGAGCTCATCACGATCATCGGTGCATCAGGCAGCGGCAAGACCACCCTCCTGAACCTTCTGGGCACGCTCGACACTCCCGACGGAGGCGAACTGCTTTTCGACGGCAAGCCGCTGTTCAAAGGCAGTGACTGCATGCTCTCGAAAAAGGAGCTGGCAAGGTTCCGCAACCGCAAGATCGGATTCGTTTTCCAGTTCCATCATCTGCTTTCGGACTTCACGGCGGTCGAAAACGTGGCCATGGCCGAGTTCATCGCCACCGGCAAGCTGAAACCGGCAAGAGAGAAGGCTGCCGTGCTCCTCGAAAGTCTCGGCCTGAAGGCCAGGCTCGACCATCTGCCTTCGGAGCTCTCCGGCGGCGAGCAGCAGCGCGTGGCGATCGCCCGCTCGCTTATGAACGAACCGAACCTGATACTGGCCGACGAACCAAGCGGCAACCTCGACAGCCGCAACAGTCAGCTGCTCTATGAACTGATGGCCTCACTCTGCAAGGAGCGCAAAACATCGTTCGTCATCGTCACGCACAACGAAGAGTTCGCGGCTACGGCTGACCGCTGCCTGCACATGCAGGACGGACTCCTTCACGCCTGTCCAGCATGAAACCCGAATATGGAAGTCAACCCGCCAATTGTGCCGACTGCAGACCCCTGCGGTAGAAGTAGTCATTGATCTCCCGATAAAGCTCCTTCAGGCGTGCCGGCTCGATGTCGCAAATACCTTCATAGGCTTCGGTGAAATGAACCTGATGATGATCCAGACGGTATGGTTCGATCTTTCCCTCGATCACCAGCTCATCGTAGAGGGTTGAGCCGGGAAGCGGACTGTAGATACTCCAGGTCCACCGGTCGAGATCGAGTGATTTGGCCATCTCGAAGGTCTGCCGGACATCCGCCTCGTCTTCGCCCGGTATGCCGATCATGAAAAATCCGAAAACGTTGACATGCCGTTTCGCAAGGCTGACCTTTTCTCGTATCTGTTCGACGCTCACCCCTTTCCTGAGCCGTTTCAGGCTTTTCGGCGATCCTGTTTCAATGCCAAGATCGAGCTGGGTCAGGCCAGCCTGTTTCATCAGTTTTAGTTCGTCTTCGTCAATGAGATCGATACGGGTCAGCGCCTGCCAGGATACATTGACCTGGCGATCGATCATGAGTTCACAGAACTCCCTGGTCCATCGCCGGTTGAGGTTGCAAATGCTGTCCTTGAACCATACGCCTTCGATACCATAGCGGTTTTTGATTGCGAGCACTTCTTCAACCACCCGCTCCGGGGATTTGATGCGCCATTTCCGTCCCATGGTCTGATGGACGGCGCAGAAGCTGCACTGGTAAGGGCACCCTCGAGATACGATCATCGAAATGCCACGCATGTTTCTCAGATGGCTGTTGTGCTCGATGTAACGTTCGACCGGAAATGCCTCGTAATCCGGAATCGGCAGCGTATCGAGATCCCTGATCAGGGAAGCCTTGCCCCTGATGACAAGTTCGCCCTCTCTTTTGAAGCATAACCCATCGATCTCCTCAACAGGACTACCCGACTCGAGTGCACCGGCAAGAGCCGTGAGTGCGTATTCACCTTCGCCACGAATGACATAGTCGACATGTCTGTCTGCAAGCACCTCTTCAGGAGCCAGTGTCGGATGAACGCCTCCAAGAACCGTCAGGGCTTCGGGCAGTGCCTGTTTCGATATCTCCGCAACCTGAAGGGCCTCAGGAATCGTTGGGGTCATGGCCGTAATGCCGACGATGCCGGGTCGTTCCTCTGCAATACGTTTCGACAGCTCGACGCTGTCCATTAGCAGCCCCTGCATGTCAAGAAGAGCTACCTCGTGGCCGGCCTTCTTGAGATAGGAGCTTAAAAACGCCAGTCCGATCGGAGGTTCGAACGGCGCGACGTACAGGTTACCGCCCCTGATCCAGTCGATATAATCATCGAAGCGGTTACGAAACTCGTTGCCGTCATAAAATGCCGGATTGACAAGCAGAATTTTCATGGATGTTCCAGAACTTTATTGGTTTTAACAGGATTCATTACGCGTTTACCTGCCGGGCATGACAACATGCACTCCGAACAGGCCGAATAGCCGTACTTGCCATTGTGCGATCTGATGATTTCGTTACACTTCTGCCAGTCGATCCCCTCGGTGCCCAGTGCCGCACCCGGGCACGCGCTGAAACAGGCTTTACAGTTCAGCGGGCACAGCTGCTCAGCCTGTTCAGCCGTCAATCTGGGATCGGCCTCGAGTGGAGCATCCGTCACAACGGCGGCAAGACGCTGCCTCGGGCCGAATCGTGGTGTCAGCAGAAGACTGTTTTTGCCAATGATACCGAGACCAGCCTCCACAGCGGCATGCCTGGTCGATATGCCGAACAGCCTGGGGTAGATGTTCATGTAATCGGGACTTGTCCTCGAATCGGGATCGAGGTTTCCGACGCGATGCGGCACCACAACCGCCCGATATCCATGGTCGTCAAGAACTCTGCCGATATCGTAGGCAATCTGGTTGTGATGGATGTTCAGCGTTATGTGGTGAAGCGCGGACAATAAAAGGTTTGTGCGTATGGTATCGGCCAGTACCCTGACACCGATGACGATAACCGATCGGGCACCGGGCAACAATGCCGCCGGACGACGCTCTTCGGGATACTCGTCGAACCTGTCTGCCGCAGCTATACCAACAAGATCCGCGCCCTTTGAACGGGCATATTGCTTCAATTCAGCTGACGATAATGGGCTCATACAACACCTCCCTGCTGTTCATTTTTTTTCGACGACTGTCTGCCGCTCGTCTCCGATGTGTGCCACGGCGTCCTGATTGCCGGCGATGCTTTACCGTGGCCATGATCCCTTGCCTTGCGACTCAGATCGCATAGGAGAACGGCAGTTCGGCTTCCTTGAAAAATTCGCGGTAAATCTCCTGACGGATCTTCACGAACTCATAACTGCCACGGTCCCGGGGATGAGGCAGATCCACCTTGATGACCCGCTTGATCCTGCCAGGACGGCTCGACATGACGACCACACGATCGCCGAGGAAAATCGCCTCGTCGATATCATGCGTAACCAGAATCATGGTGGTCTTTTCGGCTTTACGGATTCGCAGGACCTCCTGCTGCATCTGGATGCGCGTCAAGGCATCGAGAGCACCGAAAGGCTCGTCCATGAGCAGGAGCTCCGGCTGGTTGACCAGCGCCCGGGCTATTGCAACCCGCTGGGCCATTCCACCGGAAAGCTGGTAAGGATAAGCGTTCGCAAAACCTGACAGACCGACCAGATCGAGATGTTCGTCGACGAGTTTTCGAACCTCTCCGGAATAGCCTGTTTTCAGTCCGAACCGTACATTCTGTTCCACAGTCAGCCATGGCAACAGGCGATGTTCCTGAAATACCATTCCCCGGTCGAGCCCGGGTCCGGTAATGGACTTCCCTGCCAGTGATACCCTGCCCGCATAATCCGTCTCCAACCCGGCGATGATTCGCAGCAAAGTGCTCTTTCCGCAACCGCTGCTACCGACAATGGCGACAAATTCACCATCTTCGATCGTCAGGTCTATACCGTCCAGTGCCGGAATGGCCTCACTCCTGACCAGGTAATTCTTCGACAACCCTTCGATCCCGAGCCTCGGCTCCGTTTTGCGTTCGTTGTGCTTTGTACTCATGTTTCACCCCTTGTCAACTTCATCGTTTCTTCTCAAACACCGCTAAACACACTCTTCCAGGTGATCACCCGCTTTTCCAGCAAAGAAATCAGGCTGTCCATCAGTTTTCCAATGACCCCGATCGTGATCATGCCGACAACAACCACATCCGATTGAGAAAGCTGGCGCGCATCCATGATCAGGTATCCCACGCCACTGCCTGCCGCAATGAGCTCTGCGGCAACAACGCACATCCAGGCGACCATCAGTCCAACCCTCAGACCGGTCATGATCGTCGGGAAAGCCCCAGGCAGAACGACCTGCCAGATAAAGCGGCTTTTCGATACTTCCAGAATCCGGGCAACCTCAACGAGTTTGTGATCGGTCTGGCGAATTCCGTCGATCGTGTTGATGATAACCGGGAAGAATGCTCCCAGGAAAATGATATAGACTTTAGACTGCTCACCGATACCGAACCAGAGGATCGCCACAGGAATCCAGGCAATGGGCGGGATGGGCTTGATGAGCTGAATGAGCAGCCCGGTCATTCTGTCGAGGGTCCTGCTCAGTCCGATACCTATGCCAAGTGCAAGTCCAAGGAGAGCGGCGATTCCAAAGCCCTCGAGCACCCGGATCACACTGATACCGATATGCCTGGCCAGCAAACCGCTCGTGGTCATGCCCCAGAGGGTGGCAAGCACCCTGGATGGCGGCGGCAGGATGATCGGCTGGATATACCCCAGATCAGACAGTGCCTGCCATGCCACCACAAGGATGAGGAGGAGCGCGAAATACTGGACAACGTACAGCGAAGTCTGAAGATGCCTGTTGCTGCCTGAAGTCATGATTCGTTGATTGATGTTGCGTTGTTCGTCATTTCCTGAGAAGCGCCTCCCGGCTGACACGAAGATCCACGAACTGATCGATGTTCACCGGTGATTTGATCAGACCGTTGCCGAGCAGGAATGCTTCGCTGTTCCTGATCTCCTGAAGGTCATCGACATGGATGACCGGATTGTAGTCGAATTTTTTCAACACCGGCAGAAGGAGATCAGGCGCCAGGTTCACGTCTGAAGAGATCAGCTTCGCGGCAGCCTCGGGGTTTGCCCTTATGAATTCGCTGCCACGCTGGTATGCTTTCAGCAGGGCTTTGGTTTTATCCCTGTTTTTCGTGAGGAAATCGTTCGAAGCAATGATAACCAGTATGCCTTTTTTCAGTCCCGTCCCATCGGTGAGCACACGTACAACATGCTGGGTCGTGAGTCTGGTGATGAGAGGATCCCAGATGGCCGCCGCATCGATGTTGCCATTAGCGATCGCCGATGCGATATCGGCCTGGGAAAGGTTGATCAGCTCGATATCGTTGGCACTCAGCCCACCTTTCCGGAGGACGAGCAGCAGGAGATGATGTGCATACGACCCCTTGACCACACCGATCCTCTTGCCTTTCAGTTGCCGGGGTGAGGTGATGGTGGACCTGGATGGCACGACGACGGCGAGCCCTTTCGGACCGGAGGAAGTAAGGGCGATAATCCTGGTATTCAGGCCTGCCGCCTTGCCGATAATTGCAGGGTTATCTCCGAGCAGACCGATATCCTGCTGCCCGGCGGCAAATGATTCGATGATTGGCGGACCTGCGGGAAAGGAGGTGAACGTCACCACATCGGATGCGCCTCCCGCTTTGGCAAGCTCCTGGTTAACCCAACCTTTCTTTTGTGCGACGAAAAGAGGTGCAAAAGCCGGAATCGGCTGGGTTGCCACACGAATCTGCCCGGCGTTCGCAACAGGACCGGCAATGGCACCGAGCATGATCGTGGTTATAACGCTGAACACGGTCAGCATGGTCTTTTTCATGATATTTCTCCTCGATATGACTATGAATTTCGATAATCAGTTACTGCTGTATATGTCCGGTTTGGCCAGGCGATCGAGATGCCTGAAAAACGGTCTTTCGGACTCTTCCCGGGCTTTTTTCAACCAGAAGTTCTCATCCGTCACCTGCTCAGGCACGATGATCCAGACTCCGGACAGGTCGACATCCCCGAGACGGCTCCTGACGTCAACGTAATAGCGTTCGAAGATCGGACCGGTGATGTGCACCCTGACAGGCTTGCCGGTAACTTCGATACATCGCTCCCCATCCGCCCAGACCAGAACCGAAACGGTCCGGTCGAACCAGATGGATTCCACGAGATTGTGGTTGCTTTTCGAGCTTTCGAGCAGTTCCAGATATACGATTGTCCCATCATCTGCCAGATGAATGCTCCTGTCGATTTTGCCATGGGGCTTACCTGCTCCGTCGACTGTTGTGAGTACCTTGATTGTGTGAGTGTCTGCAAACAGCGCCTTCTGCTCACTGGTAAGTTGTATCGCCATCATTGTCTCCTTGTTTGTCTCTCTTGTTTCGCAAAAACCTGCTTCAGCTTCTGCTTGTCTTATCTTCAGAGAAGCCTTGAAAGGTCTCCATCCGGGTGATTGCCGCAATTCCGGTAATTGTTGTAATCGATCCGCAGGCCATACCTGACCCGGAGGTCGTGAAGGCCTTTGGCAAGGCGGACGAAATAGTCGAGCGACGGGTTCTGCTGGTCACGGAATACCGAACCTGGACGAGGGACCCAGACGATGAAAAAGGTGGTCACGCCATTTTCGGCAAGATGCTCCGCTTCATCAAGAGTGGATCGCAGCGCTTCGTCCTCGCTGGTGAAACCGAAAGGTCTGGCCAGCTCGACACCGCCGACAAGGCCTGTTCCGACATTTCCGTGGCCAAAAATGTCTACCGCACGGATCAGCCTGTTTCTCCATTCCTTATATCCCACTGAATCAGCCTTGCCCGGGCAGATCCAGTCGAACTTCTCCTCTCCCAGCACTTCGAGATCGCTGGTATATCCCATAAGTCCGGTTTCTTCGTAGAGGCGCCTGAGCTGCCGCTCGTTGAAAGCCGACGCGATCAGTTCGCTCGGAAATTTCTTCGTTGCGAAATTCTCACCGATCGCCTGCAAGGTCTCGATGTAATAGTCGACTTCATGATCGAACAGCTCGCGCCCTTTCAGTACCGAACCGGCAGTGAGACAGATGCCGGTAAATCGCCCCTGCTCCTTGAGCGCCTCCCTGACGGTTTCGTAAACATCCTGTGGCTTCAACCGTATCGGTACACCGAGCTCATCCTTCTGCTGACGGGTATGGTTGACGATATCACAGAACTTGCACTCCTTGTGCTGCGCCCAGAAGTGGCAGTAACTGGACTGGAAAATGTTGAGCCTCTGGGGGCGGGCGCTTGCGATATGGCTCATCGGAATACCGGAGGAGGTATGCAGATCATAATAGCGAGGCCTCTTCCAGAGCTCGACGAACTCGACAACCTCCTCGTTATCGACCAGCGCCAGGCGACCATCCACCAGGTCCACGAGATAGGGATTCTGCTCGAGTGGCGTAGGATCGACGAGGATCGTGGTCCCGTCACGGAGAATGAGCGACTCCGGCAGATCCCTGATAGCACCGTCCCGCGAACCGAAAATGTATGGGCTCCGCATCTGGTGAATCGATGGATCAACGATACTCAGAGCCCGCTCGGTGTAATGAATCCCCCTTCGCTGCACATCGGTCTTGACAATGACGAGTCGGGGAACATCCGGATATCTGGCGACCACTTCGTTCAGCGATAGCTCTTCGGCAAAGGTTCTTTTCAATGCAACGGACATGCTTGCTTCTCCTCTATACTTTTTGACATGAATGACCCCGGAGGTTACCCCGGCACAAGTCACCAGAACACTGCACGGCTTCAGGTCCGGTCGATGCACCGTTCATGAGTGCGATCGATGACGCCGTTCATATTGTCTGATGATCTGACAGGGGTCAATAACGAAACAAAAGAGGAGATTAAGGGAACGAGTACCCTGATTATACACCAATCATGGTAGGCATACCGCATTCGAACGAAAGAGTGCCATTGCAGACAGGCAACAGTCCCTGCCATGAAGCTGCATGAGCGGCAAGGTTTGACTCGAAATGCTTATATTCAGGCCGTCAAAACAGCTTGCTCAGGTATGCGATATCGGTCTCTTGCTGACTCCGGGACCGGCAATTTCCTTCAAACGAATCGCGTTCCGTATTCATATGGAAACCCATCACAGGATAGGCCCAATCGAACTGGCTCCGTCGATCGAACCGAAACACGGCTGGAGCTTCCTGACCATCGCGTTCTTCTCGATCAGCATGATCACCTTCGTGTCGATCGGTCAGGCGTACATTCTGAACCAGA
>JAAXWP010000067.1 GCA_013334925.1 Chlorobiaceae bacterium
TGCACGACGAAAGGCTGCCGCAAGCCGACCTCCTCTACCTGGCAGGTGGCTACCCGGAACTGCATGCCGGCAGACTTTCGGCGAACAGCTCGATGAGGGAGCAGATCGCCGGACACTGCAGACGAGGAGGCGCCGCCTATGCGGAGTGCGGTGGACTTATGTACCTGGGCAGGTCCATCACCCTCGGTGACGGCTCCGTCCACCCCATGTGCGGTGTACTCGATCTCGACACGACCATGCAGGACGCGCGCCTGACGCTCGGATACCGGATTGTCATTCCTGAAGGTCCGGAAGGAGTTGAATTGCGCGGGCACGAGTTCCACTACTCCCGTATCAGCAGGATCGGCCCCATCGACCGTATCGCCGAGGTCAGAAACGCCCGTGGCGAAGCTGTCGATACCGGAATCTACCGTCAAGAGAACACCATCGCAACCTACGTCCACCATTACTGGGGCGAACGTGATTTCCTGTCCGGCTGGTTTCCGGAGTTGCAACCATCGATTGCATAGGCATGGTTAAACAAGCCAGGAGATTCATCATCACGGGCGGTCCGGGAAGCGGTAAGAGCACGCTGCTGGGAGCCCTCCGGAAAGAGGGGCTGAGATGTTATGCCGAAGTATCCCGCGAGCTCATCCGACAGCAGGCCGCCCGCCCTGATGGCGTTCTGCCATGGCGAAATCTTCCGGCATTTGCCAGCCTCGCGTTTTCAGAGATGCTGCGGCAGCACGACCATGCCGACGGATCGGCGGGAATCTGCTTTTTCGACCGTGGCGTTCCGGATATCTTCGGTTATCTCCGTCATGGCGGATATGAAATTCCTGGCGACTATCTTGCAGCACATGCTCGTTGCCGCTATGAACGGGTGGTGTTCATCCTTCCTCCATGGGAAGAGATCTATGTCAATGACAGCGAACGCCCGCAGCGTTTCGAAGAGTCAGCAGAGTTGTATCATTCCATCGGAAACACCTATGCAACTCTTGGCTACACGCTTGTTGAAGTGCCGAAAATGAGCGTGGACAGTCGATGCAGTTTTATCCTCGGACACCTGCAGGAGCAGGAAAACCGGCCTCTGCATCGGCTGGCTGACAATGCCCGCACTCATAAGCAGTAATCTCAGACGAAATGAAACACAGATACCTGTTCATTAACCAATCTGGTCATCCCGGGATAACCTCGACGACATCATGAACAGACAGGAGTCGATAACTCGCGCCGAAGAGAGCATCTCGGTGCACATCTTTTCGGTATCCGCAGCGATGGTAGGGGTCTGCCTGACGGTCATAGGCATTATCCAGATCGTCATCAAAACGCGGAATGCAACGACGTTCGCCGACGATTTCCTGGCTCTGGACGCCTTGCTGTTCCTGGTTTCATGTATCACGGCCTACTCTGCCATGAGGAAAAGGGGAACGCCCCTGATGGTGAAGCTCGAACGGGTCGCCGACACGATTTTCATCACCGCCCTGGTCTTCATGGTGCTCATCTGCGGTCTCATCGCATTCGAGATCACCTGGCACGAAACCTCGGGGATCGTCCATCAGGGGCTGCAGACCATCGGCGGGAAACTGAAGCGGTAAACCGGTATAAGAACCTCCGCAGCTACCTGATTCCGCTATAGACCACAAAGCTGTCGTTCCTGTACCAGCAGTTGACCTCGCTAAAGCCAGCCTCCTGCAACGCTTCGGTCTGAAAAGAGAGGGTCGACATGCGATCCTCTTTCATCCGTTCGAACGCCTGGGCCAGCTCGTCTTCGCTCACCCCGAGCCTCCTGACCTCACGAACCCATCGCTCCCGGCACCTGCGATCTATCGCAGGAGTCTCTCCCCTCGCCTGGTCCGCGTTAACGAAAAGGCCACCGATGTCGAGGCGTTCATAACATCTCCCGAACAAACGGCACTTGTCAGCAGCATCAAGATGATGGATCGACAGCGCCGACATGATCACGTCAAAGGGGCCGTCAGGCAAGGTTTTCGCATAATCGCTGCAGTCATAGACGAATCGGTCGCCGCAGACACCGAGGCGAATTCTCGCCTGATCGAGCATATTTCCGGCAAGATCGACGAGAGTAATCCTCGCAGCCGGATAAGCAGCGGCAACCATTTCACTCAACAGGCCTGTGCCGGCACCGAGATCGAGCACCCTCAACGGCTGCTCCCTGCTGAAATCCAGGCAGTCGAGCACCGCACCATAAAAATCGTCATAACACGGTATGAGCTTGCGCCTCAAGGCGTCATAGCCGGATGCATATCGGTCAAACACGTTCCCAACGGACATGGACACAATCGGTTATTTCTGGTTCAGGATAGCAAAATGATACAATACACCTTGATTCTCTCCTCTGCAAGAGCACGGGGAACTCCCGCGTGGCAGAAACTTGGGGAGCGGTTTCAGGATGGCGGGTGTTTTTTGTATTTTGGGGGGTTTTCAGCGTCACCTAACGGCTTGCATTTCATGAAAAAATCTCCGCTGGTCATTCTGTTCCTGACCGTGTTGCTCGACCTGATCGGCTTCGGTATCGTGCTGCCACTTCTGCCGACCTATGCCAAACAGCTCGGAGCGACACCAACCATGATCGGTCTGATCGCGGCGATCTACTCCTCGATGCAGTTCATCTTCTCCCCGATCTGGGGCAAGCTGAGCGACAAGATCGGGCGCCGTCCGGTCATGCTCTCGAGCATCCTGCTCGCCGCCGCATCCTATACCTTCTTTTCGCAGGCCGTCTCCATTCCGTTGCTCATCCTCGCCAGGGCCCTCTCCGGAATCGGATCGGCGAACATCTCGGCAGCGCAGGCATCGATCACCGACCTGACCGACGCAAAAACCCGTTCGGGAGCGATGGGCATGCTCGGCGCCGCGTTCGGTATCGGCTTCATCATCGGGCCTCTGATCGGCGGAGTGCTCATGACCAACTACGGTATTTCGATGGTTGGCATCTTCGCTGCAGCGCTCAACAGCATCAACTTCCTTCTGGCCGTTTTCTTCCTGCCCGAATCGAACCCGCATGCCGTGAGCATAAAGTCCCTGCTTGATCGGAATAAAACCTCCGATCAGAGTGACAAAAACACATCGCTGTCACAAAAAGTCGCAGCCTACGCCGAGACGGTCAGAAGCGCCTTCAGTTCGCGTCCTGTCGCACTGCTCATGATCATCAACTACATCTACTCGCTGGCGATCGTGAACATGCAGGTTTCGGCAATCCTGCTCTGGAGTGAGTTCTACCACACCACCGAACAGCAGGTCGGCTACCTTTTCGCCTACGTCGGCTTCATCTCGGTCATCGTGCAGGGAGGCATGCTGCCGAAACTCACCCGCAAACTTGGTGAACACAAGCTGATGGTATTTGGCCATGTCGCGTCGTTCATCGGGGTATTCTTCATTCCGTTCGTACCGCAGAACGCCCTCTTCACGCTCGGGCTCGTCATCCTGCTGTTCTTCTCGATCGGCACCAGTCTGGTCAATCCGCTCAACATTTCGATGATCTCGCTCTACAGCTACCGGCAGAAACAGGGCCAGATCATGGGATTCGCCCAGTCAGTGAACGCCCTTGCCCGTATCATGGGCCCCTTCAGCGGCAGCATCCTCTACGGTATCGACCATCGATACCCATACTACCTTGCCGGCGCACTGACCGTCATCGGAACGTTCATCTCCATGACCCTGTCCAAATATGACATGGCGGTTCCCGAACCGACGACAGCGCCCGCAGAATAAAACAGAGAGATCCAGGAATTCAACAGGAAAATGTCATGCGCATAGGCGTTGCTGGCGTCGGAAAGCTCGGCGAATATCATACCGGATTGCTGAAAGAGATTGCGTCCGGAACATCGGAAGTCCAGTTTGCAGGCGTATTCGACCTGAATCCGGAGCGGCTCCGCGAGATCTGCAAAAAATACTCGGTTCCCGGTTTCAGCTCGATCGAAGAGATGGCCAGTTCATGCGATGCGGCCATCATCGCCACAACCACCAGTTCGCATTTCGACATCTCGAAGCAACTCCTCGAAGCCGGAGTCAGTCTGTTCATCGAAAAGCCCATAACCGCCACGCTTGAAGAGGCCGATGAACTGATCCGCATCGAACAGGAGCGAGGGCTGCTCATCCAGGTCGGCCACATCGAACGGTTCAACCCGGCACTGCTGGCCGTTGAGCCGTATATCGGGGAACCGATGTATATCCAGGCCGAGCGACTGAGCGGATTCTCCCGTCGCGTAACGGATGTTTCGGTCGTGCTTGACCTGATGATTCACGACATCGATCTCGTGCTCTCCCTGATCAGGTCCGATATCCGCAGCATCGCCGCATCGGGCGTGAAAGTCTTTTCAAACGAGCTCGACATGGCGACCGCCCGCATCGAGTTCGTCAATGGAGCCATCGCCAATGTCACGGCAAGCAGACTCAGCCGCAACCGGCTGCGTAAACTGAGGTTCTTCGGCAGAAATCCCAAAAGCTATGCCTCGCTGGACTTCACCACCGGCAAGTCGGAGGTGTTCCGCCTTGTCAGACCAGACCAGCTGAGCTCGAAGAACCCTATTCGAAATTTCGCATCCAAAAAGATCCTGGAACAGTTCGGAGAGATCCAGGAGTCGCTCAACGGCCTCGCACTCGACTACGTGAGTCCCGATGTCCCGAAAGTCAACGCGCTCAAGGTGGAGCTCGAACACTTCATCGACTCCCTGAGGAGCGGAAAACCTGCCGCGGTCACCTCCGCAGAGGGCAGGAAGGCTCTTATGGTCGCCGGAAGGATCACCGACGAAATCCGGAAGAACACCGCCGACCTCGAATGAACCCGTTTATTGATGAATACCGAGTACGTACGCATGGAGATATCTGAACACGCTGCCATTCCAACCATTCTTTACCGCATCGGAGACCTGGCAGACGAGACCGGGCTGCCCTGCTATCTTGTTGGCGGGTATGTACGGGATCTCTGTATGCAGCGCCCCTGTACCGACATCGATATCATGGTGATCGGCGAACCGGTGGCGTTCGCCCGCAGGATCGCTGAACAGCTCGATGGCAGGAATTTCGTGCTGTTTGAACGATTCAGAACAGCACAGCTCGAACTTACCGGTGACGACGGAGTGAGCTTCAAACTTGAAATCGTCGGCGCCCGCAAGGAGAGCTACAATCCTGAATCCCGCAAACCGATCACCAGCATCGGCACCCTTGAGGACGACCTTTCCAGGCGCGACTTCACGATCAATGCGCTGGCGCTGCAGCTGAACAAAGCTGGACGGGGCGATATCATCGACCTCTATGAAGGACAGCGACACATTAGCGAAAAGCTGCTCAGAACGCCTCTCGATCCCGAGAAAACCTTTTCCGACGACCCGCTCAGGATGATGCGTGCAGCAAGGTTCGCCTGCCAGCTCGAGTTCCGGCTCGACGAAGCGACCGTCGAGGCCATGAAAACGATGCATGCCCGAATACAGATCGTCTCGAAGGAGCGTGTCAGCCATGAGTTCCTGAAAATCATGCAGTGTCGCAAACCATCAATCGGCCTTGAAATACTGCATTCGACCGGCCTCCTCAAGGAGATCATCCCGGAACTCGACGCCATGGCCGGCATCGAACAGGTCGATGGCCTCGGCCACAAGGACACGCTGTTCCATACCTTCCAGGTGGTGGACAACATCTCGCTTCATTCAGACAAGCTCTGGCTGAGAATCAGCGCGCTGTTCCACGATATCGCCAAACCGGTCACCAAGCGCTTCAGCCAGGGTACCGGATGGACCTTCCACGGCCATGAAGCGGTCGGCGTGAAGGTCGTCGCACGGATCTTCAAAACCATGAAATGGCCGTTCGAACCGATGGAGTATGTGCAGAAGATGGTTCGGCTGCACCACCGACCAATCCCGCTCTCCAAAGAAGAGATCACCGATTCCGCCGTCCGGCGCCTGATGTTCGAAGCCGGACCTGACCTCGAGGACCTGATGTCACTCTGCCGGGCCGACGTGACCAGCAAGAATCCGCGCAAGGTGCAGCGGATCATGAAAAATTTCACAAACGTCGAGGAGAAGATTGCCGAAGTAAGCGAAAAGGATCTTCTCGCAAAATGGCGCCCTCCGGTCAGCGGCCACGACATCATGCAGATGCTGCAGCTCACCGAAGGGCGACTGATCGGCGTGATCAAATCACGCATGGAGAACGCCATCATCGACGGACAGATTCCTTACGACCGTCAGGCTGCGCTCGACTATGTCATGGAGATCTACCGGGAACTGACGGATGAAGGGGAGAAAAAACCCTGACGGCATTGCCCACAGCTTTTTATATTAGCTCATAATATTTTATAACCTAAAGTCACCCGACCTTGATACCACGTTACTCGCCGAAAGACATCTCGGCAATCTGGACCGATGAAGCAAAGTTTGAACGCTGGCTGCAACTTGAGATAGCTGCCGTCGAAGCTCGCGTCGAAGCGGGCCTGGTGCCTGCCGATGCCCTGTCGACCATCAGGGAAAAGGCAAAGTTCAATGTCGAAGAGATTCTCGTGATCGAGCGGGAGACCAAGCACGACGTCATCGCATTCTGCACCAACGTCGCCGGCTACGTCGGGCCTGACTCACGTTACATTCACGAAGGGCTCACCTCTTCGGACGTCGTCGACACCTGCCTCGCGATGCAGATGCGCGATGCCGCAAAGATCATCGTCGCCGAGATCGAGTCGCTCATCGAGGTACTTGCCAAGCGCGCCGTCGAGCACAAATATACCCTGCAGATGGGCCGCACACACGGCATCCACGCGGAACCGACCACGTTCGGCCTGAAATTGCTGCTCTGGCATCAGGAGATGAAGCGTAACCTCGAGCGCATGAAACGAGCACAGGAGATCATCTCGGTCGGAAAGATCTCGGGCGCTGTAGGCACCTACCAGCATCTTTCACCTGATATCGAGGCCGCCGTATGCAGGAAACTTGACCTGACCCCTTCGTCGATCTCGACCCAGATCCTGCAGCGCGACCGCCACGCGGAGTACGCCACCACTCTGGCTATCGTAGCCTCCTCGATCGAGAAATTCTCCACCGAACTGCGCCACCTGCAGCGCACCGAGGTCCGCGAGACCGAGGAGTTCTTCAGCAAAGGTCAGAAAGGCAGCTCTGCCATGCCTCACAAGCGAAACCCGATCACCTTCGAACGTCTGACGGGCCTGGCCAGGGTCGTCCGATCCAACTCGATTGCAGCACTGGAGAACGTCGCCCTCTGGCACGAACGTGACATCTCTCACTCGTCGGTCGAGCGCGTCATCATGCCTGACTCCACGATCGCTCTCGTCTACATGCTCCGAACTTTCAGTGAGTCGATCGAGACCCTGCTCGTCTACCCTGAGCGCATGGAACAGAACTTCGACACCTCGTATGGCCTGACCATGTCACAGACGCTCCTGCTCGCCCTGACCGGAAGGGGGCTCGTGCGTGAGGATGCCTACCGACTCGTACAGCGCAACGCCATGAAGAGCTGGGAAGAGAAGGTGCAGCTCAAGGATCTGGTACTCAATGACCCTGAACTCCTTGAGCACATTTCCGCAGAGGAGATCAAAGAGCTCTTCAGCCCTGAGGCAATCCAGCAGAAGCTCAAGAAGAGCGTGGATACGATCTTCGAACGTAACGGTCTCTGAAGAGGAAAATTCATGGACATGATGGACGTTATGGACATCATGGACAGAGCGGTTGAAAAAGGAAAGCAGAACGGCAGGTTGATGCACATCACCCTGCCGTTCTGCTTTTACGGGGCTGCTCTGATCAGAACATCGAAAGCTGTTCGGCAGGAGGAGTTGCCCCTTCCGCTTTGGCTTCACGGTAACGGTTGATCAGCGAATTGGTCGAAGAGTCATGCGAATCGATCTCGTTTTTCGACCCCAGTTCGGGCAGGATCACTTTGGCAAGCTGTTTGCCAAGTTCGACGCCCCACTGGTCGAACGAGTTGATATCCCAGACGATTCCCTGCACGAACACCTTGTGCTCATACATGGCGATCAGGCTGCCCAGCGTGAACGGATCGAGTTCTTCGAGCAGGATGGTATTGGTCGGCCGGTTACCGGGAAACACCTTGTGAGGTAACAGCAGTTTCAGGTCCATACCTTCGACGCCCGAAGCTTCGAGTTCTGCCCGCGCTTCATCCTCGCTCTTGCCGCGCATCAGCGCTTCGGTCTGGGCAAAACAGTTGGCTACAAGCATATCGTGATGCTCACCCATCGGGTTCTGGCTTCTGAGCGGCAGGATAAAATCTGCCGGAACGATCCCCGGGCCCTGGTGCATGAGCTGAAAGAATGCATGTTGCGCATTGGTGCCGGGCTCTCCCCAGATCACCGGGCCGGTAGCGTAATCGATCTCCTGACCTATCCGGTCCACTCGCTTGCCATTACTCTCCATGTCGAGCTGCTGCAGATAGGCCGGAAAGCGGTGCAGATACTGGTCATAGGGAATGATGGCATGGGAGCGGGCATCGAAGAAATTGTTGTACCAGATGCCCAGCATGGCCAGAACGACCGGAACGTTCGTTTCGAGCGGTGCATTCAGAAAATGCTCGTCCATCGCATGAGCTCCGGCAAGCAGCTCCCGAAAACGGTCGAATCCGAGATAGAGCGCGATCGGAAGACCGATTGCCGACCAGAGCGAATAGCGCCCTCCGACCCAGTCCCAGAAGCGGAACATGTTTTCGGTGTCGATACCGAACTCCTCGACTTTCGCCCGGTTGGTCGAAACAGCCACGAAATGGCGCGCCACATGTGCGGTATCGACAGCGCTCCTGAGAAACCACTCCCTTGCACTCATCGCATTGGCAAGCGTCTCCTGTGTGGTGAAGGTCTTGGATGCGATAACGAAGAGCGTCGAGGCCGGGTTGACCGATTTCAGCACCTCTGCCAGATGCGTGCCATCGACGTTCGAAACGAAGTGAACCCTGAGCCGGCCATGAGCGAAAGGCTTGAGAGCTTCGGTGACCATGTACGGCCCAAGATCGGAACCTCCGATGCCGATATTGACGATATCGGTCATACGTTTACCGGAATACCCCGTCCACTCCCCCGAAACGACCCTGTCCGTAAACCGGTTCATCTGGTCGAGCACATCGGCGACCTCTGCTGAAGCATCCATCCCGTCAACCATGAGGGAGGTTCCGCGAGGCCTCCGCAGTGCCGTATGCAGTACAGCACGACGTTCGGTGAAATTGATCGGCTCACCCGCGAACATCTGGGCGCGTCGCTCTTCGACCCCTGAGTTCCTGGCAAGCTCCATGAGAAGCTCCATCGTTCTCGGGATGATCCGGTTTTTGGAATAGTCGACCAGCATCCCTTTCAGGGAAATCGAGAACCGCGCAAAACGATCCGGATCACCATCGAACAACTCGGTCATCCTTACCTTCTGCAGATCGTGATAGTGGGACACCAACGCACTCCACTCGGCGCTTCGGGATAGATCCATCGTCAGGATTCAATTAAAAGGTGAAGAGGTAACTTCGCAGAATTTCATCAGTAGGGAATATAACTCAATATCAGCACACTCCCACCGGACTTTCGTACGGCCCTGATCTCCCGGGCAAAATGAGCGATAAGTGGAAGACCTCTGCCACCAGGAGCCGAATCGAGTCCCGGGGCGTCAAGCTCAGTTCTCCCATCCAGAGTGAACCCTGTACCGCAATCCGCTATTTCAACCTGAAGTGACGGAGAGATCATATCGGAACCGGTATTCAAGGTAACCGTAACCGGCAATTCGGGGTTTGAAGCGTTGCCATGCCGGACTGCATTGACAAACGCTTCGTGAACACTGAGCTCCAGCAAGGATACAAAGCGCTCGTCATACCCCTCCATCCGGCCGAATGCCTGTATGCACTGCCTCAGGACTCCACAATGCTCGATACTGCTTGATAAACCGATACGATGACTTGTCATGAACGCGTGTCTTGATCATTAGAGCATTAGAGGATAACCCGTGCTGAAAATCAGGTATAACCAAAAAGTTAGGAAAAGCGCATCACAAAGCCGTGACGCATTAATTATTTAAGCCTTAAAGACGCTTGCATTAAACTTTTCTTACGTATTTGTACTTTTTAATAATTTATTTATATTGAAAGTAACTTCTCGTGCAGAGAATCGAATGACTCGCCGAAACCACCTTCAATGCTGAAGGCATGGTTTTGATCGATGTCCTGTTCTTTTTCGACAACAACACAACCAACGCACAAACAAGGAGTAAAGACTGATGAAGAAATCAGCAAAAATGTTGGC
>JAAXWP010000068.1:0-5325 GCA_013334925.1 Chlorobiaceae bacterium
TGCTTCATTGCGGGAGAGTAGGTCGTCGCCGAGTTTTTATACAGCAAAAGCCCGCATCAGTTTCGCGGGCTTTTCTGTTTTCTGCCATATTTGACTCTCCCCTTTCCCTGCACCCGCTTCGACGATCCGGAAACGATATGGACGGAATGGACGACATGGACACAATGGACCATGTTTGCTCCTCCTTCGTCCATGGCTCCTGTCCATCCTGTCCATCACGTCCATCGACATTCATCGACGTCCATCACGTCCATCACCGTTGCGACATCCCTCCATCCTGTGAACTTCAGGCTCCTCTTTTCAGTTATTATTAATTCTCCTCCATAAGGCAGTGCCGTTTATGCAACAACGTCTATCCGGGGAGGTGTAACATGAAGGCCCAATTCACAGGTATTCCGTCCGAACTGCTCAAGACGCACCAAACGCCTTGTATTTCCCTGTATATGCCAACGGGCAGGCGGCATCCGGAAAATCTTCAGGACGCCCTGCATTTCAAGAATCTGGTAACCGAGGCCAGAGAAAAAGGTGTTGCGCTCACCGGGAAGCGGGAGATGCAGCCACTGCTCGATCGTCTGACACCTATGATCGATGATCACGATTTCTGGATGCACTCTCTGGATGGTGTAGCCGTTTTCGTTTCGCCAGGTATGTTCCTGGTGATTCGTCTTCAGGAGCCTGTCACCGATTATGTCGGTGTGTCCGTGACAGGGAAGTTCTACCTCAAACCACTGCTGCGCATATTCCAGGCGGCAGACCGGTTCCAGGCGCTTGCGCTGACTCGTACCGATGTCAGACTATTTGAGGGCAACAGGTTCAGGTTCGATGAGATCCGTATGGCTCCTGGTGTACCGAAAAACATGGTTGATGCTTTGGGAAGTGAAATTACCCCTCCGCACCAGACTGTCGCATCGTTCGGTGGGGCTGACGGAGGTGGTTCCATGCGTCACGGGCACAGCTCGAGAAAGGATGAGGAAGAGCTTGACAATGAGCGATTCTTCAGAGCGGTAGACCGCGCCATCACCGAATTCCATTCGACCCCGTCAGGCCTTCCGCTTGTTCTGGCTGCACTGCCGGAACACCAGAGTCTCTTCAGGGAGGTGAGCCACAATCCAAAACTGATCGAAGATGGCGTGGATGTCGATCCGCGGCTTATCTCCTCGGATGAACTCCGGCTTCTTGCATGGGAAGCACTCGAACCTCGATGGACGATGCGGATCGATGAGGCTGTGGCGAGATATGAGGAGTACCGGTCAAAGTCGCTCGGCGAAGACGACCCATTCCTTGTTGCCAAGGCTGCAGCGAGTGGAAAGGTCTGGACGCTTCTGCTCGACAGTGAAAAAAGGTATGCAGGAACTCTCGACCCGGCGACCGGTAAAATTGTACCGGCAAAGGATGACTCTCCGACAGCGGAAGACGTACTCGAGGAGCTTGCCTTGCTCGTTCTTGAAAACGGAGGAGAGGTCCTCGTGCTTCCATCAGAAAAGATGCCGTCGCTGACCGGTGTGGCCGCCATATTCCGGTACGCCTGAGCGGGAGCGTTGCACGTATTCCTGCCTGGTATGCTATATTTGATGCAATAGAAACCGGATGGTTCGGCCCCCTGAAAAAGGGGGCGTTCCATTGCCGTCCAAAACGAATCTTTATTTGCCATATCGGGCTGAATGGAGGATACAAGGGAAATATTCTGGAATATCGGGCAAGGTCCGATCGTCGTCATGTACCTGCTGGCGCTTGCTGCCCTGGCTTCGATGGTACGGGGTTTTGTGCAGCTTGCAGGCAAATGGCGTCAGGGGCGCCAGATCGATCGATTTGACCTTCCTGGAAAGCGTTTTCTCCGATTCCTTGCCGATACCTTCACTCAGCGGAGGATCATGCGCGTTCCCGATGGAGGGCTGTTTCATGCGGGCCTGTTCTGGGGTTTCATGATCCTGTTCGCAGGCACGCTGCTGCTGCTTTTCCAGGCTGATCTGCTCTCGCCCCTGTTCAGGATCAATCTGCTCAAGGGCTGGTTCTACAGGATATTCTCACTGCTTCTCGATGTCGCCGGAATGCTGGCGATACTCACCCTTCTCGGATTGTTTGTACGTCGGTATATCGTTCGCCCCGTGGGACTGGAAACGACACGGGAAGACCTGCAGAGTCACTTGCTGCTGTTTTCCATTCTTATCACTGGTTTTCTGATCGAAGGAAGCCGGATGGCCGTGAGTGAAATCCGCGAAAATCCGGAGCTTGCGCATTGGTCGCCGGGTGGTTTTCTGGTTGCCCTCCTGATGAGTTCGTTCGATGATCACTCCATGCGAGCAGTTCACCAGGGCCTCTGGTGGGTGCATCTGCTGCTTGGTCTTGGTTTCATTGCTCTCATTCCTCGTACGAAGCTTCGCCATATGCTGATCTCCGGCGGGAACAGCTATCTGGTTCCGCTTGAGAGTGACGCTCGTTTGTCCACCATTGATCTCGAAGATGAACATATCGACCGGTATGGGGCCTCTTCTATAAGTGATCTCACCTGGAAAGATCTGTACGATGCTGATGCCTGCACTGCCTGCAAGCGCTGTCAGGATCGCTGTCCCGCCTGGGTTACCGGAAAACCGCTCTCTCCCATGAAGGTGGTGCGGCAGATCGGGAGGATTACCCATGATGCTCCTGCAGCCGATCTTGTTGACGAAGTGAGCCGCGAGGCGATCTGGGCCTGTACGACCTGTGCTGCCTGTCAGGAAATCTGCCCTGTCTGTATCGAGCAGGTGGGAAAGATCGTCGAGATGCGTCGAAGCCTGACGCTGATGGCGGGGGAATTTGCGGGACCTGAAGTCCGCAAGGCCAGTGAGTCCATCGAAGTGAACGGCAACCCGTTCGGACTGGCTCCTGCAAGGCGGGGAACCTGGGCTGAAGGTTTACCGGTGAGCGTCATGTCCGATGACAGCCGGGTCGATCTGCTCTATTTTGCCGGATGTTATGCCTCGTATGACCCGAGAAACCGCAAAGTCGCCGAGAGCTTTGTTCGAATCTGTGCTGACGCCGGTCTCAGGGTAGGTATTCTCGGAGCTGAGGAGCGATGCTGTGGTGAGCCGGTCAGAAAGCTCGGCAACGAGTATCTGTACCAGATGACCGCGACCGAAAACATCGCGGCCTTCAGGAAGTACGGGGTGAAACGTATCGTGACGGCATGCCCGCACTGTTTCTCAACCCTTGGCAGCGATTACCGGGACCTCGGATTCGATGTGCCGGTTGAGCATCACTCGACCTTTATGCTGAAGCTGATCAAAGAAAAACGTCTGCAGCTCACTCCGGAAACGTTCAGCGTTACGTTCCACGATTCGTGCTACCTTGCCCGTTATCACGGTATCATCCAGGAACCCCGGGAACTGCTCGAAGCCGCAGGCGGGAGTATCCGTGAGATGTCGATGAGCGGAAATGACAGTTTCTGCTGCGGCGCCGGGGGAGGCAGGATACTTGCCGAAGAGCGTACCGGCAGGCGGATCAGTGCCGAGCGCATGCGAATGGCCAGAGAGACCGGCATGCCTTTACTGGCATCGGCCTGTCCTTTCTGCCTCTCCATGTTCGAGGGTTCCCTGATCGATTCCGGGTCGAACTCTGCCATGAAGACTCTTGACATTGCCGAAATCATTGCATCGAGGATCCGGAAGTAACTGGATTCAGTGCGTCAGAAACCGTATCTTCATATATCGCCATTGCTTCGGCGATCCACTGTTGCAGGGCTGCTCTTCGCATCGCCCTGATCTCAGCCTCTCCTTTTTTTAACGAAAAGAACCCATATCAAATGCTGAACCAGAGCGAATCACGGGTGCGTATATCACGTCTGCAGGAGCAGCTCACCGGCAAAGGCATCCATGCGGCCCTCCTGCTCATGCCGATCGATATCTATTATTTCACGGGTACCCGTCAGAACTCTGCCCTCTGGATACCGGCTGAAGGCGAGGCAGTGCTGCTGGTGCGCAAAAGCCTTGCACGAGCGAAGGCAGAGAGCCCGCTCGACGATATACGGCAATTTCCATCGAGCAAGGAACTGCCTTCACTTTTTCCCGCCCATCAGACCATCATCGGTATGACCTTCGATGCAGTTCCGATCCAGCAGCAGGGCTACTATTCGAAAGTGCTGTCAGGAAAAAACTTTGTCGACATCTCGATGATCGTTCGTGAGCTCCGCTCGGTCAAATCCGCATATGAGATCGAGTGCCTGAAAAAAAGCGCCGCGATGCTCTCGTCGGTATTCGCCGAGGTGCCGGAGTTCCTGAAAGAGGGAATGCGGGAACTCGACCTCGCAGCGGAGATGGAGTGCCGGCTCCGCAAGGCCGGTCATGAAGGCCTTGTTCGCATGCGGGCGTTCAACCAGGAGCTTTTCGGTGGCATGGCTGTTTCAGCCGGCGCTGCATCCTATGGTTTTTTTGACGGTGCGGTGACGGGCAAAGGGCTCTCTGCCGCATGTCCGCAAGGGGCGTCACGTGAGCCTATCGTTGCCAATACGCCGGTGCTCGTCGATTTTGCTGGTGTGGTGGATGGATATATCACCGATATGACGCGTATTTTTGTGATCGGAGAGCTCGATGCCGAGTTGCGCAGGGCCTTCGATGTTTCGCTGGAAATTCAGGAGGCCGTACGTCAGGCGATGGTGCCTGGGGCTGTTTGTGAAGATATTTTCCGCATGGCCGCCGGTATGGCCGAATCAGCCGGACTTGGAGGGAACTTCATGGGCATGCCCGGCGAGCAGTCAAAGTTCGTCGGGCATGGTGTGGGACTTGAACTCGACGAGTTACCTGTGCTGGCGCAGGGATTCAACCAGCCATTGCAGGCTGGGCAGGTGATCGCCGTCGAGCCCAAGTTTGTGCTCCCAGGCAAGGGCGCGATCGGCATCGAAAATACCTTTGTCGTTACTGAAAACGGAGGTATGAGACTGAGCGACTTGCCCGATGAGATCGTATCGCTCTGAAGCGGATTAAAAAAAGCCCCGGCGGACCGGGACTCATGGGGGAAAGGGGAATAAAAACAGAGACCGATTGGTCAGTATCGCATAATATGATAATGTATATTAATTTTGCATGCAGGGAAAGTGTTTTGGCTGTTTTTTCGTCACGAAAAAACGGAAGCTTCTGAACATGGCGTTGAGACGGTTTGCTGAGGGGGTTTTTATTTTACGAAGCAGATCTGCTTGTGCAACAATCAGGCAGGTGGCATTGAGGAGTTTCAGAATATGAAGATACTTGTCTGCATAAAACAGGTCCCCGATATGGATGCCCGGTTTGTCCCGAATTCCCGCGGGACCTGGTTCGACGAAGCCGGCCTGGCATTCAGGATGAACGATTATGATGA
>JAAXWP010000068.1:5425-9729 GCA_013334925.1 Chlorobiaceae bacterium
TTCAGAATATGAAGATACTTGTCTGCATAAAACAGGTCCCCGATATGGATGCCCGGTTTGTCCCGAATTCCCGCGGGACCTGGTTCGACGAAGCCGGCCTGGCATTCAGGATGAACGATTATGATGAGTTTGCGGTGGAAGAGGCCATCAGGCTCAAGGAACAGCTGGGTGGAAACGCCGAAGTAACCGTCCTCTCGGTCGGTCCGGACCGGATTGTCGAGATGCTGCGGAAAGCCCTTGCAATGGGCTGTGACCATGCCGTTCATGTCAGAGACATCGATGCGGCAGAACGCGATCCCTGGCAGATCTCTTCCATGATATCCGGCTATGCGTCCGGGGAGTCTTTCGATCTGATTTTCACCGGTATGCAGTCGACTGATCGCGGTTCGGCACAGGTGGGCGTTCTGGTCGCGGAACGGATGGGGATGGCGTGCGTGACCACCATCGTCGGTTTTTCGTTCGACGCCGGCAGGGTGACGGTTGAGCGTGAGCTTGAGGGAGGTGCGAGAGCTGTGGTTGCCTGTGGGCTTCCGGCTCTGCTCACCTGTCAGCTCGGCCTGAATACACCGCGATACCCGACCTTGCCAAATATCATGAAATCGAAGAAGAAGCAGATCCTCGTGCTCACCCCGGAAGATGTCGGCCTGGAAGCGGCTCTGGTTTCGGTATCCGGATTTGCGCAGCATGAGCGGAGTTCGGGCGGGATGGTCCTGGAAGGCTCGATCAGCGAACTGGCAGACCGGGTCGTCGCGGAACTGCAGGAAAAGACGGCCGTACTGCGCCGTGGAGGTGCACGATGAAAGCGCTTCTCGTTGCCGAATGCCGACAGGGACGCATGGCTGACTCTTTCCCGGAGCTTTTCGGGTTTGCTCAGTCTCTGAATGTCGAGGTATCGATGCTGCTGGTCGGCAGTCGTGATGAGCTTCCCGCATTTGACGGCACGCTCTATTTTGCCGACGCAGGTGAATATGGTGAGTACAGTCCTGATCTGCACAAGCGCCTGGTACTCGACGCATTCGAGGTCGAACAGCCCGATTTCGTTGTCTTCATGCATACCTCGTATGGATGGGATCTTGCCCCCAGGGTGGCGGCAACGTTGCGGCTGCCTCAGATTACCGGGGTTACCGGTATCGATGCCGATGGATTCATGACCAGTTGCTGTAACGGCAAAATGCGCCGTATCGTCACTCCTTCCGCATCCAGAGCCGTCTTGACCGTTCAGCCGGGCGCCTTTCCCGCTCTGTCGCTCGGAGGGACGCCGATGATTCGTCCATTGACGGCATCTGCAGAAACTTCGGTCGAATTTATCAGGTACGAACCACCATCCACTGACGGTATCGATCTGACCCGTGCCGAAGTGATCGTGAGCGCCGGACGAGGGGTCGGCAGCAGGGAAAATATCGATCTCGTCAGGTCTCTGGCCGCTGTGTTTGGCGGCGAGGTCGGGGCCAGTCGTCCAGTAGTCGATGCCGGCTGGCTGGAGCATGGCCGCCAGGTCGGGTCCACCGGTCAGAGTGTCGCACCTGCATTGTACGTGGCCTGCGGCATATCTGGAGCGATCCAGCATCTGGCCGGTATCAAAGGCGCCGGTTTCGTACTCGCCGTCAATACCGACCGCGAGGCACCGATCGGCGAGGTGGCCGATTTGCTGGTCATAGCCGATCTTGCCGAGTTCCTGCCTGCGCTCACAACCAGACTCACTTCGCCTTGACGTGCGGCAAGGCGTTTCCTCTTCTGGACAGGGGATGTTATTTTGAGCGCCATGATGCAGGAATCAACCTTTAATCCCTGGTGATGAATAAAGATCAATACGCGTTTACGTTCGAGATGGAGGTCCGCGATTACGAATGCGACATGCAGGGCATCGTCAACAACAGTGTGTATCAGAACTATCTCGAACATGCCCGGCATGTGTATCTCAAGACGGTGGGCATCGATTTCAGGGATTTCACGGAACGGGGTATCAATCTTGTGGTCATTCGTGCCGAGCTGGACTACAAGTCTCCTCTGCAGAGTGGAGACCGTTTCGTTATCGGATTGAACATGGTTCGCGAGTCGCCTCTGAAATTCGCCTTCCATCAGGATATTCTCCGCCTGCCCGACCTGAAGCTGGTGGTCAAGGCAAAGATTGTCGGTACGGCACTGAACGAGCGGGGTCGCCCACAGCTTCCGCAAGAGCTCGACCGGCTGATGCAGGTCAGGGCTTGATTGCGTCACTTCACGAGACGAAGCCGCGAAGGTTCAGCGAGTAACGTCCTTCTGCTTCGACGGTAAGCAACTTCAATTCGAGCAGTTTTTTCAGGTCACGCCGGGCGGTCATCTCTGAAACTTTCCGGTACAGCATAGCGTAGGGCATTGTGTTCTGTAGCTCATGGAGTGTGAACTGTTTTCCTGATTGGTCGAGCAACAGTGCCAGAAGGTCGTTTTGTCTTTTCGATATTGCTTTGTTGCTGCTGAGAAAATGCAGGTAATCCCGCATGGCCAATACTCTGATGAAAAAAGCTATACGGGTTTTCATCTGCTGTAACGATTCTATCACTCCGCGCAGATTGAATTCAAGGAACGGTGTGACATCCTTCATTGCCCTGATGCTCTCAGAAAATGCACGGTAATAGTCACCCACATGCCGGTAATAGTAGTTCGAGAGCATCTTTGGAACATAACGGATTCCAGCTGACTGGAGGAGCAGGGCTTCGATCAGCCGAGAGACACGGCCGTTGCCATCCCAGAATGGATGGATCAACGACAAATGGTAATGGGCTAACGCAGCCCTGACAAACACATGTGAGTTGATCAATTCATCGCTGTTTATCCAGTCGATAAACTCCTCCATGAGTTTCTGAATATCTTCGATGATTTTCGGGGGCGTATAGATGCCTCCATGCGCATTGTCGCCGACCCTGACCATGCCGTTACGGTAGGTCCCGGGGATGTTGTCCTTATAAGGAAGATTAAACGTTATGTGTTTATGCAGTTCTTTTATATGTTTTTCACTGAAAATGAAGGGAACCGGTTTTGTTTTCAGTGTGTCGATTGCGCGATAGGCCCCGATCAGGTTAGTTATCTCAAGCCTGTCTTTTGTCGTATGAGCAGCCTCAGATAATCTCCCTTCATCGAGCGCCTTGACCTCTTCGGCGTTGAGTGAATTGCCTTCGATTGCGGCTGTTCCGGCGATTGAACTGTACAGCAGCTCGGGATCGATTTGTGACGACCAGGCCGGCAGAATCGGCAGATCATTGATGGTGGCGTTCAGGGTTGAGGCTTCGACAAGCAGTTTCTCGATACGGGGCTTGTCATACTGGTCGCAAAAGATGAACTTGCCTGATTTGAAGGTCATGATCTCTTTCGTGTTGCCAGAAATGTTAGTGATTTTGTTACACTCAACGATATTTAATATAAACTATTAACAGAACGATGCCGTTCAATTTTGTTAGAGATTTGCTGGTGGTTGGGTAACGGGCTTTGTTGCCTGAGCTGGCATGCTGTTTTCTGGCATTTGATGGCTTGATCGAGACTGATTTTTTTATTCATGTGATTTACTTATGAAACCACTCAGAGAGGTTGCTCAGGCCTATATGGCCCTGGCCGAAGCACAGCGGCAACTGCGCGACGGTTCATTCGAAGATGCTGCGGCAAACTGCCGGAAAGCCATGGAGGTATCAAGGCAGATGCCCCCGGGCGAAGCGTTCGACCACGACGGTTTTGACGCATTCTGCCATGCCGGGCTTGCAGAGGCTCTTGCAAGGCTTGGCATCTGTGACGAATCACTGCAGTCCGCCGACCTGGCGCTGCGCTACTTCAACCGCAGGGGTGAACTCAATCAGGACGACGGTAAGCTCTGGATCATGGCCGTGTTGAGTCGGGCTATCGCCCTCGATGGCCTCGGGCGCGGTCGGGACGCCCTGACCGAATACCGCAAGGCGTCGGAGATGCTCGCCGAACGGAAAGCCGAGATGCCCGGACGTGAAAAGCTCACAACGGAAGCGGCAGCCCGGATTGCTGAACTGGAACGCATGGTGAAGCCTGAAAAGCCTGCGGGTTACAAAGCCTGGTGGGAGTTCTGGTCGTGACGTCTACGCCCGAAATCCGGAGTATTCTGGTTGTCCGTCTCAGTGCCATCGGTGATATCGTCCTCACTACGCCGGTGGTTCAGGAGCTTCGTCAGGCATTCCCGTCGGCGCGGATCGACTTCTGCACGAAGTCACCATTCGTTTCGTTATTGGCCGGAAATCCGGCACTCTCTTCAGTCTGCACTCCGGAAACCCTTTCGTCCCGGAGCTACGATCTGGCGGTCGACCTGCAGA
>JAAXWP010000012.1 GCA_013334925.1 Chlorobiaceae bacterium
TTTCCTTGAATAAAAGCCTTACTCAGACAGAGGCAATATCGACAGCTTGTCAGGGTTCCTGAAGAGTTGAACCGCAGCAAATCAGGCATGCGCTTGCCCGACCGGCAGCGTTATTACTCCGGCAATTAAAAGTATCAATCTGGTTTATAATGGGTTGTCATTCTGATCCCTACTTGTCGGGAGAAGAATCCATAAAGTATTTTCAAAATTGAAGATGGTTTCTTCACTTCGTTCAGGATGACAGATGGTGTCTGGTGTTGATTTGCGACTTATTGTTGCCGGAGTAATAACAGATTCAAGCGGATAGAATGAGTGCCTATTTCTGTTTTCTCCTGAAAAGATTCGTTTTATTTAACAGGAAATCAGGCTTTTTCTCTGAATTTCTATAAAGCCCTGTAAGTGTCTAAAATGCAGGGCTTTACTGTTTATATTTGATTCATCCTGTTTCTTTCTGTTTCGGAAATTTCGTCAATGTTTCGTACTTTTTTGTGAGACGGTTGTGATATCACAAGGCAAAAAGGGGGGCGTGATGAGTGTCCGGGTTTACCGAAGAGAGCTGAAGGATGGGAAGCGGGTTGTGTTCGATATCGATGTTTACGAGAAGGGACGACGGATGCGGATCGTCGCGACGCGCCCGGCAAACAAGTCGAACAAGGCGGATGTTCGGAGGGCAGAACGTGACGCTGAAGTGAAGGCTCGAGATATCGAGGAACAGCTCCGGGTCGATGCGTTCTCGATATTCGAGCGGAAGACAAGGGACTATTCCGATTTCATCGAGTACTGCCGGGGGCTGTCAAAGGCGCGCGGGAACCCTTCAGCATGGACCGGGATGGTGAACCGCATGGTCGAGTATGCGGGTGGTCCGGTTCGTATGTCGTCCGTTGACGCGATATTCGGGCAGAGGTTCAAGCGGTTTCTTGAGGGGGTCGAGGGAATCGGCAATACCACCAGGAAGAACAACATGGCGACCTTCAAAGCCGCGATCCGTCAGGCTGCAAAAGATGGTTACCTGCCGTTCGATATCGCAAACCGCATCGACAACATAAAGAAAGATGATGCGGACCGTAATTTCTGCACGGTCGAGCACCTGACACGTCTTGACGCCGCGGAATGCAGTTACCCGGTGGTCAAGGTTGCTTTTCTCTTCTCATGCTTCACAGGCCTCAGACTGTCCGATGTCGAGGGGCTGACGTTCGGCGATGTTCGGCCCATCGACGGGCGCTTGCATATCGATTACCGGCAGGTCAAGACACGCAAGCATGAAATCCTTCCATTGGGGGAGCAGGCTGCCCGCTACCTGCACCAGGCGGCGGCCCTGCACGTCTATGTGTCTGATGGCGTTGAGGTGACTGTTTCTGATTCACAAGAGTTCGAACCGGGAACGAAGGTGTTTGCCGGGTTGCCAAGCCGGGCGACGATCGGCAGCGCTCTGGAGGCATGGGGAAAGGCCGCAGGACTACCGTTCAAGCTGACATTCCACGTAGGACGGCACACGTTCATATCGCTTGGAATCGCTGCCGGTGTACCGATAAAGATTCTCTCAGGACTTGCAGGACACGCCACGGTCAACATGACAGAAACCTATGTCCACCTTCTCAACCCGGCAAAGATCGCCGGAGTTGATGCCCTGCCGGTAATCGGTGGCGCGTCGGAGAGAGAACGGAAAACAGAAAACCAGTAACTGACAGGGGGAGAAATGGAGCAATATTTTCCAGCAGACAGAAACGATATGAAGGCTGTCCTTTGCCGTGTAAGGGGGACTCGGTGGGTTGAGGCGAGGAACAAGGCCGCGTTTCCATCGTTTGATGGTAAGAGGGTTGGTACTTACTACAAGGAGTTCATGAACCAGGTCCGTGAGAACGTTGGTTCATTTGATGCGCTCAACGACTTGAACGACTTGCCGATATGGCGCGACATGACCGACGATGAGATTATCGAAGAGATCCGCAACAGTCCGGCAGATTGCCGAAAGGCGTTCGATAGGCTTCTCAGACGATACTGTTCAGCAGCGCGCGCCTATATTTCAGACATCATACCATCGGGCGAATGGCGCCTTTACTGGCGCGAACGCTTCCAGGAATCCACAGAAATCAAAGCCGAAGAGGTCCCTGTTTTTAACGGAAAGATCGAGGACGAGGCGTTCAGCTTCTGCAGGTTCCTCGCGGAAGATGCTGACGTGAGTATCAGAATACTTATGGAGCGGATGCTGATGATCCAGCAGATACAGGAGAGGCTCAAAGAAACGGCAGATAATACTGGGACTGAAGTCGATCTTCCTGAACGGCTGCAAGATATATTGTTGGCTGTCAAAAATCACCAGAAATGCGCCTCATGGCCTGAATCCATCACGGGTAACAATGGTGAGATTCGGAGGCGACTATTCGGCGTTGCCGGGTCGATTGATCGCTCAATCGAGTTATTTTGCAAGATATATCAATGCCCCGAGCACGCCGATGCTCTTGATTCAGCGATCAAGAGGGCTCAAAAGAAAAAGAAAGGTTCGGTTTAGGGTCGGTTTGGGGCCGATTTAGGACCTCTTAACTTATTGAAATAATTTGATTTAGCTCGATCTCGTGATTAATTTTATGGTAGAAGTAGTTGATGCTTGAACCATAAACGTGATAATCATGGACACCGCAATTCATACCCTCCCGACGAAGCCTGAACAGCTTTACGTCAACACAGACTCTCTCCTCTCATTACTCAAAGATGTCTACGACATTTCGATGTCGCGCGTCACCCTTCACCGCGAGCTGAAGGCTGGTAAGCTGTCGTCTCGAAAACTGGGCGGTCGTAGAATTTATGCAATCTCGGATGTTCGCCGCTGGGTGGAAGGAGGCTCAATGGAGAATGAGCCGACCGCACCATGACCGAACACCAACCGCTTCACACACACCAAACCAACCAGACCAGAACGAAATGAAGAACGCGAAGAAAATAAAAAGCCCGGCGTCGATGCGAACTCGCTGCCGGGCATTGAAGGAGAGTAATGGCTACTTTTTTAAAATGCGACGCCCCTTGCATATTTGCAAGCCTTCAGGCAGGAAATCTTCTTGATTTCAACAAAGCACCTCGCCAGCAGGTAATCGACTTCAATTTCTACAGCCCGCTATCCATCGTGGATGCGAACGAGTGGCCCCTGCAGGATGAAGAGCTTACCTCCAGAGTCATAATTCCAGATGCCCCGGAAGCTCCACGGAAAGGTGGTGACCGTGGGTAACGATACCGGAAAGAGCGGTGGCGATCGCTACCCATTCGGCGCGCAGGAACGACTCCACCTCATATATGAACGCCTGGCCGAGATGACGCGGTCAGAGGTTGCCGCGATGATCGTAATAGCGGAGCACGCCAACAGCCAGACAGGGGAAACTTTCGTTTCTCAAAGCACGATAGCCAAGCGAGGCGGCATGACGACGCGGAGCGCAACCCGAACGACCGCAAAGCTCGTTCAGGATGGAATCATAACCATTGAACCGCGAAGTGGCCGGACTTCAATAATCAAGATGCTTAAACCCCCGACGCCGGTGTCAGGGGTAGACATGGGCGTCGGGCCGACATACGCGTCACCCACCCCCGACGCCAACGACGCCCCTCCTCCGACGCCGGTGTCAGACGAACCCCTTTCTTATCCCGTTACTATAACGGGAGAAGAAAGGAACGCCTCTCAGCCTCCCGCCCAGAAGGGCGAGGCTTCCGGCGAGAAAAGAGGTCGAGACCAATATCCCGCCCTTTGGGAAGTCTTCCCGCGGGATAAGGTCAAGCAGACCGAGCAATATCTCTCCCATCTGATCGAAGATGACGTTCTCACCCTGAACGAAGCCCTCGCCGCCGTGGACCGGTTCCGCCGCTACTGCAACGCGAGAGGCGGCAAGGTCTCCACAACAGCCATGAAGTTTTTCCAAGATGAGAAATGGCGCGACGCTTGGCAGGTGTTTGACCGCAAGAAGAACCCAGGTAGTAAGAAGATCGAAAAGACCATCACCGCAAACGCTGACGGTCATGTGGCGGACGTAGTAGCCAGGTTCCGCAGCAAGTTGAACGACATCAAGGTACACATCACCGGCCTGACCGAAAGAAAAACCGCACTCCAGCGCTTACGGCGTGAGATCGATGAAGCGGAGGATCGTCACATCTGGGGACCTGAAGGCGAACCGCCAAAGCCTGAAACAGCGCGTAAGCTTGCATACTGTGAGCAATGCTTCGATGCGTGGTATAACGAGATTGGCACACAGTGCAGTTCGGGATCCTCCCTTCGTTCCTTGTGGGATGAGGTCGATGATGAGCTTGCAATGCGCGGGTAGCCATAAACGATAAACTCGAAAAATATGACTCAGGATTCACGGTCGAACTGGAAAGCAGCTCTCATGAAGATGACGAAGCCAGAACTCGCCGAAGAGGTGGTCACTGCATCGGAGCAGCACTGGGAAGCGGACATCATGCTCTCATACATCATTGAAGGCGCTGTGGCCCTCGCTGAGGCTGTCCGGTCGGGCGATTACGAACGCGCGAGTGAGGCCGCCGCCGACCTCGACGACACCCTCGATATGATGACGGAACGGGTTGATCTGTCTGGTGCAATTGACGGGACAGGTGTAACAAGTCCAGAAAAATGAATATGGCCCAAAGCCGCCGGGCCTTTTATAGGCGGCAGCAAATCAAAGAAGGAGAAGATGATGAATGACTTTAAGACCGCAGTTCACGGCTACCGCAAAGCCCTCGAAGAGCTGAAAAGAAAAAACGGCCTTAGGGATTCGCTGCTCAAAGAAGCTGGTGATTTCCAGAAGCGTCTCGACGAACTCGCTGAGGTAGTTGCAATCAAACGTGAAGAGCTCAAGAAGGCCGAAGCCAACCTATCGAACGGTCCCGCTGGAATGCAGGCTTTCGAGCAGGCGCGCAGGGCATTGGCTACTGCTGAGTATGATCTCGACGGCGCGAAATCGACGTACACCGACCTCATCAGGCAGCGCGAAGATGAAGCCAACAAGATCAATCTTGAATCGGCACTGCATGATGGAATCCGCGTCGTCTACAAGCCTGCCTTGCGTGAGCTGCTCGAAAAGAGCAAGGATGTTCAGCTGGCTTTCTACCTGGTACGCAAGGGGTTTGGTGAGAAGGCTCTGAACCCACACATCACCGGGTATGCGCTCGATCGCCCAGCAGTGATGAACGAGACGGAACTGGCCGCCGCGTTCAAACAGATGATTGATGCCGTCGCATGAGATCGACGGGCGAGGGTGGGCAGGCCTCAGTGCCTGCCATACCCCCCCCCTGGTATCGGGGGGCCCCCAGAGGTATGCGGCGCTTGGGTCGGCCGACTCGCAGAAAAGGCCCAGCGCCAAAGCCCTATAGGTTTCGTTCGCTTTTTTCACACATAACTATATAACTGAATCGAAATGAAGAAAAATCACGATCTGACAGCCGCTCAATACTCCGAGATCATGACCGGCGACACCTGCAATGCAGAGCCCCTGTCCCAGCTTCAGGCCGCCGACATCGCCGGGTTGACCGCAAGGCGCTTGCAACAGCTTGCACACGAGCCAGACGCGCCGCCGCGAGCTCCCGGAGGTGGTTACCCTTGCACAGCCTTTAGGGAGTGGTTGCTTGGCCGGTGGCGTGTCGGTGTTTTCATCGATGAGGGCGGGCGCGGGCATACCTATCAGGCTGAGAGGGCCCGCTTGATGCATTTTCTGGCCGATGAAGCGGCTGCCGAGGAAGCCAGACTCCGGGAATCGCTGGCAAGCGTCGGGGAGGTCGGAGAGCTTTGGGAGCAAATTAAGCGGAGCGTTTACGCAGCGTTCCTCCCTTTGCCTGCTGAATTGGGCGCGCGGTGCGAAGGGCTCCCGTCTCACGAGATCGAGCCAGCAGCCCGCGAGGTTGTCTACGCTGCCATGAGCGATTTGTCAAGGGGGTGCTGAATGACCCATGATCCAAGAAAAACGGGGGTGGAGTTGTTCGAGTCCTTCCGGGTCTCGATCGGCTCCGGCGGCGATGATGGCGCGGCGGTTTATGACCTCGACGAAGAAAAGACGAGGCTCACCTTCCACCAGGCCAACATCGCCGAATTGCGGGGCCGTCTCGGGAGCGGCGAAATGGTCCCTATTGCCGATGTGAAGGCAGCTTGGTCAAACCTCATGACAGTTGCCAGGGCAAAGATGCTCAGCCTTTCCCCGCGACTGGCTTCCACATGCGCCGGACGTTCCGCTGATGAGATCCAAGTCGAAGCTGCCCGCATTATCGATGAAGCCCTGCAGGAGCTTGAACGCGGTGGGGTCGATGGCCTTGGAAATGCCGCCAGCCTTCCACAGGCGGCGCAGGCGGGCCAAACGGGTGACACGCCGACCAAGTAGGCCACCGAACATGACAAGTCATTTAAAACGCAAAAAAACGAGGTATGGGATGAATGAACAACTGAATGAGCAGCAGCTCCTTGAACAGAAGGTCCGTGAGGAATACGCTGACAATTGGCCTTCGGTCATTATCAGTCTCTCTGAAGAAATCTATCGATTGCAGGCACTCGGCAAAGCCGCTGCAGTCAAAGCGAACGAGGCGGGCGGCGACTTCAATCTCGCCTTGTTCGATGGGCCTCTGAATGAAACGGTAACCGACTAACAACCAGACCGCGGCCGAACCATGAACACGCTTTTTTTAACCATAAAATAACACAGATGGGGAATCATGCATCCATAGACCTGATCTTATCGGCGGTCGATAAGATCACGGGCCCGCTCAGGAAAATCACTGAGGGGGTCAACAGGGTCGGTGAGGCCGCGGAAAAGTCTGCCGGAAAATTCACCAGACTTCAGAACCAGACATCGCATTTCACGCGCCAGGCAAAGCAGCTTGAAGGCCTCGGTCGACCAATCATGAACGCCGGTATTGCCGGTGCTGTCGGCTTTGGCCTGGCAGCGAAAAAGGCCGCTGATTTCGAAACGGCCATGTTGGGTGTTGCGAAGCAGGTTGACGGCGCTCGAGACAAGAACGGGAAGCTGACCGCTGTCTATTACGACATGGTGAAGCAGATCCAGCTTCTCGGGAGAGAACTGCCGATACCGACATCCGAAATCGCTGAGATGGTTGCCGCCGGCGCGAGGATGGGCGTTGCTCGAGACGAACTCATCAAGTTCACGAAAACGTCGGCGATGATGTCGTCGGCCTTCGACATGCCCGCCGGAGAGCTTGCCGAGAAAATGGGCCAGGTCGCCAAGCTGTTCGACATTCCAATCCCTGAAATCGGCAAACTGGCCGACACAATCAATTACCTCGACGACAACGCTCTCAGCAAAGGCGGCGACATCATCGAGGTGATGAAGCGGATCGGTGGCACGGCAAAGTTCGTGAAGATGCCGGAGAATGAGGCCGCTGCCCTTGCATCTACCTTCCTCACCCTTGGCAGTACGGCCGAGATCGCGGCCACGGCTTCAAACGCGGTTATGCGTGAGCTGTCGATCGCGGCGATGCAGCCGAAGAAGTTCCAGGAGGGTTTATCCTCTATCGGTATGACCGCCAAGCAGGTGCAGGCCGGAATGGTGAACGACGCGACCGGAACCATTCAGAAGGTGCTTGCGGCGATCAACAAGCTGCCGGAGGCAAGCCGCTTGACCGTCGCCACTCAGCTTTTCGGAAAAGAATATGGTGACGACATCGCGAAGCTGGCTGCCGGTGTCGGGGAGTACAACAGGCAGCTGAACCTTGCCCGTAGTAGCGATGCGGTTGGAAGCATGCTCCGGGAGCACGAAGCCCGCATGGAATCGACGACGGCTCAGTGGCAGCGGTTCAAAAACCGGTTGGATGAGGTGCTGTCGAACATCGGTGCAGCTCTCTTGCCGACGCTCAACGAGGCGCTTTTGAGCGTCATGAGCCTTACCTCAGGCATGGCCGATTTTGCAAAAGCGCACCCGGGCATCACAAAGCTCATCGCCGGATTCACCGGCCTTGCGCTTGCTGGCGGCGGTTTTCTCGTGTTCCTTTCGAAGGTCGGCCCGTTCATTCAGTCGGTGGCCGGTGGCCTTGCAGCCCTTGCGAGGATCTCCGGAATGGTGAGCGGTGGCATACGGGCAGCAATGGCCGTGTTTCGAGCCCTTCAGATTGTGATGGCCCTCATGGGTGTGAGTCTCGGGCCGGTCCTGGTCGGTATCGTTGCTCTGGCCGGTGCCGCATTCCTCATCTACAAGAATTGGGGACCAATCTCGAAGTTCTTCACGAACATATGGAAAACCGTCGTCGATCTTGGCGGGAAGATGTACCAGGCCGGCGCGAAGATCGTTACCATGCTGTTCGATGGTATCAAGTCGATGGCGATGAAACCCGTCGAAGCTATCAAGGACATCGTGCAGAAGATCCGGAATCACCTGCCTTTCTCTCCGGCGAAGGTTGGGCCGCTGCGGGACCTGCATCGAATCCGTCTGGTGGAGACGATCGCCGAGACGATGAAGCCTGGTCCGATGGTAAAGGCCATGAGAACGGCGACAGCGGCCACGATGATGGTTGTCTCAAGCCACGGTGCCGCTGCCGCTGCCGGACATGGCGGTAGCGGGGTTATCAACGTTTACAACACGGTCAACGTCGCGCCTGGCAGCGGTCCGGAGGTCCGGAAAGAAGTCGAGGGGGCTTTGAAGACATCGGAGAGAGACATCGAAAAGATGCTTCAGCGGATCCTCGATCAGCACCAGCGGAAACGCTTCTGATCAAAACGGTCAGGATGAATGAAGCCTCGGTCACAAACCGGGGCTTTTTTTATGTGTCGGATTTTGTCGGGTTTTCAGGCTTGAAAATGCGATTTGTGAGACGGCTGTTACCGTTAATTTCTTGTGAGATGACTCTGCTTTTCATATGCTTTAATTCTTGTAACATATTGATATATATGATTTTAATACCCTATTGATATTTTTACCCTGAAAAGATTCGTTTTACCAGCTGAACGGTTTGCCTCGGACGGCTGTTTTGCTTATCATATGAATAACCGCTCATACGAATAGGCATGATCGACAACACTTCAGAAAGCTGCACGACAAACTGTTTTCATCCTGAACTGGTTCATCAGGTCAAAGCGCAGATGCCAGACACACAACTGCAGGAGGGTCTTGCTCAGCTCTTCAAGGTTCTTGGCGATCACACCCGGGTACGGATTCTCAATGCCCTCTACCGGTCGGAACTGTGTGTCTGTGATCTTACCAGCATCCTCGACATGAATCAGTCTGCGGTGTCGCATCAGCTCAGGGTGCTTCGTGACGCCAAGATCGTCCGGTCAAGGAAGCAGGGCAAGAATGTTCTCTACAGCCTTGACGATCTCCACATTTTCGATCTCATCAGAATCGGATTTGAGCATGTGCAGGAGGAGAGAGTATGACTTTTTTTTGAAGTTCGTATGAACATCTGATCATACGATAATATGTAATGTTTCCATAGAGGTGTTTATGCAAAACGCTGTAAATCTGTTGCTCACCATTCTTGAATCATCATGGGATGTGCTGCTTGAAGCCGCACCATTCGTGTTGCTCGGGTTCCTCGTGGCAGGTTTGCTCAAAGCCTTCATGCCAGACGATTTCGTGGCAACGCATCTCGGAGGAAATGGTCTGAAGAGCATTCTCAAGGCTTCGGCAATCGGCGTGCCGATTCCGCTCTGCAGCTGCGGGGTTTTACCAGCTGCGGCAGGATTGCGCAAACAGGGGGCAGGGAAGGGGCCGGTCGCCTCGTTTCTGATCTCCACTCCTGAGACCGGCGTCGATTCCATCGCGGTATCCTGGGCATTGCTCGACCCGGTTATGACTGTTGCACGGCCGGTTTCCGGGTTTCTGACGGCCATTGCAGCAGGTATAGCCGTTTCATTCTCTGAAAAGTTTACGGCTGATGATGCGCAGCAAAAACCCTCTGAACCGAAAGCGGCGGGTACCTGTACCTCTTCATGTTGCTGCGGTCATGCCAGGCCGGTCAAGAAAGACGGCGTTGTCGACAAGCTTCGGGCAGGGATGGCGTTTGCATATGGCGATCTTCTCAAGGATGTCGGAGGCTGGCTGTTTTTCGGTGTTCTGATTGCCGGAGCCATTTCAACGCTCGTGTCGCCCGAGACCATCGATCGCTACCTTTCGAATGAATATCTGGTCATGGCCCTGATGCTTGCGATTTCCGTTCCACTGTACGTTTGTGCGACCGCATCAACCCCTATTGCGGCAGCTTTCGCGCTTAAGGGGATCTCTCCCGGTGCAGCTCTGGTCTTTCTGCTTGCTGGGCCAGCAACCAATGCCGCATCACTGACCGTGATCTCACGTATGCTCGGCAAGCGTGCCACGGCTGTCTATCTTGCCGCGATTGTCGTTATGTCTTTCATCGCAGGCCTGATCATCAATCATCTTTACGCTGTGCTTGGCCTGGACATCCGTCACTGGATCAGTCAGGGCGCTCATGAGGAGGGCGGTCCGATTGCCATCGTTTCTACTGTTGTGCTGATTGGCCTGGTGCTTAAATCCTATCTGCCGATGAGAACACAGCAAGCCTGAAAATGAACTGAAGAGGGTGTCTCAAAAGAAGTATCTGATGGTTAACAAACATCCGGGAGCGCCGAGCCCCAGCTCGGCAATAGCCCCGAAGGTGCCGGTTGGGTTGTATTTGACCTTTTGTTTCAAAGTGTCGTTTTTATGGTGTTAAACCAGTAGTCCTGGTTGTACTTTAACGCGTTCTCGATGATTTAATTCTGAGGCTGTCTCAGAAGACAGATCCGATGGTTAAAGAGTATCCGGGAGCGCCGAGCCCCAGCTCGGCAATGTCACCGAAGGTGCCGGTGGGTTGTATTTGATTTTTTTCAAAGAGCCGCTTTAATTGCATAAAAACAGCTGCGTTAGTTGTGATTGGATGCTTTTTCGATGAGAGAACGCTGCCGAGCTGGGGCTCGGCGTTCCCAGGGTTGAAACAGCCTCGGCTTTGCTTCTGAGACAACCTCGTTCCCAGGAATGAAACTGCCTTGGCTTTGCTTCTGAGACAGCATCTTGGTTATGCAAGGTCTTTGGCGGGCCAGTTTTCACACATCTGTTTCCTCGCATGTGAATTGTTTGGTATCTTTGCAATAATGGGTTCAGCCCAGGTTTTCACGCCTCATTGTTCTGTCCGTTTCTCTGTTGTCTCTGTTCAGCAGTTTCGGATCGGACGTATCCCGCAGATGCATCAGCGTTCACCGAATTTCATCGTACAGGTTGTAACAGGTCAACAAGGTTGATATCGGCCAAGCGTTGTTTCCGGTCAGGGAGAGCATTCTCAATGACTCACGGTTGACATGCTGATTATTGACAGCTGTCCTTTCATTTTCCGGTTTGTAGACATGTTCTCTGGTTTCAATCCATTGGTATCAACCATGAGAAGGAGAAGAGATGTTCGGACTCGAGACACTTGATGTACTGATTGGTCTGGTAACCATCTATCTGGTGTTTGCACTGGCCTGCACCTCGATCATCGAAGTGATTGTGTTTCTTACCAACAAGAGAGCTGAAAACCTGAAAAAGGGGCTCGAAATGTTTCTTTCGGGTACGCTTCACAACAAAGACCTGAGTTTCATTGACTCGTTTTACCAGCACCCTCTGATCAGAAGTCTCTCCAGGACGCCAGGCAGACTGGTCAATAAGCTGTATAACGGAAGATGTTCCCTGCCAACTCATATTCCTGCCGATGTTGTCAGCGAGGTGATTCATGATCTGATAGGCAATTCAGTACTGGATAAAAAACAGGCGCTGTCGTTGATCAGAAACAATGCTACGAACGAATCGGGCGTGCTGGACAAACAGAAGTTTCTCGAATCGGTTCAGAAACATTACCTCTACCTGCTCGATCGGGTTTCGGGACGGAACAAGCGCTTCACCCAGACCTGGGCAATCATATTGTCGGCACTGATAGTGATTCCGCTCAATGTCGATACGATCGATCTGTTCAGGACACTGTCGAAAAACGCCGAAACACGAGAGAAGATCCTGCGCATTTCGGATTCGCTTGCCAGGAAGCAAAGCTCCTTGAACCTTCGGGAGCGCAAGCCACAGGAGGGCATCCAGCAGAACGCATCCGAAAAACTGAAATTAAGTACGACGGCAGAGAGCGTCGACAAATCATCCGAAACAGGTCTCTCCTCTGAAGAGATTTTGTCAGAAGTTCAGCAACTGGAGGCTTCAGGAATCCAATTGGGCTGGAAAGTTGATGCCGGAAAAACGGTAACCGCCCAGAATGCGACTGGACCGTCACCAATTCAGGTGATTTCGCCCGCACCAGCAAAGGCTCCGGGGCAGGAGAAAACTGCAGCAACGAAACAGGAGGTGACAGATGGGAGGTTTCAGTTTCCCACAAATGCTGAGCTGCTTCGATGGGCGACAAAATTCATCGGACTCCTGGTCAGCATCATGGCGATCTCGCTCGGCGCGCCATTCTGGTTCGATACGTTGCGCAAAATTATGGATATCCGTGTTGCCGGTCGCAAATCGGACCTTGAACCAAAACCGGCTACCAGAGAAAAGCAGGCAGCAGTATAGATGGATTTTTTAAACAGCCGCTTTGCCTGATCAAGCGACCCATGTTCCGGAATGTGGTGTCCCTGACAGATGCTGCACGATCGGCGGGTTTGCTTTGGTAACATCTTTTTTTCTGTGCTGTTTCGCATCAGCAGAGTTCAGATTATTTCAAGTCAAAGAGGATTTCTGATTCAGCTTAAGGTAGAAGTCGAGCAGGGGTTTGGGGAGGAGCAGGGATGTTTTGCCGGGGTTCCAGGTGGATGGGAAGAAGTGTGGTTTCAGGCCCATGATATATGCGCCGGTTACATAGCCGCTGTTTGAGTTGATGGTCATTCCCGGAAGTCTCAGTCCGAGGGGAGGATAGGGAATGTTCAGGTGGTTGATCAGCGGAATGAGTGCACCCCAGGTGTTCCATTTGTCAAGAGCGAGTTCATCGGGTCCGGAAAAAACGACCTGTCGTTCCTGCGTTTTGTGGATATAGCTCCGGCCTTCTATCATTCGCTCAGTCGCTCCGAAATTCCTGGCGACCTTTTCGTTTGGTGTAAAGGTGTAATAACGGTTGACTGAACCGATGAGGCCGATCACCAGTGTTTTACCGGTGCGTCTCTCAGTCGCAAGATCGTGCCGTTCAGCGATAATCATTCCGTCGTCGGTTGTCAGAACCCAGAAGTTGTGGCTGACCGAGCTTCTGCCAAGTCCCAGCCGATGGGCGATCTCTTCTCCGATCTCGTATCTGAAGGTTTCGATGTTCATGGTTTCCCTTGTGAAGAGACCGGATTTAATGGTGTTAATTGAGATCCAGCCTGATTGTCAGGCTGAAGCGGTTTTGTTATGGGAAAATTTCATGACTGCCATCATAAAAAAACAGGATGACCTCATCAATTCGTTCAGGGAAGGCAATCGCCATTCCGATCTGGTTTTGCGATCCGTGGTTCCGATCAGTTACGTTTGTCATCCTGATACCAGGAGTGGGAACTTGTATCGGCTCGTGATAATTTCAATTGAGAAAACAGGGTATAGCTGAACAGCGAATGCAGGAAAAGATGAGAAAGCAGTTGGAGAGCATTTTGGGGTATCTCGAAACGGAGAGCTATCTGATGGCATACCGCGCGCTGACTGCGATCGAAAAGGAGTATGAGGATCCGGATGAGTGGCTGTCGATCGAAACGAAGACCGATCTGGATGTGCTTCATACGGCGCTGCGTATTGTTATCGGAGAGCGTTCGGGACATCTGGAGACGCTCAGGAAATATGCTCAGAATACCGGTTTTTACGAGCGGTTGGCTTATCTCCTGACCAAGAAGCTTCTCGGTAACAAAATGGCAGGCCAGGAGGTCGATACCCTTATGTTCTGTGAAGATGCGCTCTCAAAGGTCAGACGAAACTGAGATGGGGAGTGACAAGTGACAAGTTATTGTTCCGGCCATTATTACTCCGGCAATTAAAAGTGTCAATATGGTTTATTATTGATTGTCATTCTGATCCCGACTTGTCGGGAGAAGAATCCATAAGATATTGTAAAGATTGAAGATGGATCCTTCACTTCGTTCAGGATGACAGACTGGGCCTTCACTGCGTTCAGGATGACAGATTTTGACCGGTATTCATTTACTACTTGTTTTTGCCGGAGCAATAATTGGGTTACCGGTTGCTTGGGTTCTTGTTATGGGGAGGGGAGGGACTCATGGGCATCTCCTTCAGCGGGTTTTTCCGACCGGAGCGAGGTAGATGGTGAACTCCTCTTCGCCATCGATACCGAGCAGGCGGTCCATTTCCGGCTGGTCGTAGGCGGCAATGGCGCAGGTGCCAGCACCGATAGCTTCACAGGCGAGATACAGATTCTGGCAGACATGCCCGGCGTCGAGCGCGATCACTTTGTGCGCGGCAAGTCCGTATCGCCACTCCATCCGGTAGGGGATGGCCGACCAGATGAAGACAACGGCGGCATCTGCTGCCCAACTCTGCCCAAAGGTTGCCTTGACGAATTTCTTCTCCAGCTCCTCAACCTCACCCTCAAACAGCAGCTGGTGTTCGACAGGGAGATAACGGTAGATCCCACGCTGCAGGCCCTCTACATTCAGAACGCACAGGTAGGTTTCCAGGGCGTGCCGGCATCCGGCAGATGGCACGGTCCTGAGCGCATGACCTTCTCCAAGCCTGAGGCGGACCCCCTGGGTGGCCCACAGCAGAAAGGAAAGCTCTTCGAGTCTGATCGGTTCATCGCTGTAATGGCGGGAGCTTTCCCGATGTGCAATGGCTGTTTTGAGATCGACACTTCCCAGGTTCTCGAGGTGCCTGATGCCAGGCAGATCGATTCTTAGTGCATCGGGGGCAAACGGCTTTTCTACCGGTGGCGGGGGGATTCTGCGGTTCTGGTCTGTTTCCGAAAAATCCACCCGCTTGCGGACATTGTCCTTGAGGAAATCGCGCGCGTTTTCAAGCTGCTTTTTATCCATGGTTCAGAGCCGTTTGGTCTTCAGCCTCAGGGAGTTGGTGACAACTGAAACGCTGCTGCCGGCCATGGCCACGCCTGAAAAGACCGGGTTGAGGAAGATTCCGAAGAACGGGTAGAGTGCGCCGGCAGCCAGCGGAATGCCGATGACGTTGTAGATGAATGCCCAGAAGAGGTTCTGCCGGATTACCCGCATGGTCGCTCGGGCAAGCGTGATCGACTGTGCGACTTTCCTGATGTCCCCCCTGAGCAGGGTAACTCCCGCCGATTCGATCGCGACGTCCGTTCCTGTTGCCATGGCGATGCCTACGTCGGCAAGCGCGAGTGCCGGGGCGTCGTTGATGCCGTCTCCGGCCATGGCGACCTTGCGTCCCTGCTGCTGCAACTCACGGATCCGGTCTGCCTTGTCGTGAGGAAGCACTTCGGCGATGACTTCGTCGATGCCTGCCTGGCTGGCCATGTACTTTGCGGCGAGCAGGTTGTCACCGGTCAGCATGATGACCTTGAGCCCTTTGTCCCGTAGTGTTCTGACAGCTTCGCAAGCCTCTTCCTTGATCGTGTCCGACAGGGCGATGAGTCCGACCGGATTCCCCTCCGATTCAAGCAGGACCACGGTTTTGCCCTGTTGCTGGAGGGTTGCGATCTGCTCCTTTGCGCGGTCTCCGTTTTCAGGTTTCCTCACCCTTACGGTGTTGCCTTCGATAATGCCTTTGACGCCGACGCCTTCAAGCGCCTCGAATCCGTTTACCTCCAGAAGGGTCAAGCCCTTGTTCTTTGCTGCAGCGGTGATTGCCTGGGCAAGAGGGTGCTCCGAGCGGTTTTCGATGCTTGCAGCGAGTTGAAGAAGCTGTTCGGGTGTTTCGGCTCCATCGAATGGTACGATGTCGGTGACCGATGGAGCGCCTGCCGTGATGGTGCCGGTCTTGTCGAAAACGACCGTGTCAACCGTGCTGAGCGTTTCCAGACTCTGGGCGTTCCTGATCAGGATGCCGTTCTCGGCGCCTTTGCCGATGCCGACGATGATGGCCGTCGGAGTGGCGAGCCCAAGGGCGCAGGGGCAGGCGATGACGAGGATGCCCACCATGCCCATGATTCCGAACGAAAGGGCGGTCGAGAAGTCTATGAACGTCGTGCCGACAGCCAGCCAAACGACAAAGGTGAGTGCTGCGATGACGAGCACGGCAGGGACGAAGATGGCGGCTATGCGGTCGGCGATGTTCTGGATCGGAGCCTTCGAGCCCTGGGCCTCTTCAACCATGGTGATGATGCGTGCCAGCACGGTCTCCTCGCCGACCCTTGAAGCGGTGAAGGTGAATGCACCCTGTTTGTTGATGGTGCCTCCGATGACCGGATCACCGGCTTTCTTGTCAACCGGTACCGGTTCGCCGGTGACCATCGATTCGTCGATCGAGGAGCTGCCTTCGCTGATGGTGCCGTCGACCGGGATCTTGGCGCCGGGCTTCACGACGACAAGGTCGCCTTTCCTGACCTGCTCCAGAGGTACTTCCACCTCTATCGCCCCCCGTTTGACGATGGCCGACTTGGCTTGCAGCCCGATCAGTTTTTCGATGGCCTCGCCGGTTTTCATCTTCGAACGGGCTTCAAGGTACTTGCCGAGCAGCACGAAGCCGATGACGACGATCGTGGTGTCGAAATAGGTGTAGTCGGGAACCCGCAGGAGCGCCCTGACTTCAGGCATCAGCGTGATGATGGTGCTGTACAGGTATGCCGTGAGCGTACCGATGCCGATGAGCGTATCCATGCTTGCCGCGCCGCTCTGGACGAACATGACGATGCCGTGCAGGAATGGTGCGCCGATGCGGAAGACGAAGTATGTGGCCAGCACCATCGAAATGATGTTGAACAGCTCCATCGGTATGGGCAGGTTCGGTATCGACTGGAAGGAGCGGGCGGCGATGTCCCACATCATCAGCACGAAGACCATCATGGCGACGGGGAGGGCGAACTGCACTTTGGCTTTCTGTTCGAGCAGTTCCTGCTCCTTCTCCAGTTTCGCCTTTTCGGCGGCAGCTTTCCTGTCGATGACCGGAGCCGCGGCTGTTGCGGATTCCGCAGGCTGGTCCGGCACGAGGCCGTAACCGTATTGGCCGAGAAGCTCATTCAGCGACTCGTCCGTCACGGCATCGTTGTTGATCTCCAGTTTTGCCTTTTCGGTGGCGAGATTGACATCAGCCTTTTCGATCCCTTCGACCTTCGAGAGCTTTTTGGTGATGATGGCTGCACAGCTTGCACAGTGCATGCCTTTGACCGTATAGGTTTTTGTCGTCATGGCAGTACGGGCTGGGGGTCGGTGATGTTGTACCATTGCGTCCGCCATCTGCGGAGCATGGCGATGCCATTCACGAAAAACTGTTCGGTCTTGTCAGCGTTGTCGAGTATGTCGGATCGGCTCGATTTCAGGCGGATCTCCCTGGTCATGAGGACGCCGTCGCGGTGATGGGCGATGAGCGCGTTCAGGAACCGGAGGTCGAAGGTTCTGTTCACCTCGCCGAATTTAGGGACCTGCGGGTCACGCACGGAGCGGCTGTCTCCATACCAGACCTTTTTCCAGCTGTAGAGTTCGTCGATGTTCTTTGGTTCGTCCCTGAGGATCGAAGTGGCCAGATCACGGATTTCAGAGCGCCGGCTCTGGCGGGCCTGTTCGGCCATCAGCATGGCTCCGCGGTGATGTCCGATCATGGCATCGATGTATCTCAGGTCGACCCATTTATCGGGCTGTCCGAGGTCCATGACGTTTTTGTCGTACATCGAGAGGCTGTATTGGGGCGTCAGCCAGTAGCCTATTCCTATACCGGCAACCGCCGAGACGATCATGAGTGCTATAGCGAGCGCAAGACTGATTTTTTTCATTCTGGTACTCCGGAGTGGTTACTTGACGGTGATGACTCCCCATGGCATGCCCATGGCGCAGGTGATCTGGTAGGTCCCGCGCTTGCGGGGGGTGAACTGCATGACGATCGGTTTACCCTTCGATAGATATTGCGGCTGGTTCCAGAGGCCGGGAATCATGATCGCGTTCATGCAGCCCGAGCCGTTATCCTTCGGATCGACAATGAAGCGGACCTGTTCTCCCGCCCTGAGTTCGAACTGAGCATTGGCGAGGGAGCCGTCGCTGGCTACCGTTCTGACGATTCTCGTGTTTACGGTAGCCGGGGCCGATGCCTGAACTGCCGGTGGGGTGTTCCGTGACGCGATTCTGCCGGCGATGCCGAACTGGGTGTTCAGGTTAAAGAGGGTGAAAAAGATGACGAGCAAGCCTGCGGTTTTCATAAAGATCCTCGATGTGGCCGGTCTGCCGGAGAGTTCCGCGCCTGAAAGGCCGATGGCAAGAAGTGGTGGCATGGTGCCGAAAACGAAGGCGGTCATGATGCCGATGCCTTTCCAGGGAGTTCCGGAAAGGATGGCTGCTCCCTCTGCAGCCATGGTGAAGCCGCAGGGGAGCAGGATGGTCATGAATCCGGTGGGAAATGGACGGAGCAGGCCTTCTCTGGTAACACCCGATCCGACCCTGTCTATGACACGTTTCGGCAATGCTATGCGAAGGGCGTTCAACGGGCTGAATCCGAGCATCTGCATGGCAAGTACGAGCATCAGGAGCGATATGGCGACAACCGTGATCGACGTGAAGCCAGATGAAAAACGGACTGACCCGCCAAGAAGACCCAGCAGACCACCCGCGAGGGCATATGATGCGATGCGGCCGGCGCTGAACCAGAGATGAGGTCGCAGCTTGTCGGCAAAAGCCTCAGTACCGCCATTTGGAGAGCTCCATTGCGTCGAGAGAGCCAGAACAAGGCTTCCGACCAGCGCTGCACAGGTTGATATTCCGGCGAGGAGTCCGAAAACGAAGAACGCTCCGAATGAGCTGTCGCTGTCGATGGTCAGGGCGGGGAACAGTCCTGATGCAGAGAGTCCGAAAAAGAGTGCGATCACTGCCAGAGCATAACCGGCTATATGTATCGTCTCGGACCATTGGTACCCTGAGACTGGCGTATCTGAAAATGCATAGAGCCCTTCGGGAAAAAGACGGTCAAGCTCGATACGGTCGGGTGTATCTTTTTCACTGGTAATCGTCAGCGTTCCGGCGGCCATGTCCGCTTTCGCTTCGACGACCCCGTCCAGCTTTTTTACCCTTTTTTCTATAATCGCCTCACAGGATGCGCAGTGCATGCCTGTGACACCATAGGTTGTCCGCTTCATCTTCACCAGTCCAGATCGTTACTTCTCCGACATTACGTACACTACATACCAATGTCTGGCCTGAAAAGGTTTCTTAACGATCGTGAATTGTTGGCCGTGTCAATCCCTGTTTTCGGTCTTGAACTCGGATGTGGCGTGGAACTCGATCTCGGGGAAGTCTTCCCGGGCGATCTTGAGCATCCATTCGGTTTCGGCGAAGAATACCGGATGTTCCTCCTTGTCGAGCGCGATGACCGTGGACTTGCGGCGCAGAAACTCGTCGAGCTGCTCCTTGTTGTCGCTGGTAACCCAGAATGCCTTGTGATAACGCAGGGGAGTGAACGCACATTGTGCTCCGTATTCGTGTTCGAGGCGGAACTGGATGACGTCGAACTGAAGCTCGCCGACGGTGCCGACGATCTTGCGGCTGCCGAACTGGACGAAAAGCTGTGCCACGCCCTCCTCGGTGAGCTGGCGGATGCCTTTGTCGAGCTGCTTTGCCTTGAGCGGATCGCGGTTTTCGAGGAGTTTGAAGATCTCCGGAGAGAAGCTCGGGATGCCTCTGAAGTGCAGGTCCTCGCCTTCGGTGAGGGTATCGCCGATCTTGAGCGAACCGTTGTCGTACAGGCCGATCACGTCACCGGGCCAGGCTTCGTCGATGACGTTTTTCTCCTGGGCCATGAACTGGGTCGGGTTAGAGAAGCGAACCTTTTTGTCGAGACGGGTGTGATGATAAAACTTGTTACGCTCGAAACGGCCGGAGCAGATCTTGAAGAATGCCGTACGATCGCGGTGGTTCGGATCGAGGTTGGCGTGGATCTTGAACACGAATCCGCTCAGCTGATCTTCCGATGCGCTGACCATGCGTTCAGCGGCTTCGCGTTCGTGCGGGCAGGGGGCGATGTCGATGAAGGTGTCGAGCAGTTCACGGATGCCGAAGTTGTTGACGGCACTGCCGAAAAAGACTGGCGCCATGAGCCCTTCGAGATAAAGCTCCCGGTCGAAAGGTTCGTAAACGCCTTCGATGAGCGATACATCTTCACGCAGTTTTCCTGCATATGCAGTGCCAACCCAGTTGTCGAGCGCAGGGTCGTCGATGCCCGAGATGTCGGTCAGCTTCTCACCGATTTTGGATGCATTGGCTTCAAAGAGGTTCAGACTGCCGTCGAACAGGTTATATACACCCTTGAATGTCTGGCCCTGGCTGATCGGCCAGGTCATCGGACGGGTGTGGATGTCGAGCTTCTGTTCGAGTTCGTCGAGCAGTTCGAAGGTATCGCGCCCTTCGCGGTCAAGCTTGTTGACGAATATGATGACCGGGGTGTTCCGCATGCGGCACACCTCCATGAGGCGCTCGGTCTGCTCTTCGACGCCCTTCATGCTGTCGACGACGAGGATGACGCTGTCCACGGCGGTCAGGGTGCGGTAGGTGTCTTCGGCGAAGTCCTTGTGGCCCGGCGTGTCGAGAATGTTGATCCGGCGTCCACGGTACTCGAAGCCCATGACGGAGGTTGCGACCGAGATGCCTCGCTGCTTCTCGATCTCCATGAAGTCGCTGGTCGCTGTCTTGCGGATCTTGTTGCTCTTGACCGCGCCCGCCGTGTGAATGGCACCGCCGAAGAGCAGGAGCTTTTCGGTCAGCGTGGTCTTACCCGCGTCCGGGTGGCTGATGATGGCAAACGTTCTCCGCTTCGCTATTTCCTTCTGCAACTCCATGGTCGTGGTGGGTCCTATCGTCTTGCAAAATAATAAGGTCGTCATGCCGTCCGTTCTATGGACAGGACGCGCAAAATAAGGGTAAAACCGTATCTTTGAAAATGTTTCCTCAATCCAATCCCCAAAAGGAGGTTCCGTGGCAGAACTCGAACGCATTCTTTCCCAGATCAGCGATCTTGTCTGGGGCGTGCCACTCCTGGTGGCGCTCTTCGGCACCCATCTTTTTCTGACCTTCAGGCTCGGTATCATCCAGAAACATATTCCACATGCCATAAGGATCTCCTTCACCCGTTCGAGCGAAGGCGAGGGTGAGATCAGCCATTTCGGCGCGCTGGTTACCGCGCTTGCAGCTACCATCGGCACCGGAAATATCGTTGGCGTCGCGACGGCGATCGCAGCCGGTGGACCCGGCGCAGTGCTCTGGATGTGGCTGACCGGGGTGTTTGGCATTGCCACCAAGTACGGCGAAGCTGTGTTGTCGGTCAAGTACCGCACGGTCGATGCGGATGGTTCGGTTTCTGGCGGACCGATGTACGTGATCGAGAAGGCGCTCGGACAGAAGTGGCTCGCCGTGCTCTTCGCGGTGTTCACTGCGGTTGCAGCCTTCGGCATCGGCAACATGGTGCAGGCCAACTCGATCGCCACCATGCTGCAGACGAATCTGCATATTTCTCCATGGATCAGTGGCGGGTTGATGACGCTCTTCACCGCGATCGTGATCATCGGCGGCATTCAGTCGATCGCGAGGGTCTGCGAGTATCTGGTGCCTTTTATGGCCGGGTTGTACCTGATCGGTTGCGCAGTGCTTCTGGTGATCGGACGCGAGACGATCGGTGAGACGATACAACTTATCTTTTCATCAGCTTTCACAGGCCAGGCAGCCCTTGGCGGATTTGCCGGCGCAGGTATGAAAGAGGCGGTCCGGTTCGGTATCGCCCGTGGCCTGTTTTCGAACGAATCCGGACTCGGCAGCGCACCTATCGTTGCCGCCGCCGCCCAGACGGAGCATCCTGTCCGCCAGGCGCTCATCTCCTCGACCGGCACCTTCTGGGATACGGTCGTGGTATGTGCAGCCACGGGTATCGTCGTGGTCAATTCTGGCGCTTGGGTCACCGGCCTGAAGGGGGCCGAGCTGACCAGTGCCGCTTTTGCCGCCGTACCGGTTATCGGGCCTACTGTGCTGACATTCGGCCTTCTCACCTTCGTTTTTTCGACCATCCTTGGCTGGTCCTATTACGGCGAGAAAGCGATGGAGTACCTCTTTGGCAAGGGGGCGGTCATGCCGTATCGCTGGGCCTGGGTCGTGGCGGTAATGGTTGGCTCGGTCGTGTCGCTGCAGGTGGTCTGGACCTTCGCCGATATCGCCAACGCACTGATGGCGCTGCCAAATCTCGTATCGCTTATCGCCTTGAATTCCGTGATCGCTTCGGAAACCAAGGACTATTTTTCAGGGAAATCCTGAATGACGAAGAGTGGTGTGTCTTGTGATAGTTGAAAAAATATGCTATCTTCCGACACCTTTTTTTAACTATCACTAAGGCACGCAACTATGAATTTCAATCCGTGGCATCACGTCGAGATCGGGGAAGACTGCCCGAATGTCGTGAATGCGATCATCGAGATTTCCAAGGACAGCAAGACCAAGTACGAACTGGACAAGAAGACGGGTATGCTGAAGCTCGACAGGGTGCTTTTTTCTTCCCTGCTGTACCCTGAGAACTATGGTTTCATCCCGAAGACCCTCGGCGAAGACCATGACCCGCTCGATATCGTCGTGATTTCCCAGTGCTCGATTGTGCCGATGTGCGTCGTGCAGGCCAGGGTGATCGGTGTCATGCGCATGATCGACCACGGTGAAGGCGACGACAAGATCATCGCGGTTGCTGAAGACGACATGAGCGTCAGCGGCATCAACGATATCCACGATCTTGGCAAGCATTTCAAGATGGAGCTCCAGCACTTCTTCGAGGAGTACAAAGCTCTCGAGCAGAAGACCGTTCTCGTTGAGGACTTCATGGATGCGGCGACCGCAAAGCAGATTATCCATGAGTCGATCAGCCGTTACAAAGAGGTCTACGCCTGAAGCGATACCAGATCTGACAGATTTTTTGGAAGGCGGCCCGGAGTTGTTCCCGGGCCGCTTTTTTTTATGGTATAACGGAATGGGTGACTGGCAACCAACACGCGTCATGGATCGTTGATACTACAACGTTTCATCAATCCAAATCACCATGGCCATGGAGTGGCGAACCGAAAAAGACAGTATGGGCGAAGTCAGGGTACCATTTGACCGATACTGGGGCCCGCAGACACAGCGTTCGATAGAAAACTTCAGGATCGGTCCGGCTGGCAGTATGCCGATGGAGCTCATTCATGCATATGGGTTTCAGAAAAAGGCTTCGGCGATGGCCAATGGTGAGCTTGGGGTGCTGCCGGACGACAAGGTTCGGTCCATCATCAGGGTATGCGACGAGCTCATTTCAGGAGAGCTTGACGAACATTTTCCGCTGGTGATCTGGCAGACGGGCTCGGGCACGCAGACAAACATGAACGTGAACGAGGTTATTTCGAACCGGGCCAAGGTGTTTGCTGGCGAAGAGCTGGGCAATACCGCGGGATCTCTGCATCCGAACGATGATGTGAACCGTTCGCAGTCCTCTAACGACACGTTTCCGACAGCCATGCATATTGCCGCACGGATGGTGCTTGAGCGGTCGACTCTTCCGGCCCTCAGGGATCTTCGTAACCGTTTCAAAGAACTTTCCGGCAAATATATGCAGGTGATCAAAGCCGGGCGCACCCACTGGATGGATGCGGTGCCGATCACCTTCGGTCAGGAGTTATCGGGTTATGCTGCCCAGCTCGATGGTGCGGTTTCCGCAATTGAACGGACATTGCCCGGCCTGGAACAGCTGGCGCTGGGCGGAACCGCTGTGGGCACCGGCCTGAACGCCCCATCGGGCTATGCCGAAAAAAGCGTCGCGATACTGGCGGAGCTCACCGGGTTGCCTTTCGTACCGTCGCCCAATCGGTTTTCGGCACTCGCTGCCCACGATGCTCTTGTCGAATCGCATGGGGCCCTCAGGCTTGCGGCAGTGAGTCTTTTAAAGATTACCGGAGATCTTCGCGCCATGGCTTCCGGTCCAAGATGCGGTCTTGGCGAGATCAGGATACCGTCGAACGAGCCAGGTTCTTCGATCATGCCCGGCAAGGTCAATCCAACCCAGGCCGAGGCACTTGCCATGGTCTGTACGCGAGTGCTCGGCAATGACGTGACGATCGCCGTAGCCGGATCTTCCGGCCAGTTCGAGCTGAATGTATTCAAGCCGGTTATCATCTCCGTGTTTCTCGAATCTGCGCGCTTGCTCGGTGATGCCTGCCGTTCATTTGCTGATCGGTGCGTTTCCGGCATCGAACCTGATATCGGGAAAATGGCCACAAATGCCGCCAGCACTCCCATGCTGGTTACCGCGCTTGCACCGCATATCGGTTATGATCAGGCATCGGCAATAGCCAGGAGAGCCATCGATGAAGGTATGACGATCCGTGAAGCGGTTCTCGCTGCCGGAGTGCTGAGTGCCGAAGAGTTTGACCGGCTGGTGGACTTGCGCAGAATGGCCGGAATCGATTGATACGCCCTGTTGCCGGAAGGGACCCGTGACAAGCGCGACAGGTCATACGTGACAGGAAAGAGTGTACTGTAGGAGGCTGTCTCAGCACCATGGTCGAGTAGCAATAACGAAATCCGGGAGCGCCGAGCGCCTGCTCGGCATGAAGCCGCAGGCTCCGACATTATTACTCCGGCGACTAAAGGACGCTGAAGTATTCCAGGCCCAGTCTGTCATCCTGAACGAAGTGAAGGATCCATCTTCAATCACCACAATATCTTCTGGATTCTTCGTCCGACTGTGTCGGACTCAGAATGACAGAAAAAGTGAACGAACTGGCGTCAGTAAGCGGCTTTATTGGTGCTTTTGAGACAGTCTCGCTCCCGGCGAAAAGAAAAGCCTGTAGCATCCTGTGGCCGCCAATGCCAGGCAAGTGTTATCCTGGGAATGAGGTCCTCTCAGAAGTGATTCACAGCCCTGCGTGTGTCTTCTGTTGATAATGTGTTTTATTGAAATGGGATAAAGTTATTGGTGTGCTGCGATTCACCCGGTATGACAGAGCCTTTTTTTCAATCTTTCCGGTTCAGTTGATGCCCGGTGTTGACGGGCATCAGGGTTACAAACAGTAATTACGCTTATGGCTGTAGTCGCTAAAAGCAACTCCTTCGTAAAACAAAGAAGAAATCTGTTTGGAAATGTTGAAAACTCCGGAAATGACGGGTTTTTTTCATAACAGGCTTAATGAAATTACGGGTACAGCCAGATTTTACCAGTGTTTGCAGGCATATATAAGTTGTTGTAAATAGAGTATATAGAGCTTCACCATATTTGCGGGAGCGCCTGAAATCGCCCGTCCTGCAAGCCTTTCCGGGATTTTACGGGGTAATGTTGATGGAATGTGGATAACTTGTGGATGATGTGCGGAAAGTTCGGCTGATACCGTCGGAATTCGGCTTTAGCGGTGAAATAGGAGAAAAGTGATATATTTGGCGGGTTAATAACAGAACACGGTTTTTTCTCGAACAGATTATTTTTCTGTACTCCATGATTGTCCTTTCTCCTGAAGAGCTGAAAACGAGAGCCTCGAAGATCAGGCTGGTCCTTTCCGACAATGACGGCGTCTTTACGGACAACGGTGTTTACTATTCAGAACGGGGAGAGGAGTTCAAACGTTTTTCCATCCGTGACGGTATGGGAGTCGAGCGGTTGCGTGCTCATGGCATCGAGACGGGCATCATGACGGGGGAAACTTCGCCAAGCCTGGTCAGGAGAGCCCAGAAACTCCATATCGAATGGTTGTACCTCGGGGTAAGCGACAAGCGCTCACGACTCGAAGATGTCCTTCATGATACCGGGTTTCAGTTGTCGGAGATAGCCTATATCGGGGACGATGTCAATGATGTCGGCATTATGTCTGCGATCTCGGCAGAGGGGCTTGCAGCTTGTCCCGGTGATGGCATGCATTTCGTCGAACCCTATATTCACTACAGATGCGCCGCACCTGGCGGACATGGTGCCTTCAGGGATTATGCCGAGTGGCTGATTGCGCTCAGGGCATAAGCTCTCCCTGAAACGGAATAAAATTGTATAATCCAGCATTTCTCAACCGAATGCGCCGCCCTCGACAGAGCAGCGGCATGTTCCCTTCATGTATCAGCTACCTATGGCAGAAGTAAGGCTTGGAAACTTTGTTGCCGGTGATGGCCAACCGGTTTATGTCATTGCGGAGATCGGCATCAATCACAATGGTTCTCTTGAAATAGCGAAAAAACTTATTGAAGGTGCTGCACAGGCCGGATGCGATGCAGTCAAGTTCCAGAAACGCACTCCGGAACTCTGTGTCCCCATGGACCAGCGTTCGATCGAGCGTGACACCCCCTGGGGGCGCATGACCTATATGGACTATCGATACAAGGTGGAGTTCGGTTTCGACGAGTATTCGGAGATTGACGAATTCTGCCGTGAAAAGGGGATCGCCTGGTTTGCCTCATGCTGGGACGAGGAGGCCGTTGATTTCATGGAGCAGTTCAACCCGCCATGCTACAAGGCAGCTTCGGCATCGCTGACCGATCTGACGCTTCTGAAGAAAACCAAAGACACCGGCCGTCCGCTGATCATCTCGACCGGCATGTCAACGATGGAGGAGATCGATGCTGCCGTTTCTGCACTTGGCAGGGATAATCTCATGCTCGCCCATACCAACTCGACCTATCCGTGCCCGGTCGAAGAGTTGAACCTCAGGATGATCAATACGCTGAAAGCGCTTTACCCTGAAGTACCGATCGGTTATTCAGGCCACGAAGTTGGTCTGGCCACTACCTGGGCAGCGGTCGCCCTCGGCGCGGTGTTTGTCGAGCGTCATGTGACCCTGGATCGTGCAATGTGGGGGTCCGATCAGGCGGCTTCAGTCGAGATCTCGGGCATGTCCAGGCTGGTGTCCAACATCCGCGATATCGAAAAGGCCCTTGGCGATGGCGTCAAGCGTGTCTATGAAGGCGAAGCCGCTGCAAGGAAGAAACTCCGCAGGGTGTAAGGGCAGAGCTGCTTTTCTGCACAGACCGGTATCTTGGTCCTGCATTTTCGACCCATATGACTCATGTGACTTATAGGACCTATAGGTCTTATGGGTCGTATGGGTTTTATGTAGTTATGAATCAATGGCTGACATCCGCTGGCTTCCTCTTGCGTTATTTGCTTTCCTCACGTAAATTTACCCCAAAATTAGCAGACGCGCCTCTGTTTTCGGGCATGTTCGCCCGGCGCATTCCTGAAAATGCATAAACCATGACAGCAATGAGCGACAAAACCTCTCCGGCAGTGAAAGAGTTTGAGTACAAGGCAGAGATGAAACAGCTTCTCGACCTGATTGTTCATTCACTGTACACCCATCCCGAAATTTTTCTTCGCGAGCTGATTTCCAATGCTTCAGATGCACTGAGCAAGGTACGTTTCCGGTTGCTTTCGTCAGAAGAGGGCATCGATCGTGAAGGTGACCTGAAGATTACCATCACCGTCGATCCTGAAACCCGGAGTTTCGTGATCGAAGATACCGGTATCGGTATGACCGAGGAGGAGCTCATCGCCAATCTCGGTACGGTTGCCAGGTCGGGCACGCTTGGCTTCATGGAGGCCCTGAAAGAACAGCAGAAGGGAGACGGGATCGATGCGAACCTCATCGGGCAGTTCGGTGTCGGCTTCTACTCGGTTTTCATGGTGACTGATGAGGTGAGCGTAGAGACCAGGAGCGCCGAAACCGGTTCGGAAGGGCGCCGGTGGCGCTCGAACGGACAGGGGACCTATACAATCGAACCTGCGGAGCTTGTTGGACGGGGCACGCGCATCTCCTTTACGCTCAAGGAGGAGTACAAGGAGTTTGCCGAAGAGTACAGGCTCGAGCAGATCATCAAAAAGTATTCGAACTTCGTCGACTTCCCGATTTTCCTCGGAAGTCGCCAGGTCAACAGCGTCACCGCACTCTGGCAGCGTTCGAAGAGCGACCTGAAAGAGGAAGAGGTAAACGAGTTCTACAAGTTCATCTCGAACGACTTCAAGGAGCCTCTGGATTACCTGCACCTGTCCCTTGAGGGAGCGGTGAGCTTCAAGGCACTGCTGTTCATCCCTTCCGAAGCCCCGATGGAGCTGCTTTACCAGCAGGGTGCACTCGAGAAGCACGGTCCTCAGCTCTATGTCAAAAAAGTGCTCATTCAGCACGAGTGCCGTGACCTTCTGCCCGAATATCTCCGTTTCGTTTCGGGTGTGGTCGATACCGAAGACCTTTCGTTGAACGTCTCGCGCGAGATGGTGCAGTCCAGCCCGGTCATGTCGAAGATCCGCCAGATTCTCACCGGAAAGATTCTCGGCTGGTTCGACACCCTTGCCAAAGAGCAGCCGGAGAAGTTCCGCCAGTTCTACAAGGCGTTCGGCCCGATCATCAAGATCGGTCTGAACACCGATTTCACCAATCGTGACAAGCTGATCGACCTGCTCCGCTTCGAGACGACCAAAACCGCAGAGGGGGAGTTTGTCACGTTGAAGCAGTATGTCGAGCGGATGGCTGAAGGCCAGACGGAGATCTACTATCATGCCGGGGCGAACCGCGCTCAGATGCTGGCTCACCCGAACCTCGAGTACTTCAGGAAGAAGGAGCTCGAGGTGCTGCTGCTCTCCGATCCGGTGGATGTATTTGTCATTCCCTCGATTTTCGAATACGACAAGAAGCCGCTCAAGTCGATCGAAAAGGCTGACATCGATACGACCGGTACGATCGAGTCGGAAGGTGAGCGCCTCGGGGCCGAGGTGACGGAGGGGGTTATCTCACTGTTCAGGGAGGTTCTTGGCGATCGCGTGGCCGATGTGGTCGAATCGAAGCGTCTGGTCAGTTCGCCCGTGACTCTCGTCAGCGGCAAGGATGCCATGGACAGCCAGTTCGAGAAGGTCATGAAGATGATGCAGCAGGATATGCCTGCATCGAAGAAGATTCTTGAAGTGAACACCTCGCATCCGATCATTCGCAATCTCGCCGGTAAGCATGCCGTGGGTCTCAAGGACGATTCGGTCGTGCGTGCAGCCGTGCTTCAGCTGTATGAAGGTGCGCTGCTGCTCGAAGGTGATCTGGAAAGCGTCACCGAGTATGTGGCCAGGATGAACGAGCTCGTTGAAGCGGCGACCAGGGGGTGAAGAGAATGATGAATGATGAATGAGGGGGGACAAGTGACAAGAAAAGAATGATCTGTAGGGGCACGGCGTGCCGTGCCCTGCTTTGTCCTGTGTTCCGATGCCCATGGTGTTCTTGTTTATGGGATCAATCAAATCAAATGCATGAACCAGTTAACTGATATCGACATCCAGCGGATCGCCGGGTTCCAGAAGAACGAAATCACCGAGCACCACATTTATGACAACCTGTCGAAACGAGTGAGCGGTGTCAGGAATCGCCGAATTCTGACCCAGATCGCTTCCGACGAACTGAGGCACTATGAGGTCTGGAAGAGGTTCACGGGCAGGGATGTGGCTCCGAACCGTTTCAGGATCTGGTTTTATTCGATGATCAGCATCCTTTTCGGTTTCACTTTCGGCATCAAGCTGATGGAATCGGGCGAAATGAAAGCGCAGGATATATACATGCGAATGGAGGGGGCGACCTCTGAAGTGAACTCGATCATTCGTGATGAAGAGGAGCATGAGCAGGCGCTGATCACGCTTCTCGACGAGGAGCGACTCCAGTATACCGGCTCGATCGTGCTTGGTCTGAACGACGCGCTTGTCGAATTGACCGGTGCCCTGGCAGGTTTGACCTTCGCGTTGCAGAACACTTCAGTCGTTGTGGTGACCGCTTCGATTACGGGTTTTGCGGCGGCGCTTTCGATGGCGGCATCCGAGTATCTGTCCACCAAATCTGAGTCAGGCACGAGAAATCCGGTCAAGGCTTCGATCTATACGGGTATTGCTTACATTTTCGCCGTGACGGTGCTCATTCTGCCTTACCTGATTTTCCAGAACCTCTATCTCTGTCTCGGTCTGGCATTTGCCGGAGCTATGGCCATCATCGCTCTGTTCAACTTTTACATATCGGTCGCTCAGGGTGTACCGTTCCGAAGCCGTTTTCTGGAGATGGCAGGCCTGATTCTCGTGGTGGCAGGCATCAGCTTTGCTGCCGGCCTGGGTATTCGTATGGTGTTCGGTATCGAGGTGTAACGTTCATGACGTGAGTTTCTCGAGCAGCTTATCAATCTCGACAGGGCCCTGAGTATCGACCTCGATGATCAGGGCTTTTTCGTTTTTATCAGGAGGCTGGAGTGCATTCAGTTGCTTTTCCAGGACTTCGAGGTTGGCTTCAGATGGATCTGCACCCGAGGCGAGTCGATCGAACACCCTTTTCCTGAGAATTTCGACTGGCGCCATCAGACTCAGGGTACAGCATTGGAATCCGAGTCTGGCGGCGAGCTCGATGAATGGATGCCGCTGGCTTTTTCGGAGAAACGTCGCATCGACGATCACGGGCCATCCGCCTTCGAGAGCCGCCTCAGTCGCGTCGAGAAGTGCCTGGTAGGTGCGTTCTGATGCCTCCCGGGTGTAGATGTCGATACCGGAAGGACGACTGCTCTCAAGCGGTGGTATGCCGAATAGCCGTTTTCGTTCGATGTCCGATCGCAGGTGTGCAAAGCCGCCGATTCGGGTGAGCTCCGATGCCAGAAATGACTTGCCGGTGCCTGATACGCCGTGCATGAGCACCAGCTGCGGCGGGTTCGGACGAACGTAACCGAGGGCGAGAGAGAGGTATGAGCGGTGCTCTTCAAGTACCTTTTCCCTTTGATCGGGATCAGTCTCCTGGGTGAGCCTTATAGCCGTTACTTTTGCCCTGACCATGGCGCGGTAGGTGCAGTAAAGCCGGAGCAGACGAAGGCTGGCATAGTCGCCTGTCTCGGTGAGGTAGCCATTCAGGAAACGCCAGGCCAGGTCTTCCCGTTTTGCATGTTGCAGGTCCATGAAGAGGAATGCCGCATCGCTGATGACGTCGATGACACTCAGGTTCGGGTTGAATTCGATACAATCGAAAATCGTGACCCGGTTTTTCCAGATCACCATGTTGCCCGTATGCAGGTCACCGTGGCACTCCCTGACGAATCCGTTCTCTTTGCGACTTCGAAGCACCGGTTCGAGACGCCGATGTTCAGCGAGCGTCCAGGTCCGGATCTCCTGTATCGCTATCGATTCCTCAGGGGTATGTATGATTTCGGCAGTAAGGTCGAGATTCTCGAGCATGGGCACCAGCAGGACTTCAGGGCTGCCGTAAGGGGTCGACAAGGCAGTAGACCGGGCTGACCGGTGGAACCCGGCAAGAATGGTGGCGATTTCGCTGATCCTTTCTTCTGGAAGGGCACTGGCCGCGAGCAGTCTGTCGAGTTCCAGGGCTCGGTCAAACTGTACCATCCTGATGACATAATCTGCCGCCGGGCCAGATCCTCCAACGATGTAACGGTCTCCGGATACCGTGACCGGAAGTACGTCCAGATACAGGTCCGGGCAAAGCCGCCGGTTGAGCTTCAGCTCTTCCAGGCAACAGTGATGTCGTCGTTCGAGTGTCGAAAAATCCAGAAATCCGAGGTCGACCGGTTTTTTAAGCTTGTAGGCGTACTGCCCGGTCAGGAAGATCCAGGAAATATGGGTCTCCACTACCCTGATGCCGTCGATCGGTATTGCATGATCCGGATAGGCTTCGGGGTGGCGAAGGGCTTCGGCTACATGGTCCATGGAGAGTAGACAGGTTGATGATCTTCCTTCATTCTAAGCCAAAAAAAGGATTTCGCCCAAACTCTTCGTCAAGGTCATATGACTAAAAAGTTTCGGGAAAAATTATAAATTGCAAGCTTGTGACCAGCCTCATCTTACAGCCAGAACATATCAGTAACAAGAGCAGCATCAATGATACAGCTTTCTAAAATTCTTTGTCCGACTGACTATTCCGATACCTCCGACAAGGCAGTTCGTTATGCGATAGAGTTCGCCCGTCGTGTGAATGCCCATGTGCGTTTCCTGCATATACAGGAACCTGAACTCAGTATCGTTCGAAAAACCGAAGAGGAAAATCCGCTTTCCGAGAGCTTTACGAAGATGCTTATGGCCGAGAAAAAGAAAGGACTGATGGCTGATGTCAAGGTTGTCAGTGGTGTGCCTACCGACACGATCATCAAGCACGCCCATGAGTGGTTCGCCGATCTGATCATCATGGGATCCCATGGCCGTACCGGTCTGATGCGGCTCATGATGGGCAGTGTGGCTGAAGCGGTGTTTCGTTCCGCTGCCATTCCTGTGCTGCTCGTCAAGCAGGATGCGGTCGACAAGGCAATTCCTGGCTGAAGCCGGCAACTGTTTTCAAATACTCCAACATCTTTATCCGTCGAGCTCATGAAAAACTTCAGGGATTCAATGGTCTCATTGATCACAGAGACTTCATCGAACCTTCCGAGCGACGTCCGTCGGGCGATTGCAGCGGCAATTGAACGGGAGGCGCCGGATACCCGTGCCGACCTTGCCATGTCGACCATCTCGGTGAACATTGACATGGCGGTGGATTGCACCTCGCCGGTTTGCCAGGACACCGGTATGCCCACCTTTTTCGTGCATACGCCGAAAGGTGCCGACCAGCTGTTCATCAAAAAGGAGATCGAGGCGGCTATCGCCGAAGCGACCAGGCAGGGCAAGCTTCGCCCGAACGCCGTTGATTCGCTGACGGGCAAGAACTCCGGAAACAATCTCGGCGAACACATGCCCTCGATCCATTTCGAACCCTGGGACAAGGATGCTATCGAAGTGAAGCTCATTCTCAAGGGGGGAGGCTGCGAGAACAAGAATATCCAGTACTCGCTGCCGATGGAGGTGCCCGGTCTTGGACGCGCAGCCCGTGATATCGACGGTGTCAGAAAATGCATTCTGCATGCGGTATACCAGGCTCAGGGCCAGGGGTGCAGCCCCGGTTTCATCGGCGTCGGTATCGGTGGTGACCGTACCAGTGGATACGAGCTTGCCAAGAAGCAGCTTCTTCGCAGCGTCGACGATACAAACAGTGATTCTGAACTCGCCGCTCTCGAACAGGAGATCATGGAGAAGAGCAACAGGCTGAATATCGGCCCCATGGGCTTCGCCGGCAGCACGACCCTGCTCGGCTGCAAGATCGGCAAGTCGCATCGCGTTCCTGCGAGCTTCTACGTTTCGGTCGCCTACAACTGCTGGGCCTATCGCCGTCTCGGCGTGATGATCGACATGGAAGATGGTTCGATCAAGAGCTGGCAGTATCGTGAAGCCGACGAGATCAAACGTATGGCCAAAGGTGCAGGGATTCCGCTGACTGGTCGCGAGGTGGTGCTTCAGGCTCCGGTGAGCGAAGAGGAGGTCAGGAAGCTCAAGGTTGGCGATATCGTCATCATTAATGGCGAGATGCACACCGGGCGTGACGCGTTCCATCACTACGTCATGCATCATGACCTGCCCGCCGACCTCGACACGAAGGGCGGTATCATCTACCATTGCGGTCCGGTCGTGGTGAAGAACGATGCAGGGGAGTATACGATCACTTCCGCAGGTCCTACGACATCCATTCGTGAAGAGCCCTACCAGGCTGACGTGATCAAAAAGCTCGGCCTCCGGGTTGTCATCGGCAAGGGCGGCATGGGTCCGAAGACCCTTGCGGGGCTGAAAGAGCACGGAGCTGTCTACCTCAACGGCATTGGCGGCGCCGCTGTCTATTACGCCCGCTGCATCAAAAAGGTCACCGGTGTTCACTTCCTCGAGGAGATGGGCGTGCCGGAAGCCATGTGGCATCTGCAGGTGGAGTCCTTCCCGGCGATCGTCACCATGGATGCAAACGGCAACAGCCTTCACCAGCAGGTCGACGAGGAGTCGTTCGAAGCGCTTAAAAGCGAAGGTGGCCGTTGATCCTTTATGAGATTGTTTTTTGAGAGTATCACCAATTGCGCAAGCATAACCAACGTGTAATCCATATGAAAAAAATACGGTTCATGGATGTCTCCTTCCGTGACGGGTTCCAGTCCTGTTACGGAGCGAGGGTGAAGACCGAAGATTTCCTTCCCGTGCTCGAAGCTGCCGTCAATGCCGGTACCGATAATTTCGAGATCGGTGGCGGAGCCAGGTTCCAGAGCCTTTACTTCTACTGCCAGGAAGATGCTTTCGACATGATGGACGCCTGCAGGAGGGTTGTCGGGCCGGATATCAACCTGCAGACCCTTTCGCGCGGTTCCAACGTCGTCGGCCTCGTCTCGCAGTCGAGGGACATCATTGACCTGCACGCCAGGCTCTTCAAGAAGCATGGCGTCAGCACCATTCGCAACTTTGATGCGCTCATGGACGTTCGCAACCTGGCATGGTCCGGCGAGTGTATCGTCAATGCCGGTCTCAAGCATCAGGTGGTTGTTGCCCTGATGGGTCTGCCTCCGGGCCTGAAAGAGGAGTACTGCCATACCCCGCAGTTCTACCTCGACAAGCTGAAAGAGATTCTTGATGCAGGCATTCCGTTTGACAGCGTAGCCTTCAAGGACGCTTCCGGCACCACGACTCCAGCTGTGGTCTACGAAACCGTCAAGGGCGCAAGGAAGATGCTGCCCGAGGGTACCGTGCTCCAGTTCCACACGCATGACACCGCTGGAATGGGCGTGGCCTGCAACTTTGCGGCTATCGAAGCTGGTATCGACATCATTGACCTTGCCATGGCTCCGGTAAGCGGTGGTACGGCTGAAGTCGACATCCTCACCATGTGGCATCGTCTGCGTGGCACCGATTACACCCTCGATATCGATCAGGAGAAGTACCTGCAGGTCGAGGCGATGTTCATCGAGCAGATGGACAAATATTACATGCCGCCGGAAGCCAAGGAGGTCAATCCGGTCATTCCGTTCTCCCCGATGCCAGGCGGCGCGCTGACGGCCAACACGCAGATGATGCGCGACCACGATACGCTGCACTTCTTCCCGGAAGTGATCCGTAACATGCGTGAAGTTGTTGCCAAGGGCGGTTTCGGCGCATCGGTGACTCCGGTTTCCCAGTTCTATTTCCAGCAGGCCTTCGCCAACACCGTCCAGGGTCCCTGGAAAAAGATCGTCGACGGCTATGGCAAGATGGTGCTCGGTTACTTCGGTAAAACTCCGGCGGAGCCCGATCCGGAAGTGGTGCGGCTGGCAGCGGAGCAGCTTGGCCTTGAGCCGACGGTACAGGATGTCCACGACATCAACGACCGCAACCCGGAACTCGGCATCGAACACAATCGCAAATTGCTCAGGGAAGCACATCTGGAGGAGACCGAAGAGAATATCTTCATCGCAGCCACCTGTGGCACGAAGGGCATCGAATTCCTCCAGGGCGAAAAACCACTTGGCATCCGTTACAAGAAGGATGTGGAAGCCGAAGAGGAGGCCAAAAAGGACGCAGAGGAGCTGAAGGTGACTTCACACGGCAACTCCCTCCAGGATCGTCTGCAGGAGCTGATTCGCCCTGCATCACGTGCCAGTCTCGCCGGGAACTACTACGTCATGGTAGACGGTAAGGCCTTCAACGTCATGATTGCCGATGGTATGGCCATGGCCCAGTCGGTTGCACCCGGTTCGCAGCCCGTGGCGTTCCAGATGCCGCAGATGGGTGCAGCCCCTGTCGCATCGCACAACGGAACCGCCGTCAAGGCAACGATGCCTGGTAACGTCGTTTCTGTCGAGGTGAAGGTTGGCGACACGGTTGCCGAGGGCCAGGACCTGGCCATTCTTGAAGCCATGAAGATGGAATCGCCAGTGAAGGCTCCGCTTGCAGGAAAGGTCTCCGCTATCCTGATCAAGAAGGGTGACTCGGTCGGCTCCGACCAGACGGTCATGTATATCGAGTGAGCGTTTGAGGTTATCAGACTCATTGAAAACGAAAAAGCGGCACCCTGGATGTGCCGCTTTTTCGTTTCAGTGCCAATGCAGGACGAGTGACAAGTGACAAGTGACGAGTGACAAGTGATGAGGGATGAGGGATGAATGATGAGGGATGGGATCTGCAGGGGCACGGCGTGCCGTGCCCGAATGGACGAAGATCATCTAATGGGTTTTTCAATTGCTCCGGGTTTCAACCCGGGGTTTATGATCGCTCCCGCCTGATTATTGTGTCATCCTGAACGGAGTGAAGGAACCAGTGGATCTCACCTGAATACTGGATGCTTCGTTTCACTCAGCATGACAGGTTGCGAGCAGGAGCGGTGAAAAGCGACGGGTGACGAGTGACGGGTGACGGGTGACGAGTGACGGGTGACGAGTGACGAGTGACGAGTGACGGGTGACGAGTGACGAGTGACGGGTGACGGGTGACGAGTGACGGGTGACGAGTGACGAGTGACGGGTGACGGGTGACGAGTGACGGGTGACGGGTGACGGGTGACGGGTGACGGGTGACGGGTGACGGGTGACGGGTGACGGGTGACGGGTGACGGGTGACGGGTGACGGGTGACGGGTGACGGGTGACGGGTGACGGGTGACGGGTGACGGGTGACGGAACTGTAGGGGCACGGCGTGCCGTGCCCTGATGATTCAGAATGAAGAGGTTCGAAAGGCTGTTTAACGCATTGTCGATTAAAAAAACAATCGACCTATTTAAAGATGACCTCGCATTCCGGATGTTCGATGATGAATCGTTCGCAGTCGGACTCAGGCACGCACGATGCTGTCAGTTCCAGTTTCTCGAGGTTGTCCAGGTGCATGATCGGCTCGAGGGAGTCGATGGTCGTTCCCGTGATGATGAGCTCTTCGAGTTCTGTCAGGTCAGACAGTGGCTCCAGGCTGTGAACATAGGTCTGTTCGATGCTGAGCTCCCTGAGGTTTTTCAGGTTGCGCAGTGGCTCGAGGTTTTTGATCGCTGTTCTGCTGCAGCGCAGGTATTCGAGGTTGAACAATTCTGAAATCGGTTCGAGAGTCGTGATGGCTGTGCTGTTGATACCAAGTTCGCTCAGGTTTTCCAGATACCGCAACGGCTCGATGGAGGTGATTTCAGTTTTATAACAGCTGAGCTTTTCAAGATTCCGGAGCCCTGCAAGCGGAGAAAGATCGTCGATCAGGGTTTCAGAACAGTACAGCTCTTCGAGGTTCACGAGACCGGCAATGGGGGACAGATCACTGATTTCAGTGCTGGATACCCAGAGCAGTTTCAGTGACAGAATATCTCGCAATGGGTCGAGAGAGGTGAAGTCGCAGTCGAACGCATAGAGCCGTTTGAGGTTCCTTAACTGTCGCAGAGGTTCGAGACTTTCGACCGGAGTTTCATCGCACCTGAGCTGCTGAAGGTTTTCCAGCAGGCTGACTGGTCCGAGGTGGTGAATCCTGTGGTTGTCGCACCTCAGGCTCGTGGTCTGCAGAAAGGCCAGCATTTCGGTTTCGTTCGGGTCTCTCTGCAGTTTGAGGTTGTTTCTGACAACCTCTTTCCAGTCTGCATCGAGCCATCGGTAGAGTTCTGATCGCTTGTGCGCATCCTTCAGCAGGATGGCTCTGGTTGCCGGCAGTGGATCCTGCTCTCCATGAGGCGCACGGATTGGCGTTCTGGGTTGCATTGCCTGCAGATATTCCGGCGTGAAGGTCACCGTCGGGCTTTTGCCGGTTTCAAGGTTTTCGGCCAGGCAGCGGATGTACCATTCGGCTTTTTTGTCCTCGATGATACGGTAATGTTTTTCGAGGTTCTGTTCGTCGAGGGTTGAAATGTCTTCAAGAATGTCATTGCTGCATCGTGGGCAGATCGCATTCTGTTCGGTCAGTGGGAAGCCGCAGACTGGGCACTGTTTGTAGATGTTCTGCTCCAATGTGAATGGTCGCCTTGATGTTTGATCGAAGTTTGATCGGAAGTTGACGCTCAAGACATAACATACGAAAAAATCAGGCACAAGCCATGGTTTAGCAGAAGTGCCGATGCGGGTTTGCCATAATTTTACGGATACTGCAGTAGCCACAGTGAACAGTCGGTGAACTTTACGGCCTCAATTTTGGTAATCATTGTTACCTGCCGTTGCCGGGCGGCCAGAAGCCGGATCATTTCCCTATCCCCCCTTCAGTAAGTTTTGTTTCTGTTTTTCATCGAGGTAAACGTAACGGGCATCGAACCCGGGGAGGCCTCATGCTGACAGGAGTTACGACACGTTCTGCTCTATCAGAGAGCGGTACCGGAGGACTATTTGAACTTTCGCCCGAAGAGTGGCTTCTCAGGTTGAAAGGCTTCAGAAAAACCAGGAAAGCCATACAGGTCAACGAAACGATCATGACCATTGGCAATGGGTATCTGAACATCAGGGGCAGCCTTGAAGAGCTGCCACCCGGTCACTGCGGCGGTATGTATCTCGCCGGGGTATTCGACAAATCAGAATCGGATGTCGAAGAGCTGGTAAAGTGTCCGATGTGGACCGACGTGTCGGTGTGGCATGAAGGGGAGAAGTTCTGCCAGACCACCTGCAAAGCGATCTCTCATGAGCAGACACTCGACATGAAGAAGGGTATCCTGCATCGCAGAACGGTGTTCAGAAATCCTGCGGGAAAGATTCTTTCGATTGAAATATCCCGCCTTGCCTTTATGCACAATCCTCATCGAGGGTACATGAAGGTCAAAGTCACTCCAAAAAACTTCTCGGGAAACATACGGGTACTTTCCGGCCTGAATGGCGAAGTGTTCAACCGCGGTTACTTCCCCCGTGAATTGTACAAGCATCTCCAGCTCGAAAAGATCGAGCGGGGCAGGAACTTCATGTACCTGGAGATGAAAACCCGTGAGCGAGGAATCAGGATTGCCGAAGCTGCATCCTGGAAGCTGGTTTCGCCCGAAGGGGTTCCTTTACAGTGGGAGCCGAGGATCTATGGTGAAAAATTCACCAGTGAGATCAGTATTGACGCCGTGCGGGGCCGTTCCTATGAGTTTGAGAAGCTCGCAGTCGTCGCAACAAGCAGGGAGTTTCCTGCCGAAAGTCTGTTCAAGGATACGATCTGCCAGCTCAAAGACTATGTCCGTAAAGGAGCAGCAAAAGAGGTCGAGGAGCACCTGGCTGCATGGGATACCATGTGGGAGCAGGCCGATGTGCATATCGACGGTGATGAACCGGCACAGCAGGCCCTGCGATACAATATCTACCAGCTGCTCATCAACGGCCCTTCGGGACCGACGGGAATCGGTGCCAAGTTTCTCAGCTCCGAGGGATATCTTGGCCATGCATTCTGGGATACCGAGATTTTCATCCTGCCATTTTACGTCTACAATTTCCCGGCGACAGCGCGAAACCTGCTCATGTACCGCTACAATACATTGCCGGGAGCCATGAAGAACGCTGAGAAAATGGGTTACCGTGGCGCGAAGTATGCCTGGGAATCTGCGACGACCGGTGAAGACGTAACCCCGCGCTTTGCATCGAAACTCGAGAAGACCATCCGCCTGATCTACACCGGCACCGAAGAGGACCATATCGTTTCAGATGTCATCTATGGCCTTGAACGCTATTTCCGGGTCACCGGCGACGAGGGGTTTCTTTTGCGATACGGCCTCGAAATGGTGTTTCTTACCGCCAGGTTCTGGGAGAGCCGTACCGTAAAGCCAGGTGACGAATATGAAATTCACACGGTCATCGGACCTGACGAATTCCATGAACATGTCAACAACAATGCCTATACCAATTTTCTGGTCAAGTGGCATCTTCGTCTTGCGGCCATGCTCTTCAAGCACGTTTCCAAGACCGATCCGGATGTGCTTGCAGCGGTGTCCTCCAGGATCGCCCTGCAGGAACATGAACCCGACAACTGGCTGAAGGTCAGCCGCAAGCTCAAGTTTACTCAGGACCCCGAAACGGGGCTCGTCGAACAGTTCGACGGTTATTTCTCACTGAAGGATTATGTGATCGAACGCCACGACCGTGAGGGGCATCCAGTGCTTCCGCAGGGGGTCAATTTCAGGAACATCGGCAGGACACAGCTTATCAAGCAGGCCGACGTGCTGATCATGATGCTGCTCTTCTCCCATGCGTTCACTAAAGAAGAGAAGCTCGCCAACTACCACTATTATGAACCACGCACGGCGCACAAGTCTTCGCTCAGCCATTGCACGCATGCCATGATGGGACTTGCCGTGTCTGAGCGGGTGAATGCGTACCGTTACTTCATGAAGACGGCCCTGTTCGATCTCAGGAATCTGCACAAGAATACCGATCTCGGTATCCATGCGGCGGCGGTCGGTGGCACCTGGCAGACCGTGATCCATGGATTCGCCGGACTTATGCTCAAATCTGATCGTATCGTTTTGAATCCGTGGCTACCGAAGAAGTGGGACCGGCTGGCATTCAGGGTCAGGTGGCGCGATCGTATCGTTTTTCTTGATATTTCCCATCGTGAGGTATCCATCAGGATCGATGCCGATACGGACCTCACCCTGCCTTGTACCCTCAATGGCAGGACAAGCAAGCTGCAAACCAACCAACCGTATCGTCTGAGTTACTGTCCGGACTGATGCACAGGAGACTGATGGTATGAAAAAGCTGAGAATCGCCCAGATTGCCCCCCTTATTGAAACCGTTCCACCCAAAAAATATGGAGGAACCGAGAGAGTTGTCTACAACCTGACAGAAGGACTGGTCGCCGATGGTCACGATGTCACCCTGTTCGCATCGGGAGATTCCACCACCAGTGCAAGACTGATCGCACCGGTATCGGAAAGCCTGCGTCTTGGCAGAAAGACCCGCTCTTCGATCATCATGCACATGCTGATGCTGTCGAAGGTTTACGAAGAGATGGCAGGGGAGTTCGACATCATCCATTCGCACCTCGAATACCTGACGCTGCCTTTTGCCGCCCGTTCATCCACTCCGACCGTGCTTACCATGCATGGCCGCCTCGATACTCCCGACTATGCCCGCATACTGAGGCGCTATCGGGACATGGCCTATGTCTCAATCAGCGATGCGCAGCGAATTCCTGTACCCGACATCAACTGGGTGAAGACCATCTACCACGGTTATCCAAAGGATTTGTACAGCTTCAACCCTGATCCTGAAGACTACTTCGTCTACCTGGGGCGCTTTTCGGAAGAAAAACGGCCTGACCAGGCGATCATGATGGCCAGAGCCTGCAACGTCCGGCTGAAAATCGCCGCCAAGATCGATCAGGCAGACAAAGCCTATTTCAAACAACGGGTCGAACCTCTGCTCGATAGTCCGCTTATCGAATTCGTAGGCGAAGTGGATGACCTCCGGAAATCGGAGCTGCTTGGCAATGCGCGTGGACTGCTGAATACCATTGACTGGCCGGAACCTTTCGGGCTGGTCATGATCGAAGCCCTGGCCTGCGGTACACCGGTCATTGTGCGCCGTTGCGGGTCATCTCCTGAGGTGGTCAGGCATGGGCGCAGCGGGTTTGTCTGCGACACCAGACAGGACTTTATCAAAGCTATCCATGATATCGATACGATTTCGCGCAAAGCCTGCCGACGTGAGTTCGAAAACCGGTTTACCCTCAGGCATATGACCACGAACTACGAGGAGCTGTATTACCAGCTTCTTGAAAAATCGAAGCCCTCATCGCAAAATGGGTCTTCGGTCAGAGTTGTCAATGGCAAGTCACGTGAGATCGCCGCCTGACCAATGATCCGCAGCTTTGCTTGGGTAGTCGATATGGCTTATTGCTCCGGCCATGAAAACGCTTAAACAATTAGAGGCTGTCTCAGAAGGGATTCAGACATGTATTTTGAGTTTGTTCCTGAATGTCATCCTGATCCCGACTTGTCGGGAGAAGGATCCAGAATATTTGGGATTACTTTTATAAGTGATAGATATATAAAGTCTTACGAGATACTGATGGATTCTTCGCCCGACTGTGCCGGACTCAGAATGACAGAAAAAGTGAACAAACTGGCGTCAGTAAGCGGCTTTGCTGGTGCTTTTGAGACAGCCTCAGCCTCATTTCTTTCTGCTATGTGTTTTGCGTTTTATTGTGGCCATAGTAACAAGTTGTTGCCGTGAGACTCGTCTGCTCGTTTACTCATCCACCTATTCATTTCAGCTGTCATACTTCGTGACGTGAAGCCACTGCTTACACCCACTTACACTCTTTGTGATCTCATTTAGTCGTCTTATTGTGACCTATAATGATATATGTGTATGTGTTGATAGCGATTTTGTGGTTGTTATTGCTGTTTTTGTATATTGGAATTGTGATTAAGTAGTAAGTACATACCGTCATTTTCAGAACAGTTCCCCCATGTTGACTGAAAACCGACCTTCCCGCCTGGAGGCGCAGTTTTATGCTGTCGCCCATTCTCCCGAATCCACTGAGATTCCCTATTTGCCCCAATTCGATAAAGCTCGCTCGTCCTGTCGGCATCTGGCCACGTGCCAGCCACCTGCCCGTAGGCTCACCCCGTTGCGCAAGTCATTAGCGTCAGACTATGGCTCTCGAAATCGCCATACCGTTTAACCGCTGAGCGTAAGGAGGGCCGCAAGATGAAAAAGCGCACATTGCTGATGTTGCTGTTAATGATGGGGCTCTATCACCAGAAGAGCTACGCTGATACAAATTTTACGGTTACTAACACTGCGGATACTGATGAACAAGGGACATTTCGATATGCTATGAATCGTCTTCAATATGAAATGAATAACATAATAATTGATGAAAGTATTAAGGGTCGTAAAATAACCACTGGTACTCCTTTTACAATCAATGGTGGTATTGGTGTTATTGGTGACTTGATGCTTGACTTGATTTGCAATGTGAATCAAGATATAGGCTCTTACACAGCAATTAATACTGGGCAAGGTTTTGGATATCCGTCTTCAAAATATTCTACAATGTATATTGCAGGCGATCTATCTGGATTGATTAAAATAACGTCAACTGATCAGAGTTATGGTTATAAGGGCATATATGCAATTGGAAATATTTATGCAATGAAAAGCGGAATAAGAATTGATGGAAATTTGTCAGGTACAATAGAGGCTTATGGAGAACGAACAGATCAGATTGCCGTTGAAGGGATATCAATGGCATTCAATTTTTCTGAAGCGAACCCGCAATCTATGTTTCTTTCTGTGGGTGGTGAGTTGAGTGGCAGTGTTAATGTAAAGAATCTGAACACTGCACAGACAATTATGGTTGGTTCAAATACCTATAAACCGATTGCCATAGGTATCAATAGTTCTGGAGGCCTTTTTAAGGACTATAGCGGTAAATTGTCAAACGGTGTAGTGTTTATCACTCCTGATCCAGATTTTGAAAAATCAGCTATGATGATTACTGGGAGTATTACAGCTCAAACCTTAACTGGTGAGTACGCAGTAGGTATTCTTTCTTTTGCTGGTCCAATGCTTCTCAATGTGACCGGTAATGGTAAGATTTCTGGAATAGATAAAAATGGGGATCCAAAGGGTTACGCAATATTATCGACATCGTATCGATCTGGATTCTATTTTAACGCAAATGGCGCTTCATCTGGTTATGTGCAGAGTACAGGTTTGTTTCATGGAAATATTGGTCAGACGCTGTGGAATGAAAACGCTGATGATAAAATTATGCTTTCATATGAAGCAAGCATGCTCGGTAAGGTAGATCTTGGTTATGGTAATGATACATTTATTCTGAAAGGTGTTCATGACAGTCAGGGCGATCATTTTCCTGACATCACAAAAGTTCCGGTGCTCGATGGCGGATATGCGAAGCTTATTTTTCCAACAGTACCGTCTATAAGCACAGATACACTGGTTTTTGACTATTGGCAAGGTCGATTGGTTGATCAGCAGATCATCAATTGGGAAAAAATTGATGTAACGAATGGCTCTGTCGTCGATCTGGGTCCGAGCAGAACCCTGAAAGCAAGTGATAATGTTACTGAAACAACGACACCTAAACTTCCCAGATTGCAAATGATGATCGATGAGACGTCGACTGTCAAGGCGACGGGCAACTCTCCCGGTCAGTATGTGATCATCGGTAACCTGAGCAACAACGGGACGGTGACGCTGGTAGATGGAGTCGCTGATGACAGGGTCACGATCCAGAGAAAAAATCCATATAGCACATCCTATACCAGTGGCATCTACACTGGGGGTAGCAATTCAAAACTAAGGCTTGACGCAGCACTTAGTTCGGATCATATCCTTGGCAACACGAATCTGGACAGCCATGACCTGCTGGTGGTGGACATGGCAGTCGGGACCACAAACGTGACAGTGAACAACACGTCACCAGATCAGTCGGTTGCGTTGACGGGAACGGATACGAACGGCATCCTTGTGGTGCAGGTCACTGGCAGTACGGATGGGGGCGGTGTGTTTGTGCTGGATACGAGCAATTTCCATGACGGTGCTCAGGCATCGCTTGTGAAGGCCAGTGACGGGAACTGGTACCTGGTGGTGACACAGTCGGGAACGACGGTATCGCCTGCCGAGGTGATCCCTGAACCGACAAATCCACCGACAGACTTGACCCCGGATCCGGGTACAACAGCGCCGGGAACAGTTGTGATTCCGGTTGTGGTAATTCCGACACCGGAGACGCTGGGGGTGGTGCAGGCGAGCGCGACGGCGGTGCCGGTGCTGGGCCTGGAGTCGATGCCGCGTTTCCACGAGCGCCAGGCGTACGGCTGGAGCGCGCCGGGTCAGCGTCGCGAGCCGGGCTCGTGGTGGAGCCGGACGACGGGAAGCCGTATCATGGGTGAGCAGAAGAGCGGCGGAGAGCGCATCCGTGAAGAGGGCTATCGGAGCACGCTGCAGGCGGGTTCGGACCTGAGCGCCTGCGGATGCGGCCAGACGATGTACCGTACGGGCGTGTTTGCCGGAACGGGGTATCTGACTTCGGATATCCGGTCATCTGGGATAGACAAGGGAAGCATGGATGTGTACAGCGTTGGCGGAGGCCTCTATGCGAGCGCGGAGCATCGTGAGCGGTGGTATGTCGAAGGGGTGGTGCAGGCGAACACGTACGACATCGACCTGAAGTTCGGAGATGGGACCAGCAGCAGCGCGAAGACGTGGAGCCTCGGAGCCTCGGTCGAAGGGGGCCTGTTCCTGAAAGCGGGGGAGCATCTGGTGCTGGAGCCGCAGGCGCAGGTGATGTGGCAGCGGATCGACGGGTACCGGGTGACGATGGAGCCGGCGAGCCGGGCGGAGGTGAAGACGCAATCGGGTCTGACGGGGCGTCTTGGTCTGACGGGCACGGTGCTGCCGAAAGGGTGGTGCGTGAGCCCGGTGTTCGAGGTAAACGCGGTGCGGGACTTTGGCCCGTCGCCGGAGGTGAACTACGAGGAGATCGGCCAGAGCTACCGGGTGTCGCGAGACCGGACGTGGCTTGGTGGATCGATCGGTGTCGTGAGTCGGAACCGGCGTCCAGAGTGCCTGGAGTACTATGCGAAGGTGGGGATGATGTCGGGAGTGGACGGTTATTCGGGCAGAGATTACACCATCACCGCCGGCATCCGCAAGAGCTGGTAGGTAAGATGCAGTTCTTGTTCTGAGCGAAAAGCCGGAACCGGAAGCCACACGCCGATGTTGAGTATGCAACAGGTGGTATCTGGTATTACCTGATAAAGCAGACAGGTATCGAAACTTTGCTGTGATATTGGGAGTTGCCTGTGGTATATTCAAAGGAGATTGAGAAGTAACATTATACCGTCATTTTCAGAACAGTTCCCCCATGTTGCCTGAAAACCGACTTTCCCGCCCAGTGGCGCGGCTTTATGCTGTCGCCCACTCTCCGGAATCCATTGAGATTCCCTATTTGCCCCAATTCGATAAAGCTCGCTCGTCCTGTCGGCATCTGGCCACGTGCCAGCCACCTGCCCGAAGGCTCACCCCGTTGCGGCCATCATTAGCTTCAGGCCTTGGTTCTCGAAATCAGCGTGCCATTCAACCGCTGAACGCAAGGAGGATCGCAAGATGAAAAAGCGCACATTGCTGATGTTGCTGTTGTTGATGGGGCTCTATCACCAGAAGAGTTACGCTGCGAATTATACGGTGACTAACACTGCGGATACTGATGACCCAGGGACATTTCGATATGCTATGAATCGTGTTGAATATGCGCAAAATATCATAACAATTGATGATAGTATTAAGGGAACTACTATAACAACAAATACTCCTTTTATATGCGATGGTGCTGTCGATGTTTTTGGTGACTTGAAGCTGTCTTTGATTGTTGATGTAAATAATGTTACAAGATATCAGATGGCAATTGATACTGGAATTGGTCTTCCCAGTTCAAGCATTAAATATTCGACATTGTATATTGCGGGTGATCTTTCTGGATTAATTAAAATAACATCGAAAAATCTGGATTATGGCGATACGAATATATTTGCTGTTGGGAATGAAAATTATATGCGTTGCGGAATAAGGATTGATGGAAGGATGTCGGGCTCAATAGAAGCTTATGGGGAACGAGCAGATCAGATTGTCGTTGAAGGGATATCATTGAGTTACAATTCTTCTGAAGCAAGCCCTCAGTCAATGTTTCTTTCTGTTGGTGATGAGTTGAGTGGTAATGTTAATGTACAGAATCTGAATGCCGCATCGACTATAAACTATGGCTTAAGCACCTATAAACCTATTGCCATAGGAATCAATTGCCCAGGAGGTCTTTTTAGGGACTATAGCGGTACATTGGCAAGTTCTACTAGTGTGTCTATCACTCCAGATCCCGATTTTAATAAATCAGCCATGATTATTACCGGTAATATCAGCGCTCAAACCGTTACCGGTGAGTATGCAATAGGGATTCTTTCGTTTGCTGGTCCAATGCTTCTCAATGTGACTGGTAATGGTAAGATCTCTGGAATAGATAAAAATGGGGATCCAAAGGGTTACGCATTATTATCGACAGCGTATCGGTCAGGACGCTATTTTAATGTGCCTGGTGCGACTGGTTATGTGCAGAGTACGGATTTGTTCCATACATATAATAATTGGTTTAGTTATATAGAAAATGCTGATGATAAGATTATGCTTTCATATGAAGCAAGCATGCTCGGTAAGGTAGATCTTGGATATGGTAATGATACATTTATTCTGAAAGGTGTTCATGACAGTCAGGGCGATCATTTTCCTGACATCTCGAAAGTTCCGGTGCTCGATGGCGGATATGCAAAGCTTTTTATACCGACAGTACCTATTGTAAGCACAGATACACTGGTTTTTGACTATTGGCAAGGTCGATTGGTTGATCAGCAGATCATCAATTGGGAAAAAATTGATGTAACGAATGGCTCTGTCGTCGATCTGGGTCCGAGCAGAACCCTGAAAGCAAGTGATAATGTTACTGAAACAACGACACCTAAACTTCCCAGATTGCAAATGATGATCGATGAGACGTCGACTGTCAAGGCGACGGGCAACTCTCCCGGTCAGTATGTGATCATCGGTAACCTGAGCAACAACGGGACGGTGACGCTGGTAGATGGAGTCGCTGATGACAGGGTCACGATCCAGAGAAAAAATCCATATAGCACATCCTATACCAGTGGCATCTACACTGGGGGTAGCAATTCAAAACTAAGGCTTGACGCAGCACTTAGTTCGGATCATATCCTTGGCAACACGAATCTGGACAGCCATGACCTGCTGGTGGTGGACATGGCAGTCGGGACCACAAACGTGACAGTGAACAACACGTCACCAGATCAGTCGGTTGCGTTGACGGGAACGGATACGAACGGCATCCTTGTGGTGCAGGTCACTGGCAGTACGGATGGGGGCGGTGTGTTTGTGCTGGATACGAGCAATTTCCATGACGGTGCTCAGGCATCGCTTGTGAAGGCCAGTGACGGGAACTGGTACCTGGTGGTGACACAGTCGGGAACGACGGTATCGCCTGCCGAGGTGATCCCTGAACCGACAAATCCACCGACAGACTTGACCCCGGATCCGGGTACAACAGCGCCGGGAACAGTTGTGATTCCGGTTGTGGTAATTCCGACACCGGAGACGCTGGGGGTGGTGCAGGCGAGCGCGACGGCGGTGCCGGTGCTGGGCCTGGAGTCGATGCCGCGTTTCCACGAGCGCCAGGCGTACGGCTGGAGCGCGCCGGGTCAGCGTCGCGAGCCGGGCTCGTGGTGGAGCCGGACGACGGGAAGCCGTATCATGGGTGAGCAGAAGAGCGGCGGAGAGCGCATCCGTGAAGAGGGCTATCGGAGCACGCTGCAGGCGGGTTCGGACCTGAGCGCCTGCGGATGCGGCCAGACGATGTACCGTACGGGCGTGTTTGCCGGAACGGGGTATCTGACTTCGGATATCCGGTCATCTGGGATAGACAAGG
>JAAXWP010000013.1 GCA_013334925.1 Chlorobiaceae bacterium
ATTTTAAATTGTAATTATTGCTTCTATAATATCAATGTCTTAGTTATGAGATTTTGGGAAAGAAAAATATCTGCCCTTTTTGGTGTGGTAATATTGTTTTTTGTTCTTTTTATTCCGCTTTCATTAGATAATATTGTTGTTCAATTATCGGGCGGAGTAGATTCAAGATCTGTTATCGCTGCTCCATATGTGTTGTGTTATTCTGACAATGTAAAAGTAATGAAAGAAGAGAATGATAAAATTGGTGTTCAGAAAACTACTGTTGGTCTAGAAAGTGATGCGATTTCATTTTTTAGTATTAAGTACTGGACAGCTCAATCACTTGTTGCTATATTTGGGTGCTTAGTGAGTGTTGGTGGGCTGTTTTTTGCATGGTATCAACATTGGGGTAAAACATTCTTTTTTATTAAGAAAAAACTGAAAAAGTATAGGTCATTTATTAGTGAGGATTTGGGCTGGATAAGTATGCCTGGATTGCCTGGTGGAGTCGAAAATATAAGAGTAGGTCTTAATGATGGTACTTTTGTTCAGCTTCATTTTGTTGAGAGTATTAATATTGTTGATCTTCCGTCAGAGGCTGATAAGTTTCAAAATTCAGCAAGTGATGAACATACTCCGGATGAAATTGTTCAGAGGGCGTTCAATAATGACAGAAGGATGCTTCTGGTGATTGGTGATTCTGGAGCAGGAAAGACTACTTTGCTTCAGTATTACGCATTTTGCGCACTTGACAGAAGAAGATGTCGAAGATTGGGGTTTAATAGACGGCCACAGGTTTTTTATTTTCCGCTTCGTCTTCTTGTGATAACTGAAAATCTTTCAGAGAATCTGGCACGATATGCGAAACAATGTCAACTTGATATAGATGCATTTCTTTTTGATAAATGGCTGCAGAAAAAATCTTTTGTTTTATTTGACGGACTAGATGAGATTAGTGACCACGAAGCTAGAGAGGCTGCATGTAAGTGGATTGATCGCTCATTGACAACTATGTTGGATGGGTATTTTGTGGTGACTTCGAGAAGGAGTGGTTATGGAGTTGATAGTTTGAAAAAATATGATATACGATTGATGTCAAGTCATAAGAGAGCTGATGTGCTTGACTTTTCTGTTGAACAACAAGAGGATTTTTTGCATAGATGGTTTGAGGCTGCTTATTTGCTGGATGATAAAGAAAATAATATTGATATTTCTGCATGGAAGAAAGCGCAAAAAGAAAAAGCGAAAAATAAGAGCGAACAGATAATTACTGCACTAAAGGATGAGAAAAATAGAGGATTGCGACAGCTGGCGGGCATTCCTATGATTCTTCAACTTATGGCATTATTATGGAAAAAGAACGGTTTTCTTCCTTCTGGTAGGATAGATTTGTATGGATCTGCATTGGACTACATGCTTCAGTTACGCGATAAATCAAAAGATATAAAATCCCCGTTAACTGCAGGGCAATCACGATTGGTACTTACCCCAATAGCATGGTGGATGCAGAATGATTTGCAAAAGGACGAGGCAAGTAAAAAAGATATGATAAATAAAATGGAGCCGGAACTATCAAGCCTTGCAGACCGTCAATTTACTCCTCCAGCAGCAAAAGAATTTTGTGAAAATCTTGTGAAAAGGGCCGCTCTTTTATCTGAGACTTCTACCAATTATATGTTTAGACATAAGTCATTTAGAGAATATCTCGCAAGTATTGAATGGATAAAAAGGTGTCGGCGAACTGGTGGATACATTGATATGATCGTCAATGTATTTGGTGAGGATTGGTGGAGTGAACCTTTGAGGTTCTTTTTTGCACAGAGCGATGCTGAAATATTTGATTTATTTATGGGGAAATTAATAGAAGGTGTTAGAGATCAACCGCTTCCTCCTAAAAAAACGTTGTTGCTCGGATATATTATTGATGAGGCTCCTCAAAAGAAAGTGTCCTCACTATGCGAGAAATTATTGGATCCAGATACTACTGAAATATGCCAACGCCTCATTCTTGATTGTTTGTTTTCTATAGGGCAAGTAGAAGCTTATGATTCTATAAAAATTTTTAAATCTCAGTGCCATAATAAAAATTATGATATTGCTTCTCGTGCAGAAGAGGTTTTGCTGACACTTGATCCGGAAAATCGTAAAACAGATCATCTTCAATATTCCAATTCTTTGTTGGATCATCCAAAATCTTTTAGAAATATTATTGAAAATCAAGCGGAGTATATACTTGTTGATGCGGGATCATTCGCTTGTGAATTGACGGGAAAACATGAGTATGTTAAAGGATATTATATGTCAAAGTATTTAGTTACGAATAGGAGATATCGTCTATTTATTAACTATCTACATACCGGTATTCATCCGAACATACAAAAGAAGATAGATTTAGATTTCCTTAATTATTCTATAGAGATGTTGGCTCAAGAGTCGCAAATTAAGGGGCTAATAGATACTATAAAGAAACAAAAAAATCTATCAAATTATTTACAGTCAAGATTTGATGGAGATAGGAAATTTGGAGGCGACGAGCATCCTGTTGTCGGAGTTACATGGTTTGGTGCACGTGCTTATTGTTTGTGGTTGTCAATGTTGGAAAGTAATGGTGTTGAAAAAGAGATATACAGGCTACCAACTGAGATTGAATGGGAATATGCTGCTATGGGAAAATCAGGACGGCGATACCCGTGGGGTGATAAGCCGCCTACTTCACAAAGAGCAAACTACGGTGATATTTTTGGGACGACTACCCCAGTAGGCAGGTGCCCTGCAGGGGCATCACCAGAAGGTATAAATGATCTCGCAGGAAACGTTTGGGAATGGATGGACGATTGGTATAAAATTAATGAAAAAAGTGCTAAATCTTTACGTGGTGGTTCATGGCACAGTTCTCCTGAATCACTTCGCTGTGGATCACGTGACTTTTATCATCCAGTTCTTAGAAGCCCATTTCATGGATTTAGGGTCGTTCGGGGAAATATCCCATGATGGATAAAATAGGGGATGTTCACAACAAACACAACTTCAGTTCAGAATAGCATGGATGATGAGCCGGTGGCAGGGTAGGATGATGTTGGTTGCGGGAATGAAGTGATGTGAGGAACGCCGGGTTGAAACCCGGTGGAAGCCGTTGAGGCGGTTGGGCTGAAGCCCGGATTAATATGGTTGCATTGACCCCCCGGCTGAAGCCGGGGGCAATTGAAAAAGAAACAAGGGGACGTTAACAACAAATACAACTTCAGCACAGAAATGCGCTGTGATGAGCCAGTGGCAGGGGAGGATGATGTTGGTAGCGGGAATAAAGTGATGTGAGGAGTGCCGGGTTGAAACCCGGTGGAAGCCGTTGAGGCGGTTGGGCTGAAGCCCGGATTAATATGGTTGCATTGACCCCCCGGCTGAAGCCGGGGGCAATTGAAAAAGAAACAAGGGGACATTCACAACAAACTCAACTTCAGCTCAGAAGAGCACGGTTGATGAGTCGGTGATAGGGGAGGATGATGTTGGTTGCAGGTATGAAGTGATGTGAAGAGTGCCGGGTTGAAGCCCGGTGGCAGCCGTTGAGGATGTTGGGCTAAAGCCCGGATTATTATGGTTGCATTGACCCCCGGGCTGAAGCCCAGGGCAATTGAAAAACATGATTTGCTTACGGGAGAGAAAAAATAGGGGACGTTCTACAGCAAGCGAAATGGCTTCGTGAAGAAGTGCTCGTACTCTGAACAAATAGAAAGGCTGATCCGAGAGCGATGCTTACGGGAGGGCAAAAAAAAAAGACACGGAACATGCCGTGTCTTTTTGCTGAGGAGCCAGGACTCGAACCTGGAATTGCCTGATCCAGAATCAGGAGCCTTACCAATTTGGCCACTCCTCAATCAAGTGGACTCAATATACGGAAAGTCTGGAAATATCATAGCCTGATTTTTAAAAAAATTCGACTTTTTTATTCGATCGGGAGTGGTGGCTATGAGACTCTCTCAGGAGTCGGGTTCAGCACCAATGAAGGTGGGCGGTCATTCCTGACCGCCGTTCAGTGGCGGGTTGGAAAATCCGCATCTCTTTCAATATGATGCTTATGGATAGCTGGCACGGCTCTTCATTACCCTTTTCTAGGTTATAACGCTGTTTCGCTTCCGAAACAGTCTCATGATTCGGTTTTGGTCGGGCTGCGTTATTTCCAGCCTCCACCGAGGGCTTTGTACAGGTCGATCAGGTTTGCCAGGCTCCGCTGATGCACGAGGATCTCGTTCTGCTGCGCTTCATAGAGCGACCGTTCGGCGTCGAGGAGCGCAAAATGGCTGTCGATTCCGTGCGCATACCGGGCTTTCGTGATCGTTTCGGCCTGTTCGCTTTCCCTTACCAGCGCGCGCTGGGCTTGCAGCTGTTCGGTGTAAGTAGCACGGGCTACGAGGGCGTCGGCAACTTCACGGAATGCGGTCTGGATCGCTTTTTCGTATTGCGCGAGGGCGATATCCCGGTTGTTTTCAGCAAGCCTGAGGTTGGATCGCAGTCGTCCAGCCTGGAAGATCGGAAGCGTCACCTTCGGGGCGAAACTCCAGATGCCGCTTGAACCGGCCACGAACAGGTCGGAAAGGCTTGTGCTGGCATATCCGGCCGAACCGGTGAGGCTGATGCTTGGGAAAAATGCCGCCCGTGCCGCACCGATGTTGGCGTTTTCCGCTTTCAGGGCATACTCCGCCTGCAGGATGTCCGGTCGTTCGAGCAGGACGACTGCCGGAATGCCTGCAGGGAGCGTTTCCATCACCTGGACCTGGGCAAGTTTTTCCGGTTCGAGAAGCGCAGGATCGATCTCTTTGCCGACCAGCAGTGTCAGTGCGTTCTTGTCCTGTTCGACCTGGCGCTGGTATTGCGCACGGCTCGCACGGGCGGCTTCGACCAGCATGGAGGACTGTGCAACGTCCAGACGCGACTTTGACCCCAGGTCGAAACTGCGCCTGATGAGGTCGTTTGCTTCCTGCCGGGTTCTGAGCGTGTTCTCGGTCAGTTGCAACAATTCGACGTCAGCCAGGTAAGTCAGGTAGGCGTTCGCGACTTCGGCGACCAGTGCTGTCTGTGCGGCTTTGCGCCCCTCTTCGGTGGCGAGGTACTTGTTCATGGCGCTGCTGCCGAGGTTTCGCACCCGTCCGAAAAGATCCACTTCGTATGCTGTGGCGCCGATGCCGGCAACATAGGTCGAGGTGGTTTCCGTTTTGCCTGTGCCGCTCGTGCTTTCGGACAATCGTTGCCGGGTGTAGCTGCCCGTGGCGTCGATCGATGGCAGGAGGTCCGCTCGCTTGATGCGGTAGGTGTTGCGGGCCACCTCGATGTTGAGCGTGGCAATGCGCAGGTCACGGTTGTTCGTCAGGGCGGCCTCGATGAGGCGTTGCAGCTTCGGTGACTGGAACATCTCCCGCCATCCGATCTGAACGGTATTCAGTTGCCTGCCGGTTGCCGGATTTACTGCATATGTGGAGTCCGTGCCGGCCGAGGCTGGCCATTTTGCGCTGACCGGGGGCGTCGGGCGCTGGTAGTTTGGCGCGAGCGAACAGCCCGTGAGGGTGGTTGCCGCCAGGCAGATCGAAAGCAGCGGTTTACTGTTCATCGTTCGAACCTTTTATGTTTTGGTTTGCTGCCATATCGGTGGCGGGTTTCCGGGTAAACCGCGATTGAACAAGGATGTAGAACAGCGGGACGAAAAAGATCGCCAGCACCGTTCCGGAAAGCATGCCGCCCATCACACCGATACCGATGGCGTGCTGGCTTGCCGAACCGGCTCCTGTCGAGAAGGCGAGCGGCGTAACGCCCAGGATGAAGGCCATGGAGGTCATGACGATGGGGCGAAGCCTCTGGCCGGCAGCGCTCAGTGCGGCATCTTTAAGCGGCATACCGTTGTCGTAGAGGGTTTTGGCGAACTCGACGATGAGGATGGCGTTTTTTGCCGTGAGGCCGACGGTCGTCAGAAGTCCGACCTTGAAATAGACGTCGTTGGACAGGCCGGCGATGAAGGTCGCCAGCACCGTGCCCAGAACGCCGAGCGGCACCACCAGCATGACGGCGAGCGGCACGCTCCAGCTTTCATACAGGGCGGCGAGGCACAGGAAAACGAAGAGCAGGGAGATCGAGTAGAGCAGCATGGTCTGCTGGCCGGCAGCGCGCTCTTCGTAGGAGAGTCCGGTCCATTCGATACCGAACCCTTCGGGCAGTTTTTCCGCCAGTTTTGCCATGGTGGCCATGGCGTCGCCGGAGCTGACTCCGGGTGCCGGTGCGCCCTGGATGTTGACCGACGAGATGCCGTTGAACCGTTCGAGCTTTGGCGAACCGAAGCTCCAGCGTCCGGTCGAGAAGGAGGAGAACGGAACCATGTCGCCTTTCGAGTTCCTGACGTGCCAGATGTCGACATCCGAAGGGTTCATCCGGTACGGAGCGTCTCCCTGCATGTAGACCTTCTTGATACGTCCCTCGTGCAAAAAGTCATTCACATAGGAGGAGCCCCAGGCGGTTTGCAGCGTGGTGTTGATGTCGGCTATGGAGACCCCGTATGCGCTGGCCTTTTCATGGTCGACGTCGATCTTGTATTGCGGCACGTCTTCCATTCCGTTGGGACGGACGCCGACCAGCGACGGATCTTTCGATGCCATGCCCAGCAACTGGTTGCGCGCGGCCATCAGCGCTTCGTGTCCTTTACCGGTCCGGTCGAGCAGCTGGAGGTCGAAGCCGGAGGCGTTGCCAAGCTCCATGACGGCCGGCGGGTAAAACGCGAAGATCATGGCGTCTTTCACGCTCGACAGGGCGCCCATCGTCCTGCCGGCGATCGAGGCCACATCCTGCCCCTTTTTCTTTCGTTCGGCCCAGTCCTTGAGCTGGACGAAGCCCATGGCCGAGTTCTGGCCCTGGCCGGCGAAGCTGAAGCCGGTCACACTGAAGACGCTCTCGACGTTCTCTTTCTCATGGTCGATCAGGTAACGTTCCATCGTCTTCACGCTTTCGAGCGTCCGCTCCTTGGTTGCGCCCGAAGGTGTGGAGAGCTGGACGAACAGGAACCCCTGGTCTTCGTCTGGCAGGAACGAGGTCGGAATGCGCATGAAGACCAGGCCCAGCAGCATCACGACCAGCATGAAGGCCATCAGCGAACGGTTGACCTTGCCGGTCATGACCCGTGCGCCGTTCACATATCGTTCGCGGTTACGGTTGAACGCGCGATTGAACCAGACAAAGAAACGGCCGAGTGGGCCGCTGCCCTGGATGTGGCCGTCTTTGTTCAACGGCTTGAGGAGGCTGGCGCAGAGCGCAGGGGTCAGGATCAGCGCGACGAGAACCGAGAGCAGCATGGCCGAAACGATGGTGATCGAGAACTGGCGGTAGATCGTTCCGGTCGAGCCTTTGAAGAATGCCATCGGCACGAACACCGCCGACAGAACGAGGGCGATGCCGACCAGTGCGCTGGAGATCTGCTTCATCGATTTCCTGGTCGCTTCGAGGGGCGAGAGGCGCTCTTCCTCCATGATCCGTTCGACGTTCTCGACCACGACGATGGCGTCATCGACCAGAAGACCGATGGCGAGCACCATGGCGAACATGCTGAGGGTGTTGATGGAGAAACCGAAGGCCGACATCACCCCGAAGGTGCCAAGCAGCACGACGGGAACCGCGATGGTCGGGACCAGCGTGGCGCGGAAGTTCTGGAGAAACAGGAACATGACGAAGAAGACGAGGATCACCGCTTCGATGAGGGTGTGCACGACGCCTTCGATCGAGGTCTTGACGAACGGCGTCGTGTCGAACGGGTAGACAACCTGAACGCCCGGAGGCAGGAGGGGCTTCAGCGAAGCCATTTTGGCTTTGACCAGGTTCGCGGTGTTCAGGGCGTTGGCGCCGGTCGCCAGGGTGATGGCCATGCCGGCGGCCGGTTTGCCGTTAAATCGGGTGGTCATGTCGTAGTTCTGCACGCCGAGTTCGACGCGGGCGACATCCCTCAGGCGGATCTGCGAGCCGTCGGTATTGACTTTCAGGATGATCTGCTCGAAGTCGCTGACGCTCTTCAGGCGCGACTGCGCCGTGATGGTGGCGTTCAGCTGCTGGCCGGGCACCGAAGGGGTTCCGCCGAGCTGGCCTGCCGAGACGTCCGCGTTCTGCGCGGTGATGGCCGCCTGTACCTCGGTGGTGGTGAGGTTGAAGCTCGTGAGGCGATGGGGATCGAGCCAGATGCGCATGGAGTAGGGCTGGCCGAACACCTGGATGTTGCCGACGCCGGGAACGCGGCTGAGCGGATCGAGGAGCTTCGAGTTGATGAAATCGTTCATCGCGTATTCATCGGTGCGGCCGTCCTCCGAATAGACGCCGACCACCATCAGGAACCCCGTGTCGCCCTTGGTGACCTTGATGCCCTGCTGCTGGACCTGCTGCGGCAGGTTTGACATGACCGTCTGCAACTTGTTCTGCACCTGCACCTGGGCGATGTCGGGGTTGGCTTCGGGCTCGAAGGTCACCGTGATGGTCACGTTGCCGTTCGAATCGCTGCCAGCGCTGAAATACCGGAGATGGTCGATACCGGTGAGCGCCTGTTCGATGACCTGCGTGACGCTGTTTTCTACCGCTTCGGCGGATGCACCGGGGTAGGTGGCGTTGATGTTGATGGTCGGTGCCGCGATACGCGGGTATTGTTCGACCGGGAGCGTGTTGATGGCGATGATACCTCCCAGCATGATGCAGATGGAGATCACCCACGCAAATACTGGCCGCTCGATGAAAAATCCGGACATGGGATCGATTCGTTAATGAGATTGATTTACTTAGCCGGAACTGCTGGCTGCACCGCTTCGACGGTTTTGACCTTCATGCCGGGCTGGATTTTCATGACCCCCTCGTAGACGACCTTTTCGCCCGCTTTGAGCCCGCCCTCTACCAGCCATTTGTCGCCGACAACTTCTGATACGGTGATGGGGCGCGGGTTTGCCTTGCCGTCCGGTCCGACTACCCAGACGGAAACCGAACCGTCGGCGTTTCTGCTCACCGATTTTTGCGGTACGAGCAGCGCGTGGTCGTTCTTCGACTGTTCTATGCGGGCGTGAACGAACATGCCGGGGAGGATCACGTGGTCTGGATTCGGGAAGAGCACGCGCAAGAGGACCGTTCCGGTGGTCGGGTTCACCGTCACATCCGAGAACTTCAGCGTGCCGGTGCGTCCCGTTGGCTTGCCGTCCACCAGCAGCTGGACCGGTGTGCTTTCCGTGGCGGAACCGTCAGGGCGTGACTGGCGCAGGCGCATCAGCTCCGCGCTCGACTGTGAAACGTCGACGTACATCTGGTCGAGCTGCTGCACTACCGCGAGCGGATCGGTCTGGCTGGCGTTGACCAGCGCACCCTCTGTCAGTTTCGACTGGCCTATCCGACCGCTGATCGGGGACATGACCTTCGTGTAGTCGAGGTTGATCTTTGCGGTGGAGACTTCGGATCTGCCAATGGCGACATCTGCCTTTGCCTGGCCGAGGCTCGCCTTCACATCGTCGTACTCCTGTTTGCTGACACCGCCGATCTTGACCAGCTCTTCGTACCTGGCCGCTTTTGCCTGCACGGACCTCAGGTTGGATTCGGCTTTGCCGAGGTTGGCCCTGGCGCTGTTGTAGGCGGCCTGGTAAGGCGCGGGGTCGATCTGGTAGAGCTGCTGCCCCTGTTTGACGGTGCTTCCTTCGACGAAGAAGCGTTTCGTGATGATACCGCTGACCTGCGGACGGATTTCGGCCATGCGCACGGCTGAGGTGCGCCCCGGCAGGTCCCTGGTCAGCACGAGCGGCCCGGTTTTCATGGTTACGACGCTGACCTCCGGCATTGGGTTCGGACCGGGTTGCCCATTCTTGTCACCTTTCGGCCACAGATACCAGCCGGCAAAGAGGAGTGCGAGGATGGCAACGATGATGTACGACCTTTTCATGATGATGCTTATGCTTTATGTGAGTCCGGTGGGTTTTTCAGCTGGTTTTCCGGACAGGATGTATACATGGAGCGGATCTGTTCCATAAACGACAGGCGCTGCTCGTCGTTCCAGTCGATGAGCCCGAACCATTCATGGCAACTGAACCCGATGAGGGCAAAGAAGGCAAGGCGGGCTGTTTCCGGTTTTGCCCCGGAGTCCATGGCCTGCAGATCATGGGCGACCCAATCCTGCAATCTCCGTTTCAGCGACACTTCGCTCGCCATCGATGAGGTGATCGCCATAACGATAGCCCGTTCGGTATCGTCGGGAGCCTGTTCGGCAAGCTTGACCCGGGCGAACAGCTCCGGATGCGGCGTGTCGGCAACCGACTCGAGAGCTGATTCGATACGCGCCGTCTCACGTTGCAGGTCACGGTCGATCAGCGCCTCGAGCAGGGCGGTCTTCGATTTGTAGTCGAGCACAACCCGGGACTTGCTGATGCCCGCCTCCTGGGCAACCGCATCGATGGAGAGCCTTGCGGCGCCATACTTGACGACGACCCGTTCGATGGCATCCAGGATGTCATCGGTGGCTACTTTTTTCGGTCTTGCCATGCAGTGATCCTCTTTCGACAGGGTTATGGTTTGTGCACGATCGTTCTTTAATAATTTATAAACGATCGTTCTTTTTCCAAGCGATGTGTGTGAAATTTCAGAAAACTGTGTCCGGATGAACAGCGCCAGCTCTGTATGGCTGATGTGGTTTTTCGGTTGCAGGGCCGGCGCCTTGTTCTGATCTTATGGCAAAAATACGGCGCTGTTGCTGCGGTAATACTGTCGGTGATGGTGAGTGGGTGGCCGGGTTAAGTGTGTAACCTTCCGATTAGTTAAGATTATCTGTTGCGTGGTGTAGTGCTTGCGTTATGTGACGGATTTTTTAGCTAAATTCAAAAGTTGATCATCCGCAGCATTGCCCTGCCTTTATTCTGTGCTGCCAGGCACTGACCGGACGCCTGTTCCGGACGTTTCTGAAAAGTGATGATTGTTCCCGTTCCCGTTTCTCAGGTTTCCTCCGTCTGCTTAACCTCGTCTTGAGGATGTAGTTCCGCCTTTCCGATACGTCAAGGGTTTTCGTTTTCGATCTCGGCCACGTTTCATCTGAAAGTTTACCTGCCATGCCTGAAAACAACCTCTCTACGCTGCTTTCCGCCCTGACCGGTCAGATTGTTACCGGAAGCCCACAGGAGGAGAAGTCTCTTGAACAGGTTCAGGAGACGCTCGCTCAGGCGCTGCTTCGACAGGACCCGGCCTCTGTTCGCAACCAGGAGTTCCTGTTCCGCCGAAGCGATATCTACGCACCATCCAGCGTTGGCGACGCGCGTATCAGGAAGCTCGACGAGATTGTCAACCGCATCAGACCCGGTGCCGCAAGCGAGGTACAGGTCTTCATGCGTACCCTGCCCATCAGGACAACCCAGGTTCCGGGGAGCGCCACCGAGGCGGCTGCCGGCGTGAGGGTGGTGACGAAAGGTCCCTTCCTGGACAGCTCCGGCCAGGATTTCTATTTCGATTACGTCCGCACCGAGAAGCTCATTCCACTCTACATCGAGGGCTGGGCGACTCCGGCCATCCTGTTCAAGGCGACTTTCCGCAATCCGAAGTTCGTGCTTGCGAATTCGTTGCCGGTCGAGGTCACGAAGAGTTATACCGTCGTGCCCGACTCGGTCTGGATCAGCGCAAGGGTATTCGATCCGTCTGCGGACGCCGCCTACTATTGCGGATTGCGGGTGAAGGGCGGCAAGATCACGCTGGATGCCGATCCGCAGATCGTGAACGGCCAGCTTACCGTGGCCGCAACAACGAATGCCCTGTGTGAGCTGCAGCTCGAACAGAACGCATCGTTTGCGAGCGACCCGGCAAGTCCATACGGTGACGATGCCCGAAAGTCCGGGATCACGCTGCCGATCGGTTTCCGCTTCAGCTTCAAGGGTGGCACGAAGCAGATTCTCGATGTTGCGCCCTCGTCCTGGAACGTGTATGGACACAAGGCCGGATTCATTTACAAGGGAGCCCAGAACAGCACGTTTTTCCCCTTTGTCAACCGTCTGGCCATTCCTGTGCAGTGCGATACTGCGGAATTTACGGTCAGCGCGTGCCTTTCGACCTTTTTCAATGTCGAGGGAAGCGCACCCGTGCTCGGAAGCTGGTGGTGCCTGCCCGCGGCGAAGATCGATATCACCGCTCCTCCGGAAGCCGATGGCAACGGTGCGCTCATCGTCAGTTGCGGACCCGGCCTCGATGCGGCTACGGTCAACCTGCGTGACCGGCGCATTTCGTTGCCGGCGCCGTTCATCCTCGCCGAGCCAGGCAGGATAGGCCTGACGGAGCTGAAGAGTGACGGAAGCGGCGCCACGATGGACTTCGCTATGTGGCAGGACGAGGCGAACCGGTTCGGCACCACGATGGAGTGGCGGTTGCCAAAGGAGTCCCTTTTTCTCTACAACACTTCAGCCAACGGTTTCGAAATGGCTGTCGGCACAACGGCCTGCCGGATGCAGGTCGACCGTCCGGTCAAGGTCGATGGCACGGCGGTTACGGTTTCGACGAAGAACAGCCTCTGGACGCTGGTTGCCGGCAAGGCGAAGCGGCAGGTGGCGCTTGTCGATAACGATGTGCTGATGGACAACAGCCCGGCAGGGAGCAAGATCCCGCAAGTGCGTCCATACGGGTTGGCGATGCACAATGCCCTGTTCACGGTCACTCCGCCCAACAGCGTGGTGCTGTTCGCCGAGTGCGAGGCCGATTTCACCAGCCTGCAGAGGGGCAAGCTCTATCTCGGTTTCGGTCTCTTTTCGTATTTGCCGACCCTGCCCGATCCCTATGCGGCGAACCTCGGCATGCTCGAGAAGCAGTTCCTGGCGAGTCGTGAATCGGTTGCATCGGTAAGCGGCAAACGGGACAGCGTCGTCTGGCTCTGGCTGATCGGCCTGGTGCAGTGGGAGCAGCACGGTGGCAACGACAAAGTGGGCGTATCGTTCCATTTTGCACCGCTCACCGCGGCTTTTCCGGTCAAAAAGCTCAAATCTGCAGAGCAGGTGCCGCCTCAGGCGGGCGAGCAGATCTCCTATCTGGATATTGCGAAATCAAGTCCCTTCAGCAGGATCTATGGAGATCCCGAGCCGGCTCCGGTACCACACACCCGCTCGATGATGGCTGAACAGACGACTTCGATCGTCGCAGGACCGGGCGCAGAGGATTTCGCCCTGCTCGACGTGAGCAGCAAGGCAAACCAGATGGGTGTAGCCTTCAACTTTCTCAATAGCCGTCAGCAGACCCTGCTCGGCAGGCAGTTCAAGGTCGACGTTCAGGACGAATCGAACGCGTCGGTCTTTCCGATCCAGGTTGACGGGCTCGATGTGGTCACGAAGGGCATGTTCGCCCAGGCCTTTACCGTGCCGCAGGTCGCCTGGGAGCCGGTGTTCAACCTCACCCCTCCCGAAACTCCCGCTGGCGATCCGAAAGGCGCACCATTTGACCCGCCGGTCGGCTTCAACTACTACCAGAACGATGGGTTCCCGACCCGCGTCGGAAACTTCAGCAGCGAGCAGGTACCGCTTTCGCCGATCCCGCTTGCCAAATATCTGGTCGAGACCTATCGCCACCGGAAGGACGGCAAAACCTACGCGCTCTTCAACCTGCCTTTCGGCATGTTCACGGCTGCGGTGCTCGACGGAAAGTCTCCCCAGACGCTGAAACCGACCCTCGAAAACGTGCGGCCGGTGTTCGAGAACTACGTGAACGGCGGTCTGCAGCTCGAACTGACGGCGGGCTCCTCACTCGTTCCGGGCGAGGATAATATGTTCGAGGGCATGACCGTGCAGTTGCTGAACATCAACCGGCCGAACGGGACGGCACACGACGAAAGTACCCTTGGCCATTCGGGTACGACCATTTTCAACGGCGAGTTCCTCGTCAACCAGTCAAAACTGCCCTTCCGTCCTGCATCACCGGTTATGAAGGCTGGCCTCAGCGGTTACGGGGCGAGCATGTTCAGCGACTGGCACAACAGGAACGCCGCGTTCGCGCAGACCAGCCAGGCTCTCTTCAACGTCACCACCGGACGTACCTCGCACGAGGTGGTCCAGGTGAAGAGCATGATCTATCCATGGGGTGTGAAGGTGGTGCGCACCTACACGCTGTTCCGTCTGTCGAACGGCTACGTGTGCCGTATCGACAGCGGGTGGAAGGCCGAAAGCGACGGCAAGTTCGATTTCAGCTACAAGGTGCCGGTTTATGCCGCAGACGGGGTGACCGTGGATCATTTCGACGAAAAAGGCAACCCCTACACCTTCCATCCCGGTGTGGTGCATGGCATCTTCAATGTCAGAAACATCCACGAGCAGCCGAAGGATTACAAGGGGCCAAATCTCAACCTTGTGGCGGTCACCTTCGATGCCGACATCCAGCTCGAGCATGTGGTCGAGGGAGGCAAGAGTGACCGGGTGCCAAGCAGGGGAGTGGTCGGTTACGTGCAGTTGCTTCCGCAGGGAGCGCCGATATCGGTCAACCAGTTCGTCGGGCTGATGCAGTCCGAGAACGGCTCCATCGGCGCGGAGATCCAGTGCACGGTGAAGATTGCTGGCACCAGGCAGCGCATGCGCCTCGACCGGGCCGATGTGAATGTCGCCACCGATGCGTCGAACCAGCCGATTTTCGTGGCTGCGGCCAGGGGTTCGGTCGTGCTTCCCAAGGATGGAAGCTGGACGATGGTGCGGCACCAGCGCAGCAGCGGAGAGGTGACGCCCGTTTCCGACGGTCTGAGCGTTCCGCTCGTTCGTATCGGCGCGTGGAAGAAGGATATCGTGGTCGATCCGGTAGCAGCCGCGAATGAGCTCGTGCGGATGGCTTTCCCGGGCGACCTGCTGAGACCTCCGGGTGCGGAGACGGTCAATTTCGGTTTCCTGCAGAACATGAACACCCAGAAGGTGCTCTTCCTGACGCCTTCGTTCAAGCCGACCGTCGAATCGCTCTTGAGCAAGACGCCGCCGCTGCTTGCCGATGCATTCCGGCTCATGAACGGCAACGCCATCTTCCCGAACATCGGCGATGCGGAAACCGCCTTCGGTTCGGCCATCCAGATGCTCAAGGGCATCGACAGCCGCAACGGCAATCCGCTGGAAGCCTTCAGCAAGCTCGCGGGTGTCAACGACCTCGGCAGCGAGGTGAGGGAGCTCATGGAGCTGAACGTCAAGGAGGAGGCCGGCAAGCTGATCGACCAGGGCTACAAGCTCATCAAGAACAAGGCGAACGATCTGGTCAACGAAGCCTTCAGGTTTGATCTGCCGAACTTCGAGTACCCGCTCGTGGACGTCACGGGTCTGAAGATCTATGTGGAGTACAAGGCGACAAAGAAGGCCGAGGGGGCGCCGAAGGACTATGTCGGCAAGTTCGACTTCGATGTCGATTCGTTCGCTGCCGACATGGCGAAAACCTGGAAAGGACGTTTGAGCAGCATGCAGATGGTGGTAGACTTGGGGCCGCTCAAGAGGTTGCTCACGATCAAGGGCAACTTCAATTCCCAGAAGTCGGCTTCGACCGATTTTGGCAGCGCGAGCCCCGCCAGCTCCGGCATCGAGCTGCCTACGCCGGAGATCGAGTACAGCGAAGACCTGAAACCGGTGATCGAGATCCTCGAAATCCTGGCGGCGCTCTCGACCGGCGACTACGCAGCGGTGCTCAGCAAAGGCCTCAAGATCGCCATGAGCAACAGCGCGAACATCTGGGAGTACAAGTTCGAGGCGACCAAGGATATCCCGCTGGTCAAGTTCCCGCCGGGAGCGGCCTACGATGCTCCGCAGACGCCGCTGAAGCTGGAGGCGAGCCTCGGTCTCGGGGTGTTCTTCAACGCCGCGCTGAAGGTGACGACCGATCCGAAGCAGCTCCTGCCAACTGCCGGAGCCTATTTCAAGTTCCACGGCGGCCTTCAGGTGATGTGCTTCTCGGTGGGAGCGGGAGCTGTCTATGCGGTCGGCAACGCCGACCTCGTCCTGCGAGCCGATACGAGCCCCTTGATCTCGCTCGACATGAAGTTCGGCTTCGGCGCCCAGGTCGGCGTCGGGCTGCCGGTCATCGGAAACGTGAGCATCCTCTTCATGGTCGGGGTCGAAATCTACGTGGACAGTAACCAGACCGTCGCCGTTACGGCGTTCATGCTGTTCCGCGGCCACGCCGAGATCCTCGGCGGGCTGATTGGCGTGACCATCACCATCGAAGCCAAGGGCACGATCGAAAAGGGCGGACCGGGCCTGCCGACCAACTGCAGGGCGCAGGTGACCTTCGGGCTCGACATCAGCATTTTCCTGGTCATCAATATCAGCTTCAGCGAAACCTGGGAAGAGACGCGGCAGATCGCGTGATCGCCCGGGCGAAAAGGGAACATTCACCATTAACGCAGCAACATCATGCCTTCGTACAAGAATACCCGCTTCACACTGATGGCTTTTCCGCAGGGCGTGGACGATACCGGCCTGCTTTCGCTGAACATCGTGTTCATCCCGAGGAACATCTCGCCGCTGGACGCGGTCGCCCAGAGCTACACGCCGAACCCTGCCAAGGCCTTTGCCCAGGTGAAGCCCGAATTTTCGGTGATGGTGGTCAACAAGCCCGAAGAGTTTCCCGGCAAGGTACCTGCCGGAGAGCGCGCGGTCGATACGGCGCCGCTGCTCTATCCCAAGGATCCGCTTAAGCTCTACCAGACGCTGAAGGATGCGAAAGATGCGGGCGGCAACCCGAAATACTTCGATATCGACGAAAACCGCAGCGTAGGGAAGGCTGGAGCTCAGACGGCCCCGGCACCCGTTCCCGTTTCGTCGGCAGTGAAGAAGTACCTGCCGCTCTCGTACCGCCAGGCCTTCAATTTCACCGCGCCGCGGCATCCGAATGCGGTCATCGACGACAGTTACCGTTGCGCGATCCGCGACAGGAAGCCGCTTCCGCCTTTCGTGCCGGACAACAAGGTGAGCTGGGGCAAGGTTTATGCCCATCTGCTCCGCCAGCCGATGCTTGCCGCCAGCGGGGGATTGCTCTACCGGACAACCGTCCAGCTTGCGGATGGTGACTTCGCCAAAGGCGGCTGGATCTATGTGACCATCAAGGCCGGAACCACCTACGACGCCGAGCAGCAGGCCTCGTCGGCGGACGTCGACGGCCCCTTCATTGCCCGGTACGCGGCGCGCATGCCCATGCTCAAAAAAGGGGAGGCACGCCCCATCTTCACTCCGGTGCTGTTTCCGGTGATGCAGCCCGGCCAGAGCCCGGACGGCATCTGGGACGACCTGTTCATCGAGGCGGCGCGGTACCATGACGGGTTTGCCACCATCGTGCACGCCAACCAGCCGGTGAGCCAGAACCTGCTCGAAGAGGCGCAGGACGGTTTCCATCCGCAGAAAGAGATGGGCGTCCGTCTCGGCTGGGAAGACGAACAGATCCTCGTCTGGTATCTCCGCCAGCTCGCCGTTGACGACTCTGTGGCGGGAGGCGGACGTCTGGACGCTCCGCTCGGGGTGAACGGTTACCATGTCGACGTCCGGCGGAGCGCTTCTGCCGGAGATCCTGTGCCAGACTGGGAGAGCCTTACCGCTGTGGAGAGCAATGGCGCGATGATGCTCGAAGATCTGGAAATCGGCTCCTATACCGGTGAACTGCCATTCCAGGTCTACCCGACGAAGCTCGACAGCGCGGGTGGCGTCAACTACTGGCTGCCGCTCTACTTCGGCAACTGGAACGACGCTTCGATGGTGCTGCCCGACCGTGTCGCAGCCAGGCTGTATGCCAACGCGAATGACAACGACAAGCCGGTAACGGTCAGCGATACCTATCGTGCAGTTGACACGGTGACCCGCCTGCAGTACGGCCACTCCTATGACTTCCGCGTCAGGATGAGTGATATCAGCGGAGGCGGTCCCGGCGTCGGAGCCTCTCCCCTGAACGATCTGCCGAGCCATGTGGCCACCATCGCGTTCAGACGCTACGTGGCGCCGAACACCCTGCGCATCCTCAACGGTGGCGATGTCGTCAGCAACTCCGGGGATGTCAACTTTTCCGGGGACAAACTTCAGCTTGCGCGGCCGCTGCTCGGGTTCCCGACTGTGGTCTATACCGGCAAGTATGCCGATCCGGTGGGCGAGCTTCTTGCCGCCTCGCAGAAGAACCTGGCTGACAAGAGGTCCGAAGCGTTCGGCATTCCCGATCCCGATGTGGTCAAGGTGGAGCTGAAGGTCGAAGTGGAGACCCTGCAGCTCGACAATCTTGCGAGCGATGACGGCCGGGAGCACTACATCACCCTCTACCGGACTTTCCGGACATTCCCGGCGGATTTCGCCGACAGCCTCACCATTCCGGTCGAGTATGTCGATGTTCCGATCCTGAACCTTGGGGACCAGGATGCTCCTTTCAATGACGCCGTTCTCGACGCGACCGTCCTGGAAACCTCCGGCCGTGTCGTGCTGCCGACAGCCCGGAACATCCGCCTCACCCTCCGTGCGGTGTGCGAAGGAACGCACAGCTACTGGGGACACAACGACACGAATCCCGATCTCGACAGCCGTTATGGCAAGAAGACGGTGCTCAGTGTTCGCTGTCCGTCGACGGCTGAACATGACCTGTTCGCAGGAACGAAGGACCCGAAGGTGCTGCAGGGTATCCGACTCCAGCCGGATCCGGTGAGCGTGAAGCTCAATCCGATCACCTTCAAGCTGCTGCAGGGGAGTGGCGATGGTATGCCGGATATCGTCGAACGTCTTGCCAAAGCGCTCTATGTCGAATGCAAGGAGACGACCCTCCTGTCCGGAAACGGCGAACGCGTGCAGTTCTGGTGCAGCAACCTGGTTCGCCACAGCATGGCCCCCGACAACAGCAGCCTGACCTTCGCGAACCGAAACGAGCTTGCCGGGCACTGGTTCGCCTGCACATCGCTCTACCTTGACCGCGACTGGAGCTGGGACGGGCTCGAGGAGTCGAGCTTCACGATCAGGCGTCGACGCAAGTGGAGTCGCGAAGCCGGTGAACTCAGGTTCAAGCCGTACGACGTTGCCGGTGACCTCGAACTGCGCAGGATCGCCTCGTTCCAGGCCATTCAGGCCGGGGATGACGGCAAGGTGCATCGCGAGTACACCCGTATCGTCTTCATCGATGTGGTCGACATGCAGCCGCCTGCCGGCTCTATGCCCGACACGCTCATGGTGCAGTACCTCGTGGAGCCGTCGTTCCGGAAGGATGCCGACGGCAACACTCCCGTTGCCGACGCGGCGTTCGAAACCCCGGAGCTTACGCTGCCGACCACGGTCAACCCCGTGCAGGTACCGAAGCTTGTCGGCGCCGGTATGGCCCTTTCGCCCTACGTGCGCGACCACGCCTATTCGGCGACCGAGCCCCGCCGCCGCTACCTCTGGCTTGAATTCGACCGGAAGCCCGATGACCCGGACGACGATCTGTTCGGTCGTGTGCTCGCCTACGCGCCGGATCAGCTGCTGAGCAACAACGACCCCTCGTTGATGGTGCTCAATGACGAACCGCCGCTGCCGGTGGATCCCGAATATATCAGGGTGGTGACTCCGGAATCGGCCGACGAGCATTCGGGGCTGAACGCGATGCAGAAGCTCGAGAAGTCGATCGACGCGGACCGCCATTTTTATCTGTTGCCCCTGCCTGCGGGCCTGCATCCCGAAAGTCCCGAACTGTTCGGCATGTTCACCTGTGAGTTCCGCTACGGCCACTCCGACCGGATCTGGAGCACGGCACAGGGGCGGTTCGGCAGGAAACTGCGCGTCACCGGCCTGCAGCATCCGGCTCCGAATCTCAGTTGCACCGTTACCCGGAGCGAACAGAAGATCTGCGTCTCCGCCCCATACGCCAAGGCGGTCGCCAATGGCAGAAACGTCACCGCCGATCCTCCGAGAACGTCGCTCTGGTGTCTGCTCTATGCGCAGGTCAGGCAGGCTGACGGCCTCGATAACCGGAACATCCTGCTTGGCCAGACCGAGCTGCATCTTCCCGATCTGAAGTTGCTTCAGGCAGATTTCAGGAGGCGCATAACGAACGCCAAACGGCGGAAACAGCTCGACCTCGCCAGGAGCCTGCAGCTCGAACTGAGCCAGATTCTCAGCCGGGACAAAGAGGTTGGGCGGCACGGCTACGGCTGCTGGAGCGGCAAGGAGGTGAAGGCCATGCTGGAGCTCTACGGTCTTCCATTCGACTCGTCGCTGAGCGTGCTTTGCGTGGAGGTCTACGGCCAGATCACCCGGCTTTCCGAACACATAGACAACTTCTCGGCCGCGAAGAAACGTGAACTGGTCAGGAGCGTGGCGGCGGAGTTCGGTTCGACAACGGCCACGCAAATCAGCCGCAGCCTAAGCAGCGCCAAACCGGATGTGCAGCAGCAGGAGCGCGATCCGCTGGGGAGCGAACTGGGCCATCACCGGATCCTGCGAACTTCGCCGCTGACCCCGGTGCCGTTCATCTGCTGCAGCGATTGCGGCTGATGCGAAAGTCTTTCTGAAAAGCCCGTCAGGTTGACAGAGGCGAAGGGATGCTACGGTGTGAGCTTCCTTCGCCTCTGTTTTTTATGGTCATCGCTAAAAACTTATTGCGCGTTCCGATTGCGGCGTTGGGCGGTGCTCGAAATCCTCATGTACTCTGTGTACACTCCGGTTTCTCTGCTCCGTCCGCCTTGCACTCGGCTCGCTCATGACACTTTTTAGAGGTGCCCTTTTTTCAGCAGAATCGCCGAAACGGGATAGACGAACGCCAGGGTGAAAAGCGTGGTCAGCACCGGGCGGATGACATTCTGCCACTTCGTGTTTCCGTCGACGATCAGGGAATAGGCGTGGTTGGCTGCGGAAAGGATCAGGAACAGGCAGAAAACGAATACCAGGGCGATGTTGGCATAAGCGTTCCACCCCGCAAAGAACGAAATCAGGGAGGTGACGGCAACGGCAAGGAACCAGAACGCGTTCTGGCGCTGGTAGTTGCTTCCGCTTTCATATCCCTTTTCCGCAGCGGCCGCATTTGCGAAAAAGAGCCCGTCGACGGCCGAAAATCCTGCGATCGATCCGATGAGCCATGGGGTCATGATGCGAAGCACCTCCTCCGGAGTCGTGCCGAAATAGTAGGCGAGGAAAACGCCGAGGCACGCCCCAGCGATCCGCAGCACTTCAAGCAATTTGATGATCATGATGGTGGTGGGGATGGGGTTCAGGAACGGATTCCGCGCTGTCGGAGTAATCGTGAAAGATAATTTATGAAAAATCGGTGCTCCGACACGAGCTTTTACTGTGCTGGGGTTCGGCAGGGGTATAAAACAAAAAAGACCTACAAGCCGAAACCTGTAAGTCATTCTGTTTTATGGTACACCCGAAGAGATTCGAACTCCTAACCTTCTGATCCGTAGTCAGATGCTCTATCCAGTTGAGCTACGGGTGCATTTGATAGGCACCTTTGTGAGGCGCCTATCGGGGTAGCGTGTACGGGATTCGAACCCGTGATCTTCGCCTTGAGAGGGCGATGTCCTGGGCCACTAGACGAACACGCCATATGTCTTCCCTGAATCACCTTTCAGTTGGTGGGCCCTGTAGGACTTGAACCTACGACCCAGCGATTATGAGTCGCTTGCTCTAACCAACTGAGCTAAGGGCCCTCAAAGCCGTGCTTCAGAGTGACTTAAAGTACTACTTTCACCTTAATTTGCAAAACATTTTATGAAAAAATTCCAGAGGCCTCAGGAAAACTCCTGGTACCTCTCCCTGACGATATCCGCACCCAGTGAGGTGAGCTTCTTTTCGATCTTTTCGTAGCCGCGATCGAGGTGATATACCCGAAGCACTTCGGTCGTTTCGGCTGCCACCAGGCCGGCAAGCACGAGGCAGGCCGACGCCCTGAGGTCGGTAGACATCACTTTGGTACCGGTCAGCGTTTTCGGGCCGTGCACGATGGCCAGGTTGTCCCTGACTTCGATATGGGCGCCGAGGCGGTTCAGCTCGGGAATATGGTTGAATCGCTCGTGGTAGATCTTGTCGATGATGTTGCTGACACCGTTGGCCTGGGTCATGAGCGCCATCCACTGGGCCTGCATGTCGGTCGGGAAGCAGGGATAGGGCCTTGCGGTGATGTCGGTTGCCCTGAGCTGGTCAGGCGCGGTCAGCGAAACGTAGTCGGGTCCCGTGGTTACGGTGCAGCCGGCTTCGGCGAACGCTTTCAGGACGGCGTCGAGGTGTGACGGTACCACTCCGGTGACGGTGATTTCGCCTTTGGTGATTGCTGCGGCAGAGAGGAGCGTTCCGGCTTCGATACGGTCGAAGATGTTGTCGAACTCGACGGCCTCGAGCTGCTCGACCCCTTCGATCGTGAGGGTTGTCGTGCCGACACCGCTGATGTTGGCTCCCATTTTCTGCAGGAAGTGGCAGAGGCATTCGATTTCCGGTTCGATGGCTGCGTTGCCGAGCACCGTGGTGCCTTCAGCGGTCACTGCCGCCATAAGGGCGTTGCCGGTGGCGCCGACCGAGGAGATCGGGAAGTCGATGCGGGTGCCGCGAAGCTTCGAGCCTTTGACTTTTGCGTCGATGAATCCTTTTTCGATGGTGATCTCCGCACCGAGCTTTTCCATGGCCATGATGTGCAGATCGACCGGTCGCGGGCCAAAGGCGCAGCCGCCTGGCAGTGATACGCGGGTATGGCCGAATCTCGAAAGCAGTGGCCCGAGCACGTAGATCGATGCCCGCATCTTCTTGACCAGCTCGTATGGGGCTTCGATGCTTTTCAGGTTCGCCGCCGAAACGCGAAGCGTATTGTCCTGAAAAGAGATCTCGGCGCCGAGGTAGGCCAGAAGCTGATTGAAGGTTCTGACATCCTGCAGATCGGGTATGCGGTTGATCGCGAAGGTGCCTTCGGGGGCCAGCAGAGTGGCGGCAATGATCGGAAGAGCGGAGTTCTTTGAACCGGATGCAGCTATCGTTCCTGCGATCCTGTTTCCGCCACGGATAACAAGTTTGTCCATACGTTCCCTGATTACATCAAAAAGCCCTATTTAATTAATTCGGGCTCAAAACCCCAAATTAATTATTTTACCTCCAGTTTCGTGCAGGTCTTCGAGTCCGGGCGACTTTTGTGTCTCCCATCCCGGGATCTGAAACCCTCAGCGATAACCATTTCGAAACCATGCGAATCATTGCCGGCATCCGTCACCGTTTTCTCTGTCATCGGAGCGTTCTCTGCATATTGTTCATGCTCGCTGTGCTGCCTATCGTAATGCCGTGCGTCGCACAGGGCGCAAGTCAGGAGATGAACCGGGTCATGCAGGAGCGGAGTCGTGTCGAAAACAATCTCAGGGATCTGAAAAAGCAGCTTTCGGAGTATCAGCTGAAGTTGTCGAAGACCACAAAGGACGAAGCGAGTTCGATCAAAGCGCTGAACAACATCAGGTCGCAGATTCTGGTTTACGAGCGCCTCATCAGGGAGAATCAGTCATATCTGAATACCCTCGATCGTCAGATTGAATCACTTGGTAAGGAGCTCGATGTCAATCGACAGAATTACGGGCGTGTTTCATCGGATTTCAGCAAGCTTGCCGTGGCCGCATACAAGCGTGGTGGTAATCGGGATGCTGAAACAGTCCTTTCATCCGGTTCGATGAACGAGGTCCTGGTCAGGGCAAGGTACATGGGCTTCATGTCTAAATCGGTCAGGTACAAGGTGAACGATCTGCAGCAGACCGCCGAGCAGATCCAGAGCACACAGGCGAATCTTCAGGAGAGCTATCGCCAGAAGGAGGCTGCCATGAAGGTGCAGCAGGCGCAGCTCAGTGATTTCGCGTCGAAGAAGAAGGAGAAGGAGACCGTTCTCAATACGATCAAGCAGGACAAGACCACCTATACCTCCAAAATCACCGAGGTCAGGAGAAAGCAGCGGGAATTGCAATCCAGGATCGAGTCGCTGATCATGGCCCAGCAGGTGATCATCCAGAAAGAGCAGGAAAGGGCACGTCTGGCGGCATTGGCGCGTCAGCGGGCAAGGCAGGCAAGACTGGCCGAGACAAGGAGGCAGCAGGCGAAAGTTGCTGCGGTGCAGCGTCAGGCCAGAATTGCTGAATCGCAGCGCCTGGCCAGGCTTGCCGAGATGCAGCGTCAGGCAAAAGTCGCCGAAGCTCAGCGTCAGGCCAGGCTTGCGGAAATCAAACGTCTTACTGCCGAGCGTCAGCGTCAGGAGTCAGCAGCGACCAAAGCTCGATTGGAAAAGCGCCTGGTGCAGCTCAGACGGGAGCTTCGTGAGCAGCCGACCGATATCAGAATGCCTGTAGTCAGCCAGCGGGAGCCGCTGGCGGTGCAGGCACCGCCTTCAGTACAGGACACTCCGGAGACCAGGGTGCCGGAAACTGTTCGGACACCCGTGCGTGAGGAACCTCTGCAGGAGCCTGTGGTCGATATAGAGGAGTCGCAGATCGAACGGGTATCGGCCAATTTCGATACCTCTGTCGGACGGCTTCCCTGGCCGGTAAAGGGAGTTGTCGTGAGACGTTTCGGGACATCCAGGGACAAGGATCTGAACATCGTCACGACCAGTAACGGCATCGATATTTCGGTACCGTCAAACACTCCTGTCCGGACAGTTTCCGGCGGCAAGGTCGCCCAGATCGCCTATCTGCCTACGTTTGGCAATGTGGTGATCATTCGACATCCGAAATCGTATCTTACCGTTTATGCAAACCTTTCCAGGGTTTCGGTTGCGAAAGGTGAAGTGATCCGTTCCGGTCAGACGCTCGGCACTTCCGGAACCATGCCCGAAGGTGGTTCGGTAGTGCATTTCGAGGTCTGGAAAGGTAAAGTCAAGCAGAATCCTGAACGATGGCTCAGATAAACAGGAAGTACTCATGGGGCTGAAGTGGTTGTTCATGACCGTTTTGTCGGTGTTGTTCCATCCCGAAACGTTCTGGAAAGAGCGTACTGCGGAGCGAGACGGGGTCAACCCCATGAAAGATTACGCTGCGCCGGTTATCGCGACCGTGCAGCTCATAAAGCTGCCGCTGGTAGGTGTTCCAAGGTCTGCGATGATTCTTGCGATCGTCAGTTTTATCGTTGATGTTGCCGTTTTGTATGTGCTTTCGGGGGCCATCTCCAGGATTGCGGACAGGACCCGCTCCGAGTTGGTCCAGGATGGGGTGCTGACCCTGCTCTGTTATTCGCTTACCCCGTTATGGCTTGCCGAGCCATTCTATTTTACCGGTTCACTGCGCTGGCTGTTTGCCGCTGGCGCCCTGATACATGCTCTCTTTATCATGAAGTCCGGTTTGCCGGTTCTGCTTGAGCGGCAGATCCCGAATGTCGAGTCGCTTGCCGGGAAAACCACCCTGTTGACGGTTGTGGCCACCATTGCTTCGTTTACTGCCATAACAGGGCTCATCCGTATTTTTACCTCTTTCTGACCGTTTCGATATGCATCGTCTTGATCTCAATCTGAATTACGATATGGTCGAATCGATCCTGATTCCGTTCATACGCAACGAAATCAGGAAATTCGGCTTCAACTCGGTCGTGCTTGGCCTTTCCGGAGGCATCGATTCGGCCGTCGTGTGCGAACTGGCCGTCCGGGCGCTTGGCAGCGAACATGTGCTGGCCCTGATGATGCCGTACAAGAGCAGCAGCGCCGAAAGTCTTGCCCATGCACAGCTCATGGTCGACCGGCTTGGCATCGAGGCCGAGACGGTGCCCGTGACCGGTGTGGTTGATGCTTTTTTTGAAGGAAAAGGGGACGCCAGCAGGCTGAGGAGAGGTAACGTGATGGCTCGCTCCCGGATGCTCTGCCTGTACGATGTTTCAGCCCGCGACGGTCGCCTGGTGCTCGGTACCAGCAACAAGACCGAGCTGCTGCTTGGTTACGGCACCATGTTTGGCGACATGGCCTCGGCGGTAAACCCGATCGGCGATCTCTACAAGACCCAGCTCAGGGGTCTGGCCCGTCACCTCGGCATACCGGCCCCACTCATCGAGAAGAGTCCTTCAGCGGATCTCTGGGAAGGACAGAGCGACGAGGAGGACCTCGGGTTCAGTTACGAATCGGTCGACCAGCTGCTGTACATGATGCTCGAGGAGCGCATGGAACGCGAAGCGATCCTCGCAGAGGGCATCGCCCCCGCGTTCTACGACAGGGTCCGCGGCATGGTGGTCAAAAGCCAGTACAAACGGATGATGCCGGTGATCGCAAAGATCTCGGGCCGTACGCCGGGGATTGATTTCAGGTATGCTCGTGATTGGCAGGAAGTGAAGTGACAGTGACAAGAGACGAGTGACAAGTAATGAGTAAAAAGTGAAGAGGGGGCGGGAGCCCCCTCTTTTTATTTGGGATGTGAGCAGAGTGAGTCGCAATGGGTCACTTGTCACCTGTCACTCGTCACTGGAGTCGCTTGCGACTCCCTCAGAACGAGCGAAGGATGGTGTCTTTCAGGTAGTGCCTGTCGTCCTTCTCGGGGTAGTCGGTCGTATAGTGCAGGCCGCGTGATTCACGCCGTTTCAGGGCGCTTTCGATGATCAGGCTGGCAACTTTGATGATGTTCCTCAGCTCGATGATCTGTGGCGTGATCCTGGTCTTCTTGTAGTACTGTTCGGTCTCCTCTTTCAGGAATTCGATGCGGCGCCGAGCCCGATCGAGGCGCAGGTCGCTCCTGACAATTCCCACGTAATCGTTCATCACCTCCTGGGCTTCGCGCTTGTTGTGCGATACGAGGATCCACTCTTCAGGGTTGCTCGTGCCCGAGTCGTCCCAGTCGGGAAACTCCTGGCTGTGATGGATCTCGTGCAGACGTTCCTTGATGTCCTTGCTGGAGCGCCATGCGAACACGAGGGCTTCGAGCAGCGAGTTGCTGGCGAGCCGGTTTGCCCCGTGCACCCCGGTGCAGCTGGTCTCTCCGCAGGCGTAGAGACGGTTGATCGTGCTCCTGCCGTGGTCGTCGGTCCTGATGCCGCCGCAGGAGTAGTGTGCTGCCGGTACGACGGGGATCATCTCCCTGGTCATGTCGATACCGTATTCGAGGCAGGTTTCGTAGATGTGCGGGAAGTGCTCTTTCGTTTTTTTCGGATCGATGTGGGTGACGTCGAGGTAGACGCACTCTTCACCGGTCCGTTTCATTTCGGAGTCGATGGCGCGAGCGACGATGTCTCTCGGGGCCAGGTTTTCCCTGCGGTCATATTTGTGCATGAACGCTTCGCCATCCTTGTGGCGAAGGATGCCGCCGAAACCGCGAACCGCTTCGGAGATCAGGAACGACTTGGCTTTCGGGTGGAACAGGGAGGTCGGATGGAACTGGATGAACTCCATGTTGGCGATTTCAGCGCCGGCACGATAGGCCATGGCGACCCCGTCGCCGGTGGCGATATCCGGGTTGGTGGTATGCAGGTAGACGTGGCCGAGCCCGCCGCTGGCGACCATGGTCACTTTCGACATGATCTTCTTGGGCCGATGGTTCAGCGTGTCGAGCACATAGGCACCGTAGCAGCTGATGTCGTTGGTCTTGCGGCCAAGATGGTGTTCTGTGATCAGCTCCAAGGCATAGTGGTGTTCGAGCAGCGTGATGTTCGGGTGCGAGTTCACGCGTGCAAGCAGGGCCGTTTCGACTTCCCGTCCGGTAAGATCCCTGGCATGCACGATCCGGTTGCGCGAATGGCCACCCTCCTTGCCGAGATCGAGCTTGTGGTCTTCCGACATGGTGAACTCGACACCGAGCTCCATCAGACGCCTGATGTGAGACGGGCCTTCGTTGACCATGAGGCTTACCATCTCACGGTTGCAGAGGCCGGCACCCGCATCCAGCGTGTCTTCGATATGCAGGTCGGCACTGTCGTTGCTGTCGATGGTGGCGGCAATGCCTCCCTGTGCCCAGTTGGTATTCGAGGTTGAACTCTCTTTTTTGGTGATGATCGTGACCGTGGCGTGGTCGGCCATGTTGATGGCGAAATAAAGTCCACCGATGCCGCTACCGATTACGAGCACATCGGTCCTGATTTCCTGTGTCATGTAGCGCGTTTGAAGAGTTGCTGCTGTTGCCGCCGGTACTTCCGTGACGGCAGATTTCAATATACGCACCCGATCGTAAAACCGTGACCGTTTCGGGCGTTAACCGGTTATTACTTCGGCGATTAAAAGTATCAATATAATTCGGGAGCATCTTTCCGCTCCTGCCATTCTTTATCTGACTTTTTGGCGGCAGATTTCAGAAGTCATTATTATAAAACAAGATGGTGTCTTCATTCTGCTTCGCTTGATTCAGCATGACAGACGCTGAACCTGCAGGTCATCGTTGAGACCCGTTGTCGCCGCAGCAAAAAAATTGAACGGAGTGCCTTTAGTGCACCGGGTACGGATAGTTACTTTTTTTTCCGTCTGAGTTTCCTGATGGCACCGATGACGATCAGGGCGATACCACCGAGAATGATGACATGGAGGTACTCGACGACCTCCGGGAAAGCACTTGCAATGAAGTAGCCTACCAGGGTGAAACAGCATACCCAGATGAGGGCTCCGGTAGCGCTGAAGAGCAGGAACTTGTGGTAAGGCATGCCGGTGACTCCGGCAAGCGTGGCCGCAAAGCTTCTGACGACCGGCACGAAGCGGGCGAGGAATACCGTTTTTGCCCCATGGCGTTCATAGAAGAGGCGAGTTTTCTCGAGGTGTTCCGGATGGAAGAAGAGCGTCTCCCGTTTGCTGAATATGCTTTTGTTCAGCCTGGTGCCGATAACATAACCGGTCGAGTCTCCCACTATGGCACCGATGGTCAGTACGGCTATCACGGTCAGCAGGTCGAGCCTTCCGGTTGCGGCAATCAGGCCCGAGGTGATGAGCAGCGAGTCGCCTGGCAGGAAGAAGCCTGCGAAAAGGCCGGTTTCAGCGAAAACGATCAGGAACAGCAGGGGATAGCCGCCTTTCAGTACCAGCTCGTCGAGGGTTCCGATCTCCTGAATGACAGATAAGAGTTCCATGGATTCACGCCTGTTTGGGCTTGTTCCGGAAATAAAAAACGGGGATCCGGCCCGCAGGCGGATACCCCGTAGATTTTTTGCCGCATGCTGTCGGAACGGCTGCGGTCGCGGTGCCTGGTTTCCCTGTCAGGGAAGCAGGACTGCGCAGGAGATGACGGTCGTCCAGAGACCGGTTTCGCCTTCGGCCGACTGGGTGATGTTGTACGAGTTGATGATCTTGCCGCTCATCTTGTAGATACCTTCGCGCTCGTCCCAGTCCTTGTTGGGATCGAACTCGATGCCGAGCGTTGTGGCAAGCATCGTTGCCGCGAGGTCCTCGGCATACTCACCGGACTGTTCGGCGGTTTCACCGTACGGATGGTGCTCGGAGAGGTAACCATACTGGGTATCGTCAGCCGGAATGGCCACACCGACCGAGGCGGAAACCAGGCGGTTGTTCTCGTTGGTCGAGTTGCGGGCAAGAACCGCAAAGGTGATCTGTCCCGGAGTAAGGTGCTTCAGGCCTTCTTCAACGCTCAGGCGTTCGCACTTGGGAGGAAAAATACTGGAAACCGTCACCAGGTTGCACTTTTCGATCTTGGCATCTCGCAGAGCGAGCTCGAAAGAGGAGAGGTACTCTTTGTGCCTACCGACACCCTTGGTGAAGAATACTTTTGTCGGGACGAATGACAATGTGGTTTCTCCGGATAGAGGTTGTAAAAATAGTTCGCCGTTTTTGTGCAATTATAGGAAAAAGCGAACTCATTCAAAACGTTTTTTTGTACCAGCCACTTTAAAAAACTTCCGTTTGCCGGCCCTGAGGATCATTGGTGTTTCCTCGAGTTCGATCACTGCTGCAATATCGGTGATTTTTGTATCCCCGGCCTGTACCGCTCCCTGCTGGATCATGCGTCTTGCCTCGGTCTTCGACGGGGCTGCACCAAGTTCCAGGAGCAGGTCGACGATCTGCATCGAGGCCGCATCGATTTCGGTTGTCGGAATGTCTGCAGGAGCCTGTTTCTGGACGATCACCCGGTCGAAATGCTCCTGAGCTTTTACGGCGGCCCCGGCAGAGTAGTACTGCGCCACCACCTCGCGGGCAAGCTCGCGTTTGGTCTCTCTCGGATCGGCGGCGACGCGATCCGAGAGCGGTGTTTCGCAGCCGCTGTGGTTCGGCAGGAGGAGGTTCCACCAGGTTTCGATCAGCGTGTCGGGGATGGATAGCGCTCTGCCGTACATATCCTCTGGGGTGTCGTTGAAGCTGATGGCGTTGCCCATCGATTTGGACATTTTTTCGACGCCGTCGGTACCGACAAGCAGCGGCATGGTGATGCACACCTGGGGCTCGATGCCGTACTCACGCTGCAGGTCGCGGCCTACGAGCAGGTTGAACTTCTGGTCGGTGCCGCCGAGTTCGATATCGTTCTTCAGGTGCACCGAGTCCATACCCTGGGCGAGGGGATAGAGGAACTCGTGGATTGAAATCGGGGCCTGCGAGCGGTAGCGCTTTTCGAAATCGTCGCGCTCCAGCATGCGTGCCACCGTGTAGTGGCTCGAAAGGCGGATCACGTCGGCAAAGGTCATTTTGCCGAGCCAGTCGGCATTGTAGCAGATGGTGGTCTTTTCAGGATCGAGGATTTTCGATGCCTGGTCGAAGTACGAGCGGCCATTCTCTTTTGCCTCTTCGGCCGTGAGCTGCGGCCTGGTTTTGCTTTTGCCCGAGGGGTCGCCGATCATGGCCGTGAAGTCGCCGATGATGAGGATGGCTTCATGACCGAGATCCTGGAACTCGCGGAGCTTCCTGAGCACCACCGAATGGCCGAGATGCAGGTCGGGACGCGACGGGTCTGCGCCGAGTTTGACCTTCATCGGTTTGCCGGTCTTGATGCTTTTCTGGATCTTCTTTTCGAGCTCTTCTACGCTGAGCACCTCGACGGTATTGTTGACGATGATATCGAGCTGTTCCTTGACGCTTGGGAAATGCATAGGTGAATAATTATGGCTTTGCCATTTAGTGGATGAGTCGTGTTTTGGTTCAGTGCGCGTGCCGAAGTTCAGTACTGCTTTCTCAGCTGCTGGAGTTCGCGCTGGGCGTCCCGTGTCTTGACAGCTTCGCGCTTGTCGTGAAGCTGCTTGCCGCGTGCGATGCCAAGTTCGACCTTGAGGATGCCGCGATCATTGAAGAAGGCCTTCAGCGGAATCAGGGTCAGCCCCTTTTCGCTGATCTTCGACTGGAGCCGATGGATCTCCTCCTTGTGCAGCAGCAGTTTCCTGCTCCGCTTGGGTTCGAGCTTGTCGAGCGTATTGAGTTCGTACGGCGTGATCTGCATGTTTTCAAGCCACACCTCACCATGGTGGATCATGGCGTAGCTTTCGCTCAGGCTGGCCTTGCCGAGGCGGACAGATTTCACTTCGCTGCCGAGCAGCTCGATGCCGGCCACCAGCGTGTCGAGAATTTCGTACTCGAATCGCGCCCTCCGGTTCTGTATGACCGTGACGTAGTTCGGTTTATCCTGTTTTTTTGACACCGGGCTCTTCAGGTTTCGATTTCGTAGAAGTTCGTCGGGATCAGGTTCCCGATGTTGAGGACAAGATAAGGGTCGAACACCTTTTTTACCCGCACCATTTCACGGATGCCCTGTTCACCGTACATCAGCACGAGGTATTCCGATTTCAGCTTGCCGATGCCATGCTCTGCCGACAGGGTGCCGCCCATCGCGATCACCTCCGTGACCAGTTTGCGGTAAAGCCGCTTGGCCCGGTCGAACTCTTCCCGGTTTTTCGGGAGGATGTTCAGATGCAGGTGCGCGTTGCCGATATGCCCGAAGATGATGCAGGTGAAGCCTTCCGCTTCGCAGGCGTCACGGTAGAGCTCGTATAGTTGACGTGCCTGCCCGTCGGGAACGGCCATGTCGGTGCTGACCTTTGTTTCGGATTGACGGCGAAGCCATTCGTTTACCTGAACCGGAAGCTGGTGGCGGAAGTCCCGGAGCCTCGTGAGTCCGACAGCGTCAAGGGCCGCCCAGGTCAGGTCGGCCGGGGCGTTGCACTCCTCCATGAGCGTCATCCATGCTTCGAGGCACCCCTCTTCGTTCTCACGGGTTGTCTCCTCCTCGAAATAGATCGCACCGGCAGTGTTCCGTGGAACTTCCGGGTAACTCTGACGCAGGAACTCCAGCGCATTCCGGTCGAACAGCTCGATCGCCCTGGGTGCGACACCGGATGCTCCGGACCTGGCTTTGTCGATGAAGGCGAACAGATCATCTTCGGTCAGAAACCAGACGATGCAGGCGATCACCTGTTCCGGAGCCTTGCGCAGTTGCAGCTCAGCTTCCAGGATGATGCCGAGTGTGCCTTCCGAGCCTATGAACAGGTCCACGAGATCCATTCCCGGTGCCGACCAGTATCCGGCATTGTGCTTGGAGGTAGAAGGCATGCCGTAGTCCGGACGCATGAACGACAGTTGACCTGCTATCGGAAGCTCGAGCGAAAAACGGCCCTCGCTGTCGGCCAGATACCGGCCGCGCTCGATCTCCAGGAGGTCGCCCTGCGGAAGCGCGATCCTTATGGCCCGGACATGTTTCCTTGTCGGTCCGTATCTGAAGGAGCGGGAGCCGGATGAGTTGTTGGCGATCGTACTGCCGATGAAGCAGGTTTTCTCGGTCGGATCGGGCGGGTAGTGCCATCCCGATGCGGCCGCTTTCGCCTGTACATCCTGAAGCAGCGCGCCGCCCTGCACACGGAGAATTGCGGTGTCTTCGTCGGTCTGTTCGACCTCGCCGATATGGTTGAGCCGATGCATGGCGATGATGTAGTCGCCGAACGGAATACGTCCACCGGTCGTGCCGGTTCCGTTGCCGGCAACCATATAACGGCGTCCATCGGCTACGGCACTCCTGAGCAGTCCGGCGGCCTCCTCGCAGCTCTCCGGGAAGAATACGCCGGGTGACCATCCGCTCTTCAGGTTGCTCGTGTCTTCAAGGAAGCCCTGTACGGCATCCGTTCCCAATCTGTCAATCACCGGGGTCCTCCTCTGATGGAGTGCTGCCAGCGCCACTCTGTCCTGAGCTGTCGGCAGCCTTTCCGCCTGCTGGTGACCTGGCACCGGCATCCAGCGAATCACTGAGCGCTTTGATGGCATCGACGGCCTTGGTGGGGGAGTACCCGTTTCCAGCCTTGCCTTTGACATTGACGTAGTAGTTGATCAGCTCTCGGGCGATCGGTGCCGATACGCTGCCGCCGAATCCGGCATTTTCCACCAGCACGGCGATGGCGATCTTTGGCTGTTCAACGGGAGCGAAACAGACGAACCATGCATGGTCCTGGCCATGCGGGTTCTGCGCCGTGCCGGTTTTGCCGGCGACGGTCACACCGGGAACCTGAGCCAGGGTACCAGTACCCTGAAGGACGACGCCTTTCATGCCGGTCTTGACGGCGTCGAACGAACGTTGGGAAATCGGTATCTGGTGGCTGTCATAGCTCAACGGCACGTAAGTGCCTGATCGGGTATCACGATAACCGCTGACCAGATGGGGTTGATGCCAGGTGCCGTTGCTTGCGATGGCGGCTGCGAAGTTGGCCAGCTGGAGCGGTGTCGTGTTGAGTTCGCCCTGACCGATACCGAGACTGACCAGATAACCCTTTGACCAGCGGCCGGCACCGAAACGCTTGTCGTAAAATTCGGTGGAGGGCAGGACGCCGCGCTTTTCTCCGGGAAGATCGATACCGGTTTTTTCGCCGAAGCCGAACATTTCACCATAATCGTGCCACTTGTCGAGGCCCACCTGCAGGATCAGTTTGTAGAAATAGACGTTGCAGGACTGTGTGATGGCTTTCGCCAGGTTGACCGTACCGTGGGCGCCGCCGTGGCACTTGAATTTCCTGCCACCGAACATGAAGTACCCGGGACAGTTGATGGTCGTTTCAGGAGTGATCGTCCCCTCTTCGAGGGCGGCAAGCGCGAGCAGGAGCTTGTAGGTCGAGCCTGGCGGGTAGGCAGCCTGGATGGCTCGGTTGAACATCGGTTTCTGAGGAGAGTTGACCACATCGGTCCACTCCTGCCTTCTTGCGGTGCCATTCAGGATGTCCAGGTCGAAGTCGGGCTCGCTGCAGTAGGCGAGGATACCACCGGTGGTCGGATCAATGGCCACCACGGCTCCCGATTTACCGGTTTTTCGCAGAAGTTTCTCGGCGAGTCCCTGAAGGTCCGCATCGATGGTCAGGTAGAGATCGTCACCCTTGGTGGGCGCGATGTCGTTCCTGCCCTCCGCGTACTTTCCGACAAGCATGCCAAGCGGGTTGACCAGCTCGTAGCGTGCACCTTTCTCACCACGCAAGTGGTCTTCATAAAACTTTTCCAGACCGGTTGCGCCGATCTTGTCATCGGGGTTGTAGCCCCTTTCGGCAAGGGTGTCGAGCTGTTCCTTGCTGAGTCCCTTGAGATAGCCAAGGAGATGCGTTCCGGTGAACAGGTCATTGTACTGGCGCTTGTTTTCCACCTCGATCGTTACACCAGGCAGCTGCCAGAGGTTTTCACTGACCCTGGCCATGGCGATGTCGTTCAGGTCATGGTAAACCGTCGAAGCGGCAAACGGGCTGTAGTTGCGACCCTCTTCGATTTTTGATCGAAGCTCCTCTTCAGGCATTTCGAGGAGAAAGGCCAGATAGCGTATGCCAGCATCGCTGATTTCCGAAGGGATGACCTTGACGGTGTAGAGCGGGCGACTTTCGAGAATCAGCTGACCGTCACGATCGTAGAAGTTTCCTCTTGGCGCCTGGACCCAGATTCTCCTGATGCTGCCGGATCTGAGGCCGACCTCCTCCTGCTGGGCTATCTGCAGCCACGCCAGACGGCTTAAAAGAAAGAGAAAGACGGCGGCAATGACGAACGAGATTCCCTTGACGCTTCGCTGAAGCTTGTCCATGACGTCAGTCCTTCTGGAGTTTTTTCAGCACAAGCTGGTACATCAGTACGGTCAGCACCATACTTGAAAGGGTTCCGATCACAAGCAGTGACGGAATCCTGAAATAGAGCGGTACGGCCATGGGATTGATCAGCAGGGCGAACAGCAGGTTTCCGGCGACAAGAGCCGTTGCGGATGCGAAATAGAACATTCTTCGCTTCTTGACCGTCGTGGCGTAGCTCTCCTCGGGAACATGGTAGTATCCGGCCAGGAATCCTTCAACCGTGCCGACCAGAGCAGAGAGGCCAATATTGCCCGACAGGAATCCAAGGAACAGTCCTGCGGCAAATCCATAGTTGGTGCCGGTCCGCTGGCCGAGCATCACCGATGTGAAGGCGATGAATACGGCCAGAATGTCCGGAGTCGCACCGAAAATGACCAGTTTCGATACCACGAACTGCTGCACGATCGCCAGCACGATCAGGGAAACGGTATAGAATGGGTATTTTTTTAGCACAGCGTCTGTCTGTCGTTTGAAGTCTTTGTGCCCATCACCGGCCGAATGGTTTCTGCGGTATTTTGGGCTTCACCTCTTCGTTGTACATGATCTCGAGTTTTTCGGGAGATGCCTTTTCAGGAGAGACCAGCACGTAGGTAAGTGATGAATAATCGATGTAGAGCCTGACGTCGATGTCAGAGAACAGCTTGTTGCCGGAAACACGAACGATCTTGCCGACCGGTATGCCACGCACGGCGAAAGTACTGTGGTCCGAGGTCGCCAGATGCTCGCCGGCTTTCAGGCGGCTGCTTGCCGGTACATTTTCCATGTGGGCCAGCGTCTCATTGCCACCGTTCCACGAAAGCACTCCATAGGTGCTGCTGCTGTCCGAAACGACGCTTACCTTGAAGCTCTTGTTGATCACCGGCATGACCTTCGCGTAATTCTCCGTCACCTTCGTTACACGGCCGACCAGCCCATCGGGTGTGAGAACAGCCATGTCCTTTTCGACCCCACGGCGCCAACCGGCATTGATGATGATCGTGTTGTCGGTATGGCTGAACCTGCGATCGACGACGCGGGCCACGATGAAGCGGTTGTAAGCGTGTGCAGAGTCTTTCGCGACCATCGCGTTGAGATTTCTGGAATCACGAATGGCCTGACCCTGGTGCACTACCGTTGAAAACAGTCGGGCATTCTGCAACAGCAGGTGCTCGTTGTACTGTTTCAGGGAAAAGAGATCACTGACCGCCGACATCTGTTCGGCCACCGATGCATTTACTGACAATCCCCTTGACCGGATCGCCTCCAGGGTCTCTTTGCGCTGGAGCTGCATGAGCAGGACCGAGATGCTGCAGTACAGCAGCAAAAAGAGATATGCGGTATGTCTTGCGAGAAAGCGAAAAAAACTCAGCACGTACCTGATCTTCTGGTTAACTCATCTGTTCACATTGGGCATGTTGCCTTACAAGTGGCCTGGGGCCCGGCTGTCCTCGTCTGGAGTACCGCAGCCGGCTGGAGCAAACAATCAAGAACTGCAATATAAAAAGTAAAGTTCAATGTTGCAGGACTAAGTGTATTCACTCCTGTATCGAAGTTCAGCAGTTCAGAACTTCTTGCTGCCGGCCTGTGTTGTCAGGTTTTCGGCGATCCCGTATATTTTCACCGCTCATGACCGGCATAGGGGTGTCTCTGATCTGAACGCTTTTTGTCATGCAGGGGAGCGTTATCGTCCTGAGCTGATTATATTTTAATTTTTCATCGCCGGACGGGATTGCCGGCAGGCAGTAAGAACGTAAGAAGTTGATGATGACCGAAAACATTACCGATAAATTCATCGTTGTCGGCGACCGTGTGCTGATCAAGCCGAAATCGGTTGACGACAGAACCAAATCAGGCATCTATCTTCCGCCAGGTCTTCAGGAAAAGGCGAAGATCCAGAGCGGCTATGTCATCAAGACCGGTCCGGGGTATCCGGTCGGCCCACCCTCCGATTCCGACGAACCCTGGAAAGAACAGACGACCGGTCCCCAGTATATCCCGTTGCAGGCGAGGATGGGTGATCTGGCCATTTTTATCCAGAACAGCGCTTACGAAATCGAGTATGAGGAGACGCGCTACCTGATCGTGCCGAATTCGGCCATTCTGTTACTCATCCGCGAAGACGACGACCTCGAAGAGTATCTCAAATAGGCGATCGCCACAACCAGCGATGTGGTTCTCCGCCCGTTTTTTCCCAGTTTGTAAATCCTGACCCATATGACCACTGAAACCATACCGATGGACGAGTTTCCGGCGCTTTCTGTCGAAGAGCTGCTCGAGCGCGTCCAGGCGCTCAAGAAAGAGCTCAATGCCGTCATCCTGGCCCACTATTACACCCTGCCCGAGATCCAGCAGGCGGCCGATATTGTCGGTGACAGCCTCGCCCTGGCAAGGGCTGCGGAGAAGAATACCGCTGACGTCATCGTATTCGCGGGCGTCTATTTCATGGCGGAAACCGCCAAAATCCTGAATCCCGGCAAGCTGGTGCTCATGCCCGATGTCAATGCAGGATGTCCGCTCGCCGACAGCTGCCCGGAGGATGAGTTCAGGGCGTTCCGCGCGGCACATCCCGATGCCATCGCGATCACCTACATCAATTCGACGGCAGCGATCAAGGCGCTTTCCGACATCACCTGCACCTCGTCCAACGCTGAGCACATCATCCGGCAGATACCGCCGGATCAGCAGATCATCTTCGGACCCGACAGAAACCTGGGAGGGTATCTCAGCAAAAAGCTCGGCCGCGACATGATCCTCTGGCAGGGTTACTGCTACGTGCATGACGCATTTTCCGAAACCTACATGGTGCAGGCCAAGAGCATGTATCCCGGCGCCGAACTGATCGCACATCCCGAATGCAGGGAAGAGGTGCTTCGCCACGCATCGTTCATCGGCTCGACCGCGGCATTGCTCGAGTACACGCAGAAGAGCCCGTCGAAAAGCTTCATTGTGGCCACCGAACCGGGAATCATCTATGAAATGGAGCGTCGTTCACCGGACAAAACCTTCATTCCCGCACCCAAGGACCCGGCAAATCCGCGCAGCGTCTGCCGCCAGATGAAGCAGAATACGCTGGAAAGGCTCTACCGATGCATGCTCGAACGCAAACCCGAGATCACGGTCGACGAAACCCTTCGTGAAGCGGCACTCAGACCGATCAGGAAAATGCTCGAAATGTCGGCCTGAATCCATGGTTCGAATCGCCGATCGTCTTGAGTGACGTGCTTTTGACGGTTTATTATGGTGATTAAGAACAAAAAGCGTAAATTAAAGTTTGTATCAATAGCTGATCGTGTTGCCCCCTTTGTGAGGTTGGTGACGATCGGTGTTGGCGTTGTGCCTGCCGGTAATGGCAGGTGTTCGATAACCAGATCGGAAGTTATGAGGCCAGGACCCTGGTTCTTTCATTCGTGCGCTCTTCTGAAGCGGCTGGCATATTCAGGTGTATTTCTGTCATCGGTCATGTGTCTGATGCTGGCGATGCCTGCTTGCACGTATGCCAGGACAGACCCTTTCATGGAGCGATATATCAGGAACCATCGTGACCTTGCCGAGGCGAAGTCGGCCCAGTACTCGATTCCTGTCGAAGTCATTCTTGGGGTTGCAATCGTAGAGTCAGGTTCAGGAATGAGCCGTGTCGCAAGAGAGCTCAACAACCATTTCGGTATGACCGGGAAAAACAGTGCCTCATGGAAAACGAGGTATGGTCAGTATCGAACGGCGAGTGACTCCTATGATCATTTCTGCAGATTCATCTCGAACCAGGCTTTTTATCCCAAGCTCAGAAACGGCGCCGATCAGAGTGTGTGGATCAGGTCGATCAGCAGGATCGGCTATTCCGAGAAACCGCTTGTCTGGGAAAAACAACTGTTGAGAATCATTAACGACATCGAGGCTATTTAGTACCCTCTTTTTCAATGGAAAACCAGAACTTTCGGGTCATACTCTTCACATTTCTCTCCTTTGCTTCCCTTACGCTCGTTTCCCTTTTTTCAGAAAGTATCGCCCGGTTCTGGCCTCAAGTGGTCAATATCGACATCCTGTCGGATATTCGGAGTGCGCGCGCCCGAACCATGCCCGACAGCTCGGCTTCACACCTGGCTTCAGGGGACAGTGTCGCCGTTGCACCATCTGATACCTCGAATTTCCATTTCGCTCAGTATCTGCAGCCAGGCCAGATCGTCAATTTCCGTGATCGTGATCCGAACCCCTCGCTTCTTGGGACGATGGGCAAGCTGGCCGCATTGCGACGGGGTGAGAAGGTCAAGCTCAGGATTGCCTGGTTCGGTGATTCGCTCATCGAGGGGGACCTGATTACCCAGACGCTCCGTGAGCTGCTCCAGAACGATTTCGGCGGCAGGTACGGCGTCGGATTCGTGCCGTTCAGGTCGGTGACAGCCGGGTTCCGCACCAGCGCGACCGCGACCTCTCGAGGATCGTGGCGTGAGGTGAGTTTCAGAGATGCGAAGGCGGGGGCACCACTGTTTTTTTCAGGTCATCTGTTTTATTCCGGCGGGGGCGATTTCGAGCTGAGAGACAACACCGTGAAAGACTCATCCCAGGTTGTTCAGAAATGGCTGTTGTGTGGTCGTTCGACATCCCCGGTGCAAGTTGCCGTCAACGGCAGGATGCAGTATATCGACGCCCCTGGGCGGTTCAACCGGATACTGCTCGACAGTTCGGCAGGTAACCGGATCCGCGTGCGGGTGCCCGCCGGCAGCCTGCCGCTGTATGGCGTCAGCAGCGAGCCGGAGTACGGCGTCGTGGTCGACAATTTTTCATTCAGGGGCATCAGCGGATTCGAACTGGCGAAGCTCGACGACGAGCTGCTCGATGATATTTCCCGATCCGGTCAGTACGATCTTGTCGTCATCCAGTATGGCGTGAACGTGATGTTCCGGTCGCGTGATACGAATTATGACTATTATTTCAGGGGGATGTCGCCTGTCGTCAGGAGACTCCGGGAGCGTATGCCGGACAGCGAGTTTCTGCTGGTGAGCTGTTCTGACAGGGCCTTCCGGTACGGAACCGAATGGAAGACGGCCATCGGACTCGATTCGCTTCTGCAGGTACAGGCGCGGATCGCCTACGATAACAGGATCACCTTCTTCAATCTCTATCAGAGCATGGGCGGAAACGGCACCATCGTTCGATGGGCTGAAGACGAACCGCGTCTTGCGGCCAAAGACTATATCCATGCCTCCCCAAGAGGAGCCTCCTTACTCGGTCGTCATTTGTTCGACGCGTTCATGAAAGATTATACCAAACTCACTCCGGAGAAGCCGAGGCGATGATGCCGTTCAGTCTCGATGCCGACGCCCTGTTGCGCCAGTTGCTCTATGATCCCAAAAATCCGTTGCTGTTCAACAACGGTTTTTTCGTGTACTTCTTTACGGTGTTCATCACCTTGTACTACCTGTTTCGTAACCAGTACACGATCCGCACGGCCATACTCTCAGGATTTTCCCTCTACTTCTTCTATAAGGCGAGCGGGGACTTTGTTGTTCTGGTGATCATATCTGCCATCCTCGACTACCTCCTGTCGAACATGATCTACCGGCAGCGCCGGTTATGGCTGAAACGCTTGCTGCTGGTACTCAGCATTGCCGCCAATCTGGGTCTGCTGTTCTACTTCAAGTACACGAATTTTTTCATTTCGATCTGGAACGGGTTTTCCGGCGCAGAGGTCCATCCGCTGAACATTCTGCTTCCTGTCGGCATATCGTTCTACACCTTCGAGAATCTCAGCTACACCGTCGACGTCTATCACGGCAAGATCCAGCCCGAACGGAGGTTCCTGAACTACCTGCTGTTTCTGTCGTTTTTTCCGAAACTGGTCATGGGGCCGATCGTCCGCGCGAGCGATTTCATTCCCCAGCTCAAGCAGCCCTATGTGGTATCTAAAAAAGATTTTACCGACGGGTTCTACCTGATCGTCACCGGACTGTTCAAAAAAGTTGTGGTATCGGATTACATCACGGCTAATTTCGTCAACTACATTTTCGACGCCCCTTCGCTGCATACCGGCCTTGAATGTCTCCTGGCCGTCTACGGCTACGCCATCGTCATCTACTGCGATTTCAGCGGCTACAGCGAGGTTGCCATCGGCCTGGCCAAATGGCTCGGCATCAGCATTCCGGCCAATTTCCTGTCACCCTACCAGAGCGTCTCGATCACCGAATTCTGGCGAAGATGGCACATTTCACTCTCAAGCTGGCTCAGGGATTATCTCTATATCCCTCTCGGAGGAAACCGGCATGGCAAGGTGAGGACCTATGTGAACCTCTTTGTCACCATGCTTCTTGGCGGGCTCTGGCATGGGGCGAGCTGGAATTTCGTCGTCTGGGGTGCACTGCACGGAGTGGGGCTCGCCGTTCATAAAGTCTGGTCCGGTTTCAGAAGCGCGGGTCATCGGGAAGGGACAAGATGGGGACGATGGCTTTCGGGTCTGCTCACCTTTCATTTCGTCTGTCTTGGCTGGATATTTTTCAGGGCCTCGAGTTTCGATGCTGCCTATCAGATGCTCGTACAGATCGTGAACGCCCAGACGCTGGATGGCGCCGAAGCTTTTGTGCTCAATTACGGCACCGTCATGGGAATGATCGTTCTTGGCTACATGCTGCACCATGTTCCAGCCGGGTTTTCCGCAAGGCTCAGGGAGCGGCTGTCTTCGATACCCCTGGTTGCCAATGTGGTCGTATTCATGGTTTTTGTCGCCGTGTATGCCTACTTTAAAAGTTCGGAACCGATCATGCCCATCTATCTGCAGTTTTAACGGTGAAATAGCGGTGATGTTGCAGCGGTCGGCGAAGTGAAATCAACAACGTATCGGAGAGCCATGCGCCTGCGTTTGCTGCTGCTGTGTTGCCTGACGATGATTCCCGGAATGCTTTTGGCGGCCGCCTTGCCGCCGGTTCTGCCGGACTCGTCGAGAAATTCATATGTCCACTCGGAGATGAATCGCCTGTCCCGGTCCGATGTGCTGAAAGAGCTGAAGCGAAAACTGGAGCGTGGCCAGTCAGTAAGGATCATTCATCTGGGCGATTCGCACGTGCAGGCCGACATGATGACCAGGGTCGTCAGGAGAGGCTTGCAGGAACGATATGGAAATGCCGGACGTGGTCTCGTTTTCGCTTACCAGCTGGCCGGAACCAATGCTCCATCCGACATCGAGTCGTTCTCCTCGATCAAATGGAGCGCGACCAGGCTCATGAAGCAGACTCCGCCCATGACCTGTGGCATCTGCGGGTATGTGGTGTCAACAGACTCACTGAACGCAGATCTCGCTATCGGGGTGAAGCAGGCGCGTGCGAAAGGGGAGTTTTTCGACAGGGTCAGGATTTTCGCTTCCGGCGGTGGACGGGCGAATCTGCGCGTTTCTGCCGACGACGCCCTGACGGTTACGCTTTCGGAGGACGAGCTTGCCGGGCGAAGGTCCGTCGATCTTCCGGTCCCTACTGACCGGGTCTATCTCGACAAGTCAGGTGAAGTGCCCGGTTTTGCGTTCTACGGTATTTCATTCGAGAAAAAAGAGGTTCCCGGTATCATCTATGACGCCATAGGAGTAAATGGTGCGGACTATGCCGCTTACGTCGGCAGCGAGCTGTTCTGGCAACAGATCGGTACGCTCGGTGCCGGAGCTTACGTGGTTGCCCTGGGTACGAACGAAGCCCAGAACCAGCAACTCAACTTCGATCTTTTCGCCGACCAGGTCAGGACCATGGTCCGCAAATTGAAACAGGTGTCTCCAGGGGCCGTTGTCATCCTTTCGACACCCCCACCTTCATACTATCGCAGGACTCAGGTCAATCCCCTGCTTGAAACGATCGCCGACACGATCGTCCGGGTAGCCGATGAGGAGGGTGTCGTATCCTGGGATCTGTTCCATGCCGCCAATGCCGCGGAGGGGGCGAGTGAATGGCAGAAGTTCGGACTGTTCAGACCGGACAAGGTTCATTACAGCCGTGCAGGCTATGAACTCCAGGGCGAAATGATGCTGGATCTCTTCATGCGTCAGCTCGGCGATTGACTGTGGTTTTCCGTTTCTTGATCCGGCTGGTTAACTTCATAAAAAAAAGGGTATCATGAAATTCAGACTGTTCCAAACTGTATCGTTGTCTGCGGCTCTGTTCATGGGTTCAGCTCCTGCCGACCTGTTTGCCTGGCATGATCGTACACATCTGGCCATTGCCGAAGCTTCAGGATTCGATCTCTGGTACAGTGCGGCGGCGCCCGATGTGGTCAAATCCAAGGAGAAGTTTTCCGATATCGAGAGCCCCAACCACTACTTCAACAACAGTGCCGGCAAAAAGGTCAATGCGGAGATGGTGATGGAGCAGGTGGAGCGGTACGACCGATGCGATACCGGTGACGGCCATCTGTACGGTGCCATCGTGGGAGCGGTCAGGGCCTATCGCTCGGCCAAAAGCTCGGGCAAATACGCTCGTTACCCGCTGGTCTATTGCGCGCACTATGTTGGCGATCTCTCCATGCCGCTGCACAACACCGCATACGACGATTTCAACCGGAAACGGCATAGTATCAACGATGGCGTTATCGATGCCGGTATCAGGGACAGCATTGCGTCCATCAGAAGCCGTATGAAACCGATCGCTATCCGGGATGAAAACGAGCTTGCCCGTGAAATCGCCGCTGTCGCCGAATCGGCCAGAAAGCTTGGCAGGAAGATCCGCAAGGAGAACCGGAACATGACGTCAGATGAGGCATATACCCAGGTCATTCTGAGTGCGTCGTTATTCAAGGCGATACTTGCCTATGCCGATACGGCGCCAGCAACCGAACCGGCCCAGCCGAGGTAACCAGTTTTATGGCAAACCGCGAACATATCGATCTCATACGCAAGGGTTCCGAGGCCTGGAATGCATGGCGTGCGGCATTTCCGGGCACTCGACCGGCACTCCGTGAAGCTGCGCTCGATGGCCTGGATCTTCGTGAAATCAACCTTTCGGATGCAGATCTCAATGGGGCCGGCCTGCACAAAGCGAAGCTTTCGGGTGCCGATCTGAGCGGCGCCGATCTGCGTGGCGCCAATCTGTCGGGAGCCATGCTCGATGGTGTCGATTTCAGCAGGAGCACGATCGACACAAGGACCAGTTACGAAGGTGTGCTCGGGTGCGATATCGGCGTCAATGGACTCTACTCCGCCGCCACCGACTCCGCGGCGCTCATGAGGATCGATCCACCCGGCAACTCGATGCAGGGCGCCAATGCCGAAGCGGTCATCGAGAGCCTGAAGCAGGCACGAAAGATGCACAATTTCTCGCTGCTGCTCTCCGGCTTCGCATTGCTGTTCATTGTCATCAAACCAAAGACGATCACCCTGCCATATCTGGCGGGTTCGTTCAAGTTCGACGATCTGAGCTACACCTTCCTGGCCACCATTCTCTCGACGATGCTTCTGAGCCAGGTGTCCTCCTTTATCGATTCTGCGCTCGACGGCGCCCGCTATCTCAATGACCGGCGGGCAGCGATGCTGGTCGGTCATTTTCCCTGGCTGCTCACCAAGTACGAAAGTGATCCCGGAAATCGCCGTCAGTCGAAAGTCATGCGTTTTTTTCTGGTGTACCACCCGTTGGTCTACATCTACTTTTTCGTGAAGTGGGATGCGCTCCTGTCAGGGGACTGGGCTGCGGTGCAGGCACATTACCAGGAGCTTCCGGTGGTGCTTGGCGAGTACCTGCTTCCGGTGTTCTACGTCGCCCTGATCGTGATCTGCCGGCACATTTTCCGCATGTCAGAAGGCTTTCAGAAGCCGATCCTGTTCGATTCGGAGACTGAACGACACCGCAGGAGCGAGATGCAGCGACTTGCCGAAGCGGTCGAGAAACAGGCCCAGCGGACGACAGAGCTCGTCGAGCTCATGAGAGGCCGAAACTCCTGATCGGCATCCGGCATGAATTCCGCTGGTGAGTTGGATTAATATTATCTATACTTAAACGTAGGAGCCTCAGGTCCCGGTTCTCGGGCATCCCGGTTCGGTCATGCCGGTGTTCGTATCGAGCTCCTCTCCAGTAATGGCGGTCACTCGTTTCGTGGTTGTTCAGCGATGTAGTTCCATCGTCCTTCCGGTTAGTATGGCTGAAACGGCAGATCATATCATGGTCTTTGTGTTGCAGTACCTTCTCAATCAACTCAGCGACAGGGCCCGCCGGTGAATGATCGGGTTCTTTCGTGCAATCCACAGGAGGAGACCCATGCCCAGAAAAAAAGTGACACGCGCCGAACAGCAGCGCATCTGCAATGTGGTGCCCTCACGTAACGTCGAAGCCGACTGGACCATGTCGAACGCTCTCGCGGCAGGTGTGATAGCGGCTCCGGTCAAGGCGGCGGCGCTTCCTGCAAGTATCGATCTGCGTGTAGACTGGTGGGAGATCGGAGACCAGGGACCGACCGGTTCATGCGTCGGCTGGGGTTCCACCGACAGCGTTGCCCGGTACCATTTCGTCAAGGCCGGCAAACTTGACAAAAAGGAGCATCTTTCGATCCGCCTCTCCTGGATGGGCTCGAAAGAGCTCGATACCGATCCGAATCCGAACACCTTCATTGAATCTGCCGGCACGACACTCAAGGGCGCTCTGGATATTCTGCGGAAAAAAGGCTCGGTGCTGGACAGCGTTCTTCCGTTCCAGATCACGAACTTCATGTACACCGGCGAAGAGAGTGACTTCTATGCCACGGCTGCCACACGCAGGATCGCCTCCTATTTCAATCTGTACAAAGACCCCGCAAAATGGCGCGACTGGCTGTCTTCGCACGGGCCGATCCTGGCCGCCCTGAATGTCGATGAGACGTGGGACAACGCAACGGCCGCCAAGGGCAACCTTGATGCCTTCAAGCCGGGGACGACAAGAGGAGGTCATGCCATCGCCATCGTAGGCTACACCCCGGACAAACGCTTCATCGTGCGCAACAGCTGGGGAACCGGATGGGGGGACAAGGGTTTCGGTTATGCAACCGAAGCGTACATCAAGGGCGCTTTCTTCAACGAAAGCTATGGCATTACGGTCTGAACAACGATCTCAAGGGCGCCCCATCAACTCATGTGGGGCGCTCAGGATCAATCGGACAGGAGGGCGGTTGAGGTGATGCATCGTTTCATGCTCGCTTGCTTTGCCCTGACGTTTCTGGCAGCGCCCCTGGTTCCTGCCGGATGCAGCAAGCCATCTGCAGTTGTCAAACACGATAACAGAACGACCATGGTGCATGTTCTTGGCGAATCGGACAATAACCGGACAGTGGATATTCGTGTGGGTGAATCCATCCGGATCACATTGCCTGAAAATGCGACCACCGGCTATCGCTGGGAGATCGAACAGTTTAACCGCGAGCTGATCGGTATGGTTGCGGAGGAGCCGAAATACAATGGCCATGCACTTGGCTCGGGCGGTCATATCGAGTTCGTTTTCCAGGGGAGGAAACCCGGTGCCACAGAACTGGTGCTCAAAGAGTGGCGCTCATGGGAAGGGGACGCTTCGGTCATCGCCCGCTACCATCTGCGAGTGAACGTTCTGCCCTGAAAAGCTCCGGTTCAGTTCAGCTCGGAGTACCTGAGGAACTCTCTGGTCCGTTCGTCACGAGGATTTTCGAGCAGCTCCACGGTCGAATTCATTTCAACCATTTCCGATTTGCCCATGAAGGCGAGCTGGTCGGCTATGCCCTTCAGGAATCTTACGGAGTGCGATACGATGACCACCGTGTGGCCGGATGCAGCGAATTCCTTGAGAAGCTTGCGGACGTCGCCGCTTCTGATGGGATCGAGTGCGCTGGTCGGTTCATCGAGCAACAGAACCTCAGGATTCATGGCCAGTGCCCGCAGGATGGCAACCCGTTGCTGTTCACCTCCCGAAAGCTCTTCAGGATATTTGTCCCGGTGCTGTTCGATGCCGAGCTTTGCGAGCAGCGCCACGGCCTGGCGTTCGGCATCGGCTTTCGGTACCCGATTGACATGAACCGGCGCTTCGATGATGTTGCCGAGCACCGTCAGGTGCGGGAAGAGGTGCAGGTGCTGGAACACGATGCCCGATTTCTTTCTGAACTCCCAGATGGTTTCCGAACGGGTGTTGCTCTCGGCTGCCTGGAGCGTCTTGCCTCCAACGGTGATACTGCCGTTCTCGAACGGCATGAGTCCGCACAGGCACATCAGCAGCGTTGTTTTGCCGTTACCCGACGGGCCGATGATGCCGAGGATTTTTCCCGCTTCGAGTTCGAGACTGACATCGTTCAGCAATCTGGCGCCCTGAACGGAGGCGGAAAGTCCCTTGATGGTGATCATTTGTCGCTCCCCGAGGAAAGAATGCCGGTAGATTTTCTCTGAAGCCGCTGTTCGAGCTTGTGCGCATAATGGGCCAGAGGCAGGCTCATGGCCAGGTAATAGCAGCATACCACGAGGCCGATGCCGAGGTAGCTCTGCGTCGCATTGGCCAGCTCACGATAGGCAGTGGCCAGCTCCCATACGGCGATGGCGAAGGCCGTCGAAGTGTCCTTGAAGAGCGAGACGAAATCGTTGGTCATGGGCGGTAGCGCGATCCTGAATGCCTGCGGGAATATGATTCTCCTGAATGCCTGGACCGGCCGCATGCCAAGCGAATAGGCGACCTGCCACTGTCGTGACGGTACGGCTTCGAAGGCCGTACGGTAAACCTGCGATTCGTAGGCTGCGTAGTTCAGGCCGAGTCCGACCACGGCCGTGAGCCAGCCGGGAAGGGTTATGCCGATCACGGGCAGGCCGAAATAGAGGAACAGGAGCTGCACCAGCACCGGTGTGCCTCTGAAAAATTCGATGTAGATCGTACAGAGCACCCGTATGGCTTTGCCGCCGTTGGACTGGCCGAGTGCGAGCGGGATGCCGAACACTACTGCGATGATCATGGCGCCGAAGGCGATCAGCACGGTCACCAGGGCGGCCTTGCTCAGCTTGATGAGCCCTTCGGACCAGTTGAAGGTCGATTTCGCCACATCGTATTTCGCAGGCTGGTTCGTGCGGAGAGAAAGCTGCTCGTCATTCCAGAGATCCCATTTCCGGAAGATCTTTTCGGTGGTGCCGTCGTTGTTGAGCCGATCGATGGCCACGTTGACCTTTTTCAGGAGTTCGGTGTCGCCTTTCCTGAGACCGACGACATAAGCTCCTGTGTTGAAGGGCTCTCCGGCGGGTTTCAGGTTCGGGTTGTGGCGTGCGTAAAACATTTCACCGGC
>JAAXWP010000014.1:0-26377 GCA_013334925.1 Chlorobiaceae bacterium
ACGTTGCTGACCTTCTGCCACTCTTCGAACTGGTAGTTGAAGAGCAGCTGTGACGGGTCTTTGGCACCGTACAGGAGGCGGACGTCCCGGTACCGGTCGCGATGGTTGCCGATCCAGAAGAGCGGCGCGCGCATCGGGGCGATGCCGAGTCCGCCGGTAACCATGAGTACGTTGTGTCCCTCCATCTCCTCCATCGGGAAGGCGGTGCCGAACGGTCCACGGATGGAGACCATGGCTCCCTGCCGTGCTTCGAATATGGCCGAGGTGACGTGACCGGCTTTCCTGATGCACAGTTCGATGAATTCGTGGTTGCTGGTCGAGCTCGAAATCGAGATGGGCGCTTCGCCATAACCCGGTACCTCGAGCATCAGGAACTGCCCCGGCCTGAAGTTGAACAGCTCCCGTTCGAACGGATTGACGATACGGAGCAGAAACAGCTTCTCATTGTCTGAGAGCGGCACGATGTTGGTGATCCTGCATTTGTATCCCCGGTCGGTGATCATGACCTCGCACTTTTTCTGGAAGTCCGGAGGCCTCAGCGCGAACGGCTCGCGGTTCAGGTCTTGTCCGGGGATGTTGAAACGCATGTCATGCATGATTCTCGCTCCAGTCTGAGGTCGTTGATGACGTCTTTGGGATTGATGTCGGCAAGGCAGGCACGCCCGCACCGGTTGCAGCCGACGCAGATCTGCTGGTTGTCGTTGGCCGCGAATCCCCGGTAGTGATGGTAGTACCGGTACTTGAGGCGGTCGCCGTTTTTCGGCCTGAAGTTGTGCCCGCCGGCCACCTGGGCGAAATCGACCAGATTGCACGAGTAGAGGTGGTTCTGGCGGGTCGATCCCTTGAGGTCGATGTCGAACTGCTCCTCGACGCTGTAACAGTAGCAGGTCGGGCAGACCATGGCACAGGTGCCGCAGCTGAGGCACTTGTCGCCCCATTTCTGCCAGATCGGGGAGTCGAACTCGATGTCGAGGAAGACCGGCAGGCCGGAGACCTCGATGTTGGTCGCGAAGCTGTGCTTGATGGCCTTGCGCCGTTCGATAAGGCTGCAGTTGTCTTCGTAGGAGGGCTCCTCCAGCCGGAACTCCTTGAGCAGGCTGAATGCCTTGGCGGAGTTGATGGAGAGGTAATATTTATCGCCGATGTCCGAGCAGAACAGGTTGAAGCCGTGGTTGACCGTGTGCCTGTTCATCGATTTGCAGAAGCAGTCCGGCAGGGGCAGATGGTCCATGCCGATGATGAAGGTGTTTTTCCGGCGGGCGAGGTAGTAGGGCGAGGGATAGGGACCGTGCAGCATCACGTCGTCGAGGATGTTGATCGCGTGGATGTCGCAGGGCCGGAGGCCGATGAGCACGATCGATGGCGCATCGTACCGTACCTCCTGTTCCCAGTCGCCGTCCCTGAAACTGAAGCGTGAGAGTTCGTCCCGGAAAGGGAGGAAGAAGTGCTTGGCCGAGGAGTGGGTTGCCGTGTAGTCGAAGGCGATCTCGTCGGCGGACTGCACGTTCATGAACTGGTAGATCGGATCGCCCTTGCGGTCGGTATCGACCTGCCTGGGTCCATAGGCGTCATTCGACTTGACGATGGCGTCGATGAACGCCCGGAAATCGGGTTTGGCGATGACTTTGTAAATCATCTGGACACCTCCGGGTTGACGGGTATGTCGAGAGGGGATGCTGTACTGCCAATTTTTACAATTTAGTGAAAAGCCTGCGCAAAAAAGAGAGGATGATGAGGGTTTGCGGTGGCTCAGGCGGTTGTTTTCTGCTCGAGGACGTAGACTTTGTCGTTTTTCCGGACGCGGTCGCAGCGCACGGTGAAGATTTCCCCCTGCGCGATGTGGTCGGCAGGCGCGTCGTCGAGATGGAACGGCGTATCGGTTACCGTGACCAGTCCGGTGGCCGGGCCCTGTATCGAAAGCGTGTCTCCGGCGTCGACCCCTCGCGAGTGGACGAGGATTTCGGCGACCCCGGCCTTCGGGAAATATTTCCTGACGATACCGGCGTAGACCTTCGTCTCCGTCGCCACGGATCCGTGGTGGCGTGCCCAGGCGGAAGCGGGTCGACCGAAATAGAACCCTTCCGAGAAGCCGCGATTGTAGACTTTGGCCAACTCCTGTTCGAGTCCGCCCGCAAATTCCCTGTAGGCCTCTTCGAATCCCTCGTCTTTGCGGTGGTCTGCGATGAAGTCGATCGCCTTGCGGTAGACGGAGGTCGCGGTCGAGACATATTCCGGACTCCGGTTGCGGCCCTCGATCTTGAACGCTCCGATGCCTGCGTCATACAGGCGGTCGAGGAAGGTGATCGTGCAGAGGTCTTTCGGGCTCATCACGTAATCGGAGCCGAGTTCCAGGCCGAACCCCTCCTCGGTGTCGGTGACGTGGTACGAGCGCCGGCAAGGTTGCACACACTCACCGCGGTTCGCCGACCGGCCGAACACCTCCTGGGAGATGAAGCAGCGGCCGGAGACGGCGACGCACATGGCGCCATGCACGAAACATTCGATCGTGACCGGCAGCTTTTCGGTTTCGATGCGTGCGGTGATCGAGGCTGCCTGGTCGAGGTCGAGCTCCCTTGCCAGCACGATCATTCGTGCGCCGAGCGAAGTGTAGAAGCGGACAGCATCGAAGTTACTGACAGAAGCCTGCGTTGAGAGGTGGAACGGCATGCCGTGCCTCCTGCACGATTCGATGACCGCCAGGTCCCAGCAGATGACCGCGTCGAGTCCAGCCGCGTGCGCGGCAGCAACGACATGGTCGACGGCGTCGAGTTCCTCATCGTAGATCACCGAGTTCAGGGCGAGGTACGCTTTCGCCCCGTGGCTGCGGCAGAGCCGGGCGATACCGCCGAAGTCTCCGGGTGCGAACCCTTTGCTGGCGGCTCGCATGTTGAAGCCGTCGGCGCCGAAATAGACGGCGTCGGCGCCGGCATCGAGGGCGGCGCGCATCGAGGTCCAGTCACCGGCAGGAGAGATGAGTTCGGGTCTGATGGGAGGCATGGTAAGGGCGGAACGGCGAAATCGCGATTATTCGTTATACTACGACAAAAATAAACAGCTACACGACAATACCATGAACGAACGACTGGCAGCCGGGCTTTTTGCCGGTATATCAATAACGCTGATTGGCGCCGAAATCGTGCTGGCCGCTCTCTATGGCTTCGATCCCGGTCTGATTCTTTTCTGCCTCTCGCTGTATGCGGGTGCGGCAGGAGTTCTCTTTTCTCTCCGCAATCTGTTCAACGCTGATCGCGGGAGCGGACATGTCGAAAGCGTTTCCGAGCGTCGGGCCAGGGCCATGCGCGGAGAAGGCGGGGCAGACATCCTCAGGGGATACGATGTCGACGAGGAGTTTATCGGCCATGGCCATAAAGCGGGCAAACCTACGCATAGTCAGGAGCGGATGCCTGACGACGAAACCCTGAGGGCCGCCGTAGCTTCGTATGCGGAGATGGCCGGAGGACTCGTGAAGTTGCGCGAGACCCTCATGTCGATCGACGACGCTGCATTCCGGACGATGACGAGGAGCGCGGGTATGGCGGGTGTGACCAGGGAGCGCGCCATCGCGCTGGTGTCGGAGATGATCACGGTGGAAGCGTCTTCGAAACAGGGAGGTGAAGAGGCTCCTTCACTGTCGATCTCGCTCGACAAGGAGACCTTCGACGATTACATCAAACGGTGCATGAGCGAACGCGATAGCGATTCCGACGAGCAGTCGGCAGGGGGGAGTTATTCCGTCGGTCTCGATGCGGCCGGCCTCTCGAGAATGCCCGGTGAACCGCCGACTGAATTTTCACACAAGCCGGATGCGGTCAGGGCGAAATCGATCAACACCCCGGGAGGTGCCCGTTGATGCCGCATCTTTCACAGCCGCTGAGCAAGGCCATGCTCACCCGATTCTCCAAGCTTGGCCAGAAGAAGTACCGCGACCAGGAGGGGCTGTTTATCGCCGAGGGGCTGCGCACGGTGCGTGAGCTGATCGACAGCCTTCCCGAACCCGAAATGCTTGTGGCGCTCATTTTCGATGAGGGTGCCTACGAAAGCATGCGATGGTTCAGCGGGTTCCGTGGGAAAATTTTCCGCGCCGACAGGGATGCGTTTGCGCGCCTGGCGCAGACGACCAATTCCCAGGGGGTTTTAGGCGTGTTCAAAAAACAGGTCGCCGAGCGCTTCGTGCCCGGAACCCGTTCCTTGATCGTGGCGCTCGACGACGTGCAGGATCCCGGCAATGTGGGGACGATCATTCGCACGGCGGCCTGGTTTGGCGCCGATGCGGTCATCTGCGGCGAGGGAACGGCTGACCTCTACAACGCCAAGGCGGTCCGCTCGAGTGCAGGGAGCATCTATGCGGTTAGGTATCATCCGGTGAAGGATCTCGCCGCCGAGCTCGAGAGGCTGCAGGGCGAAGGGTTCATGGTGGCGGCAGCGTCGCTCGACGGTCAGGATTACCGGAGCTACGGCCAGTGGCCGGAACGCAGGATCCTGGTGATCGGAAACGAGGCAAATGGTATCGGTCAGCCGGTGCTCGACCTTGCCGACCGGCTGGTGCTGATTCCCCATGCCGGAGAGCGACCGAATGTCGAATCCCTGAACGCTTCGGTTTCTGCGGCCATCCTGCTTGCGGGTCTCTCGTTCGTGTGACGCTTTATCCTCAGCGGGCATGTCCGGTTTTTCCCGGCTAAGCATCTGAGCCAGCTCTTTTTCTGTCATTCTGATCCCGACTTGTCGGGAGAAGAATCCAGAGGGCTGGATCCTTCACTTCGCAATGCTTCGTTCAGGATGACATACAGGAGTTCGAGACGTTGAAGCTGTTGTCATGAAATGCGATCACGAGAAATTGTTATTACGACCTCCGGAGAATGCCAGCTGGATTGTAAACCGGCTGCCTGGTGATAACCTTGATACATCAGGGGCCCGAAGAAACATTTCCCTCTCCCTCGTTGTTCGGAAGAGTAAGTACGCTTTGTATCAACGATGATGCTGCCGACATGCTCAAAACGGCTGCCATTGCTTTCGCTACCTTCCTGGCCACGGTAGGGCCTGTAGATCTCGCGGCGCTGCTTCCGGCCCTGACACCCTCCCTTTCGGAGCGGGATCGACGTTCGGTGGCGTTCAAGGCGATTTTCATTGCGACCTGCATCCTGCTGGTGTTTGCCTTCGGCGGCAACGCCCTGCTCGCTTCTCTCGGCATCTCCCTGGCAGCGCTCCGGATCTCCGGCGGTATCCTGCTGCTGATCATGGCGATCGGCATGGTGTTCGGCGAAGAAGCGGGTTCACGGCGACCGTCGGGAGCAGAGGAGGTCGAAACGATGCAGCGGCCGGACATTTCGGTGTTTCCTATGGCAACGCCACTCATCGCCGGTCCTGCCACGATCGGAGCATCAATCCTGCTGATGGCCGAAACCCGTGGCCAGGTGCTGTTGCAGATTGCGGTTGTCGGTGCGCTGCTTGCCGTGCTCCTGATCACGCTCGTGCTGTTCATGGCCGCTTCCGCCGTGCAAAGGGTTCTCGGTGTCACCGGGCTCCATGTGGTCAGCCGCACGATCGGCGTGGTGCTGGCTGCGCTGGCTGTGCAGTTCATGCTCGACGGCCTCCTGCAGAGCGGAATCTTGCGATAAGTGAACAGTAGAGAGTTGAGGAAGAGTGGTCTTCGTACCCTCATGTCCATTCTGTCCATCACGTCCATTTCCCATATTTGTCCATTCCGTCCATTTGCTTTCATAACTCATCCCTCAGCATTCATCATTCATCATTCATCATTCAGCATTCATCACTCATCATTCATCATTCATCACTCATCACTCATCACTCAGCACTCATCACTCAGCATTCATCATTCATCACTCATCATTCAGCATTCATAACTCATCCCTCATAACTCATCCCCCTCCCCCCATGCTCCAGTCAATCGAACAGTTCATCTTCAGGAACCTCACGCCGATGTCGATCCGTTACCTGCCTGCTCCTGACGTTGCGGGTGCGACGGGGTTGCCGGCAGAGGTTTACCGCCAGCTCGAACGGGAGTTCCAGACGGTTCCGCCGATCACGATGCACCATCCCGATCCCGGCCTCATGGCCGGTGTCTGGAGCGCCTGCCGCGAGACGCTGGTGGCCGGCCCTGATCGCAGCCTCAAGGAGGCGGTCGCCGTAGCAGTTTCGGAGTCGAACCGCTGTCCCTACTGCATTCAGGCCCATACCTCGTTTTTCGAGGGCTCGGGCGGAGAGGCCGGGGGGTACCGCGAGGTCATCGCCTGGGCAGCTGCGACCGGGCGTCGGATGGGCTGTCCTGAGGTGCCGAAATTGCCCTCGGCATCGGTTCCTGCCGTGCTGGGGACCGCCGTGGTGTTCCACTACATCAACCGGATGGTCAACATCTTTCTCGACGACAGCATGATGCCGGTCATCGGCAAGGTGCCGTTGCTGGGGGACCAGGCCTTGCGGGTGTTCAGTTCGGTCGTTTCGGGGCGTATCGCGACGATCGCCGTGAAGCCGGGCGAATTCCTTACCCCTGAGCCGGACCTCACCTTGCCTGATGCATTTTCATGGGCGAAGGCCGACCGGCTGGTGGCCGGAGGGTTGCTGCGGTTTACGGAGGCAGCTCGGCGTGCCGGGGCATTGATTGTACCTGAAGTGCAGGACATCGTCACACAGCAGGTGGCCATGTGGAATGGAGATGTGCCGGGACTGGGCAAAGCCTGGCTGGATCAGCTGGTCGGCGTTCTGCCAGAGCGACACCGACCACAGGCGCGCATCGCCCTGCTGGCGGCCATGGCGTCGTGGACTGTCGATGCTGGTGAGATTGCGGCGTTTCGCAAAACCGGTGGCGACGATCGTGCGCTGCTCGATACGGCTGCATGGGGAGCATTCCTGGCAGCGGAAAGAGTCGCAGGGTGGATGGCGACCTGATGAGGCGGTCTCAGAAACCTGATTGAGCATCAATAACGGAGGAGGCTGTCTCAGAAGACAGCTCGGATGGTTAAAGAGTATCCGGGAGCGCCGAGCGCCAGCTCGGCAATGGCACCGGAGGTGCCGGTGGGTTGTATTTGATTTTTTTCAAAGTGCCGCTTTAATGGCATAAAAACAGCTGAGTTAGTTGTGATTGGATGCTTTTTCGATGAGATAACGCTGCCGAGCTGGGGCTCGGCGTTCCCAGGGATGAAACTGCCTCGGCTTTGCTTATGAGACAGCCTCATTCAATGGCGGGTTGGAAAACTCGCCCTCCTTTCAAAACAATGCCTTATTACGGGTTTGGTTCTGAGACAGCCTCAGGATGGTTTGCGTTTACCTCACGACCAGAACGGGAGAGTCGATCTCGCTGACCAGCTCGTTGAAAACCTCTTCGGGCAGGTTCATCCGGTCGCTGAGCACCAGCAGGCCGGAATCGATCATCCGCAGGTAACGAACCAGATCACGGCCGCCTACCTGCGGCAGATGATGGTACTCCACCGAAATGCCACGTTCTCCGACGATCGTCTGTGCCTCCTGTTCCAGCTTTTCGGCAGACTCCGGTTCGGGATCGATAACGACCAGATGCAGCGTGCTCTCAGGATCGGCTGTGGTCAGGGCGGTCTCGAGTGCGTTACGGGAGCCTTCCGAGCCGTCGAAGAGCACCAGCAGCGGCCCGGCTGCAGATGAGAACCCCGGGCGCATGAGCAGTACCGTACGCTTGCTTTCGCAGAGGGCGGTACGGGCCGTCGAGCCCAGTCCTTTACGGCAGGATGGGGATCTTCCGCTTCTGCCGAGTACGAGGATATCGGCTTCTGTGGCTGCCGACATGAGCTGTTCCGGCACCATGCCCCGCATGACCCGGAAGGTATGGCGCACGGTGAGCGCCTCGGCGGTGCGTTCAAGCAGCTCGCGGGCTTCACGCGCCTGAAGCCGTAGCAGGCGTTCGAGCTGAGCCTCGTCCAGCTTGGTGGTGGTCGAGCTGTAGAGACGAATCTCCTCGGTAAACGGCAGACCGGCCATTCTGAGCAGGTTGGTGTCTTCGACGAAAATTCCCACCAGCTCGGCACTCAGCCGGGCGGCCATCTTTGCTGCGGCTTCAAGGGATGCTTTGCTGTGTGGCGAACAGTCGAGGGCTACGGCTATCGTTCGTATCGTTCGGGTTTTCATCGGGGCATTCATGTCGTTCACTCCTTACTTTTCAGTGCTGCACTTGGTTTTGTCGCCGTTCTCCTCATCGGATTCGAACTCTTTCAGTTTTTTTGCCATCGCTTCGATCCGGCAGGAGATCCTCGCGTTGATCGAGCCTTCGGGCCATGATCCATCAGGGGCTGGCTCTCCAGCGGGCACGCCCGTCAGGAGTTCGATACCCTGGTCGATGTGCGCGATCGGCCAGATTGAGAATTTCCCCTCCTCCACGGCCTTGACGACGTCACTCCTGAGCATGAGGTTACTGACATTCGAGACCGGTATCAGGACGCCCTGGCGTCCATCGAGGCCGCGCTCCCTGCAAAGATCGAAAAATCCTTCGATTTTCTCGTTCACTCCGCCGATCGCCTGAACCTCTCCGTACTGGTTGACGGACCCGGTCACAGCGAACCACTGCCGGATGGGTACTTCCGATATGGCTGACAACAGGGCATACAGCTCTGCCGACGAGGCGCTGTCGCCCTCGACTCCGCTGTAGGATTGCTCGAAGACCAGCGTGGCAGACATGGAGAGCGGCCTTTCCGCGGCGTATCGGGCGCCAAGGAATCCGGACAGGATGAGCACCCCTTTCGAGTGGATCGGGCCGCCCATCTCGACTTCGCGTTCGATATCGAGCACTTCGCCTTTGCCGAGCCGTACACGTGCCGTGATCCTGCTGGGGCGGCCGAAGCTCCGGTCGCCAAGTGAGTAGACGGCCAGGCCGTTGATCTGGCCGACCCGCTCGGACGTGGTGTCGATCAGGATGGTCTGGCGCATCATGGCCTCACGGATGCGCTCCTGGATGCGGGACGAACGGTGGATCTGTGCTTCGATCACAGCCTGGATGTCGTCGGCCGTCACCTGGGTCCGCCCCTGCTGCGATGCGTGGTAGTCGGCTTCGTGCGCCAGGTCGCAGATGCCCTGCAGGTTTGAGGTGAGTTTGGTCGCATCACCGGCAAGGCGTGAACCGTGCTCGATGATCCTCGATACCGCGTCACGGTCGAAGGGACGCAGTTTTTCACGCATGGCCATGGCCCCGATCATCCGTGCGTAGGCAATATGGTTTTCGGGGTTGCGATCCATATCGTCCTCGAAATCGGCGGCCACCTTGAACAGCTCGTTGAAGTCGGGGTCATAGGTACTGAGCAGGTAGTAGAGCTGCCGTTCCCCGATCAGGATGACCTTCACCTGCAGGGGGATCGGTTCCGGTTCAAGCGAGATCGTGCTCACCATGCTGTAGAGCTGGGCGAGTGACTCAATGCGGATCTGCCGGGTGCGGATCGCCTTTTTCAGCGCTTCCCACGCGAAGGGTTCGAGCAGCAGGCGGCGCGCGTCGAGCACCAGGTACCCACCGTTCGCCTTGTGCAGTGCCCCGGCCTTGATGAGGGTGAAGTCGGTGACCAGCGTGCCCATCTGGGACGTGTGTTCGATGTCGCCGATGAGGTTCTGGCTGGCAGGTTTGTCCTCCAGGATTACCGGCGCTCCGTTCGTGTGACTGTTGTCGATGACGACATTGACCTTGTAGCGGATGAAGAAGCGCCCTTTAGGGCCCGGTTTCGATGGACCGGAACCCACCATGATCATATCCTGTGGAGAGGGCTCACGCTCGAGGAACTGGTCGAAGTTTTCGATGATGTCGTTTTCGATGGCGTCGATATAGCGCATGACCTCGTCAAAGCCGGCATATTTGGTCCTGAGTTCGCCGACGAGGGGCTTCAGGGCGAATCCCGCAACATCACGGTTCAGCTCCTTCAGCTTTTCGATGCTTTCACGCTGCCATTTCGGGATCTGTGCCATGATTGACTGCAGGGAGTCTTTCAGCCGCACCATTTCGGTTTCGATCCGCTCACGCTCCTCTTCCTTCAAGCGCATGAAATCGTCGGGCTTGATCACCTCTCCTTTCCTGATCGGGGCGAAAGCGAATCCTCCGGGTGTCCTGATCAGGGCGATGTCGTGTTCACGGGCGTTCACTTCGAGCTCCTCGATGGCCACTCCCTGCCGTTCCTGGAATGATTCGTTGATCTCCTTTTCCCTGGACTGGTACTCTTCGCTGCTGAAGGCTGCCGGAAACACGCTGAACAGGGTTTCGACAAGGTGATCCATGTCGCTGCCCAGAGCGCAGGCGCGACCGGGTGGCAGCCTGAGGGCTTTCGGGTGTCTTGGCTTTTCGAAGTTGAAGACGTAGCACCAGTCGTCGGGACAGGGTGCATCCGGGGCGAGGCGGTTCAGGTAATGCAGCACGGTCGACTGCTTGCCGGTTCCCGAAGGACCGAGAGCGAAAAGGTTGAAGCCGTCGTGACCGATTCCCATGCTGAAGCGAATCGCTTCCATGGCTCGCTGCTGACCGGCAATCTCGGTCGTACCGTCGAGCTGTGCGGTGGTTTCAAAGGTGAACTGGCCGGGGTCGCAACGGTTGAACAGCTGGCTTGGGGAGAGTTTTTCGGGTACTGGCATTCGGTTTGCTCCTTTTTCCGGTCGGAAGGGAGCTGGCAGTGATAGGCGGAGCTGCCGGAATCAGCGCCGCCGGCCGTTACTTTTCCTATAACTCGCGGCGGCGCTGAAATGGTTCCTGCAAAGCGGGTTAGGCAGCGTCCTCCTCTTCTATCGCCTTGTGCAGATGCACCGGCTCCACATCTTTTTTGCGCAGTCGGAGATTCAGCATCTCGACGCAGACCGAAAATGCCATGGCGAAGTAGATGTACCCTTTGGGGAATTCGAAGCCTGCGCCTTCACCTATCAGCGTTGCGCCGACCAGGATCAGGAAGCTCAGTGCCAGCATCTTGACGGTTGGATGGCGTTCGACGAAATCACTGATCGAGCCGGAAGCGATCATCATGATTCCTACGGCGATCATGATGGAGATGATCATGACCGGAATGTCCCTGGCGAGGCCTACGGCGGTAATGACCGAATCGAGCGAGAATACGATGTCGATCAGCGCGATCTGGATCATGGTGGACACGAACCCGGATGCGGAGCTTTTATTCTCCTCGTGATCGCCGCCCTCGAGGCTGACATGGATCTCATGCGTGCTTTTGGCAAGCAGGAAAAGACCTCCCCCGAGCAGGATCAGATCACGTCCCGAAATTCCCTGATCGAGCACCCTGAACAGATCGGCGGTAAGGCTCATGACCCAGGTGATCGAGAGCAGGAGGGCGATACGCGTGAGCATGGCGAGACCGAGACCGATAACGCGGCCCTTGCTTCGCTGTGCGAGGGGCAGGCGCCCGACGATGATCGAGATGAAGATGATGTTGTCGATGCCCAGAACTATTTCGAGCGCCGTAAGTGTAGCCAGAGCTATCCAGGCTTCCGGCTGGGTGATCCATTCCATATTGGGTAATACTCAGTGTTTTAGAATAATCCGCATTTCAGCGGGGTTTCATGAATGTACATCAGTGCATCATTCTGGACAATATTCGCAAACTTTACGTCCAATCGCCTACATTTAATACATAAGGGTTTCACCCACCTCTTTGCGTATCGTTGCCATGGATGTTCAGTACGAAGCAGGGATGCATGCCGGTCTGAAATGCTGTTTCGACAGCGGCAGGACGCGGTCCGCCGAGTGGAGAATCACCCAGCTCCAGGGGCTGGAAGCGTTTCTGAAGCGAAGGGAGTCGGCGATCGCCCGTGCCATTCATGCCGATTTCCGCAAATCGTCCGCAGAATCCTGGCTCACCGAGACGAGTTATCTCCTTTCCGAAATCAGGCATGTCAGGCGGCATCTCCGCCGCTGGATGAAGCCTCGGCGCGTTCCGGTTCCCCTGCATTACCAGCCGGGCAGGGCCATGGTCACGCGGGAACCGCTTGGTGTCGTGCTCATCATCGGTGCATGGAACTACCCGCTCCAGCTTTGCCTCGCTCCGTTGATCGGTGCAATCGCCGGAGGCAACTGTGCTGTCGTGAAACCTTCGGAGCTGGCGCCTGAAACTTCCCGGCTTCTGGCGACCGAACTCGCTTCGTATGTCGATGCTTCAGCCATCATGGTTGTCGAGGGAGGACAGGACGAGACGCGGGAGCTGCTCAGATACCGCTTCGATCATATCTTTTTCACCGGCAGCCGTCAGAAAGGAGGTGAGGTGATGCACGCTGCAGCGGAGCACCTCACTCCGGTCACCCTCGAACTTGGTGGCAAATGTCCCTGTCTCGTGACGGAGAGTGCGGATCTCAAACGTGCGGCACGCAGGATTGTATGGGCCAAGTTCCTCAACGCCGGGCAGACCTGCATCTCGCCGGACTATCTTCTTGTTCATGAGTCTGTCGAAAAACCGCTGCTCGAACTGATGCGTTCGGCACTTGACCGTTTTTACGGCAGCGACCCGATGGAGAGTCCGGACTATGCCCGTGTCGTGGACGACCGGCAGTTCGACCGGTTGCGCGGCTACCTGAGGGAGGGAGATATTGTCGCCGGTGGTGCGGTTGATCCTGCACAGCGTTATATCGCTCCGACGATCATCAGGGGGGTGACGCCGCATTCACGTCTCATGAAGGAGGAGATGTTCGGCCCCGTGCTTCCCGTGCTCACGGTATCGTCGCTCGCTCAGGCGACGGAGATCGTTCGTAACGGAGGCGAGCCGCTCGCCATCTATCTCTTTTCCCGTGATTCCGCAGATTTACGCTTTCTTCGCGAGCGAACCCTCAGCGGCGGAATCTGCTGTAACGACCTCTTGTTCCATGCGTCGATCATGGGCCTGCCGTTCGGGGGAAGAGGCATGAGCGGCACGGGAGCCTATCATGGCCAGGCCGGTTTTGAAACTTTCACGGCTTCGCGCAGTGTGCTGGTAAGATCGGGAGGGCTGCCGGATCCTGATCTTCGTTATCCTCCTTACGGCGAGGGCAAAATGCGCCTGCTCAGACGGATCGTCAATCTATTTTCATGATATGGAGACAGAATCGGTGATGCACAGGTTTTCCGGCGCACCTGCCGGAGTGGCATTCGGAGGCGGAGCCGTGCTTGGCGCTGCTCATATCGGTGTACTTAAGGCCATGCATGAACTCGGCTTCAGGGCCGGTTGCGTGTCAGGAACCAGCATAGGATCGTTTATCGCGGCGCTCCATGCTTTCGGCAAGAGCTGGGAGGAGATCGAGAAACTCGCGCTGGATCTCGACTGGTCGGATCTTTCGGGCCTGACCATTTCCGGGTACGGCCTGCTGTCCAACAGAAAGTTCGGTGCTCTGGTCGAGCGGCTGCTGGGATCGTGCCTCATCGAGGACGCGCCGATTCCTCTGGCCATCGTTGCGACCGACATCTGTACCGGGCAGAAGGTCGTGCTCCGGAAGGGCGATGTCGCTACCGCGGTGATGGCAAGCTCCTCGATCCCAGGGGTGTTCAGGCCGGTCGAGTATGACGGTATGCTGCTGGTCGATGGAGTGCTGGCCGAGAATGTGCCGATCTCTCCGCTTCGCGAGATGGGTGCCGACACGATCGTCTGTATCGATCTGCTTGGCCGCCATACCTTCAGAAGACCAGAGCACCTGGCCACACTCCTCCTGAATGCGTTCTACAGCGCGTTGCGCGCCATTTCGGAGTTGCAGATCCGGGATGCCGACCTGGTCATCACGCCGGACCTCACCGGATACAGCCTCGTCGATATGTCTGCAGTGCCGGACATACTCCATGCCGGGTATGTCGAAGCCAGACCCCTTCTGACCTCCTGGCTGGCATCACGACGGCAGACGTGATCCGGCGGTACTTTTACGCGTTCTTTGTGTATATTCCGGCAACGGAAACAAGAGAAACCCGAAAGAGATCATCAGGGTGCAGCATCGCAACGGGCCATTCGCTGAACGGCACAGGGTAAACAGGAGAACATCCACCGGTTTTCACCGGTTGATCAGCTTTGCATGCGTCGCGGCCGCCACAGCGCTCGTGCTGGCGCTGAGCGGAGCCATCTCCACCCTTTCCGCAGCCACGCCGGTTACGGCTCATGCCGTTGCCTCTCCTGCCACCGTGGGGATCCAGCTCAATGGCTCCTATATGGGTGATTCCGACTTCGACGTGTCGAAAGTCATGGATGGAACACTCACCACGTCGAGGAACGGGTATACGCTTGCCGGAAAGGTCCATCTCCAGAAAAGGGGGCTGGATAATCTTGGCAGCGAACTTGCGTTCGTCTCGGTCAGCGCAGACGGGTCGGTGGAACTGCAGGTGCTGAATCTGCGGGTCATGCCTTATGTCAGCACCGGTATCAGCTATGGCCGCGTCGATATCGAAACGCTTGGCCAGGATGATGATGATTTTTCAACAACGCTGCTGCAGCTGGGTGCCGGCTTTGGCATCCCGGTCTCATCAGGAGTGACTTTCGAAGCCCGGTACCGGTATTTCTCACCGGTCGATCGTGAGGTGAAGGTCGGCGGCAAGCCTGTCGATCTCGATATCGGAAAGCACAACCTGCTCGTAGGCATGCGATTCATGTTCTGAGAGCCTGGTCACTGCGTTCACCATTCGGGGCTTATGAAAAAGGGTGAGGGTGGTTTGCTCCTGACAGCCTGTTTTCGTAACATTACAGAAAATCCTCCATCCTGCTCCGGTTCCTCATTTCACTGACTGCAGCAGGCAGCTTGCTCCCTTCCTCTTACTTGGCGGTACTGATTCACATGTAGTCATCGGTTTTGTCGTTCGAAAGTCATCCGGCAATTCCATCCACAAGGAGGCGCTTATGCCAATACGAAGGTTGAGGGATTTTCTCGACAGCCACCAGATCAGGTATTTCGTGATCAGCCACTCTCCTGCCTATACGGCACAGGAGATCGCAGCGTCGGCTCATGTTTCCGGCAAGTATATGGCCAAGACGGTCATGGTTTCGGTCGATGGCAAGATGGCTATGGTGGTGCTTCCTGCATCGAGGCAGCTCGATTTCGAACTGCTCAGGGCGCTTTGTGGTACCCGGAATGTTGTCCTTGCCGAGGAGCGTGAGTTCAGCGGACTGTTTCCCGAAAGCGAGATAGGTGCCATGCCGCCATTCGGCAACCTGTATGGCATGGAGGTGTATGCGGACGACGAGCTTGACGGGGAGCACGACATCATGTTCAACGCAGGGGCTCATACCGAATTGCTCCGGATGTCGTGGGAGGATTACAAACGCCTGGTCAATCCGCTGATAGCCACCTTGTCGATAAGGCTGTGATCGGGGAGTGCGTCATGCGGCATTTTAACGGGGAAATGTTACCTTTGTCAGTGCAAAAGAGTGTCGAAACGGAGCTGGCTCATCGGCAGAAACAGATGGGCGTGATCGGTTCCGTCGGCAGGGTCTGGATAAGGATTTCAGCATTTCCCCTTGTTTGATATGAAGATAGCCCTTTATGCGGGAACGTATGTCAAGGACAAAGATGGTGCCGTACGGTCGATCTACCAGCTTGTCTCCTCCATGAGAAAAAGCGGTCACGAGGTCGCCATCTGGTCACCGGACATTTCACCGCAGGAAGATCCCGCACTTCAGGTTCACACGGTGCCATGCGTGCCGATTCCACTCTATCCCGACTACAAGCTCGGGTTCTACATGAGCAGGACAGAGAACGAGCTTGACCTGTTCGCTCCCGATATTGTTCACATCTCCACTCCGGATATCGTCGGCAGGAAATTTCTGCAGTACGCCAGAAGAAAAGGTATCCCGACCGGTTCGGCATACCATACCGATTTTCCGTCGTACCTCAGCTATTATAAACTCGGGTTTGCCGAAAGGTCCGTCTGGAATTACCTCATAAGATTCTACAACGCCTGCGATGTCGTGCTTGCGCCGAATATGAGCGTCAGGGAAAAACTTTCGGCGAAGGGCATCAGGAATATCGAGCTTTGGTCCAGGGGAATCGACAAGGATCTGTTCGATCCCTCCCGTCGTTCCGAAAAGTTGCGCCAGAGCTGGGGGGCGGACGGAAAAACCGTATTCGTTTATGCCGGCAGGTTTGTACTTTACAAAGACATTGAGGTTGTCATGGAGCTCTATCGCCGTTTCATGGACGAAGGGTATGGTGACCGGGTGAAATTCGTCATGATCGGCTCCGGTCCTGAAGAGGAGCAGATGCGCAATCGTATGCCGGAAGCGGTTTTTACCGGATATCTGACCGGAGCAGCTCTGCCGGAAGCCTATGCGAGCGGTGACGTTTTCCTGTTTCCTTCGACGACCGAAGCATTCTGCAACGTTGTGCTCGAGGCGCTTGCCACCGGCCTTCCCGCCGTGGTCTCCGATATCGGCGGCTGCATGGAACTGGTGAAACGCTCCGGAGCCGGGTATGTCGCGAAAGCCGGTGATATCGACGACTTCCATGCAGCCTGTCTTCGACTGATGCAGGATCGGGACGGATATCTCTCGATGCGAACTCAGGGACTGGAGTTTGCCGAGAACAAATCATGGGCGGCCGTCAACGGTGCCCTTATCGAACGATATCAGCAGATGGTTTCGGCTGCTTCCGGCAGAAACTGATTGGGACGTGTATCGATAGAAATTCCGGTACGGCCAGGTGAAGGCCGGGCCTTCGAATAGCGAGTTGCGACGCTTGGCTCGTCTGTCTGTGTCTGAACCGGTTCTGTCGCTTTTTCAGCGCTGTTTTCCAGTTAATTCCCAGATATCCTCCAACAATGTCCAAAACACCCCCTTCGTATGAGGAGCTGCAACGCAGGATAGCCGATCTGGAGTCGGCGCTGTTATTGCGTAACGTCGAGCGGAACAACGCCGGTAGCGAAACTTCGTCCGGTAAGTTTCGCGTGTCCGCAGAGCCAATGGGCGACTCACTTTTCGGAACCATTCTGGCCAACAGTCCAGATACGATCATTGCCGTAGATCGCGATCAGCGGGTCATCTACATGAACCGGAGTCTGCCGGTGCATCCTCCCGGCGATCCGGTTGGCAAATACCTGGACGACCTGTTTCCTGACAGTGAGCGTGATGCGCTGCGTTCCGCCGTGAGATCGGTATTCGATTCCATCGAACCGACCCGTATCGAGAGCCGCTTTTTTTCCAGTATCGGTACCGAGGTCTGGGTGGAGTCCCGCATGAGCCCCTGTGTCCGCGATGGTGAAGTGGTCTGCGCCGTGGTGATGACCACCGATATCACGGAACGGAAAAGAATGGAAGAGGAGGTAAGGGAATCCATTCATGAACTGGAAAGGTTCAACAGCCTGATGGTCGGTCGCGAGAAAAGGACGATCGAACTGAAGGAGGAGGTCAACCGTCTCTGCGCCGAGCTTGGCAAACCACCAGCTCACCGCATTCCTTCCGACGATGCCCAGGGGTTTGAACGCTTTTTTGCCATGCGTTCCAGCGAACAGTCCTTCATGATGTCGGCGGACTCCCTGATCGATATCACGAATCAGACCTATGGCAGCAAGTCTCAGCGGGAGGCCCTGCTCAATCTGGTCGAGGATGCAAGTCAGGCCCGAAACGCCCTGATCGAGATGAACCTGCAGCTCGAGGAGTCGATCGGCATCGCCCGGCTCATGGCCATGAAGGCCGAGGCAGCCAATGCGTCGAAAAGCGAGTTTCTTGCCAACGTGAGCCACGAGATCCGTACGCCCATGAATGGTGTGATCGGCATGTCCGATCTCCTGCTGGAGACGCCACTCACTCCCGAACAGCGGAAATTCGTCGAGACGATCATTTCAAGCGGCAGGAATCTGCTCCGGCTGATCAACGACATTCTCGATTTTTCGAAGATCGAGGCTAACCGGCTCGACCTGGACATCATCGATTTCAATCTCCTCTCCCTGCTCGAGGATGTCACCGAAATGCTCGGTATGGAGGCACATGAAAAAGGTCTCGAATTCACGCTCTATCCGGATGTGGATCTGCCTGCCATGGTCATGGGCGATCCTGCAAGAATCCGGCAGGTGCTCATCAACCTGATCGGCAACGCCATCAAATTCACCCCTTCAGGCGAAATTCTGGTCAGGGCTGAACTCGAAAACGACACCCCCGAAGGGCTGTACCTCAGGATTTCAATCATAGACACCGGCATCGGCATTCCCGAGGACCGCATCGATTCGATCTTCGCCCCGTTCACGCAGGGTGACGGTTCGACCATCAGGAAGTATGGCGGCACAGGTCTCGGGCTGTCCATATCCGCTCATCTTGCGCGCCGGATGGGTGGAGGTATCACGGTAAGCAGCAGTTCCGGGAAAGGGTCTACCTTCGTGTTCCGTTTCAGGCTCTCCAGGCAGTTCAAGGCTGCTCAGTCTCCGATACGCACGGTATCGGCCATCGAGGGGTTGAAGGTGCTTCTGATCGACGCTCATGCCGTGCGCCGAACCATGCTGGCCGGACTGCTCGAATCCTGGGGATGCATCTGCTCATCTGCTGTGGATGGCCAGGAGGCGCTCGACATCGCACAGGCTTTTTCAGGTTCCGGTTTCGGCTGGGATGTGGTCGTTGTCGACGACGGGCTTGGGGGTATGACCCCTCTGGAGCTTTGCCGGAGAATCCGGACCGGCAGGAATGGCCGCGATGTACGCATCATCGTGATGCAGGCCTATGGACGTCGCGGATATGCCTCAACTCCATTCGAGCGGCTTGCCGATGTGTGTCTGCACAAACCGATGCGCAGGAAGGAGTTCCTTGAAGCGCTTGCCGGATCGACCCAGCGGCTTAAGAGCCTTACCGAAGAGATGCGTGCAGCGGAAGCCGCCCAGAGTGCCGAGTATCAGCTGAACACCCAGGCACGGATTCTGGTGGTCGAAGACAGTGCCGTGAACCAGCAGGTTGCGGTGTCCATGCTCCGGAAGGCCGGATTCGAACCCGAGATTGCCACCAACGGCCTGGAAGCGCTCGAACAGGTAGTCAAGGAGGAGTACGACCTGATATTCATGGATTGCCAGATGCCGGAACTCGACGGGTTCGAGGCAACCCGCCTGATCAGGAGCGGCCAGACCGGAGAGTCGAACAGGAACCTTCCGATCGTGGCCATGACGGCAAATGCGATGGTCGGTGACCGTGAGCGCTGCATTGAAGCCGGTATGGATGACTATATCGCCAAACCGGTAAGGAAACAGGACTTCGTCAGGATGCTCGAGAAGTACCTTCAATACCGGCCGCAGGCCGTCGCGGTGGAACCGCCTCCGGCTGACGAGGCGCTGGAGGGCGAGATTTTCGACGAAAAGGATATGCTGCAGCGACTGGAGCAGGATACCTTCATCGCCAGGGAGATCATCGCCCAGTTCATGCAGGACGCCCCTGACCAGATCAGTGGAATCCTGCAGGCGTTTCATGAGCGGGATGCCGGTCAGATGCGGCTGCTCGCGCACACCATGAAAGGGGCGGCGGCCACCATCGGGGCGGTGCGACTCAGCAGCCAGGCGCTTGCAGTCGAAAAAGCTCTCAAGTCCGGTGGAGCACTTGCCGCCGAACCGCTCATACCTGCATTGGAACAGCAGCTGAATCTGCTTCGGGAGGAGCTCTCCAGAACGGGTTGGCTGGCCGAAGAAACTCAGACATGAACGAACGATGAAGATTGGATTTATCGGGCTGGGCAAAATGGGATACGGTATGGTCGAACACCTGCTGGAGCTTGGCCATCAGGTTGCGGTGTTCGATCTCTCCCGTGAAGCCGTCAACAGCATATCGGAACGTGGAGCCATTCCGGTCCAGTCACTCCAGCATCTTGTCGAAGAGCTTGACCCGCCTCGTGTCGTCTGGCTCATGGTGCCGGCCGGAAAGGCTGTCGATTCAGTGCTCGAGGGTGTGACCCCTTTCATGGGCAAGGGCGATATCGTCATCGATGGAGGCAATTCCCGTTATACCGATACGGTGAGCCGTGCCGGGAAGATCGCTCTCGCAGGGCTTCATCTGCTCGACATCGGTACCAGTGGCGGTCTGGAGGGGGCCCGTAACGGCGCCTGCATGATGGTTGGCGGCCCGCGCGAGGCATACGATGTCATCGAACCGATCGTCAGGGAGCTGTGCGTCGAAAACGGTTACGGCTATATGGGGCCGTCCGGATCCGGCCATTTCGTGAAGATGGTGCACAACGGCATCGAGTACGGCATGATGCAGGCGATCGGCGAAGGGTTCGAACTGCTCGAATCGAGCGGCTATCCCATCGATCACGAGGCGGTGGCCCGCGTGTGGTCGAACGGTTCGGTCATCAGGGGATGGCTCATGGAACTCGCCGCCAAAGCGTTCGGGAAAGACGGGCGACTTTCGTCCATCGGCAGCGCAATCGCCGACTCCGGCGAAGGCCGGTGGACGGTCGAAGCCGCGCTGGAAAAAGGGGTGGCGATACCGGTGATTGCCGGATCCCTTTTCCGTCGATTCAGCTCGCGATCAAGGGACAATTTTTCCGACAAGGTCGTCGCGGCCCTCCGCCATGAGTTCGGAGGGCACGGTGTCGCTCCTGCTGACGGCGGGGAGGCGAAGTCATGAAGAGCCGCCCTGAGAACTTCACCATCGTCATTTTCGGTGCCGGCAGTGATCTGGCGGCAAGAAAACTCTTTCCGTCGATCTACGAACTCTACCGGTGGGGGCATATGCCGGAAGCATGGCGCCTGATTGGTGTCGGCCGGGCCGGTCAGACGCACGAAGCGTTCCGCAGTTACGTGCTGACGCGGGTGATGGAGATCTCTCCCGAGACGATCGATGACCGGCAGCGTTTCGAGGAGTTCTGTGAGCGGTTTTTCTATGTCAATACCGACCTCGACCATACCGACGGCTATTACGCCCTTTACAATGAAATCATGAACACCCGGGGAGAGCCGGGTGTCTGCAGTAACATTCTTTTCTATCTGTCAACCCCGCCGAGTCTCGCACCGGTGATCGTGAACAACCTCGTCAGGGCCGGTCTCGGTGGACGTGAACACTCCTGCCCCGGCTGGCGCAAGATTGTCATGGAGAAGCCGTTCGGTCAGGACCTGAAGAGCGCTCATGAACTGAACCGGATGCTTGAGGCTGCTTTCGACGAGGGCCAGATCTATCGCATAGATCACTACCTCGGCAAGGAGCCGGTCCAGAACATCATGGTGTTCCGCTTCTCGAACGGCATGTTCGAACCGCTCTGGAACCGTCAGTATATCCAGCAGGTGCAGATCACCATCGCGGAAGAGTTTGGCATCCGTGGACGTGGAGCCTATTACGAGGAGTCGGGGCTCCTGCGTGACATCGTCCAGAACCATGGCCTTCAGCTGCTTGCGGCTGTCGCCATGGAACCGCCGGTCGAACTCAGCCCCGATGCCATCCGGGACGAAAAGTGCAAGGTCCTGAAGTCGGTCAGGCTTTTCGACCGCGAAAGCATCCACAAGAGCGTCGTGACCGGACAATATGAGGGTTACCGGGACGAAAAGGGTGTTGCGTCCGATTCGAAAGTCGAGACCTGCGCTTCGGTGAAATTCATGGTGGACAACTGGCGCTGGTCTGGAGTGCCGTTCTTCATGAAGGCCGGCAAGAGCCTCGCTCGCACCGTGACTGAAATCGTGATCACCTTCAGGTGCCCGCCACAGAATTTTTACGGAGAGCACGGGACGGCTGCCTGCACGCCTAACCAGGTCATTCTCGGCATCCAGCCGGACGAGACCGTGGCCATCAGGTTCGGGACCAAACGTCCCGGCGAGGAGATGGTGACCGATCCGGTTTACATGAAGTTCGATTACCGAACCTCCTTCTCCGAAAAAGGGCTCACCCCGTACCATCGCCTGTTGCTCGACGCCATCGACGGCAACCAGATGAACTTCATCCGGCGCGACAGCGTCGAACGCTCGTGGATGATCGTCGACAGTATCAGGGATGCGCTTGACGGGACGGCGCCCGATACCTACCCGGTGCACTCCTGGGGGCCGGAATCGGGAGTCCGGATCTACGAGTGAACAGCCGTGGCTCGGTCAGGGAATTCACCCTGTTTCTGAGCCTGAATCTGACCTTCATCCGGCAACGAACCACAATGGAGCCCTCTTCAACGGCTTCACCATAGCCGCCGGCAGCTCGGGATGCTTGCCATCCCTGATCGATCGGGCAAGTTCGTGTCTTGATCCCGGAACGAAAAACAGCACGGTTTCGGCATGGTTGATGACCGGCAGGCTCATGGTCAGCCTCGGGACCGGCGGTTTGGCGTATGGTGGGGCATCAGCTGCCAGTATCCATCGTTCTGTTTCATGCAGCAGGTCAGGGTTTCCGGGAAAAAGCGACGCCGTGTGACCGTCGTCTCCAAGTCCGAGGATGATGAGGTCGAAGGCCGGAAAACGCTTCGGCAGGGTGTGTTCCGGCATCCGGAAGAGAGCCCTGAGCGATGTTTCGTAACGCGCGGCGTCCGTTACGGGATCATCCGATTCCACCGGCATCCGGAAAACGTTCTGAGGCGGAATGCAGACATGGCGGATGAGATGTTCCCGCACCATCGCGTAATTGCTGTCCGGATGCGAAGAAGGAAGATGGCGTTCGTCACCCTGGAACAGCAGCGTATGACGCCAGGGCAGGGTGATCAGCTCAGGGTCGGAGGGTGATCGTCTTGCCTGAGCCGGAACCTGGAGCCCGAGTTCGCTCATGAGCCCGGGTGGAATGCCTCTGGCGAGGAGCTCGTAGAGCGGTATCGGCGTTGCGCCGCCTGCAAGCACGAGGGTGAAACGTCCCCGTTCAGCCAGGGCTTTGCAGGCTTCGCTGGTGATGAGGGCCGCTGCCTGCAGGGTGACCGTCTCCTTATTTCCGACGAACCAGTCGGTAAGTTTTTTTCGATCCATCGCTTACGAGCCTGACGCGGCGCCCGCGAGTTTCCCTGCCGTTTCAGCGATGTGTTCGGGCGTGAACCCGTAGGCCTGCATGACCTCGCCGCCCGGTGCCGATGCGCCGAAACGATCGATACCCAGAACCATACCGCCCGGTCCGGCAAGGCCGTCCCAGCCGTATGGCGAGGCCGCTTCGATGACGAGGCGTGCCGGGATTTCCGGCGGGATGACCGCGTTGCGGTAGGTTTCCGGCTGTTCGTCAAACCGCCTTCGCGACGGCATGGAAACGACTCTTGCAGCAATACCCCGCTGCTGCAGCAGCGTCCGTGCCGAAATAGCGGGATGGACCTCCGAGCCTGTGGCGATGAGAAGTACGCGAGGGTTTGACATCGCATCCGCTTCTGGCCAGTCGGCAACGATATAGGCGCCCCGTTCCGTTCCTGAAATGACCGTCGCCCGGTCGGCATCGAGGCAGGGAAGGGACTGCCGGGTCAGGACCAGCGCCGCCGGACCTCTGCCGGAGAGGGCCAGGCGCCAGGCGGCAAGGGTTTCCCGGGAATCCGCCGGACGGAGCACCTCGAGCCCGGGTATGGCCCTGAGCATGGCCAGCTGTTCGACCGGCTGGTGGGTCGGGCCGTCTTCGCCAAGGCCGATGCTGTCGTGCGTGAAGATCCAGATCACATGCAGACGCATCAGCGCGGCGAGTCTTATGGCCGGCTTCATGTAGTCCGAAAATATCAGGAAGGTGCCGCCGTAGGGAACCAGCATGCCTGAGAGCGCCATGCCGTTCAGGATAGCGCCCATGGCGTGCTCCCTGACGCCGAAATGGATGTTGAAGCCCTCAAAGTGCCCGGCCTGCACATCGACGGCTCGATCGAGGGCGGTGCCAGTCGACGGTCCGAGATCTGCAGAGCCACCAACCAGGAACGGAACGTTGCCGCAAAGGGCGCCCAGCACCGCTTTTGAGGCCTGTCGGGTAGCCATGGGTTTGCAACTGTCGAACAGCTCCTCCGGTGGCAGCCAGTTTTCGGGAAACCCGCCGTCGAGCAACTTGCGGAGTGCCGCTGCCCTCTCCGGGCTGGTTTCGGCAAACCGATTCCACCGCTCCTGCCATGCGGCCTCGAGCGCCGCACCGCGAGCCATGGTTCGCCTGAAGTGCTCCCCCACGGCTTCAGGAACGACGAACGTCCCGTCAGGGGAAAAGCCGAAGCGCTCCTTTACTGCCCGGGCCTCATCGGGGCCAAGCGGTTCGCCGTGCGCAGCCGCGGTGCCCGCCTTGTGCGGACTTCCGTAGCCGATCGTCGTGTGCACCAGGATCATGGAGGGACGGTCGATTACCTCACGGGCGCTGTTCACCGCCCGTTCGATGGCCTGCAGGTCGTTGCCGTCCACCTCGTCCACCTGCCAGCCATAGGCTTCATACCGCAGCCTGACGTTCTCGGTGAAGGTCAGTCCTGTCGGCCCTTCGATCGAGATGCCGTTGTCGTCGTAGAGGCAGATGAGCTTGCCGAGACCGAGGTGTCCCGCAAGCGAAGATGCTTCCGAGCTGACCCCTTCCATCAGGTCGCCATCGCTGCAGATCACATAGGTGCAATGGTCGATAAGCGTCAGATCAGGGGTGTTGAGCCTCGAAGCCAGCAACCGCTCGGCAAGGGCCATGCCCACTGCGGTCGAAATTCCCTGGCCGAGCGGGCCGGTCGTGGTTTCCACTCCGGGAGTGTGGCCGTATTCGGGATGTCCCGGAGTTCTGCTGCCAAATTGACGGAATGATTTGAGCTCCTCCATATCGAGGCCGTATCCGCAGAGGTGCAGGAGGGCATAGAGCAGCGCTGAGCCGTGCCCGGCAGAGAGTACGAAACGGTCACGATCAGGCCATCCGGGATCGGCCGGGTTGTGGCGCATGATTCTGGTGAAAAGCGTATAGGCCATCGGAGCTGCTCCGAGTGGCAAACCAGGATGGCCGGAGCGGGCCTTTTCGACCATGTCGACGGCCAGGAGCCTGACGGTTGCGATAGCTTCCGCATCGATGATACCGGTTGAGCAGGACATAGGCGAGAGCTCTTTCAGGTTAGAGGTGCTGTGCCATACCATGATCAAGTTACATACCCTGCTGCCTCCAGCCAAGTCCATCGCTTGATGATTCACGACAGGGACGTTACCTTGAATGAGTGCGTATCCGGACAGACTGTCCGGTGCAGAGATCCGGAAACCGATCTTATTTTGTGCCCATGCCTCTCATTGACGGTTATGGCGTGCTTGCTGGCACCCTGTTCAGCTATTCCTGCGATTCGGGTCGCACCAATGGCCATTATTATCACTGCACGGTGATCGTCAGGACGCCGCGGGGACTTTCCCGCTGTCCCATCGATCTGGACAGCAAGGAGCAGAAAAACGGCATCGAATGGAAACTTGTCGAACTCGGGCCGGCAGCGTCACAACCGGTGACCGCCCTGAGTGACGGGTGGCATCGGCTCGAATCGGTTCCGGATGCACTCGCGCTCGATTACTGCCGGTCTCCGCAGTTCCGTTCAGTCGATGGCTGGCGACGAGGGACCGGCCGCAACGCATTCCGTGACCTCGAGCCGCTGCTTCGTCAGGGGAAACGGCTTTTCGTGTTCGGTGAACCCTTCAGGATCGGCCGTGGGGTGCACAATATCCATCAGAATCAGGGCGACCCTCCAGGCAGCCGATGGGCTCGTGAAAACGGACCATGGCAGGATGGGGGTATTTTCGTCGAGCGGCGTGATGGTTCGATGGTCGCTTTTCTCTGCAGGTTCAAGACCCAGCATGAGTGTGTGAACGTGGAATCAGGTCCTTCACTTTCCTGAACTTCTCGCTTCGATCAGTGTACCCCAGATCGTATCATAGGGGTGGATGCGGTCGGTCGGCCCGTGTTCATCCACCACAATCCGGCCATCGTTATACCATCTGAATATGCCACCCCTGAGGTTCAGGATGGATGTCAGTCCTCTTTCCTCCAGAATATTCCGGACTCTCTGCAGGAGCACGGCGCTCCGTTCACCAACCGAGCAGTAAGCGACCACGGTGCTTCCTTCAGGTGTCTGCGGAAGCTGTTCTGCAAATGCTTCCGGAGAGATGGCCGGATCGATCCGTATCGCTCCTTTAAGATGGCTCATACGGAACTCCTCCGGTTCCCTGACGTCGAAGAGGAGCAGCGCGTCAGGATCGTGCTGGTTCATGAGCTCTTCCAGACGTTTTGCGGTCACCGAAGGAGGGTGATGCAGCAGGTCGACAAGTGACTCGACCGCCGACAGCCTTGCTCCCGGCCCGAAAAGTTCTGCAAGCATGAGCAACCTCGTTTTTGTATTTTTCGCGATCCTGTCGTACTTTGAAAAGCAAATTACGGTGGCGACGCCTGACACGAAAAACGAAACTCGATTAGTTCCACTTCACTCGTCACTCGTCACTTGTTACTCGTTACTCGTCACTCGTTACTCGTCACTCGTCACTTGTTACTCGTTACTCGTCACTTGTTACTCGTTACTCGTCACTCGTTACTCGTCACTCGTCACTAATCTTTACCACTGGAATTCGTTTCGAGTTCCGGATGACAATAAAACAGGTACATGGCAGCTTTCGATTTTGGCA
>JAAXWP010000014.1:26477-46668 GCA_013334925.1 Chlorobiaceae bacterium
ACTCGTCACTTGTTACTCGTTACTCGTCACTCGTTACTCGTCACTCGTCACTAATCTTTACCACTGGAATTCGTTTCGAGTTCCGGATGACAATAAAACAGGTACATGGCAGCTTTCGATTTTGGCAGGAAAATAGATGACGCTGTCATCGACTCTCTGCTCTCCAGGGAGTACGATCCGGATTTTGGTGCAGCCCTTCGCAAGGGTATGGAGATGTTCAAAGAGCATATTGGTGAATTTGCCGGTTTTACTCTCATTCTCATGCTCGTGTCGGCACTCTCTTCCCGTCTGGCAGGAGGCAGCTCCCTGATTGTTTCCATTGCATCCATTCCACTGTTCGCCGGTTTCATGATCGGTACGTTCAGGCTCCTCGCCGGACATGAACTGCACTTCAATGATCTTTTTTCCGGTTACCGGTATTTTCTTCCCCTGGCTCTGGCCGGCATGGCCTCGAGCCTCATCGTCGCCGCCGGCATGGTGCTCCTGATCGTTCCGGGCATCTATTTCCTGGTTTCCTACCTGTTCGTCAGCGCACTGGTGGTCGATTACGGCATGGAGTTCTGGCAGGCGATGGAGACCAGCCGCAAGCTCGTTTCCAGACACTGGCTCCGTTTGTTCGTATTTGTTCTTCTGATTCTGTCAATCAATCTGCTTGGCCTGCTGGCTCTCGGTATCGGTCTGCTGGTGACCATCCCTGTCACTTCGTGTGCAGTGGCTGTCGTCTACAGGAGTATCGCGGGTGACCGTGGCCCGAGTGGTGAAGTAAACCGAATTTCATGAAAGCGATACCTGTCTTACTGTTTGCAAGCACTCTTCTCTCCTTCATGCCTGTTGCTCATGCTGCCGAGGAGGGTATTTCCGTTACGGCAACCGGTACGGTGAAGGTCATGCCGGACATGGCCGTATTCGATGTCGTGGTCCAGTCGTCTGACAAGGATGCCGGCAAAGCCACCTCGAAAACAGCCGAAACCGTAGCCGTTCTTCAAAAATCTCTTCGATCGGCCGGAATTCCTGCCGCCGATGCCACGACTGCAGGCTACTCGGTAAGTCCGGAGTGGTCATGGTCATCAGGAAAAAGCACGCTCAGAGGATACATCGCCAGACATGTGATCCGGGTCTCCGTGCGTGAGCTGAGGCTGGCCGGAGCAGCGGTTGATGCCGCGGTGCAGTCAGGTGCCGGAGAGGTCGGCCAGATTCGCTTCGTGCCGTCACGTTACGAAAATCTCAGGAAGGATGCACTCGACCTTGCGGTGCGGAATGCCCGGGCCGATGCCGACGTGATTGCCCGGGCAGCAGGAGGGAAGCTGGGCGCACTGATCGAACTTAACTCCGGTCAGTCATCGCGGGCTCCGATGTATCAGATGGAAGAAGCGACGCTCATGAAAGCCGCTCCGGCAGCGCCGCCGACCGAGATCACCCCTGGCGAGCAGGAGATTTCGGTAACGGTACAATCCCGTTGGCGTTTTGCCACTCAATCGATGAAATGAAGCCAGTCCGACCTTGTCGTGAGGTGATGCACTTGCCGGTGTTCTTATGAAAAAGCAGATACTCGAACGCTATGATCGCCTGGCGGATGGTCGGGTAATTATCGATGTGTCCGCATCAAGGGTTGAGGAGCTGTATGAAGATTTTGACAAGACAGCGCCGTATCACAAGAAGGATCTCGATGAAGATCTTGCGTTATACCTCACCGCATGTCTTCGCGAAATCGGAAATGCGGATTTTGTGATTCGTTTCACGTTCGATGTTTTGCCTGCCGGGGAGTCGAGGGAACGGGTCAGGACGAGCCTGCACAAATTCTTTATGTATCGCAGGGAGCTGGAAATGGATGATTTGAACACCATGCTCCGAACCTCTTTACTCTATTTTGTGTCGGGCATGGTGCTGTTGTCATGCTCTCTCTGGGCTGCAAGTGTCTGGCCTGACCGGGCCACGAGCCCGTTCATCGGCAGGGTGGTGGTTGAGGGTCTGACGATCGCGGCCTGGGTTTCTCTTTGGGAAGCGGTTGCGACGTTTATGATCAACTGGCCTCCCCGACGCCAGAGAATATCGCTGAATGAACGGATCGCTGACGCATCCGTAATGTTTCAGGGCAACGGAGTTCACGAGCGCCCGATGGAGTTTTCCGGGACCTTGTGATATTTTGTCCCATAAAAAAAAGGGTTATCTTAACTGAATTTCCTGAATGGACAGCCGACAGCCACGGTCACGCAGACCGGCAGGCTGAACAGGTTGCCGGTGCAGGCCCCCACGACCTGTACGTCAACTGTGGACCGGTCAAGACCGGCCATGCTGGCAGGACGACTGCCGCATGTTTACGACTGTCCCGCAACACGAGGAGGATGATTATGAAGAGAGCCGTATCCGCGCTCCTGCTGTCGCTGTTTATGTTTTTGACGTCTCCGGTACCGAGCCGTTCGTTCACGTTACCCGATTTTTCCGCAAAAAAACAGATTACCTCGCTGCTGAAGGCTCCGGGCCTCATCCGCGAGATCAATCCTGAGGCCCTCGATCTCGCTCTCCAGGGCTATTACACTCTCAAGAGCCAGGGGCTCATCAGAAAAGAGGGTATCCTCACCCTGATCGATTTCGACAAGCCTTCCGACAGTGAACGTCTCTACATTATCGACGTCGACAAGGGGGTCGTGCTTCACTCTTCGCTCGTTGCCCATGGCAAGGGGAGCGGTGATGTCATGGCTACCAGATTCTCCAACATTTCCGGTTCCAACGAGAGCAGCCTCGGTTTTTATCTTACCGATACCACCTATGACGGGCGTAACGGCTACTCCCTGGTTCTGAAAGGACTCGATCCCGGTATCAACGACAATGCCGAGCAGAGAAGCATTGTCATTCACGGTGCCAATTATGTCTCCTGGGATTATATCCGCAGGAATGGCCGGCTTGGCAGAAGCCAGGGGTGTCCTGCTCTTTCGTTCGAGGAGAGCCAGCAGATCATCGACATGATCAAGGACGGCTCCTGCCTGTTTATTTACCATAAAGAGAAAGATTTCGCCTCAAGGTCGGGTGTTCTCAATTCCGGCAGGGCATTCAGGGTTGCCGAACAGGAACGCCCTTCGTAATCAATCACCAGTCAATCTTTACGTATCAATGTCCCCGTTCGCTCTGCTCTGGTTTGCCGCTCTTCCCGTAATGCAGCCAGCTTCGCCAGCACCTGTGCATGGCGTCAGTCAGGTACAGGAGTCATCACCGTATGGCAGTCAGGCAAATGTCTTCATCAGACAGTACCTCGAGCGTCTTGACCGCCTCAGCGCGAAGACGGTCGGCCCTGACAGGGCATCCATCATTCAGCATCTCAAGAGGTTCTATACCGCCGTCGGCGATCGTCCGGTATGGACCAATCGTCAGTCGGTCGCCCGTCTGATCGAGGTCATCGAGGATTCGGCCAACGACGGTCTGCTGACTTCGGACTATCATCTCGATGAGATCCGCAACTATTACAACAATCCGGACGGTTCTCCTGCACTCAGGGCCAGGGCCGACATCCTGATGACCGATGCGGTGTTCACCCTGATGTCTCACATGCGTTCGGGCAAAGTGTATGCCCGTGCCATCGAATCGGACTGGAACATCGAACCTGCCCAGCCAGGTCCCGATTATGACCGTACGCTCATGTCAGCGGTCATGGGCAGCAGATTTCCCGAACTCATCCAGGCGCTCAGACCGGCATCTGCCGAGTACATGCAGTTACGCAATGGGCTTGTGCGTCTGAAAGCGATTGCAGCCAATGGTGGTTGGGAGAGTGTTCCTGCCGGACCGATGATTGACAAGGTCGGTGCTCTCGATCCGAGAATTCCTGCCATACGCAAACGGCTTGCAGTGACCGGTGAATTTGTCGAACCGATCGTTGCTCCCGCTGAGTCGAAGCTCAGGGAGGATGATGGTGACCACAAGGGGAAAGAGAAGTCGAAAAAGAAGTCCGGAAAGGATGCGAAATCCGATTCGGTTGCAACGGCTGATTCCACCATGAAATCCGATTCACTCGGGCAGGTGCCGGTTAATCCGGATGAGCTGTACAATCAGGAGCTGTTCGATGCCGTGAAGAAGTTCCAGAAGAGTCACGGATTGAGCTCCGATGGTGTCATTGGCAACGAAACCATTAAAGCGATGAACGTACCGGTCGAGCAGCGCATCGATCAGGTCCGCATCAATCTCGAACGGTATCGCTGGTTCCTGAACAGCCGAGGATCGAATTATGTCATGGTCAATATTCCCGGATTTTCGGTCGATCTGGTTCAGAACGGTGTTCATAAGTGGAAGTCCCGGGTCATTGTCGGCAAGCCCGATACCAAGACGCCGGTGTTCAGGGCCGAGATGCAGTACATCATCCTCAATCCGCAATGGGTCATTCCGAACGGCATTCTGGTCAAGGACAGGATCATCACGACCATCATGAAGGACCCCTCCTATCTCAACAGGAAGAATCTCGCCATCGTTGACAGCAATGGTCATGTGCTCAGTGCCTCTTCGGTCGACTGGGGTCGCTATGTCAGTGGCGGGTTCCCGCATCGACTGGTGCAGGCTTCGGGTGACGAAGGCTCGCTTGGCAGGATCAAGTTCATGCTGCCCAACCGCTTTACGGTCTACCTGCACGATACTCCTTCGAAAGAGCTGTTCGAAAGAAGCCGGAGAACTTTCAGCCATGGTTGTGTGAGGGTCGACAAGCCCGTCGAACTGGCGGAGTACGTATTGCAGGATACGGTGAAATGGAACAGGAAAAAGATCCAGGACGCTATCGATACCGACAGGACCCGTACGGTCAACCTGCCGAAGAGCATACCTGTCTACATCCTTTACCAGACGGCATTTGCCGATGGTGACCAGCTGCAGTTCAGGGCCGACGTCTACGATCGCGACGCCCGATTGCTCAGGGTTCTTGAAACTCCAGCAAGCAGCAGGTTTATCGATGCTGCGACAAAGTGATGTATGGAGTCGCCCGTCACAGATCATTCTTCTTCCTTATTGATGCATGACTGGCGTATATTGAATCGGGGCTGTCCGGAGAGTATCTGACTGGTGGAGAATAGCTGAGGGGACGCTGCCTTGCCGGGGTTCGGCGTTCCCAGATATCATGCATCCACATCACCGGTTCCGAGGCAGCAGCATTCATCCAACCTGAACCTGTTGTACCAATGTCATTTACCGTCGGTATTAACGTTTCGCGTCACTTCGACAGTCCCGCTCTTCCTGACGAAGTGTTCGATCTCCTGTCCGATGTTCCACGCTCCGCCTCCCACTTTCCCGATGTCGAACGTCTCGATGATCTTGGCGGAAATGCATTTCGCTGGACCATGGAGAAGATTGGTATCGGCGAGTACACCCTGCAGCAGACAATCTACGCCTGTGTCTACCGGAGTGAACGGGAAAAGATGAGGATTGACTGGTCGCCCGTCGATGGCGTAGGCAATGCCCGGGTTGAAGGTTGCTGGAAGCTCTCGTCATCCGCAGCCGGTACCGGGTTACAGCTCGAAACCAAGGGGAAGCTCGATGTGGATCTTCCCGGTTTTCTCCAGTTTATACTGTCACCTCTGATCGAGATGGCGTTTGCCCAGAAGATCGATCGCTACATCGCAAACCTCTCCGAAACCATGAGAAAGATCTGATGGTCAGGATACTCCGGTTCTGACGATGACAGCAACCTTGCGGAGGAGCGGTTTCATGGCTGTATGCCGTGCATCGAATCCTCCGCTGAGGGACTTCAACGAATTTCCATATACCGTTCGATTTTGGCCAGGAAACGCTTGCCCAGCTCTTCTGCCGACATCGGGTCCTGACCGGTTATCAGTTCGCGGTCTTCGACGACCAGGCTTTTGCCGATCATGACGTTGCTCACCATGCCTCCCGACCGCTCGAGGATACTTTTCGGATAGTCGGGCATATGCCCCCCGACGTTGAAAAACGGCAGGTCTTCAGCCATCCACTCGCCCGATCTGCTCACACAGGTCATCGAATATCCCTCGTAGATCCAGTGCCCGTCGACTTCGGGAGCGGCGGCAAGTGCGGCCGCTCCGTGGCAGATGAGCGCCGTCGGTTTTCCGGCATGGTGGAAATGGAGCAGGAGTTCGCCGGTTTCATGGTTCAGTTCGTCACTTTCAAGCCAGTTCCGGTGCAGGATGTCGGTCATTGGAGCGTGGCCTCCGGGAATGAAGAGTGCGTCGATCCGATCGAGGTGATTCCTGTCGGCAAGGAGGCTTGAGAGCTTCATCGGCGATCGCAGTCCCAGGGCGTCAAGCTCTGTAAGGACATTTTGGGCGTGTTCAAGCCGCCTGGATGAAAACTGCCAGTAAACCGGCTGGAAGGAGCTTTTATCGATCGTGCAACCCGTCCCGTCAGGGCTGACAAACTCCAGACGGTGCCCTTTTTCAATGAGTGGTTCGACAACTTCGGTGAGTTCGCCAAGGAACACGCCGACCTCATGGCTGCCGCCTTCCCGATGCGGGACCCTGGTAGCCGATGAGGTGTAGACCAGTATGGTCGCCTTGTTCATGATGAAGCCTCCATTGACGTTGGGGGATGGCCGGACAGGTTCTGAACCGGTTTTCCAGGTGTTGCCTCAGATATCGTTCTTACCCCGACGCTTACGGCTTCAGCATCGAAAGCAGTTCGCTCATGAAGGCACCGGAATCGGTGTAGTTGCGAGGTCCGTAGTTGAGATGCTTATGCGCTGCCGACCACTCGCAGAGAAATGTTTTCGCGCCGGTCTGTCCGATGTCGTTGCCCTCTTCGAGCGTCAGGTACCGGAAGGTGTTGCCGGATTTTACCAGAGCCGCATAACGGCAGAGCGGTTCCGGGAAAGGCTCCGGAAACGAGATGATCACGATGTCGAATCCGGTGTGATGTTCATGCGTGATTTTCAGGGCGGCAGCATAACTCTTACCCACGCCGCTCTCAACCATGTCGAGAAACTGGCTGGTGTTGCCGGTAAAAAGATCGTTGAAGAACCTCGAACCGTTCCCGGAAAAGAGGATGCCGGGGATGATGTTATGATGCAGGGTGTAGAGGTCCCCGATATCTGGTTTTGCCGTTGCGGATGCCGTCTCCGGCTCTGCCGCACTGGAGGGTGAGACGAATGCAAGCGACAGGGAACTGGCCAGCAGCATGAGGCAGCTGATCCGGATGGAGACTTTTTTCAGGGAGTTGCAGTCCATGGGTTCCTTGTTTCGGGATTGAGCGAAGCGGTCGAAGTTGCTCCGGCAAGGCTTCCGATTTCATGAAAAGTAACGAATGTTTCACTGAAAACAGGTCGTATGCCATCGGCAGGCACATGGGTAAACAAAGAAGCCCCCGGGTAAATTCCGGAGGCTTCAACAGGTGCACGGTTTGCAGACGGCGCTTTACGACGGGTCGTAGTTAAGCACGGGAGCGAGCCACTTCTCGGTCTCCGAAACATCGAGGCCCTTGCGGTTCGCGTAGTCCTCTACCTGGTCACGGCCGATCTTGCCGAGCACGAAGTACTTCGACGCCGGGCTTGAGAAGTAGATGCCGCTTACCGATGCAGCCGGGTTCATGGCGAAGGTTTCGGTGAGCGTGATACCGGTTGCGGCTTCGGCATTGAGCAGGTCGAAGATGGTCGCCTTTTCGGTGTGGTCCGGACAGGCCGGGTAGCCTGGCGCAGGGCGGATGCCCTGGTACTTCTCGTCGATCAGCTCTTCACTGCTGAGTTTTTCTGAAGGGGCATATCCCCACAGCTCACGGCGCACCAACTCGTGCAGCATCTCGGCGAACGCTTCGGCGAGGCGGTCGGCAAGCGCCTGGGTCATGATGCGGTGGTAGTCGTCGTGCTCTGCGGCGAACTCGTTCAGCAGCTTTCCGATACCGAGACCTGCGGTCACGGCGAAGCAGCCGACCCAGTCGTCGACGCCACTCTCCCTCGGAGCGACGAAATCGGCAAGCGCGAGATTCGGCTCGCCGGCCGGCTTCTCCTGCTGCTGGCGCAGGGTGTGTATGACCGTCCGGATCGTTTCGCGGCTGTCGTCAGTGTAGACGAAGATGTCGTCACCGACGCTGTTGGCCGGGAAGATACCGGCAACGCCCCGGATGCCGAGGAGTTGCTCGCCGGCGATCCGGTCGAGGAGGTCGCTGGCGTCGTCGAACAGTTTTTTCGCTTCGGAGCCGACCTTGGCGTCGTCGAGGATCTGCGGATAGGTGCCGTGAAGCTCCCAGCTCCTGAAGAAAGGAGTCCAGTCGATGTACGGGCGCAGATCGGCGGCCGTGACGTTTTCGAGCACCGTGACACCCGGCTTCTTCGGCGCTGCGACAGGCGCGTTCTCCCAGTCGATCGTGAGCCTGTTGGTGCGGGCGTCGTCGATCGTGACAAACTTTTTCGAGGCGCTCCTTTCGGCATGGCCACGGCGCATCACCTCCTGTTCCGACTTCAGCGTGGCGATGTAGTTGTCTCGCTGGGCCGGGTTGCAGAGGCTGCTGACCACGGGCACGCTGCGTGAGGCGTCGAGCACGTGTACCACGGCACCGGAGTAGTTCGGGGCGAGCTTGACGGCTGTATGTATTTTCGAGGTCGTGGCGCCGCCGATGATGAGCGGAATCGTCATACCGGCACGCTCCATCTCCCGGGCTACGTGGGCCATCTCTTCGAGAGAGGGGGTGATCAGGCCTGAGAGGCCGATGACGTCGGCCTTTTCGCGGACGGCAGCTTCAAGGATCTGCTCACACGGCATGAGCACGCCGATATCGACGACATCGAAATTGTTACATGCGAGCACGACCGATACGATGTTTTTGCCGATGTCATGCACGTCGCCCTTGACCGTGGCCAGCAACACCTTCGCTTTTGAACTCGTATCGCAGCGCTTTGCCTTCTCTTCCTCGATATACGGGACGAGAACCGCTACCGAACGCTTCATGACACGGGCGCTCTTGACTACCTGGGGAAGGAACATCTTGCCTTCGGCGAACAGGTCGCCGATGAAGTTCATGCCGTCCATGAGCGGGCCTTCAATGACCTCCAGCGGGCTCGGGTAGAGCTGGCGAGCCTCTTCGGTATCTTCGTCGATATAGTCCACGATGCCTTTGACGAGTGCGTGTTTCAGACGCTCCTCGACGGGGGCGCTGCGCCACTCGGCAGCTTTGGCTTCGGTTTTTTCACCGCCGTCGCGGATGGTTTCGGCGAAACTGACGAGCAGCTCTGTGGCGTCGGACCGGCGGTTCAGGATTACATCCTCGACCTTCTGCAGCAATTCCGGCTCGATCTCCTCGTAGATGCCAAGCTGGGCGGCGTTCACGATGCCCATGTCGAGTCCTGCGTGGATGGCATGGTACAGGAAGGAGGTGTGCATCGCCTCGCGAACCGGCTCGTTGCCGCGGAAGGAGAATGAGACGTTGCTGATGCCGCCGGATACCTTCGCATGCGGCAGGTTCTCCTTGATCCAGCGGACGCTTTCGATGAAGTCCACCGCGTAGTTGTTGTGCTCTTCGATACCGGTGGCCACGGTCAGGACGTTCGGGTCGAAGATGATGTCTTCCGGCGGGAAACCGACCTCGTCGACGAGGATGCGGTAAGCCCGGCCGCAGATCTCCTTGCGACGCTCGAGGCTGTCGGCCTGGCCCTGTTCATCGAAAGCCATAACGACCGTAGCTGCACCGTACTGCATGATCTTGCGGGCACGCTCCCGGAAAAGCTGCTCGCCCTCCTTGAGGCTGATGGAGTTGACGATACCCTTGCCCTGGACGCAGCGGAGTCCGTTTTCGATGACCGACCATTTCGAGGAGTCGATCATGACCGGCACCTTGGCGATCTCGGGTTCTGAGGCGATCAGGTTCAGGAACTCGACAATCACTTTCTCGGAATCGATCATGCCTTCGTCGAGGTTCACGTCGATCACCTGGGCGCCGTTCTCGACCTGGTGGCGGGCGATTGAAAGCGCTTCGTCATAGTTTCCCTCCTTGATGAGGCGGGCGAACTTGCGGGAGCCGGTCACGTTGGTGCGCTCACCGACATTGATGAATCCGGTCGTTTCGTCCACCGTGAGCGGCTCGAGGCCGGAGAGTTGAAGCACATGGGATTTTACAGGTCGCTTCCTCGGCGTGAGCGTCTGGACTGCCTTGGCAATGGCGCGAATGTGCGACGGCGTGGTGCCGCAGCAGCCGCCGACGATGTTCACGAATCCTGAATCGGCGAAACCGGCGATCTGCGCGGCCATGTATTCCGGAGAATCGTCGTACTCTCCGAACTCGTTCGGCAGGCCGGCGTTGGGATAGACGCTGACGTAGCTTTCGGCGATGTTCGACATCGCTTCGATGAACGGGCGCATCTGTTTGGACCCGAGTGCGCAGTTCAGGCCGACCGAGAGCAGGTCGGGCATGTGGGCGATCGAGATCCAGAATGCTTCGGTGGTCTGACCGGAGAGGGTGCGGCCGCTCTGGTCGACCACGGTACCGGAGACCATCACCGGCACTCGCCAGCCGCTTTTTCTGAAGTACTCTTCGATGGAATAGAGTGCAGCTTTGCAGTTCAGGGTATCGAACACGGTTTCGACGAGCAGCAGATCCACGCCGCCTTCATGCAGGCCTTCGAGCTGTTCGGTGTAGTTGTCCACCACCTCCTGGAAGGTGACTGCCCGGTATCCGGGATTGTTGACGTCCGGAGACATCGAGAGGGTTTTGTTGGTCGGCCCGATCGACCCTGCCACGAAGCGAGGTTTGTCGGGAGTTTTCGCGCTGTACTCGTCAGCCGCCGACCTGGCCACGCGTGCCGCGGCGACGTTCAGCTCGCGGGTGAGCTCCTGCAGCTGGTAATCCGACTGGGAGATCGGGTTCGCATTGAAGGTACAGGTCTCGACGATATCGGCGCCGGCGTCGAGGAAGTCACAGTGGATCGACCGGATCACGTCCGGACGGGTCAGCACGAGAATGTCGTTGTTGCCCTTGAGCGGATGCGGGTGCGACGAGAAGCGCTCGCCCCGGAAATCCTGTTCGTCGAGGCCATGTTTCTGGATCATGGTGCCCATAGCCCCGTCGAGCACGAGAATCCTCTGCTCGAGCAGGCTGAAGAGATTGTCCTTCATGCAGCGGCTCTGTGGTTAAAGGGTTGATGCGCCGGCTTTTCGGCGGCTGAAAAATCAGTCCACAAGGTAACAAAAAAGCGGCTAATTACCCTTCAGAGACTGGTTGTGGACAGGGGACATTCACAACAAACTCAACTTCAGCTCAATTCAGCGCGCTGTCGAAGCATAACGGGGCGTTGTTGCCGTTGTTGATGGAACGATGGGTCGAAGCTTTCATGCCGGATTGAAATCCGGCCAGGCCCCCTGAAGAGAGTTGGGCTGAAGCCCGGGGCAATAAATCAGACTCTTTCAATAGCCCCGGGTTTCAACCCGGGGAACAGTGGCGTTCAAAGCAAAAGAAATCCGAAATATCCGTCGGATTCAAGGTTTTCCGGGGTTACCCGATCCGGTCGATCTGCTTCCTGAGCCAGGAGGCCACGAATTCGAATGACTCACCGTCGATCTCATGTCCCATCGGATACTCCCTGTAGGTGAATTCCGAAATGCAGTTCCGGAGCCAGCGGTCAGCCTGACGCCCCTTGTCGATGGGAAGGACTTCGTCGTACAGACCGTGAACGACCAGGAACGGCAACTCCTTCAGCTCGTCAGGTATGGCATCAGCTTCGGGATGTGTGTCGGGAAGCTGGCCGCTGAGGGCGATCACGCCATGCAGAAGCTCGGGGGCGGTGAATGCCGTCAGGTAGTTCATGACCGCACCCTGGCTGAACCCCATCAGGAACACCTTGCCACCAGCCGGACGAAGCGAAGCGATCGTTTCACGGAGGAACCCCTGAAGCAGCTCCCTCGATCGGTTCGCAGCTTCGCGGTCAACGGTGATACCGTCCTGGGTGAACTCGATCGGGAACCAGCCGTACATTTCATTGCCCATCTGGATCGGTGCCTGCAGGCTGAACACCCGCAGACGGCGGTCAAGCGCAGGGGCCAGGCTGATGAGATCCTTCTCGTTGCTTCCGTAACCGTGGAGCATGACAAGGAGTGGTGCGCCCTCGGTATTGCCGGAAGCGTAATCGAGGTAATTGAAGGTATCGTGTTTTCGTTCGAGCATTGATAGATGGTCAGGTTTGCTGAGTGTTGATGACGCCCGAAATCGTACCGCCGCCCAGCACTTCGTCCCCACGGTAGAAAACGACGGCCTGGCCGGCTGCGACGGCGTTTTTGGGTTTCGGAAACGATACCGTGACAGCATCGTCTTCGGCAGGTTCGACGATACATTGGCTTTCGCGGTCACGGTACCGGATTCTGGCCGACGCCTCGACCGGTTCAGCCGGTTTGTCGATACCGATCCAGTTCATGCCGGTTGCCCTGAGGGTGCGGCATTCGAGATCTTCCCTCGTTCCGACCCTGATCCGGTTGTTCAAGGCATCGATCTCCGTGACGTACGTGGGCTCTCCGGTCGCGATGCCGAGGCCACGGCGCTGACCGATCGTATAGAAAGGGTAACCCCTGTGGTGGCCGATCACGTTGCCTGCACGATCGACAATCTCGCCCCCGGCCACCCGCTCCTCCATGCCAGGCATGGCTCCGGAAAGGTAACTTGTATAGTCGTCGTGCGGCACAAAACAGATCTCCTGGCTCTCTTTCTTCTCCGCGGCGAGCACGCCGAACTCCTTTGCCATCACGCGTACTTCAGGTTTGGTGTAACCGCCGAGCGGAAACAGGGTCTTCGCAAGATCCGACCGGCTGAGCATCCAGAGGAAGTAACTCTGATCCTTCTGCGGGTCGAGACCTTTGTAAAGCCGGTGACGTCCGTCGATGAAGTCCGTCCGGGCGTAATGACCGGTGGCCACGAAATCTGCGCCAAGCAGGTGCATCGCTTCGAACAACCCAGACCATTTGACGGTTTTGTTGCACACCATGCACGGATTGGGCGTCCTGCCGGAAAGGTAGGCATCATGGAAATAACCGATCACCTCCCGTCTGAACTTCCCGCTCAGGTTGAGGGTGAAAACCGGAAACGAGTATTCGGGAAGATCGCTGACGCGCAGAACCGAGTGCGTGAGTACGGGTTCATGTTCCGGTTCGTCGAGAACGCGGATATTCAGGCCCGTGACCCGGTATCCTTGCCTTGAGAGCAGGCAGGCGGCCACGGAGGAGTCGACGCCTCCCGAGAGCCCGACGATGACATGCGGTTGACTGTTCATGTTCGTGACCTGGTTGTTGCCGGAAATCTCAGAGCAGGACACCGCGGAGAAGCAACGATGCCATGCTGAAATAGATGACGATGCCGGTGACGTCGACCAGTGTAGCCACGAATGGTGCTGACGACGTGGCCGGATCCAGGCCGGCGCGTTTGAGCAGCATTGGCAGCATCGAGCCGGCGATGGTGCCCCACAGCACAATGCCGACCAGCGACAATCCCACCGTAAAAGCGATCAGCAGCCAGACCTGGGTGAAGTGGTCGAGGATCATGGCCCAGAAAATGACCCTGAACACCCCGATAACCCCCAGAATGCCGCCAAGCATGAGACCGGACATGATCTCTCTCTGCATGACGTTCCACCAGTCGCGTATCGTGATTTCACCGAGTGAAAGCGAACGGATGATCAGCGTCGCCGCCTGAGAGCCCGAGTTACCTCCGCTGGAGATGATGAGCGGAATGAAGGTGGCCAGTACGATAGCTTTCGCCAGCTCTCCTTCGAAGTAGGACATGGCCGATGCGGTCAGCATCTCGCCGAGAAACAGAACGACCAGCCATACGGCGCGTTTTTTGACCAGCTGCAGCAGCGGTACGTCGATGTATGGTTCTTCGAGCGCTTCGATACCGCCGAACTTCTGGATGTCTTCGGTCTCCTCCTCTTCAGCGACATCGAGCATGTCGTCGACGGTCACGATGCCGATGAGGTAACCGTTCGAATCGACGACCGGAAGTGCGACCTTGTCATAACGCTTGAAGGCTTCGAGCGCGTCCTGCTGATCCTGGGTAGCCGTGAGGGTGATCATCTTGTCCTCGTCGGAGACGATGTCGCTCACCTTGCGGTCTGGTGCCGAGAGCAGGAGGTCCCTTGCCAGAAGCTCACCGACCAGCTTGCCGTGGTCGTCGACCGAGTAGATGACGTTCAGGGTCTCGCTTTCGTGCCCGAAGGTGCGGATGTGCTCGAGCACCTGATTGATGTCCCAGTCCATCTTGACGCTCAGGTAGTCTGGAGACATGAGCCTGCCGACGCTGCCCTCGGCATATGCCAGGAGGGTCTTGGCGATCTTGAACTCCTTGAACGACAGCAGTTTGAGCAGCTCCTGCACGACGGTGCCCGGCAGCTCTTCGAGGAGTGCCGTACGGTCGTCAGCCGACATGCTGTTCAGGATGTGGGTGACATCCTTCTGGGTCAGGGCGTTGAGCAGGTTCTGCTGGGCGTCGATATCGAGGTACTCGAAGGTCTCGGTAGCGACATCTTTGGGGAGGAGGCGGAACAGGATGGCCTGTTCATTTTCGGGCAGGTCCGAGATCAGCTCGGCAAGGTCAACCGGGAGCCAGTCATTGAACAGCCGCTGGAGAGCACTGAAGTTCCGCTGTTCGATCAGCTCTCGGATTTCCGGTAAAATAGGGGTCCCGATCATAGTGCATAGAGGCTGGCGGTTTGTAATATCCCTCGTCTGACCCGACTCTGCCTAAAAAAGGAAATTTTTTCAACTTTCCAACACGATCAATCCCTTTTTCGGCCTTGAAGCCGTCCTTGTTTTCGAAACGTGCGGGGAGCCGATGACGAATTTTCTCCAGGGCAGGCCGGCACTGCGCGAAATGCCGATGCGCGGGCTCGTTCCGATCTTTGCTGATGAGAGCTCAGGGGCATCCTCGATCCAGCATCTTGACCCCACGAGCGATTCGGCGTAATGTTCCGGACCGATGCCGAGCGCCTGGGTCAGTTTTCCAGGTCCGCTCATGAGTGACAACAGGTCGTCGGTGCCTCTGCGCCGCCGCATTTCATCGATCCCTTCGACCGGCTCCATGGCTCGCAGGAGTACGGCGCCGGCAGACCCTTCAGGTTCAGAGACGATGTTGGCCAGATAGTGGCACCCGTACGAGAAGTAGACATAGAGGGTGCCAGGCGGACCGAACATGGCCCGATTCCGGTGCGTTCTGCCACGCCACGCGTGGCTGGCTTCGTCCTCTCCGGCAAGGTAGGCTTCGGTCTCCACGATACGCCCTTTGAGCGGTGTATTTCCGTGACCAGCGTCCATCACGAAAATCTTGCCCAGCAGCCGCTCCGCGAGCAGCAGTGTTGGCATGTCGAAGAAATCGGGAGCGAGCCTTTCCATGGGCGGAAATGTGTTTGCAAAAGTTTTCGTAAGTATTATAATGTATCAAGTCGCAAAAGAAGGATATACCGCACGAATTTTTTCATTTCCCCGGCAATTTTCATGGGCAGAGTCATAGCAATTGCAAACCAGAAAGGTGGCGTCGGCAAGACGACCACTGCGGTCAATATTGCGGCTTCCATAGCGATATCCGAATTCAGGACCCTTCTCATCGATATCGATCCTCAGGCAAATGCCACGTCCGGCTTCGGTCTCGAGACCGGGGACGAGATCGAAAACACCTTCTATCATGTCATGGTGAAGGGTGGGGAGATCAGGGATGCGATTCGTCCTTCAAGCATCGAATACCTCGATGTACTGCCTTCCAACGTCAACCTGGTTGGCATGGAGGTGGAACTCGTCAATATGCGTGAACGTGAATACGTCATGCAGAAGGCTCTGAAGGAGGTCCGTGACAAGTACGATTACATCATCATCGACTGCCCGCCATCGCTCGGCCTCATTACGCTCAACTCGCTGACTGCGGCTGATTCCGTCCTGATCCCGGTGCAGGCCGAATATTATGCACTTGAAGGTCTTGGCAAGCTTCTGAATACCATCAGTATCGTTCGCAAGCATCTGAACCCGAAGCTCGAAATCGAAGGGGTGCTGGTGACGATGTACGATGCCAGGCTCAGGCTTGCCTCACAGGTCGCCGAAGAGGTGAAGAAGTTTTTCAAGGACAAGGTGTACAAAACCTACATCCGCAGGAACGTCAGGCTTTCCGAAGCTCCCAGCCACGGCAAGCCGGCTCTTCTTTACGATGCCCAGAGCATCGGTTCGAAAGACTATCTCGATCTTGCACAGGAGATCTTCGAACGCGATGGCAACATCAGCAAATTCAAAGTGCGTCAGCAAGGCTGACCATACAATCTCGAGCATATGTCCAAAAACGCACTGGGAAGGGGTTTGAAGTCGCTCATCTCCGAAGAGGGACTTGCGGCCGCCGAGAAGCCCGAGGAGAGCGAAAAAGTTCGGGAGGGCGCTATCGGGAGCCTGCCGATCGACAAGATCAGGGTCAATCCGTTTCAGCCCCGCAAGGATTTTGACGAAGCCGCTCTCGAGGAGCTCCGGAACTCGATCATCGAGAACGGGGTGATCCAGCCGGTCACGGTCTGCCGTGATGGCGATCACTATCAGCTCATCAGCGGCGAACGGCGTCTGCGTGCGGTCACCTCGGCAGGATTCAAGTTCATTCCGGCCTATGTGATCGAAGCCCACGAGGACGCCAGCAAACTCGAACTCGCCCTCATCGAGAACATCCAGCGTGAAGACCTCAATGCCATCGAAGTCGCCCTCGCTCTCAGGAGCCTGGTGACCAAGTGCAATCTCACCCAGGACGAGGTTGCCCAGAAGGTGGGCAAGAACCGCTCTACGGTGAGCAATTTCCTTCGCCTGCTCAAGCTGCCCCGGCAGATTCAGGACAGCATCCGTTCGCGGGAGATCTCGTCCGGTCATGCACGTGCCCTGATCAACCTGCCGAACGAGCACCTGCAGCTCAAGGTTTGGCGCCAGATCATGTCCCGTCAGCTTTCGGTCCGCCAGACCGAAGCCCTGGTCAGCAACATGTTCAAGGATTCTCCGAAAGAAGCACCGAAACAGCCTACCGTCCGGGCCTCGCAACTCGGTGAGATCGAAGGCATTCTCAGGGATCGCCTTGCCACCAAGGTGAAGGTTGTCGAAAAGAAAAACGGCCAGGGAGAGATTCAGATCAAATACTTTTCGAACGACGACCTCGAACGTATCCTGGAGATGATGAGCAATGAATGATCGCCCCCTGTTCCGCAAGATGGTTGCCACCGTCATGCTGATGGTCAGCCTGCTTTTCGTGTTTCCTGTCGGTCGGCTGCATGCGGCTCCCGGCGGTATGCTCTCGGTAAAAGCCGAATCCGGGGCCGTGCAGAATGCCCTGGTCGTCAATCCCGACTCGACCTCTTCACAGAAGCGGATCGAGCGCGATGGCAGCACCCGTCAGTCTCCCGGCACCGTCGCTCTGATCTCGACGGTCCTGCCCGGTTACGGTCAGGTGTACAACGGCTCTGCATGGAAGCTGCCGATCTACTACGGTCTACTGGCCTGGTTCGGTTCCAACGCCCTGCATGACAGCGACCAGTATTCAAAATATCGTGACCTGTATCAAGAGAATCCGACAGCCGCTGACGCAGCCGAAACGGCCAGCCAGCGTGACAGCTACCGCAAGAAACGCAACACGCAGATCGCGTTGTTCTGTGTGACTTACGTTCTCGGTATTGTCGACGCGTATGTCGATGCGCATCTGTACAACTTCGACAAGGTCATGGACGAAGGGGTCGGCACCGCAGCCACTCCCGACGGTTCGACCACCCTTATCAGTGTATCCAGGAAATTTTAGCCTTTTAACGAATCCGATGAAACTCACGCTTGTTGGCAACGGCCGCATGGGCCGGCAGATCGCCGATATTGTCTACCGCTCAACCGAACATACCATCCATCGCGTACTCGATGCCGGCGACACGATCGATGCCGCGGCCTTCCAGGGTTCCGATGCCATCATCGATTTTACCGTCCGCGACGCCTTTCTTGACAACTACAAGGCTATTATCGCTTCGGGGATCCCTGTCGTTGTGGGCACGACCGGCTGGGATGATGTCATGGAGCAGGTAAAAGGCGAGGTCCTCGCCGCAGGCAGCTCGATGCTCTATTCGGCCAACTACTCGCTCGGTGTCAATATTTTCCTGCGGACCCTTCGCGAGGCGGCCCGCCTGATCGCTCCGTTCGAACAGTTCGACATCGCCCTCAGCGAACAGCATCATACCGGAAAAGCCGATTTCCCAAGTGGTACCGGCCTCAGGGCTGCCGAGGTGGTGCTGTCGGCCAATCCGCGAAAGAAAACGGTGACCAGGCAGCTCGAGGACGGGCGCAAGATTTCGAGCGACGAACTCCAGGTCGCGGCTATCCGCCTCGGCTCGGTTTTCGGCGTACACTCCGCCTATATCGATTCAGACGCGGATTCGATCGAACTTACCCATACCGCCAAGAGCCGTACCGGTTTCGCTTCAGGAGCCGTTCATGCCGCCGCCTGGCTTGCCACCCGGCACAGCGTGAAACCCGGCTTCTACTCGATGGATGATTTCCTGAACGATCTGTTCAAGGCCTGAGTCATGGGAGTCAATACCATTGTGCCCTATCCAGGCAAAGGTGTCGCCGTGCTTCTTGGCGCCCTGCTGATCGTACTCTCTACGACCCTGCCGTACCTGACTCTGGTCAATGCCTTTCTCTTCTCGGGAATCATCTTCTCCGGAGGGGCAGCTGCGTGGTTCTACATTATTCGTCACCAGGTTCGACTTACGTACGGTCAGGCCTTTGTGCTCGGCGCGATGTGCGGGCTTGCCGGAGGGGTACTTTCGGTGGGTGTCGAATATTTCCTGCTCAAGGTGTTCGGTTACCGGCCGGGGCTTGAAAGCCTCCGTCTCCTGGTCGAGTGGGGAACCAGAATGGCTCCTGAAGAGGCACCGACCTTCCGCCAGCTGATGGATATGGTTACGGCTCCGGTGGAGATCACCGTAACCGATCTCGTGGTGAGCATGCTGCTGACCGGTGCGATCTACGCACCCTTCGCCGGTGTCGGCGCGAGAATCGCGGTGCTGATCCTGAAGTGGCAGGCCAGAAGAGGGGGGTGAAGAGCGAAGAGGAATGGACTGAATGGACGAAGAAATCATGGACGTCGTGGACATAATGGACAGTAACATCAGGAGATGTTTGACTTCTGACGTTGTCCATGGCCTCCATCTGGTCCATTCAGTCCATTACGTCCATTCCTGATTCAGCGTCACTTGTCACTCGCTACTCTTCAATTCGTCACCCGTCACTCTGCAACTCGTCACTCGTCACCCGTCACTCTGCAACTCGTCACTCGTCACTCGTCACTCGTCACTCGTCACTCGTCACTCGTCACTCTGCAACTCGTCACTCGTCACTCTTTTTTTGTACCATCCCCGGTCGATCTTGGCCGAACCGGCAATCGTCACCCACTCCTCGACACGCCTGAATGCGACCGGGGTCTTCAGCCCTCCAAGCGCCGCAGCCGCCATCGAGGCTATGACAGCATCGTTCACCCCCTTCTTTTCCGACATACGGATCCAGGCCATCGGCCGCATACCATACTCATTGTCGGGAACCGGAACCACGAGCGCTTCCTCGACACCCGGCAGGGAAGCGATTGCTTTCTCGATCTCCTCCGGGTGGATGTTCTCGCCTCCGGAGATGAACATGTTGTCCCTTCTTCCGAGCACGGCAAGCGAGCTGTCATCAGTGAGAGATCCGATGTCGCCGGTATGGAACCATCCCAGCCCATCCCTCGAAGAGTTCAGCTCATGACGTCCGCTTCCGGTATTCAGGTAACCCATGAACAGGCATGGCCCTTTGACCAGGATCTCGCCTTCGTCAGAAATTGCGACTTCGCGATAGGGCAGGATAGCGCCGCTCTCGCAGGCCGCCGAATCGATCGGGCGTGTCGAAGTCGAGACCTGGGAACCCATCTCGGTTGAACCGTAGGTAAGGTAGACGGGCAGCCCGGCTTCGACAGCCTCCTCCAGCAGCGTCCTGCTGGCAGCGCTGCCACCGAGCAGGATAGCCTTCAGCCTGCCGAGCAGTTTTGCGCCTTTTGGGGTTCTGAGAAGCCGGTACAGTTGCGTCGGTACGAGCGAAAGGTGCGTGACTGGCAGGGATTCGAGGCTGGTTTCAAGGTTGATGCCCTGTGGCGCGGCCGCGAGGGCTCCGCCACCGGTAAGGCATTTGAACAGCATGGAATAGCCGCCGATGTGATACAGCGGCAGCGAGAGCAGCCAGCACTCCCCGGGTCCGAAGGGCAGATTCATGGC
>JAAXWP010000015.1 GCA_013334925.1 Chlorobiaceae bacterium
ACATCGCCAAGAAATGGACCATGCCGATTCGAGACTGGGGCTCGGTGATCAACCAGCTTTCCATTAAATTCGAGGGCAGGGTTCAATTGTGAGTATGGTCGTTTACACAGTTTTCTGAACAGACCCAATCAACAACGTCCCTGAGTTTTGGATCTACTTCCGCCTTGGCCACTGTTCACCGCATTCCTGGTTGCTGGTTTTGTGCTGGCTGTTACACCAGGACCCGGTGTGCTCTTCATCGTTACCCGCAGTCTTGTTCAGGGACGCCGTTTCGGGCTGGCGTCGGCTGCCGGGGTCGCTCTCGGGAATCTCAGCAACGCTTTTGCTGCTTCTGTTGGTCTCGCCGTGTTGTTTGAGGTTTCATCCCTTGCTTTTTCCGTGGTCAAGTATGTTGGAGCGTTCTACCTGGTATTTCTTGGCGTACGTATGTTTCTTTCCACTCCTGATGAAAGTTCGGCGTTTGTTCCAGTTGCGGCTTCACTCGCACGCGTTTTCCGAGATGGGTTTATTGTTGCTCTTTTCAATCCTAAGACCACCATCTTTTTTGCTGCGTTTCTGCCACAATTCCTGAGTGTCAATGCTTCGCCCATGTTTCAGAGCATGGCGCTTGCCTCGCTTTTCGTAGCAATCGCCGCTGTAACCGACAGCGCCTACGCTCTGTTGGTTGGTGCGGTTGCGCCGGTTTTGCGCGGGCGTTTTGTCCCCCGGTTTGGTCGACGTCTTGGTGGCGGCGTGTTCATCGGCCTTGGAATCTTTACAGCTCTGGCCGGGTCGCGTGGTGCCAGATAGGTCCATGTCGGTCGAGCGGTCCTGAGGGAAATGGTGCGCGCGCCTTTGACTTCGATGGTAAACGAGTAAAACAGAAAAGCCGGGAAAACCCGGCTTTTGCTGCTACTGAATATCGAAGAGAGACTTGGTCTCAGACCGACATGATCTCCTTTTCCTTCTGGGCGATCAGTTCGACGATCTGCTTCTCGTATTTATGCAGAAGGTCGTCGGCATCTTTCTTGCCACGGTTCTTTTCGTCTTCGGCGATCTGCTTGTCCTTTTCCATCTTTTCAACTTCGTGGATCAGGTCGCGGCGGAGGTTGCGGAGCGAGACTTTGGAGTCCTCACCGAACTTCTTGGTCAGCTTCACGTACTCCTTGCGGCGCTCTTCGGTGAGCGGCGGAATGCTTACTCGGATGGTCTGGCCGTCGGCAGACGGGTTGAGACCGAGGTTGGCATCACGGATCGCTTTTTCGGTAGCCGATACCATCGACTTGTCCCAGACCTGTACGGTGAGGGTGTGCACGTCGAGCACGCCGACGTTGCCGACCTGCTTGAGTGGCATCTGCTGTCCGTAAGCTTCCACCTTGACGCGATCGAGCAGCGCGGTGGTTGCCTTTCCGGTTCTGATCGCGGCGAGTTCATGCTGGAAGGCCTCGATGGTCTTCTTCATCCTCGGCTCGAATTTCTGTAAAACGTCCCTTACAGTCATAGCGGTATCAGGTTTGATTCGCGGTTAGGGCGCTTACTGGGCGTTGGTCTTCGGTGCTGCTTTGGCGAAGCGCTTGTTGAAGCGTTCGACACGGCCGGCGGTGTCGACGAGAACCTGCTTGCCGGTGTAGAACGGGTGGCAGTTGCTGCAGATATCGACCTTGATGGTGTTCCTGGTGGACCTGGTTTCGAAGGCAGTGCCGCAGTTGGCGCAGTTGACCGTAACTTTCGTATACTTTGGATGAATCTCTGGTTTCATGACCTTTGGAATTTCGTTGCCCGATTGACAATAAACAGTTGACCTGAAATAAACTGTTTTTTCTGCTAATAAACAAGCAAACACTCGGTGAACGGCAAATATCTGTGGCGTAACGTATGGCGGCGATCTCTTCAGTACAGGGCATCAAGGGGGTAGGACCAAAACGGGCGGCGGTGCTGGCGGAAGCCGGAATCCGCACCCTGGGCGACCTGTACGACTGCTTTCCCCGACGCTACCTCGACCGCACCAGGATCAGGAAAATCGGGGAGCTGAGGGACGGCGAGACCGTGACGGTCGTCGGGACCGTTTCCGACACCAGGCTCGAAAAAGGGGGCCGCGGTGGTTCGAGGTTCAGGGCAACGGTGGTTGACGGATCCGGGCAGCTCGATCTGACCTGGTTTCGCGGCGTGCACTACTTTTCGAAAAGCATCGAGTCGGGTGACACCGTGGCGGTCCATGGCAAGGTGAGCTTTTTCGGGCGCAGGCCGGGTATGCAGCATCCGGATTACGATCGGCTTGGACGCCAGGGTGATGACGAACGGCGTGAGGGGCCGGGGGACGACGAGCTGTATCGGACCGGTGCGATCATTCCGATCTATCCCACTACCGAGGCGATGAAGCAGGCCGGTCTCAACTCCGGGGCGCTTCGTACAATCGTGCACCGGGCGTTCCGCGATCTGCCGCCGGCGTTCGAGGAGCATCTCGACCGGGAGACGCTTCAGTCGAATGGCCTTATGCCCATCGACGAGGCCTATCGCCAGATCCATTTTCCCGATTCTGCCGATGCGCTCGAAAGGGCCCGTTACCGGATGAAGTGGAGTGAGCTGTTTTTCTATCAGCTGTTCTTTGCCCTGCGTCGTGCCGAGGAGCGTCGAGGTCCTGCATCGGTGCGATTCGACCACTCCGGGGCAATGACCGCAAGCCTGCATGAGCGTCTGCCCTTTGCGATGACCGGCGCACAGAAACAAGCCGTGCGTGAAATTTACCGGGATCTCAGAAGCGGTCGGCAGATGAACCGGTTGCTGCAGGGCGATGTCGGTTCCGGCAAGACGCTGGTCGCTCAGTTCGCCATGGCGCTTGCTGCGGATAATGGCGTGCAAGCAGCGTTCATGGCGCCGACGGAGATTCTGGCTTTCCAGCACTATCTCGGCATGAAGCGTTCGCTCGAACCGCTCGGCCTCAGGGTTGCGCTCCTGACCGGCAAACAGGGAAAAAAGGAGCGACAGGCTCTGCTGGATAGCATCGGAAGCGGGGCGGTGCAGATTGTGGTCGGTACCCATGCGATCATCGAGGGGGCGGTGCAGTTTCACAACCTTGGCCTGGCGGTAATCGACGAACAGCACCGGTTCGGGGTACTGCAACGCAAGGCGCTCCAGGACAAGGCCGGAAACCCGCACGTGTTGCTGATGACGGCGACGCCCATTCCGCGGACCCTGACCATGGGCGTCTATGGCGATCTCGACGTGTCGGTGCTCGACGAGATGCCGGCCGGCCGGACCCCAATCAGGACAAGACTCTGTCGGGAAGAGGATAAGCAGCGGTTGTACGGGGTGCTTCGCGACGAAGTCAGCCAGGGGCGTCAGGCTTACATTGTCTATCCGCTTGTCGAGGAGTCCGAGAAGCTGGATCTGAAAGCGGCTGCAGAGAGCTATGAACAGCTCCAGGCGGAGGTGTTTCCCGATCTCCGGCTCGGGCTGATCCACGGCCAGCTGGCAGCGGCTGACAAGGAGAGCGTCATGGACGCGTTCCGCCGGGGTGAGATTGATATTCTCGTTGGGACGACCGTGATCGAGGTTGGCGTCGATGTACCGAATGCCACCGTGATGGTGATCGAACATGCCGAGCGGTTCGGCATTTCGCAGTTGCACCAGCTGCGGGGCCGGGTAGGCCGGGGCGTGCACAGGTCTTCCTGTTTTCTCGTATATTCAAAGCTTTCGGGTGACGCCCGGGAACGGCTCCAGGCCATCGAATCGACGACCGACGGATTCCGTCTTTCGGAGATCGACCTGCGCATCCGGGGTGCGGGAAATCTGCTCGGCCGCGAGCAGTCGGGAACGGTCAGCGGCCTGAGGATTGCTGATCTGCTTGCCGATGCCGGGATCATGCGATCGGCCCGTCAGGCGGCCTTCGATCTGGTCAGGCGCGACGGCAGGCTCGAAGAGCCAGCGCACGCCAGGATCAGGGCTTACTATTACGGGCATTTCAGGAGGAGGGTGGAACTGGCGGAGGTAGGATAGTGTATCAGTGACGAGTGACAAGTGACGAGGAAGAGTTGCCATGATGGTTACAGCCGGTCCATAGGTCTTATAGGTCAGATGGGTCGGATAAGTAGGATAGTTTCAATAGGACCCATAGGACCCATAGGACTCATAGGTCCCAGAAGACCCAACAGACCCATGAACCCGTGAAAAGAGATTCAGAAGGGATGCCGATCCCGGAAAATAACGAACGGCATACATGAAAGAGCAGTTGAAAGGGGTGGTCGTCCGGACGGGCGGGGCCTCATATATTGTCGAGTGCGATGATGGCCGCCTGGTCAGGTGCAGGACCGTGTCCGGCACCGTGAGCGAAAACGAGGGGGCAAGCCTGGTGGCTGTCGGCGACCGGGTGACCTTCAGGCCCAAGAGCTCCGGGACCGATATGCCTGAAGGAGTCATCGACCATGTCGAGCATCGTACCAGTGCGCTTGTCAGGCGTCGTGACGTGCGCCGCAACCGCAGCAAGGAGCAGGAGCAGGTTATCGCCGGCAATATCGACCAGCTCGTGGTCGTCTCATCTGCCGACGATCCTCCGCTGAACCGTCGTCTGATCGACCGGTACCTCGCCTTTGCGGAATCGGAACATCTGCCGATGCTGCTTGTGGTAAACAAGACCGATCTTGCCGACCAGGCAAAGCTCGATGAGGAGCTGGAAACGTATCGTCAGCTCGGTTGCACGATCTGCTGCGTCAGCGCGGCGAGACGCACCGGTCTCGATGAGCTTCGTGAACAGCTCAGGGGCAAGGTTTCGGCCTTCAGCGGCCATTCAGGTGTAGGTAAATCGACCCTGATCAACCTGATAGTTGGCCGGCGTGAACTGAAGACGGCCAGGATCAGCTGGAAGACCGGCAAGGGTGTTCATACGACCAGCAGTGCGACCATGCTCAGACTTCCGGAGGGCGGTTATGTCATCGACACCCCCGGTATCCGCGAGTTCAACCTGTCCGGCATCACCCGCGAGAATCTGCGGTTCTATTTCACGGAGTTCCTGGGGTTCATGCCCGAATGCAGTTTTTCTTCGTGCACGCATACGGTCGAGCCAGGGTGTGCTGTCTTGCATGCAGCGGAAACCGGAGCGATCGATCCTGAGCGTTACGAAAGCTATCTGACTCTGTACGATACCCTTGAAGGCTGACACCGATGAAGGCCGTCAAGCTGTCATGTCCATCAAAAACTGATTACTGAAATGATCGTTACCATCAATCCGGCGACGGGGGAGACCCTTGCCGAATATCAGGTGATGAGCTCGGGTGAGCTCGACCGCGTGCTGCGCCAGGTGGATCTTGATTTCCGGATCTGGAGAGCGACGGCAATGCAGGAGCGTCAACGTCTCATGAAACGGCTTGGCGAACTGCTCAGGGAGCGGCAGGCCGAGCATGCACGCCTGATCAGCCTCGAGATGGGCAAGCCTCTGGCCCAGGCCGCAGGCGAGGTGAACAAGTGCGCCTGGGTGTGCGACTACTTCGCCGAACATGCCGAGTCGTTCCTGCAGCCGGAAGAGAGCCTGCTCGACGGGGCCAGGGGGCTGGTGAAGTTCGAGCCGCTCGGTGTCATTCTCGGGGTGATGCCCTGGAATTTCCCGTACTGGCAGGTGATCCGTTTCGCGGCACCGGCGATCATGGCGGGCAACGGCATTGTCGTCAAGCATGCCCCCAACGTGACCGGTTGTTCCATCGCCATCGAAGAGCTCTTCAGGGATGCCGGATTTCCCGAACATCTCTATCGTGCCGTCCACGTGGGGCTCGAGGATGTCGACCGGATGACCGGTTTCATGATCGACCATCCGGCCATCAAGGCGGTCTCCGTGACGGGCAGTACCGGAGCGGGACGCGCGGTGGCTTCGAAAGCCGGCAGGGCCATCAAGCGGAGCGTGCTTGAGCTTGGCGGAAGTGATCCCTATATCGTGCTTGACGATGCCGACATCGCCCAGGCGGTGTCCGTGTGCGTCGCCGGCAGACTGCTCAACACCGGTCAGAGCTGCATCGCGGCTAAGCGTTTTATCGTGCATTCGAAGGTGATCGGGGAGTTCACCGACCTCCTGGTGCCAAAGATGCGCAACGCCGTCATGGGCGATCCGTTTTCGGAAGGCGTTGAGCTCGGGCCGATCGCCCGGGCCGATTTGCGCGACCTTGTTCATGCGCAGGTGACCAGGTCTGTTGAAGCCGGTGCGGAGTTGCTGTGTGGCGGCTTTGTGCCGGATGGGCCCGGCTATTTCTATCCGCCGACGGTGCTTGCCGGCGTTCGCAAAGGTATGGCCGCCTGGGAGGAGGAGATCTTCGGCCCGGTGGCTACGGTCATCGAAGTACGTGACGACGACGAAGCGGTGGAGGTGGCCAACGACAGCGAGTACGGGCTTGGTTCGGCGGTCTTTTCACGCGACCAGGAACGGGCTCTGGCGGTTGCCGACCGGCTCGAGGCGGGCAATTGCTTCATCAACTCCATGGTCAAGTCCGATCCGCGTCTGCCGTTCGGCGGCGTCAAGCTCTCCGGTTACGGACGCGAGCTGTCGCATCACGGTATTCGCGAGTTCGTCAACATCAAGACGCTCTATATCGCCTGACATTTTGCCGTTATATGGTGGTATTCAGGTAAGAGGCAATAACGCCGATCCCCGTTTTCGTGACGGGGATCGACGGATAGGCTGACGGTTACTGCTCCGTGGCGAGCTCGGAGAGGTAGGTCTTGATCGACTTGTGTTTGTCCAGATTCAGCTTTTTGTGCATGCGGTAGCGGATACTCTCCATGCCTCGGGTCGAAATGCCGATGGCTCGCGCGATCTCCCTGGTGTCGTAATTAAGCTTGACCATCAGGCCGACGCGCAGTTCCCGCTGGTTGAGGTTCGGATGCTTCTTCTGGAGCTTGGAGAGGAACTCGGAATCACCCGCCGTAAGCTCGGTCTTCAGGCGTTTTTCGGTCAGCTCGGTTTCGAGCATGCTCTGGCACTGTTCAGCCATGCGCTGTCGGACCTGCTGGTCGATATCCAGAGATTTGATCTGCTCGTGGAGCTGGTGCAAAGCAGAGGTCTTTTCGCCGATAGCCGTCGAAATCCGCGTCAGCTCCATCTCCTGTGCCGAAATTCTCGATTTCAGTGATGCACGTTCCTGTTCGTGCTGCAGCAGCTCTTTCCGGTTCAGTTCGATCTGGGCGTTGAGCAGGATGATCTTCTGGGTCAGGCGCTGTTCACACTCGTTCTTCAGGCGCTGCACCTCCTGTTCATGGAGCTCTTCCCTGGCCTGCAGGTCGTTCTGCATGTGGTCAAGAGCCTTGAAGTAGGGGTAGAAGCTGCTGTTCTCGGGCGGCAGGGCGATTTTGTGGTTGAGCATGTTCAGCCACGAAATTCTCGCGACAGCAGCCAGGAACTCCCGTCTCAGTTCACTCTCTTCGTTCGCTGCAGCAGCGTTCACCTCATCGGGCAACGCTTTGCCTGACCTGAAATCCATGACGCATTCAATGGCTTCACGGTAATTCTCCCGCAGCAGGACGGTCATGTTGTTGGGGACGATGGCGGCGAAAGACTCGAGAATGATCCGGCAGGATGGGTCGATGTTGTAGAACACGACAGCGGTAAATGCCGGTCCCCAGTGATAGATGAGGTCGCTGATGCCCTGCTTGTACTCGTACGAGACATCATTGATGTTGTTCATGTCCCAGACGAGGTAAAGCGGCTTGTCCGGGATTCCGCTCTCCCTGAGTACGGTTTTGACGAGATTGTTGCTCAGGGTGTGCAGGCTTACCGGATGCCTTGCTTCGATGAAGGCATGAAGGATGTCGTCACCAATGAGTTCGAGACGCTTGATGTAGCCGGGTTGTTCTTCTTTCCAGTGCGGCTTCGCCGTCACCGGCAGGCCGGAGAATGGGCAGGTTTTCATAGCGGTGTTCCATATCGTTTTTCTGTATATGATACACCTGTCATGCAGTGTTCTTAGACGTAATGATACAGGTGTTGAATTATGATAACCATTGTTATGCATAAAACCCAAAGATTTTACTTATATGGGGTACCCTTTTTATATATTCATTATGGGAGCGTATTTCAGTTATGTATAAGCGTCACGTTATGCGTATTGTTGCTATATGGGGTGAACTACGCTGAATAACGTACTTTACGGCTGAGCGATGTTGTCATTCGATCTCTCGTCATCCTGCATTTAAGACTCCTGCGAGTTCGTCGGCGGTAACGGCACCGATCACCACGATTTTTTTTGTATCCTCTTTTTGCCAGCATACAGGTTTCCGTCGAAAGAGTCGCGGAACACTGGATGCCGGATGGCCGGAGTCGTTTGACCGGCCGTAATGCATGGATTCGTGTTCAGGACTTCTCAGTTTTTATTCATCAACGACATGCCAGTCAGGATTCTTTTCGTCTGCTATGAGAACATCTGCCGGTCGCCAATGGCCGAAGGTGTATTCCGGCATCTGTCAGACATGCACGGTGTCGCAGGTCATTTCGAGGTGATGTCAGCCGGGACGGTCTGCTATCAGTCAGGCTCATATCCCGATCCGAGAGCGATCAGGGCTGCCGCTCGTTATGGATTCGATATTTCGGAGAACAGGGCACAGTGCATTCATGATCTCGATTTATCCGGTTTCGACCGGGTATTCGTCATGGACTGCGAGAACTACCATGATGTCCTTGAAACGCTCGGAGTTGAGGGTACGCCGGTACATATGATGACCGATTTTGCCGATGCTGTTGCCGGTATCGAAATCGAGGATCCCTATTATGGCCCGGAAGAGGGGTTTGACAGTACGCTCTCGATGCTTGCCCACTGTGTCGATGGCATCCTGCGACATATGCGGGAGATGCATGGTATCGTGCCTGAAGATGCCGGTGCGGTGATTTCATCTGAAACCGTTCAAGCTGCCGGGAATGATTCGGGACGATAGTTACACCTTCATTTTCAATCCGGCCGCCGACAAGGGCCGTGCCGCCGGCAAGGCGGGTATGCTCCGCCGTTCGCTCGAGTCGTTCGGTCAGGCCTCGCTCGAGGTCACCCGTTTTGCCGGTCATGCCGGAGAACTTGCCCGCAATGCTGCATTGACCAGTTCGACGCTCATCGCCTGTGGCGGTGATGGCACCCTCAACGAAGTGATCAACGCTGTTGTCGGTGCGCCGGTCAGGGTCGGTATTTTCCCGGCAGGATCGGCAAACGACTTTCTGAAGACGTTGCGTCCATCCAAAAGAAGCCTCGAAGAGATTCTCCGGCGGCTGGCTGGTTCCGGAAGCCGGCTGATCGACCTTGGACATGTTGATTTCGGGCAGGGCAACTCCCGCTATTTCGTGAATTCGATAGGCATTGGCCTGACGGGGCGAATCGCGCGTGAAGTCAAGGCGGTTCCCTGGTTCAGGGGGGAGCTGTCGTACGCGTATGCCCTCATCAGCGTGCTTTTAGGTTATGCACCGGTAAAAATGCATATTGAAATCGAAACTCCGGGAGGCACTGTAGAGCTGCAGGAACCGGTGTTCGCCTTTTCCGTTTCCAACGGTGCTGTCGAAGGCGGGAAGTTCAGGATCGCTCCTTCCGCAGATCCGGGCGACGGACTCCTCGATGTATGCATTCTCAAGGCGATACCGAAGTGGCGATTTCCCGGATACGTACTGAAGTACATCAGGGGAACGCAGATCGACGATCCGAAAGTCCTGTATTGCAAGGCGTCATCCATCAGGGTGTTCATGCCTGAGTCCGATGCGATGCATATGGATGGCGAAGTCTTCGAGCGGGTTGGTGGTTCACTGAAGATCGCTGCCGTACCTCGCGTCGTTGAAATGCTGTGCGATCCCTGAGTTGTGCGCCAATCATTCGTCGGGTTTTATGCAGGTAATCATATTCGAAGATGAAAAGGTCTCCCGTTTTCTGCCTCTTGCCGGCCTCAAACCGGTCTATGGGCTCATTTCGGGATGCATGTCTCTCCGGGAGCGCTTTGAAACAGCAGCCGGCGACCGTGACCGGCTGAGCTGGCACATGCGAGGCCATATTGCGGCCTGGTTCAGGGAGACCACACCCGATTCCGCGGTCAACGAGATCATCGAGGATGATCTGCTGCTGATCAACGGGCGTCTGGTCTGTGATGAACGGGTCATGAAGCTGATGGCTGGTGTCGACCTGTTTCCGGGTTCCGGTATCGTACAGGATGGCAGCCTGGTCGCCTGCCGGTTGCATGTCGCAGATCTTCTTCCCGCCGGCGGCGATCTTCCCGATCTGATCGATGGAGTCTCTCTTGCCGGTTCACTCTCCTGTGAAGAGGTCTCTGGTTATACCCTCTTTGAAAACATCTGGGATCCGGTCGCCATGCATCCCGAACTGCTGCAGCGAGACAAGTCGATGCTTCCACTCGGGTATATCGAGGGGGAGGTGCATCCGTCAGCGGTTCTGGTGAATCCTGCGGCCATCTCCATCGCCAAAGGAGCCACGGTCATGGCCGGTGTGGTGCTCGATGCGTCGGAAGGATATATCCATATCGGTGAGGGCGCGGTCGTCGAACCACAGGCCGTGCTCATGCAGAATGTGGTACTTGCACCGGGGGCGAGAGCCAAAATCGGGGCCAAGATCTACAGCAATGTCTATATAGGCCGATCGTCCAAAGCTGGAGGCGAGATCGAAGATTCGATCATGGAGCCATATTCCAACAAGCAGCACGACGGGTTTCTCGGTCATTCCTATATTTCGTCCTGGTGCAATCTCGGAGCGGCAACCAACAACTCGGATCTGAAGAACAACTACAGCAAGGTGAGTCTTGTGGTCGGCGGGCAGCAGTTGCAGACCGGCCTGCAGTTTCTCGGTCTGCTCATGGGCGAGCATTCCAAATGCGCTATCGGCACGCTGTTCAATACCGGAACGGTCGTTGGTACGTCGGCGAACGTCTTCGGCAGCGGTATGCCTCCGAAGTATGTGCCTTCGTTCTCCTGGGGCAATGGACAGCCCGCTTTCGAGGCGTGCAGGATCGAAAATGCCATGGAGACGGCCAGGCGGGTCATGGCTCGTCGCCGCATCGTCATGAGCGAGGCTTATGAGGAGATGTTCCGGACAGCGTGCCGTCTCGAGCCGATGCCGTAAACAACTTGGTAAACATTATTCAGTAAGGTATTCGCATGATTCTTGTCGTTGACAATTACGATTCGTTCACCTATAACCTGGTCCAGTATATCGGAGAGCTCGGCGCCGAAACGGTGGTCTACCGCAATGACGAACTGACCGTCGATGAAGTGCTCGCGCTCGCTCCGGAAAAGATCGTGATCTCTCCCGGGCCAGGTACCCCGGCGGATGCCGGCATTTCTGTACCGCTCATCAAGGCTGTGAGCGGTAAAATTCCGCTTTTTGGCGTCTGTCTGGGTCATCAGGCTATCGGCGAGGCGCTGGGTGGCCGGGTCATCCGGGCAGACAAAATCATGCATGGCAAGATTTCGCTCGTCTACCATGACAATCAGGGGGTTTTCCATGGCCTCGAAAACCCGTTTCCGGCCACCCGTTACCACTCCCTGGTCGTGGAGCGAGAAACCCTTCCTGAAGCGCTTCAGGTCAGGGCATGGACCGAAGATGGTGTCATCATGGGTATGGATGCTCCCGAGCTTCTTCTTTATGGCGTTCAGTTCCATCCGGAATCGATCATGACTTCGGAGGGACACAAGCTCATCAGGAATTTTCTCGAACTCTGACCTGTCATGACAGGCATTGAAAACACCCCTCCGGGACAGGAGGGAGCCCATGCGGAGAAGCCCTCCGGGCTTCCGTCGCAACAGTTTCCGGGGATGCCTGGCAGCGAATTCATGGCGGACGGATGGCGTGTTTTCAAGATCATGGCCGAATTCGTCAACGGGTTCGAGACCATGTCTTCGATCGGGCCTGCCGTCTCGGTGTTCGGTTCGACCAGGGTCAGGGAGTCAGATCCTGAATACCAGCTTGCCGAAACCATGGGGCGACTGCTGGCCAAAGCCGGTTTCGCTGTCGTGACCGGAGGTGGTCCGGGGGCCATGGAAGCGGCCAACAGGGGTGCTCAGAGCGCGGGCGGCGTATCTGTCGGGTTCAACATCAAACTGCCCAACCAGCAGGAGCCGAATCCCTATATCGATCCGGACAAGCTGGTTACCTTTCAGTACTTTTTTATCCGGAAGGTCATGTTCCTGAAGTACTCCCAGGCATTTGTCGTGCTGCCGGGGGGGCTCGGAACGCTCGATGAATTCGCCGAAGCCGTGAACCTCATCCAGACGAGGAAAAGTCAGAAGTTTCCGGTCATCATGATGGGCTCTGACTACTGGGGCGAGTTTTATGGATGGATCAGGAAGCGCATGCTTGCCGAAAAAGGGTTCATCGACGAAACGGATCTTGATTTCATTTTTCTCGAAGACGACCCGGAGAAGGTCGTCACCATCATCAGGGAGTTCTATCCGGGCGGTTACGCGCTGAATTTTTAAGTGACTGTGGCTGTTCTGTTTCCGGTGAAGATGACCATTCGAGCAGTGTTTTCCGTTCATCAGCGGTCAGATACGGGCGATTGAAACCCGGTATGGTTGCGTGTTTCGAAAGATCTGCTGAAACGAGCAGACGCTGAAGCTCTTTTTTCCACAACAGTTCACCGCTGCCGGTTGTGTTGCCTGGCTGAGACAGGTTCATGTTCTGCCGTGCGAGCTGCACCTTGTGAACGACATACCAGGAGAGCGGCGCGATGTAGGCTGTTTTTGGCCATCGGGTGCTGTTGGAGTGGCATTGATCGCACTGGTTCTCGAGAATGCCCCGAACCTCAGGAGGAACCTGGGCAGGATTTATGGCTGGTGGGTTCACCCGGTCGAGGGGAACGAACTGACAGAGCATCAGGATGATGACAAGCCAGCCGGCGACGGTACTTCTTCGTGACTCCATGTTATTTTCGTGAGCACCTGTATGGTGACATTGTTCCGGAAATTCATATAATTAAGTGAATCAGGGCGGAGAGCCCAAAGGATTCGTATTGTCTTGCCGTTATTAACAATTGTTGCCCCTCCCGGTCCCTTCTATTCCGGTTGTCGATGCAATAAACTTATTACTTTAAACCCCATTAACTCTATCGATGATTTTTCCCTGCGAAAAAGCCGTCTGGTATTATCTCCCGCAAATCCGGGCCGATCTTGCCAAAGAGCTGGTCAAGACCGGTATGACCCAGTCACGTGCTGCCAAACTCCTGGGGGTGACTCCAGCTGCGGTCTCCCAGTATCTCCACAAGAAAAGGGGTGGACAGAATATCAAAAGCCGGGATTATCGCCACGAGATAAAAAATGCCGTTGAAAAGATCTGCAGCGGCGCGGCTGAAAGCGAACTGCACAGTATCGTCTGCCGTTGCTGTTCGATCCTCAAGAAGGACGATGTTGAAGTGAGCGGAGCCTGCACGGACAAGTAACCCATCATTATGCCAAGCATTACAAAAAGTACAAATACCGTCGGGGCTCCTGAGGGCTTCAGGGAAGCTGCGCTGTTCACGGTAGGTTCCATCGTTGCCGGGTTTGCCATCGAGCTGCTGACCGGTGGTTCGGGCATTTCAATACCCGGGTGGCCGGCGAACTTTCTCTTTCTTGCCGCTTTTGCCACGGTGATTGCCGTTACCGGGCTTGGCATGAGGAATCATCCTGCTGTTGCCTGGCTTGGAGGCATTCCGGTAGGACTGAGTCTGATTATCGGCCTTGCCCTGCTCTCTCTCATTGGCGGTGTTTTACCTCAGGATCCCGCTCCTGCAGGTTCGATTGTCGCCAGGCTACGGCTCAATGGTGTGTTTTCGGGCTGGCCGTTCGCTTTCGTGGCACTGCTGTTCCTTTTCAACCTGGGTCTTTCCCTGATCTGGAAAGCCATTCCGTTCAGGCCTGCAAATCTGCAGTTTATCCTGTTTCATGGTGGATTCTGGCTCGCGCTCTCCTGTGGTCTGCTCGGCAGTTCCGATCTGCAGCGTCTGGTGATCCCGCTGTATGAGGGGAAAGAGAGCGACGTCGCCTATGAGATGCCGAGCGAACGACCGATACGCCTGCCCTATGCCATTTATCTGAAGGATTTCCAGATTGACGAGTACGTGCCTCAGTTTGCGCTGTACGATCCGTCGGCAGACCGGGTGATTGAAGAGAAATCCAGAATGGTGCCTGAGGTTCGCAAGGGTGCTCTTGCGGTGTGGACTGGTATCGCTTCGGCAACCGTCGTTGACTTCATGCCTGATGCACTTCCCGGCAAGGATGGAAATCCTGTGCTTGCGGAGGGGCGCAAAGGGGTCCCGTTCGCGCGTATCCGCGTGGAGGTTGCAGGACAACCGCCAGTGGAGCACTGGATCAACGGCGGCGGTCCGGAGATAAATCCGCAGTTTTTCCCGGTTGGCAACTACTTCATCGTGATCGCATCGGGACCGCCCAAGGCCTTCCGCTCGCATGTCATGCTTCGCGGCAATGACGGTCAGCGCAGGATCGAGACACTCGAAGTCAACAAACCGGTTGATTTCATGGGTTGGAAGCTCTATCAGATGGGATATGACGAAAAAGCCGGAAAGTGGTCGACGATGAGTCTTGTCGAGGCGGTCAACGACCCGTGGCTGCCGGCGGTGTATCTCGGATTTTTCATGATCATGGGAGGAAACCTGCTCTATTTCTGGAAAGGTGTTAAAAAAATGGAGGCGGTATGACCCTGGTTGATTTTCCGGCAATCGCCATATCGGCTGCCGCCTGCTGGGGTCTTGGCAGTCTGTTGCAGATTCCTGCCCGTAAATTGAAGCCCGCCTCGATCGCTTCGTGGTTGCTGATGTTCGGAGGTACCGGATTGCTCATCTGGTTTCTTGCTTCATACTGGATCGCTCTGGAGCGCCCGCCGCTCAGAACGCTTGGCGAGACCCGTCTCTGGTATGCGACCCTGATTCCGATCGTCGGTTTTCTGGTCGAGTATCGCTGGTCGATCCGTTGGCTGAAATATTACTGTATGGGACTGGCTGCGCTGTTTCTCGGCATCAACCTGATGCATCCGGACGTGTTCCAGAAGGCGCTCATGCCTGCCCTGCAGAGCGTCTGGTTCATTCCGCACGTCGTGGTCTATCTCGTCGCCTATGTGCTGCTTGCGGCATCATCGGTGGCCGGCTGGCACAACCTGTGGCTCAGGTTCCGTTCGAAAAGCACTCCGGTTTCCGAATCGATGTCCCATTATCTCGCCCTGCTCGGGTTTGTGCTGCTGACGTTCGGCCTCGTTTTCGGTGCGCTCTGGGCAAAGGAGGCCTGGGGGCATTACTGGACCTGGGATCCGAAGGAGACCTGGGCGTTCATCTCGTGGCTGGCTTACCTCGGCTACCTGCATCTGGTGGCCCGCAAGACGAACGTCACCACCCTGCAGTGGTATCTCGGGCTTGCATTCCTGGTGCTGCTGGTCTGCTGGTTCGGAGTCAACTACCTGCCCTCCGCCCAGAACAGCGTCCACACCTACTCAGGTTGAACTACTGGGGTCAGGCCTTTGTGATGCAACTTTTGCAAGGCCTGACCCCAGGGTTGCGTTTTACAGTTCGACGATGAGGTGCGATTCGGTCGAATATCCCTGCAGCACCTTCTTCAGATCGCCGATAAGCCCCGGTCCATACTTGTTGAGGTAATAGAATACGTTGATGACCCTTTCCTGAGGCTTGCTTTCGGGAAAGAGGTTCAGCTCCGCCTTGTCGAGCTGCTGCAGCAATTCTTCGTGCTTTCTCCGGCCGGCTCGGTAGGTCTTCTCCCTGATACCGCCAATGATCTTCGAGATCTGTCCTGATGCAGCGGCAAGGACAGGTTGCAGGGTCGGGTCCATCTTGACGAGCATCGGTTCGAGTGCCGAAAGCGCTTTTGCGACATCGGTCTCGCTCTGTTCGAACAGCTGGTCGATATCGTGGTTTTCTGCTCCCGATACCATCGATTTGCGAAGCTGCTGCAGATCCTGAAAGGTGGCGTCATAGATCTGCTTTCTCGAAAAACTGGGCCGTCCCGTCACCTTGAGCACCTTGTCCATGGTACGCGTCACCTTCGATTCGACCAGGGTGAAGCTCCCTCTCGGCATGACGAACGGCATGACCAGTCCGAAATGCTCGTAGGCTTTGCGGTACTGGGCAAGGTAACTGACCTCGCCTGGTCCGGCGATGTAGGCGAATGTCGGCAGGACGGTGTCCTGGACGATCGGCCGCAGGATCACGTTGGGACTGAACCGCTCGGGATGGTCCTGGCAGGTCTCGATAAGCTGGGAACGGGTCAGTTTCTGACGATCGGGCAGGATGAGGAAGTTGTCCGGCGACGGTTGCTCGATTTTCAGGCGCTGGCCGAGCTGGTTCAGGTAGAATGCGTTGACGGGGCGTGGTTTCGACTGGGCGGAGTAACCCATCGATTCGACGATGGAGCTCTGGGCGACGACGTCGTACGATGATGCCGGACAGGTTGCGATCTCTTTGCAGAACACCTCTCCGGCAAGCTTTTTGAACTCCGGGTCATGGGTCGATAGCAGGATGAGGGGCTGGTCCCTGAAGATCTGCATCAGGGTGCAGGCGAAGGCGCTTTCGAAGCTGGCCTCAGGTTCGTAGCAAGCTTTGAGAATCCCGGCGATACCTGGCTTGAAGTCGGTGTCGGGCAGGAGGTCGAGGAATTTTTCGACGGTCTCACGTATGCCGTTGCCGAGGGGAGTCGGGCCGACCATCTGGTCCGCAAGACGGTGGGTGGCTTCAGCGGTCACGGTTTCAAGTCCGCCCCCGGCGAAAAGGGTTGTCGAGGCAGCTTCGTCAAAGTCGTGATCTTCGCTTTCCAGCCAGAAGATCGGTACGAAGTCATACTCCGGAAACAGCTCTTTCTGCTTTTCGGCCATGACGATGGCTGTCAGGGCCTTGTAGACGGTGTAGAGTGGTCCGGTGAAGAGGCCTGTCTGCTGTCCGGTCACGATGGCCATGCACCGTGGCGAATTGAGCTTTTCGATCTCCTGGAGCTGGCGCTCAGTGCAACCGAACATGCGGTTCTGACGAGTCAGCAGCGAGGTGAGTTCATGCCGACGGAAATTTCTCGAGGCAAGAATTCCCAGGTGCCGGTAATAGTCGGCATCCTTATGGTAGTCGAGGTGGAAACAGTTCGAGACGAGCTTTGTCCGGGCATCGCCATCGGTGGTGTAGTCGCAGAACAGGCGGGAGAATCCCCTTTTCGGAGTCTGGATCCGCGGATAGTCGATCTGGAAAGTGTTCACGGGTTTACTTACGGTTTAGGAGGTCCCAGGTCATGAGTTCTTTACGGAAACCATGGGCGGTGAAATCGCACGAAATGGGCGTGACGGCCACATAGTTCTGCCGTACGGCGTATTCGTCACAGCCGAGATCATGGTCATGCAGCTGCAGGGTGCCGCTCAGCCAGTAGTAGGGGTTTCCGTACATGTCGTTTCGTTCGATGGCAGACTCTTCCCATCTCGACCGGCCTTGTGAGGTGACCAGTACCCCCTTGATCTCCTGTTCCGGGACGTTCGGAATGTTGACCGACAGGATCGTATCCGGAGGCAGTCCCCGACTCAGGACTTCGCGTGCGAGCGTTCTTGCGAATTTCGCGGCGTAGGTGAAATCGGCGTTTTCGTAGGTCGTCAGGGAGAACGCCAGGGAGGTGATGCCTTGCAGCACCCCTTCGAGCGCGGCAGCCACCGTTCCCGAATAGAGGGTGTTCATGGCGGTGTTGCTCCCATAGTTGATACCTGACACGATAAGGTCCGGTTTCCGCTCGAGAATATGACTCAGAGCCACCTTCACGCAATCAACCGGGGTGCCGGAGACGGTGTGGCCGAAAAACCGGTTGTTTCTGGAGTACTCCCTGATGCGCAAGGGTTCGCCGAGGGTCATGGCATGGCTCATCCCGCTCTGGGGTTCGGCGGGCGCCACGACCGTCACGGTGCCGATTTTTTTCATGGATGCGGCCAGGGCGTGCAAACCGGGCCCTTCTATGCCGTCGTCGTTGCAGACCAGGATATGCGGTCTTTGCGGTTTACTGCTTGCTGTCAAGAGGTGATGATCCTAAGGTTCGTTTATTGATCAGAAATCGTGACCGAGACTGAAATAGAAGATCGTTTTCGAAAAATCGAGCTGGGCGTCGTGCTTCACATCTTCGCTCTCGAAAGCGAATGCTCGGGCGGCGGTCATTCGCGCCGGACCAATGGGGGTTTCCCACACAACGCCTGCACCGATACCCTGCACCAGCCGGGATAGTGACATCTCCTGGCGCTCCTGCCAGACGTTGCCGACGTTGTAGGCAATGATAAACGACGTCGGGAAAACGAGCTGAACCGGCGGCTTGTATCTGAGCTGGGCTCCGGCAACCGCGATGTTGTTGCCGATCAGGTCGTTTTCTTTCAGGCCGATGAACCGGTAGCTGTAGGCGTTACCTGTGCCACCGAGGAAAAATTTTTCGCTGAACGGAATGGTGGGGTTGCTCAGTCCTCCGACAGCGGTGAGCTGCAGGGCGGTACCATGGCCGAGATCAATGTTTTCCTCATGGGTGCCGACCAGTTGCCAGAAGTCATGATTGTCGTTCAGTACGCCTGGGGTCGACGTATATCTGATATTGATATAGCGCCCTTCGGACGGCAGGAATGAACTGTTCCTCGTATCGAGCGTGAACTGGCCGCCAAAGGAGATCAGGTTCAGATTTCCGGTGACCGGCTCGTCATTCCGGTTCTTGTCCCTGGTATAGGACTGGGCATTCTGCAGGGTCACGTCTGAGACTATGCGCACATTTTTGCCGATTCTTGCGCCGAACGCCGTGGTTATTCCATAGCGCTGGATACCGAAGGTCCGGCTATCGGTGATGGTATACGGGTCCTGATCGGCAAGCAGGTCTCTCTGGCGCGTTTCCAGATCCCGCTGGTCGAAGAAGGCTTTGGTGTACATCGTCAGTGGTGTGCGTCCGATGCGGGGAATGCTGAATTCAAGGTTGACCCGATTGTTCTTTTCACTCAGTTTGGCCCAACCCCCAAGAGAGTTGGTGGTTCCTCTCAGGTTTTCGTTCCTGAAATCGACAAGCAGCTGGGCGTTCGAAGTTTCATCGTAGCGCAATCCCAGCCTGAGTACGGACGCAGGTTTTTCATCGAGCCGGACACTGAGGTGACGGGGCTGGTTGGAGATTGCCGGGTCAGGTGATTCCACACTCAGCGACACACGGTTGAATACCCCGGTACCGTACAGGTTGTCGATCGATTGTTCGGCGTCTTTCAGGTTGAAGGTGCTTGTGGTATCGACAGCAAGCTCCCGCTTGATGGGAGTTTCGCGGGTGATGTTCCTGTCCTGGGTGATGCTGATCCCGTCGATTTTTCCGGACGAAAGCATGACCTGGAGACGACCGTTTTCGAGAGAGGTTTTTTCGATGCCGACGAGGCTGTATCCATGGTTGCGGTAGCGCCTGACGAGTTCCTCAAGCGCTCTGGTACCCATGGCATTCGTATAGATCGTGCCGGTAACCGGGCGGAATGCCTCGTCGATCTCTTTCTGCGGCAAGGCTCCAGCGGCAGCCCCGGAGAGTATGACCCGTTCGATTCGAGGCAGCGGGGTGATGACGAAGGTCACGGTTCGCTGCTTTTCGTCGACGTCTGCGTGTGCCCGTGTGAACAGGTCGGTAGCCAACAGATCGCGCAAGGCGGCTTTGATGTGTGTCGCGTTGCGCACGATACTCCTGGCGGTGCTCATCTGCTCGAGATTGCCTGGTGTATCGGGAATTCCGCGGATGGACCTTGCATAGCCTCTGATGGCCAGATCACGCTCGGGGACGATCTGGATGCTCCGGCCGATGATCGGGGCCAGCAGTTTGCCCCTCGCGTAACCGGCATCGATGAGGTATCGGAGGTCTGAGGTGTCGGTGGCTTTGTGATCGCCGATTTCAGGCGAAATGACGATATCCGCACGGTCGAGCTGCACCGGATATTGCACCTGCGTCAGGATGGTCATCGCCTGGTCGGCTGCTTTCCATGGTGCATCGATCTGTTCGCTCTCCGAGTACATGCCACCATGTGAGTCCACGGCAACTTTGTAGCCGGCATCGGCTGCATCCAGTTCATCGACCGGAAGATTCGCGACCAGTCCGCCGTCCACGAGTTTCAGGCCGTTCCTGGAGATCGGCTGGAACAGCAGCGGGATAGTGCTGCTGGCTCGCATGGCTTCAGAAAGCGGGCCGGAGGTAAGGGTAACCCGTCTGCCGGTTACCAGGTCGGTGGTTACCGCCCTGAAATTGACGGGCAGTTCCGAATAGCTGTGTGATGTATGGTAGGGTGCATTCAGGATGAGCAGATCTATGGTCCTGGTAAGTGGCTGTGCGGAACTGAGCGACCTGGGCATGACGAGCTTGAAATTGTCGAATCGTATGGCGAGGGTGGCACGGTCACGGATATTTTTCTGCTCGAGGTAGCTGCTGGTTCTCGGTGCTTCGTTGTCGAGTGAGAGGAGCTTCTGCAGGGGGAGCGATAATGCGATCGATTCGAGATCGGAAGCGGTGTAGCCGGAACTGTAAAGCCCACCCACGATCGAACCGATGCTGGTGCCGGCGATGATGTCGACAGGGACCTTCTCCTCTTCGAGCGCCTTGAGCACGCCGATCTGGGTAAAGCCGTTCGCTCCGCCACCCGAGAGGGCGAGCCCGACCGTTTTCCTCAGCGGACGCATCGCAGGAGTGATGGTGTAACGATGGTTCGTAACGTTCAGGGTGTCCGGGAAGACCTTTGTTATTGCTCCGGCCTCAGGTGTGATGCCGGCAAGCAGGCCTGCGATCGTGATCAGCACGGCCAGCAGATTGTTGGGGATAAGCCTTGACAAGGGTAGTTGACGTTTGCGGTTGCGGATCGCCGAACCCTGAACCCGAAGCCTGTTTTTGAGTTCTCGTGCTGAGTTCATATCTTGTGGGCAATGTAAACTCTTTAGTCGTAATATAAAAAATGGTCTGGTTCAAACGGGCGAAGCCCTCAATCCGCACGACGGATAAACGTGATACTCCTGAAGGGCTCTGGACGAAGTGCGACGAATGCGGTGCGGCACTTCATAAAAAACAGCTCGAGGATCACCAGTACACCTGTCCCGAATGCGGTCACCATTTCCGCATCTCGCCGCTCGAATACTTTTCCATTCTTTTCGATGGCGGAGTCTACGAGGAGTTCGATACCGGACTTCGCGCCGCCGATCCGCTCAATTTCACCGATACGAAGAACTATCCCGACCGTGTTCGTGAAACCATGTCCAAGACCGGAAAAACCGAGGCCTGCAGGAATGCTGTTGGCAACATGGATGAGCATCCCGTCGTTGTTTCCGCTATGGATTTCGGGTTCATCGGTGGTTCGATGGGTTCCGTTGTCGGCGAGAAAATTGCCCGGGCTGCCGACAGGAGCCTCGAACTCAATGCTCCTCTCGTTGTCATTTCACAGTCAGGTGGCGCCCGCATGATGGAAGGTGCATTCAGTCTGATGCAGATGGCCAAGACAGCGGCACGACTCACCAGGCTGGGCGAGAAGGGGATTCCGTTCATTTCGCTCATGACCGATCCGACCATGGGTGGCATCAGCGCCTCGTTCGCCATGCTTGGCGACATCAATATCAGCGAACCGAAAGCCCTGATCGGCTTTGCCGGTCCCCGCGTCATCCGCGATACCATCAAGCGCGATCTTCCGGAAGGGTTCCAGCGTGCCGAGTTTCTTCAGGAGCACGGTTTCGTTGACCTGATCGTTCACCGCAAGGATCTTCGTGATCAGCTGATAAGGTTGTTCGGCCACATGCAGGGGTGAGAACAGCGTGGACTATATGGAAGAAATGGACTGAATGGACGGGATGGACCTGATGGACTGAAAAGAGCGTTTCGTCAAAGCTCTTCTTACATTGTCCATTATGTCCATTTCCTGCATTCGTCAATTGAGTCCATCACGTCCATTTCCTCTTCTCCTACTTCCATCCCATCGCACTGCTCGTCACCGGGAACTGTTCGATGAATAGCTTCATGACCGCTTCGGCGATGTCGCGGTGCTCCTTCTGGGTGCTCGGGTCGGTGCGCACCTCCAGGTAGTGGAGCCAGCTCCTTACCGAGCCCTTCATATAGAGCTTGGTCTGTGTGCCGAGTGGCAGCAGGGTGCGGGCACACTCTTTCGCGATCCCTTTCTCGAGAGCCTCCTCGTATTTCTCCATGGTCAGCTTCGCCACGTGTTCCTGGGCTTCGTCAAACCAGCTGACGGTCGCAGCATCGAGGTCTTCCAGCGAGTTCTGGCGGTTTTTCACATCCTGCCTTCTCGGCTGGTACTTCTCGATAGCTTGCGCTTTGGCATATCTCATGGAAAATTCCTGAAAGCAGAACGACCTGTGCCTGAGAATCTGCGGTGAGATGGCGCGGGAGGTGACGATCTCCACGGTCATGTCAACCATCTCGAAGACGCTCCAGTGCTTGTGCGTGATGCAGTAGGAGAGCAGCTTCGCGTAGTCGGGCGTTTCCTGGTGCGGGCTCGATACCCGGGCGCAGTAGGCGATGAGCCCTTCCGGGGTGAGCTGGCGGTTGTCGATCTCGATGAGAGGGTTCGTGACGGAGATGAGGCGTACCTGCATGCTGGGTGACGGGATGGTTGGAGGTGCTTCAGACATTCAATATGTGTATCTGCTCCAGTTCACACAAGCCAGAATTATTTATTATTTAAGGAAAGAGGAACCGGATTTCTGGAATTCTTGTTCACACTCTGTATTTTAGGGGTTAATTTTCACGCATCACGCACTGTCGGCGTTTCTGTTCCTTTTAGGGGTCCCGACAGCGGCAGCAACCAATCAAAACGCTTCGCGATCATGGCAAATATCAATTTCGGGTTTGAACACCACGCCAAAAAGCTCTATTCCGGGGCGATCGAACAGAGCATCAACAGCCAGCTCGTTCCGATGGTCATCGAGACTTCGGGCCGTGGCGAACGCGCTTTCGACATCTTTTCCCGCCTCCTGCGCGAGCGCATCATCTTCCTCGGCTCCGGTATCGACGAGCATGTGGCCGGCCTGGTGATGGCCCAGCTGATCTTCCTCGAATCCGAAGATCCCGAGCGCGACATCTACATCTACATCAACTCGCCCGGCGGCAGCGTTTCGGCCGGTCTCGGCATCTATGACACGATGCAGTACATCCGTCCTGATATCGCCACGGTCTGCGTGGGCATGGCCGCCAGCATGGGCGCATTCCTGCTCGCCAGCGGTACTGCCGGTAAGCGTGCTTCGCTGCCTCACTCCCGCATCATGATCCACCAGCCTTCCGGAGGGGCACAGGGGCAGGAGACCGACATCCTGATCCAGGCCCGTGAGATCGAGAAGATCCGCCGCCTGCTTGAAGAGATTCTTGCAAAGCATACCGGCCAGGATGTGCAGCGTGTTCGTGAGGACTCCGAGCGCGACCGCTGGATGAATGCTCTCGAAGCCAAGGAGTACGGCATCATCGACCAGATCTTCGAAAAGCGTCCGGCTCCGGCCAAGGTCGACTGAGGCAGCGTACCGGTTAAACGGCTAAAAAGAAAAAATTGTCATATTGCAGGGCAGTGCGGCGGCCGACGCGGGTTGCGGCACTGCCCGCCAAACGTAAACATCAGCAGTAGAAGAGAAGACCCATGAGTGACCATTCCACCGCGCAGCATCTCGAGAAAACCTATAATCCCCACGAAGTCGAAGATCGCTGGAGAAGCGCGCACTGGGAGGCGCTCGGAGCATTCCATGCCGAAAGTTCGAGGGTCCGTGAAGATGGACGTACTCCCTATACCGTCCTGATGCCTCCGCCGAATGTCACCGGCAGCCTTACCCTCGGTCACGTCCTGAACCATACGCTGCAGGACATTTTCATCCGCTATGCCCGCATGACCGGTCATGAGGCCCTTTGGCTTCCCGGCACCGACCATGCAGGTATCGCCACGCAGACGGTGGTCGAACGCAAGCTTCGAAATGAGGGGGTCACCCGGCACGACCTTGGCAGAAAGGATTTTCTCTCGAAGGTATGGGAGTGGCGCGACGAATACGGCGGGCTCATCCTCAAGCAGCTGCGCAAGCTCGGCATCTCCTGCGACTGGCGCCGCAACCTCTTCACGATGGACGAACGCGCATCGGAAGCGGTCATCAATTCATTCGTCGCCCTCTACCGCGAGGGGCTGATCTATCGCGGCACCCGCATCATCAACTGGTGCCCGGTTTCCCAGACGGCGCTCTCCGATGAAGAGGTTATCATGAAGAGCCGCCGCGACCAGCTCGTCTATGTCAGCTATCCGCTGGCCAAGGACCCGTCGCGCTCGATCACGATCGCCACGGTCCGTCCCGAGACCATTCTCGCCGACGTGGCCATCGCGGTCAATCCGAATGACCCCCGCTACAGCGACCTCATCGGTGAACTGGTTGTCGTGCCGGTCGCAGGGCGTCACGTGCCGGTCATCGCCGATGACTATGTCGATATCGAGTTCGGTACTGGCGCGCTGAAGATCACTCCGGCCCACGATCCGAACGACTACGAGGTGGCCAAACGCCACAATCTGCCGGCTTTCTCGGTGGTTGGCAGGGACGGCCGCATGACCGACGAGTACGGTTATGCCGGCATGGACCGGTTCGAGGCGAGAACGAAGATCATCGCCGACCTCGAGGAGCTCGGCCATCTGGTGAAGGTCGAGGAGTACGAGCACAACGTCGGATATTCCGAGCGTGCCGACGTGGTTGTCGAACCGTACCTCTCCGAGCAGTGGTTCGTGAAGATGAAGCCGCTGGCCGAGCCTGCCCTGAAGGCGGTCAACGACGGCGAGATCCGGTTCCATCCCGAGCACTGGATCAACACCTACCGCCACTGGATGGAGAACATCCAGGACTGGTGCATTTCACGCCAGCTCTGGTGGGGTCACCGCATTCCGGCATGGTACGATGAAAAGGGCAACGTCTGGGTGGCCTCTTCCTACGATGAGGCGTGCCACCTGGCCGGCACCGACAAGCTCGTGCAGGACGAGGATGTGCTCGATACCTGGTTCTCGTCGTGGCTCTGGCCGCTGACGACCCTCGGCTGGACCGGCCTGCACAGCGACAACGATGACCTGAAGGCGTTCTACCCGACCAACACCCTCGTGACCGGGCCCGACATCATCTTCTTCTGGGTGGCCAGGATGATCATGGCCGGCCTCCACTTCAGGGGCGACGTTCCGTTCCGCGACGTCTACTTCACCAGCATCATCAGGGACATGAAGGGCAGGAAGCTCTCGAAGTCCCTCGGCAACTCGCCCGATCCGCTCAAGGTGATCGAAACCTACGGCACCGACGCGCTGCGTTTCACCATCGTCTATATCGCGCCGCTCGGCCAGGATGTGCTTTTTGGCGAGGAGAAGTGCGAGCTGGGAAGGAACTTCGCCACGAAGATCTGGAACGCGGCCCGATTCGTGTTCATGCAGCGCGACCGGCACTTCGAAACGCCAGAAGCGTTCGCAGAGGCCTACGCAGCATACGTTCCGGATCGCGGAGAGCTTTCGGATTCGGGCCGCTGGCTCATGGCCCGTTACCAGGCAATGCTCGAACGTTACCACAACGCCATGGCCCAGTTCAAGGTCAATGACCTGGTCAAGATCGCCCATGAATTCTTCTGGGGTGATTACTGTGACTGGTTCCTTGAGGCCCTGAAGAGCGAACTGGCCGGGGAGGTCGATCCCGAACAGGCAAAAAACTCGGTCTGCCTGGCGGTGAAGGTGCTCGAGGGGACGCTGCAGACGCTCCATCCGGTCATGCCGTTCATTACCGACGAGATCTGGCATGCGATCGCTCCTCGCGGTACCGACGAGAGCATTGCGCTGACCTCCATGCCGAAATCGGATTCCTCCTGGGGAGAGGCTGATGCCGCGCCGTTCGATCTCGTACGCAATATGGTGTCGGAGATCCGCAGTCTCCGTTCGGCCTTCAACGTGCCGCACGACCTGCGTGCCGAGGCGGTCGTCAAGGTCTCTTCGGATGCTGCAGAAGAGGCCCTTTCGGCTTCGAAGGCTATTTTCCCGGCCTTGACCAGGTGCGAAGTCAGGCTTGCAAGGGAGATCGAAAGGCCCGATCATGCGGCCGGTTCGGTGGTCGACGGCAATGAACTTTTTATTCAGCTCGAAGGGTTGATATCGTTCGAAAAGGAGCAGCAGCGCCTGCAGAAAGAGATGTCAAAAGTGTCCGGCTATATCCAGTCGCTCGAGAAGAAGCTGTCGAATCAGGCTTTTCTGGCGAATGCGCCGGCAGATGTCGTTGGTAAGGAACAGGAAAAACTTGAAGAAGCCCGATCGCTCATCGGAAAACTCCAGGAGAACCTGGAAGTGCTTTCAAAGTGATATGTGAAATTTTTATTCTGAAAAATCTGTTTTTTTTCGGATATTCCCAGCTTGAAGCCGTGCGACCTCTGGTTTCCGCTTTTGTTCCCTGATGGGAGCGGTTCCGTGAAGTGCTGTATTCCTGCAAGTATAGTGAAGTTCGAAAGAGGACCCATCAATGAGGCAATTGAAAATCAGTAAGCAGATAACCAACAGGGAGAGTCTTTCCCTAGACCGTTACCTTCAGGAAATTGGTAAGTACGAGCTGCTCACGGCAGAAGACGAAGTGAAACTCACCAGGGCGATCAAGGAAGGCTATGACATGCCGGTCGATACGCCCGAATACAAAAGAGCCAAGCGTGCACTGGACAAACTGATCAAGGGAAACCTGAGGTTCGTCGTGTCGGTGGCCAAGCAGTACCAGAACCAGGGTCTTACCCTTGGCGACCTGATCAACGAAGGCAACCTTGGCCTGATCAAGGCAGCCAAGCGATTTGACGAAACCCGCGGATTCAAGTTCATCTCCTACGCTGTCTGGTGGATCCGGCAGTCGATCCTGCAGGCGCTCGCCGAGCAGTCCCGTATCGTTCGTCTTCCTCTGAACCGCGTCGGTACCCTGAACAAGATCAGCAAAGCCTACAGCCAGCTTGAACAGGAGTACGAGCGCGATCCGAACACCAAGGAGCTCGCCAACCTGCTCGACATGGACTCCCAGGATGTGGCCGACACCCTCAAGATCGCCGGTAGGCACGTCTCCGTCGACGCCCCGTTCGCGCAGGGTGACGACAACCGCCTGCTCGACGTGCTGCAGAACGACGGTCATATGCCCGATCATGGTCTGAACCGCGATTCGCTCACGCTCGAGGTCGAACGTTCGCTTTCCGTGCTCGCTCCGAGGGAAGCCGACGTCATCCGCTCCTACTTCGGTATCGGCATGGACAATCCGCTGACCCTCGAGGAGATCGGCGAGAAGTTCAAGCTCACCCGCGAGCGTGTCCGCCAGATCAAGGAGAAGGCCATCCGCCGCCTCCGCCAGTCGGCTTACAACAAGGTGCTCAAGGAGTATATCGGCAGCTGACGCTTCGCTAATACGCCACATTAAAATTCAAAAAGCCGCGCAGTCCATGTTGGGAGTCGCGGCTTTTTTTATGCTTTGAAACAGGGGGCGCCGATCACCCCGGCAAATCGAATCACGACTGTTCAGGGCCAGATCACCTCATCCGGCCTTGGACGCGGGCCGGGGAAGTTTTCGTATTCGAGCCACGCCTCATGCTCTTTCCTGAATTTTTCTTCCCAGAACCTCCGGTCGTGTTTCCTGTACTCGGTTTCACGCGCTTCAGTTATCTCCAGCCAGCTGTGTTTCCTGATGGCCGACGGCAGCCTGTTTTCATCGATGCGTTTCCATGGACCTCTGTAATCTGCGGCCCGATACCATTGGTCAGCCTGATGCAGGAAGTAGTTGTTGTCGAGGTGGATGACGTCGTATGGTGCACCCCAGGAGACCTGGAACCCGTAGCTGTCCAGAAAGATGAAGTCCGGACGGCGTTCGATGCGTATATCGCTGCCGGATCGAACGGCCATCGCCAGCGTCGGGGCGGCGTGCGTATCCGATTGTGGCGCCAGCAGCAGCATGATGGACATGCTCATGAATAACGCTCGCTTCTTCATCGTATGTTCGTTTTCAGGATTGAGGCAGACGGTAAAGCGTGACACAGCACGGAAAAGTCTTGTTACATCGGCAACAACAAGTCGCAGATGAGTACGGTTCCTGTGCTGTCATCCTGAATCAGGTGAAGGATCAGTCTTATGTAAGACAAAAGGTTATTGCTATTTCTCCCGACAGGTCAGGATCAGAATGACAAGATGGTCTATCAGGAACAGAGCCCCTGACTCACCCGGGCAATAAGAGGTGTAACAACAACCAGCGGTCAGGAGTTCTTTCGCTTTGCACCTCGCGCGGAGAAGCCGAAACATCGCAGGGCGCCGGACCGGCTCCCTGCGATATTTCAGTGGATAGTGCTATTTGGTGGCGTTGTCTTCTGATGAGACCGGCTCAGCGGCGATCGTAACGGTCATCACGATTGTCCCTGTCGCCCTGATGCTGCCGGCTGTCCCGGTTATCTCGACGCTCCTGATCATCGCGTCTTCTCTGCTCTTGCGGTCGGGCCTGAGGCGCCTGCTGCTGATTCGGTATTACCGTGCGACCAGCGGGAGCGGGCTGCGCTGAGGGCAGTTGCTGGGGACGTGCAGCGGGCTGGAACGTCCCTGGCTGCGGGCGGCCACTGTGTCCAACCTCCTCAGAAGGAATCTGTCCGCCTCTCGGACCGCCCTGGAATGCCGGCGGTTGTGGCGCTGATGGGCCACGGCGCTCATCCGGTCTGCGGCGATCGTCATCATCACGCCGATCATCGAAGCTCCGTCGGTCATCCGGCCCGCGACGGTCATCGAAGCGCTGCCGGTCGTCCTGCCTGCGACGATTGTCAGGCCCCTGCCAGTGCTCACGATCCCTTCTGAAGCGCTCCTCCCAGAAGTTGCGATCGTGTCTGCGGTACTCGATATCCCTTCTTCTTCTGATGTCGTCCCAGTGATGCCTTCTGATAACTGGCGGCAGGTCATAGTCTCCGACCCTTCCCCAGGGGCCACGGTAGTCATAAGCGCGGTACCAGTACCCGTCCTGGAAAATGAAATAGGCGTCTCCGAAATAGACGACATCATATGGTCCGCCCCAGGAGATGGAAAAACCGTAATCATCCAGGTAGATGAAGTCGGGTCGGCTTTCAAAATAGAATCGGGGCCCGCTGGGTATGCTGATGGCAAGCCGGATGTCGGCATGCAGATCGGTCAGCGGGGAACAGGACACCGCCCCAACGACTCCCAGGGCAATCAAAAGCTGCTTTTTCATGGCTGCGACTGTTTGTGTGAAAAGATCAGAACCGTTCATGAAGCAACCGGCGGGGGGCGTTTACTGCATGTTCTACTGAAGTAGACGTTGTTTTAGCGTCCAACCTTCGTGGCTTGCAGATAATTCGTGAAAAAAGGAAAAAACCGCAGTTTTCGCTGACGGTCGTGGAGCGGTTACTGTTCGACGAAGAACAGGATCGGGGTGTCGTCTGCTATCTGCAGCTCATTGCTGGCGTTGCCGTTGCGCACGGCGATTTCGATCATACCGCTGCTGCCGACATAGGCAAGCGGCTTGCCAGGTGCGACATCACCATATGTTCTGACCAGCGGCAGATCGGTCGCATTTCCTGCCGATACAGAACATGTTCCCTTCGGAGGAAGAATCGATGCATCGAAAGAGGTGATGACGTTACCGAAGTGGTCGATGGAGATGACCTCACCTTGCCAGCCAGTGCCATCGTTCAGGGGCTCTGGACGGTAAAGCGGGATTTTCGCGCAGGATGAAATGTCAACCGCAGGACCTGTTTTATCCATCGGCACTCCTGTAGCAAGATGCGCGGCTACCGGTGAGAAGATATCCCTGCCGTGAAAGGTTGCGCTGGTGGACGGGAGGTGATAGCAGGGTTCGCTCAACAGATGGCAGCGTGCGTCGGGAAAGCGCTCGAAGACCGGGGTGAGCAGCCCGTTATCCGGCGCCACGAAACGGAAGCGGCCGGTATCGACACCTATGGGACGTCTCGACGTTCCGACTCCGGGATCAACGACGCAGACAAAAATGGTACCCGCCGGGAAGAAGTTGAGCGAACGTTCGAGGTGAAAGGCTCCTTCACGTACCTGTTGCGGGGTAATGGCATGTGTCAGGTCGATAACGTGCGCGTTCCGGCAGATTGACGCGATCACCCCTTTCATGACACCGATGAAGGTATCGGCGGTGCCGAAGTCGGTCAGGAGAACGATCAGTGGCTGGTGAGACATGGTTTCATTCGTTTGCTGACCTGAACAGGGCGGCTCCTGCTCCGATAAAGATCAGGTTCGGCAGCCATGCTGCCAGTACCGGCGGCAGCAGCCCATTGTAGCCGATACTGCTCAGGGCTTTGAGCATACCCAGATAGAGGAATCCCACGATCAGGCTGATGCTCGCTTCGAGAGCCAGGCCACTGCGCTTTTTTCTTGTGGACAGCGGGACGCCGATCATGACGATGATGACGCTCGCAAAGGGAAGCGCGATCTTGGTATTGAATTTGACCTTCGCTTTCTCCGTTCCGGAGATGCCGGCCTTTTCCTGTTGACGGATAAACATGTACAGCTGGCCCACGTTCATCTGGTCCGGGTCGGCGTTGAGCATCCTGAAGGTATTCTTCGACAGGGCGATGGGAATGATTTCGATACCCTTTCGGCCAGCAAATCTTTCAGCGCCATTTTCGAAGTAGCGGTGTCGGACGTTGTAGAACACCCATCGTTTTTTATTGTCGATTCTGACCGAATCCGCGTCGATGCGGGAGGTCAGGTGTGTGCCGTCGAACTCTTCGAGAGAAATCGATGCTCCGCTCTGCAGATCGCTGCCGACTCTTCCGATGGTCAGGATCCGGTTTTTCGATTCCCTGATATGGACCGAGCCTTCGCCCTCCTGTTTCCTGCTTTTCAGGTATCGTTTTTCGAACCCACGAGACCAGTCATAGGTCGCCGGGACGATCCAGCAGGAGTTGACCAGGTTGACCAATGTCACCATTGAGGCCACGAGCAGAAACGGTCTCAGCAAACGGCCGAGGCTGACACCCGCCGATTTCAGCGCGGGAAGCTCGCTTTGCATGGAGAGTTTTCCGGTGACGAAAAGGGCTGCGAGCAGGACGCTCAGCGGAGTGGTCATGAGGAACGTCTCCGGAAGCCCGCTCAGATAAAACAGGATGATTCTTCCGGTGGAGATATTGTGGTCGATGAAATCGTCAAGGTTTTCGACCAGGTTGATCAGGACGAACAACGCCGCGAAACTTGCAGCAGAAAACAGGAAGGTGACCAGAAACTGCCTGGAGATGTAACGGTCGATCAACTTCATAGCCGTTGACCTCCGTCCGGGCAGGGATTTCCCGAAGCCGTTCGAACCGGCTCCGGGGAATCGCAAGGTGTAACAGATACCGATACCATGAGCATGCTCAGTAACCGAATAACTCCTCGAGAGTCAGGAACTTCACCTCGCCATACTTTCCGAGGGTCTCCAGGTCGAGATCGTTTTTCTTTCCGAGCACGAGCATGAGCTGCTTTTTATCCCTGAATCTGGATGCATGGAACTGTTCGATATCCCTGAAGGTCATCGATGGTGTTTTTTCGTAGACATCTTTCCTGATGTCGTAGTCGAGCCCGAGTCTTCGGGCCTCTTCCCAGGCGAACAGGATTTCGCTTCTGGTCAGGTGTTCGGTACGGATCTTCTGTTCGATGCCCGCCTTTGCCGAGGCGAACAGTTCCGGCGATTCCGGGAGCTTCCGCATCAGGCCTTCGAATCCCTGGAGCGCTTCGGGCAGCTTGTCTGCCTGGGTTCCTATGTAGCTGAATACATAGTTGTGCCGGCTCTTGTCCTTTGGCATCCGGTAGACCGAGAAGACCGAGTAGGCCAGAGCCTTGGCCTCGCGCATCTCCTGAAAGACCACTGAAGACATGCCGCCGCCGTAGTACTCGTTGAACAGCGTGATGAGCGGGACCTTGGCCGGTTCGTATGCTTCACCCCTGGAGAGCATGATGATTTCAGCCTGGTTCATGTCGTAGTCGACCACGTACACCTGGTTTTTATCGGTGTCGAGCTCCTTGAAGGGCTGCGCCTCGTTGACCGGTCTGAACTCCTGTCCGAAATGTTTCATGCCGTTCAGGCCCGTGAGCAGATCCTCTGCCTTTTCAGGCCCGTAATAGAGCACCCGGTGACGGAAACCCATGAGGTTCCTGATCTCGTCCAGAAGCTCCTGCGGCTGGAGCTGTTCGATCTCCTTGTCGCTCAGGACGTTGGTGAATGGCGATTTCGGGCCGTACTTGCCGTAGTTGACCATGGCCTCGAACAGAATCTTGCGCTTCGACAGCTTGTCGTCGGCCCGCTCCTTGCGGATACCATCCTTGAGCTTTTCGAGTGCGCCAGCATCCGGTTTGGCGTCGTCGAGCAACTCGTCGAGCAGGGCGAGGGCCTTGGGGAAGTTCTCCCTGAGGCCGGTCAGTTTCAGGTATACGTAGTCTTCCGAAGTGAAGACCGAAAAACCTGCGCCAAGCTTGTAGAGCTCCTGACTGAACTCTGCCGGAGTGAGCTTCGAGGTGCCGAGGTAGGAGAGGTAATCGAGCGCCGTATCGATCTTGCGGCTCTGGTTCAGACCGGTATCGAAGATGAAATAGAGGCTGTAGAGGTCGTTTTCGTGGTTCGGCACGTAGTGCAGCCTGATATCCGGCCTGACATCGTAGTAGGCGATATCCTTCCGGAAATCGACGAACGACGGTTTCACGTCAGCGGTCTTCTTCGAGAGCAGCTCTTCAGCGAAGACGGAGGAGCGGTCGCGGTTAACCTTGATCGGGGTGATCTGCGGCTTCTGGATCTTGGCTTCACTTTTCCGCTTGCCGTTTTTCTTGTAGACGGCCACGTAGTTATCGCCATAATGTTTACGCGCAAACTCGATGACATCCTGTTTCGTGATCTTTTCGAGACGCTCGAACCGATGCACATGGCTGTTCCAGTCCATGCCCCAGATGAATGCGTCCACATAGGCTTCGGCACGTCCGCGGTTCGATTCGTAGAGCTTGAGCTCCTCGAGTTTCAGGTCGTTGATCACTGCCGCGATAAGCCAGTCGGGGAACTTGCCCTCCTTGAGCTGCTCGAGCTGATCCAGCAGGAGCTTCCTGACATCGTCGAGGCTCTGCCCCTCTCTCGGCTTCGCGCTCAGGATATGGGTCGAGTAGTCCTTCATCATCACCGGCATCGAACCCGCATCCAGCACCTTCTGCTGCTGGTTGAGATTCAGGTCGATCAGTCCGGCCGTCTGGTTGAACAGGATCTTGTCGACGATGGTCAGTATGTCGGCATCGGCCGAATTGACGCCGCCGAACCTGAAGCCGATCACCAGCTCCTCCGCTTCGGGACCGGTTACGGTCTTGACCACCGGTTTTGTGATTGGCTCCTCGACCGGCGGATGGAACTCGGGGACCTCCTTGGCCGGAAGGGCAGAGAACTTGCGGTCGATCATGGCAATGGCCTCGTCGGGATTGAAATCGCCCGAGATGCAGATGGCCATGTTGTTCGGCACGTAATACTCGCGGTAGTAGTTCATGACGTTCCTGATCGACGGCTTCTTCAGGTGTTCAGCCTTGCCGATGGTGGTCTGGGTGCCATAGGTATGCTTCCGGAAGAGGCCGCTGTAGAGCTCTTCCCACAGCTTTCGGCTGTCGCTGTCCATGGTCATGTTCTTCTCTTCGTACACCGTCTCCAGCTCGGTGTGGAAAAGGCGCATCACCGGATTGCGGAACCGTTCGGCCTCGATGGTGAGCCAGCGGTCCAGTTCGTTCGATGGAATGTCGTTGATGTATACGGTCTGCTCGACCCAGGTATAGGCGTTGGTGCCACGTGCACCGATGGAGTTGAGCAGCTTGTCGTATTCGTTCGGGACCGTGTATTGCGCGGCCACGTTCGAGATGCTGTCGATGTCGCGGTAGATGGCTGCGCGGCGCTCGGGATCGGTGGTCGTGCGGTACTTTTCATAGAGCTCGATGATCTTCTCCAGCTCCACGTGCTCCTTTTCGTAATCGAGAGATCCGATCGAATCGGTGCCCTTGAAGAGCATGTGCTCGAGGTAGTGGGCAAGGCCGGTGGTTTCGGCAGGATCGTTCTTGCTGCCCGCCCTGACGGCGATGGAGGTGTAAATCCTCGGCTCGTCGTGATAGGGGCTCATGAATACGGTCAGGCCGTTCTTCAGCCTGTAGATTCTCGTATGCAGGGAATCCCCCTGGACGGTGGTGTATGGGTAGTGTGCTTGTTCGGTTGTCATGGATTTACAGGAGATGAGATGGAGCAGCAGAATACCGAGTACGAGCGCAGCGCTCACTCTGCGAGCAGGCCTGGGAATGGGTCCGGTCATGGTGTGTAATCATGGTCAAAATCGTGTTCATCGCCGCCTCTTGCAGAACATGCAAAGTCGTACATTACGAAAAATCCCGCAAACCGGCAGCATAAAAGCAGAAAACGCATGCCCTGATAGGGTTGACAGCCTCAAGAACTAACAGGAGAGCTTATTCGTTCTTCTTCCGGGACGAAGAACGCCCGGCACGTAACCTGAAAAAAGTCGCAGGTGATCGGTCTCGTGTTACGTGTCACGAGACGCACCATTGATTCGACAGTGGATCTTAACCCGTTACGCGTCACGTGTTGCGCGTCACGATCATTTCAATCTATTATGTACCCAAACAGAGGCGGTGGTGAGTTCAGGCTGGTGAGCCCTTATGGCCCGACCGGCGACCAGCCCGCGGCGATAAAGGCGCTGACCGAAGGAGTTCTGGCCGGAGAGCGCTGGCAGACCCTTCTCGGTGTGACCGGTTCAGGCAAGACCTTTACGGCTTCGAACGTCATAGCCGCAGTCAATAAACCGACACTGGTGCTGAGTCACAACAAGACGCTTGCAGCACAGCTCTATGGTGAGCTCTGCCAGTTTTTTCCTGACAACGCGGTCGAGTACTTCATCAGCTATTACGATTTCTATCAGCCAGAGGCCTATATCCCCTCGGTCGACAAGTACATCGCCAAGGATCTCAAGATCAACGACGAGATCGAGAGGCTTCGGCTCAGAGCCACCAGCGCGCTGCTCAGCGGTCGGAATGATGTCATCGTGGTCAGTTCCGTCAGTTGCATTTATGGCCTGGGCTCTCCGGAGGACTGGCTCGCACAGGTCGTCGAACTTCGCCGGGGCATGGAGATGGATCGCGACGAGTTTCTGCAGAAGCTGGTTTCGCTGCACTATTTCCGCGATGATGTGGATCTGTCGCCGGGACGTTTCCGCGTGCGGGGTGACGTCATCGACCTGATTCCCGGACACGAGGAGCTTGCTCTCCGTGTCGAGTTTTTCGGAAACGAGATCGACAGCCTCCAGACCTTCGACCCGAAAAGCGGTGAGATCGTCGGAGATGAGGGATATGCCTTCATCTACCCGGCCAGGCAGTTCGTGGCCGACGAGGAGAAGCTTCAGCGGGCCATGCTCGATATCGAGAACGAACTGGCGTGGCGACTGAACGTGCTTCGCGGTGAGGACAAGCTGGTCGAGGCGCAGCGGCTCGAGGAGCGAACCCGGTACGATCTCGAGATGATGAAGGAGCTCGGATACTGTTCGGGCATCGAGAACTACGCCCGCCACCTTGCCGGTCGTCAGCCCGGAGATCGCCCGTGGTGCCTGCTCGACTACTTCCCGGAAGATTACCTGGTGATCGTGGATGAGTCCCATGTCACCCTGCCACAGATTCGTGGCATGTATGGCGGGGACCGTTCGAGGAAGACCATTCTGGTCGAGCACGGTTTCCGGCTTCCTTCGGCACTGGACAACCGTCCATTGCGTTTCGAGGAGTTCGAGGAGATGGTCCCGCAGCTGATCTGCGTCAGCGCGACGCCCGGCGAATACGAGCTCAGACGCTCCGGCGGCGTGGTGGTCGAGCAGCTCGTGCGCCCGACCGGTCTGCTCGATCCGCTCATCGAGCTGCATCCTGTCGCCGGCCAGATCGACCACCTGCTCGCCCGCGTACGCGCCTGCATGTCGAAGGGGCACAAGTCGCTGGTCATGACCCTGACCAAGCGCATGGCCGAAGATCTTCACGCCTATTTCAGGAAGGTGGGGCTCCGTTCGCAGTACCTCCATTCGGAGATCAAGAGCCTGGAGCGCATACAGATCCTCAGGGAGCTGCGAACCGGCGAGATCGATGTGCTTGTCGGGGTCAACCTCTTGCGTGAGGGACTCGATCTGCCCGAGGTGGCGCTCGTGGCGATTCTTGACGCCGACAAGGAGGGGTTCCTTCGAGATGCCAAATCGCTGATGCAGATCGCCGGCAGGGCGGCGCGCAACGTCGAGGGCACGGTGCTCTTCTATGCCGACAGGATCACCGATTCGATGCGCAAGGTGCTCGACGAGAGTGCCCGCCGCCGGGGGATCCAGGAGGAGTACAACCGGGTGCATGGCATCGAGCCCCGTTCGATCGTCAAGTCGGTCGACCAGGTGCTGAACACCACCAGTGTGGCCGATGCCGAAGAGCGATACCGCCGCAAGCGCCTTGGTCTGCAGAAACGTCCCGAGCTCGAGCTGCACAGCCTGCTCGAAAACATGAGCCGCGAGGAGATGGTGGAGATGGTGGCCGAGCTGAGCGCGGAGATGCAGGCAGCTGCGGAAGATACCGACTATGAAAAGGCCGCGTATCTGCGGGACGAAATATTCATGCTGCAGGAGAAGATCACGCAGTATACCGAATGACGGGCATTGACCATTGATGTCGATTTGCCTATATATCAGTATACCCCACAAGTCTGCGTGAGGCGAGAGGACCTCGACAACATTTTGATTCGGAGTACCCTACATACATGCTGGCCCAGATAGAACAGGAACATTACCAGAAGCTTCACGAGATTCTGAGGCTCTGCCGCGCAAATCTCAAGAACTACGACGAGTCGCTCATCACCAGGGCGTTCTTCATGTGCTACCGGGCGCACGAAGGGGAAAAACGTGCTTCAGGCGAGCCATTCTTCTACCACCCGGTCGAGGTTGCCAAGCTGCTCGTCACCGAACTGCCGCTCGACGGGGTGTCGGTAGCGGCTGCCCTTCTGCATGACGTGATCGAGGACAGCGGGTATACGTATGAGGACATCGCCGCGGAACTCGGCACCGAGGTGGCGGACATCGTCGAAGGGCTGACCAAGATTTCGGAGATCATGGTCAACCGGGAGACCACCGAGGCCGAGGGTTTCAGGAAGATGCTGCTCTCCATGGTCAAGGACATCAGGGTTATCCTCATCAAGTTCTGCGACCGTCTGCATAACATGAGGACGCTCGATTCGCTGCCGGAGCACCGTCGCGTGCGTATGGCCCTCGAGACCCGTGACATCTATGCACCGCTGGCTCACCGGTTCGGTCTTGGAAAGATGAAGGTCGATCTTGAGAACCTGGCGCTCCGCTACATCGACCCCGAGATGTACGATTTTCTGCTCAAGAGGGTGCGTCTGAGCAGGAACGAGCGCATCGCCTATCTGAACAAGATGATCGTGCCGATCAAGAACGATCTCGAAAAGCAGGGGTTCCAGGTCGAGGTACAGGGGAGGGCCAAGCACCTCTACTCGATCTACAACAAGATGCGGCAGAAGAACAAGGAGTTCGAGGATATCCATGATCTTTACGGTATCCGGGTGATCATCGACACCGACAAGATCTCGGACTGCTTTGCCGTCTACGGGTACATCACCCAGAAGTATCCGCCTATCCCGAGGCACTTCAAGGATTACATTTCCATCCCCAAGCACAACGGGTATCAGTCGCTCCATTCAGCCATCATCGGCCCCAAGGGGTATGTGATCGAACTGCAGATCAGGACCAGGAGAATGCACGAGTTCGCGGAGCTCGGTGTCGCGGCGCACTGGCGTTACAAGGAGAAGATCTCCAAAAACGACGCTGCGGTCGATTCGTTCCTCAAGTGGGCGAGGGAGCTGATCAAGGATGCCGACTCGGCGGCGGCCTTCATGGAGGGCTTCAAGCTCAACCTCTATCACGACGAGATCTACGTATTCACCCCGAAGGGCGACATGAAGATTCTTCCGGCCGGGGCTACGCCGATCGACTTCGCCTACGCCATCCACACCGAGATCGGCAACAGCTGCATCGGCGCCAAGGTGAACGGCAAGATCGTGCGACTGAATGCGGAGCTGAAGTCGGGTGACCGCTGCGAGGTGATCACCTCGAAAAACCAGAAGCCCAAGGCTGACTGGCTGAAGATCGTGGTGACCCATCGTGCCAAGCTCAAGATCAGGACAGCCATCAACGAGGAGCGTCGGCAGGAGATCGAGAAGGGGCGCGGGATGTGGGAAAAGATGCTGTCGGGCACCAAGAAGCTCTTCACCGAGAATGACGCCATCCGTTCGATCAGGAAGCACGGCATCAAGACACCGTCCGACCTGTTCAGTGCGCTTGCCAACCAGCAGATCAGCAGCGAAGAGGTGATGGAGAGTATCACCAGGCCGCATCGTGGCGCCGAGGGGTCAGAAAAGCCGGTGCAGGCCAAATCTCTGACGAAGGATTTCGCAGAGATTGCCAGGGATCTCCAGGAGCGCCCGTCCGATCACAAGGACGAGGTGATCATTTCCGGACTCAACAACATCGCCTATGCTTACGCCAAGTGCTGCAATCCGGTGCCGGGCGACGACATCATCGGTTTCGTCACGACCGAGGGATCGGTCAAGATCCATCGCAAGAACTGTGTCAACGTCACCAACGAGAACCTGGTCAAGAGCGAACGTATCGTGTCGGTGGCGTGGAACCGCAAGCTCGATACCGAGTTCCTCGCGGGTATACGGATCGTCGGCGAGGACAAGATCGGCATGACCAACCAGATCACGGGTGTCATCTCCAAGTTCGACACCAACATCCGGAGCATCGCACTGAACGCCAAGGATGGCATCTTCGTCTGCAACCTGATGATCTTCGTGCGGAACACCGACAAGCTCACCACGCTCATGGACAAGCTCAGGAAGGTGCAGGGGGTCTTCACCGTCGAGCGTCTGAGCAGCTGATCCAGTGGTTTGACTCTGCTACGCGACTCGCTGGCGGCGTTGGGCGGTGCTCGAAATCCTCACGGCCCCCGGGTTAAAACCCGGGGCTAGATGAATGTAAGAGTATCAAATGTCCGCAGGGTTAAAACCCTGCTGAAGAATTCCGGTTTCTGTGCTCCGTCCGCCTTGACATCGAGTCGCTCACGACGAATCAAACCACTGGAAGCTTTCGCATGAGCTGGTTCATACCATAGGTTATAACGTCGCTTCAAGGCCGAACGAGGCGGTCGTGCCGAGGTCGATATTGCGGCTGACGGCTGCCTTGGCCCGAACCGGCCCGAAGCTGTACGATCCACCCGCAGAAATTACCGAGGGATTGGTGCCCAGTCCTGTCATCACGACGAGATGTTTCATCACATTGAATTCACCAGCGGCAAGCAGGCGGGCCGATCGTCCTGATGCGGTGAGCACGTTCGCCGTCAGCAGGTTGCCGCTTTTCAGCAGGCAGGAGAACCCCGCAAGCGTGAGCCGAGGCAATTTCGTGTCGCTGCTGCCGATCGTCGGTGCGTTAAGGTTGAACGAGCTGAAGCCGAGCGCGACACCCCTGCCGAGGTTTGCCTGAAGTCCGGCATTCACTCCCATAGCCGTGTCATCGTTTTCCCCTGTTCCCTGAGTCAGGTTCGAGAATGACACGCCGGCGTGAACGCCAGCCAGCAGTTCATGCGAATAACCTGCCGAAACAGTCTGCTCATGCCACTTCTCCGATCCATAGTGCTTCATGGCGACCGAAAAGGTGCCGTTTCGGTCAAACGACGGCCTGTGCCAGTTCACTCCTCCGGCGAGTGTTCTGAGGTCGGCATCGCCGTAAGGGATGGTACAGGCAAAGCCTGCAGCCGAGCTGCCTGCTCTGGAAGGCGAGGCCGGATTGTACAGGATGCCGAACGCATCGCCGGCAACTGCGGTCATCGCTCCAGCCATGCCGAGGCCTTCAGGGTCGGCGGGGAGGTAGTCGAACGATGCATGCAAGGGGGTGGCACGAATGAACGCGCACAGGGCGAGCACAAGGGGAATTTTGCGCATGGGGGGACTGGTTTGGGGGTTACCATGTCGTCGCTTCATGACAATGTAACAACAGGAAAGCAGATTTTGCAGTGAAAGTCAGCCAACCCCTGTTTTGGACGGATGGTTGTGAGTAGTATATTTTTGCTGTGTACCATGTTAACGGATTCTTCCCGGCTTGTTCGTTCAGGGGCTGAATCCAGGGAATCAACCATGAAGGAGAGAGACATGTTTCGTTACCTTTCGAGAATTTTTCCGTTTCTGATCGCGCTGGTCATGCTCGGCGGTTGCGGCTACAATACCATGCAGCAGAACGAGGAGACGGTCAACCGTGCGTGGGGTGACCTCGAGTCACAGCTTCAGCGCCGTGCAGATCTTGTGCCTAACCTGGTGGCAACGGTCAAGGGGGCTGCAAATTTCGAGAAACAGACACTGCAGGCGGTGATTGAAGCAAGGGCGAAGGCCACCTCTATCCAGCTTACCCCCGAGATGCTCAGCGACCCCGCTGCCATGCAGAAGTTCCAGGCTGCCCAGGGCGAACTCGCATCATCACTTTCGAGACTCATGGTTACCATCGAGCGCTATCCCGAGCTGAAGGCCACCCAGAGCTTCAGGGATCTTCAGGTGCAGCTCGAAGGTACCGAGAACCGGATCAGCGTTGCCCGTCAGCGATATAACGAAGCTGTTCAGGTCTACAACTTCTCGATCCGAAAGTTCCCGAACTCGATGACCAACAGTGTCCTGCTCAAGCTGAAGCCGAAAGAGTACTTCAAGGCGGACGCAGCCGCTCGCGCCGTGCCACAGGTGCAATTCTGATCTTTCCGGCAATGGTCCGCAGATCTGTTTTCAGATGGCTGGCACAGGCGCTCATCCTGTTGTTCACCCTTTTTGGCGCATCTCGGCTCGATGCGGCGGTTCAGCAGGTGCCTGCGCTGACGGCAAGAGTGAACGATTACGCCGCCATGATCTCTCCGCAGGCAAAGCAGGAGATCGAGAGCAAGCTCGCAGCACTTGAAGCGGAAGAGTCTACCCAGGTGGCCATCCTGACCGTGCCGTCCCTTCAGGGCGAACCGATCGAAGAGTTTTCGATCAGGGTAGCGGAAGCATGGAAGGTCGGGCAGAAGGGGAGAGATAATGGTATTCTGCTCATTGTGTCGAAAGGGGACCGAAAGGTGAGAATCGAGGTCGGGTATGGTCTTGAAGGGCGACTCACCGACCTGCAGTCTGGCCGGATCATCGACGAGATTATCAAGCCGGCGTTTGCCCGCGGGGATTTCGATGCGGGGTTCATTGGGGCGACCGATGCGCTGATCGCATCGGTCAAGGGGGAGTTCAAGGCTGAACCTGCCAAAAAGAAGCAGGAGGAGAAAGGTCCTTCGATACCGATCGTCTTTATCATCCTCCTGGTTCTGTTCATCTATCTGCGGATGCATGGCGGACGTCGTGGCGGTGGTCCCTTCATTTTCGGAGGCCTGCCCGGCAGTCCCGGCGGATTTTCGTCCGGCGGCGGTTTCGGTGATTCCGGTTTCGGAGGTGGTGGTGGATTCAGCGGCGGCGGAGGCGGTTTCGGAGGTGGCGGCGCTTCTGGCGACTGGTAGCGGTAACTGAAAGCAACATCCGAAAAGAAACGGCATGAAAGACAGGGTACAGAAATTCCTGACTGCAGCGGAAAGGCTGGCGATCGAAAGGAAAGTCAAAGAGGCCGAGTCATCGACTTCCGGAGAGATCGTGGTTCTGGCGGTCGGTGCAAGCAGCCACTATCCGGCAGCGGCCCTGGTCGGCAGCGGAACCATCGCGCTCGCTTTCGGTGTCGTCGGCATGCTGTTGCTGAGGAGTGAGAACCTGTGGCTGTTTCTGTTGCTTTTTGCGATGCTTTTCATGGTCTCCCATGAACTTCTCAAACGTATTCCGACTCTGAAACGCTTGTTCGTGAACCGAAGGGAGATGGTCGAAGAGGTGGAAGAGGCGGCAATCCGTTCGTTCTATCGCCATAAGGTGCACGAGACTTCGCAGCGCACCGGTATCCTCATCTATATTTCACTGTTTGAACACAGTGTTCGAGTGCTTGCCGATTCGGGCATCGACGCAAAAGTCGGCAGGACCGGGTGGACGGATATCGTCAGCATGATCACGAAGGGGATTCTCGACGGCCGGCAGGGGGAGGCTATCTGCCAGGCGATCGACCGCTGTGGCAGCATGCTGCAGAGTCATTTTCCCCGGCGGTCGGATGACCGGAACGAACTTGCCGATGTGATGATCATCGGCTCTCCGGACAATTGACCCGGCTGACCGGAATATTGGCCGGAAATCCGTATCGTTGTGGGTGTCGTCAATGCTGTCGCAGCAGGCCGGGCTCTCTCTAACCTATTGTGTGGCTTGCGAAAAAAAGCTTTGATGTTTATACCGAAATGTTTTTTTACGTAAAGCATCATCATTGCCTGCCGGCAATCCGGGTGCATATCGTTTTTCTGTCGTGTCCCGATAATTCCAACGCAGCATAAAAGAACTTCAATGAAAACAACAGCGCTGTACTCCTGGCATGAACAGGCCGGGGCCAAAATCATCGATTTCGGCGGTTATCTCATGCCCGTCCAGTATGCCGGTATTATCGCCGAGCACCGGGCCGTACGTGAAGCCGCAGGCCTGTTCGATGTTTCCCACATGGGTAACTTCTATGTCAGGGGTGCGCGTGCCGCAGAGTTCCTCCAATATCTGACGACCAACGACGTCAGCAAGGTCGTCGATGGTCAGGCACAGTACACGCTTATGCTGTATCCGGATGGCGGCATTGTCGATGACCTGATCATCTACCGTATCGACGAGCAGAACTGGTTTATCATCGTCAACGCAAGCAATTGCGAAAAGGATTTCAACTGGATGACCGAACATCTCGGTGAGTTCGAAGGCGTCACGCTCGAGAACAGGACCGACGAACTCTCACTGATCGCCCTTCAGGGACCCAAAGCCATGGGGATTCTGGAACGTGTTTTCCCGGGTGCCGGTCTTGGTAACCTCCGCTCGTTCCATTTCGCCACGGTAACCTTTGACGGTTCCGATGCTTTGGTCGCACGAACCGGCTATACCGGTGAAGAGGGCGTTGAGATCTGCCTGCCGAACGGAAAAGCCGTCGCCCTCTGGACAGCGCTCATGGAAGCCGGACGTGAAGAGGGTATCCAGCCGATCGGGCTTGGCGCCCGCGATACGCTTCGTCTCGAAATGGGCTATTCGCTTTATGGCCACGAAATCGAGCGCGACGTCAATCCGCTTGAAGCGCGACTGCGGTGGGTGGTCAGGATGAACAAGCAGAACTTTATCGGCAAGCAGGCCTGCGAGCAGGTGCAGATCGACCGTCGGCGCGATGTCGTGGGCTTCGCCATGGAAGGGCGTGCGATTCCTCGCCAGGGTTTCAAGGTGTTCAACAGCGATCGCCAGGAGATCGGTCAGGTCTGCAGTGGAACCATGTCGCCGACTCTTCAGGAACCGATCGGCACGGCGAGTGTCCTCATCGACTATGCAGCTGCAGGAACGCCGCTCTTTGTCGAGATTCGTGGTACGCTGCAGCCCGGCTCGGTGCGCCCGTTGCCATTCGTTCACGCTGAAAGACCGTGACCCGACCACTCCGTATGCCCCTGGTGAAGATCATGTCGGGTCTGAAGGCTCTCCGCAAGGAGAGTCTGGTCAAGGAGGTGGGAGGTATAGCCCTGATGCTGCTCTCGCTTTACCTGACCGCATCGGTTCTTTCCTATCATCCGGGTGACGAGGCGGTCATCACAACACTTCCCTGGCATGAGGTGTTCAGTGACGCAGCAAAAGCCGTAGCTTCGACGATTCATAATCCGTTCGGGATTTTCGGTGCGAGGGTATCGGTATTTTTCATCCGGGTCATGTTCGGCTATCCATCGATCATTCCCTTTTCCGCTCTGCTGGTTGCCGGCTGGCAGCTTATGAGGCAGCGATCGTTGAGACCTGCAGGATTGTATGCGATCTATGCGCTGCTGATTTCGATCGACCTGTCGACCATGTTCGGTCTCACGACGGCCTCTTTCGGGGATGTCATGGCGGGTGCCATCGGTCGCATGCTGGCCTCTTTCCTGTCGACCGTGATCGGTATGGCAGGAGCGTGGACGCTCGTGTCGGTCGCCGGCGTCGCGCTGACCTTTCTCATGGGGAGAGGCGTCCTGTCCCAGACAGCGGCCACTGTTTCCGGGTTCATGGGAAAGGTCTCCCGTTCGATGGCGGCCCTGAGGGTCGAGAAGGCGAGACAGCGACAGGAGAAAGAGGCGCAAAGGCTTCAGCGCATTGCAGAAAGGGATGCCAGATCGCTCGCAAAGAGGGAGGAGAAGGCGCAGAAGCAGCAGCAGAAACCAGCCAAACCGGCGCAGGCAGCCCCGGCGGTCAGAACGCCATCGAAGCGGATTGTTGTCGAAGTCGAGTCTCCGGTCGCTCAGCCAGCGGTTGACGTCTCCATGCCGGAACCGCCACCATTTGTCATGTCCGGGCAGAAGCCTGATAGCGCTGACACCGGGCATCAGCTTGTGGACGATGGCGATGGTCCGGAGATGATCATCAAGGCCGGCGTACACGAGCAGGAAGCCGACCTCGACGAGCGCAGCCTCAAAGTGAAGACCCGTACACGGGTTCCGTACCGTTTTCCGTCGATCGACCTGCTTCAGAAATCGAAGGATGATGACGAGACCTATGACGAACGTCATCTTGCCGAGAGCAAGAACCGCCTGCTCGAAAAACTGAACATCTACAAGATCGATGTGGTGAAGATTTCGACGACCGTCGGACCGCGCGTCACCCTTTTCGAGCTCGAACTGGCTCCCGATGTGAAGATCAGCAGGGTCAAGACGCTCGAGAACGATCTTGCCATGGCGCTTGCCGCTCGGGGCATCAGGATCATCGCACCCATACCTGGCAAGAATGCCATCGGTGTCGAGATTCCGAACAACAAGCCCAGGAACGTACTCATGCGTTCGGTGCTGCAGGTCGAGAAGTTCAAGAATACGAACATGGCACTGCCGATCGTCCTTGGCAAGACCATCTCGAACGAGGTGCTGATCGAAGACCTGGCAACCATGCCTCATCTGCTGATCGCAGGCGCCACGGGTGCCGGCAAGTCGGTGGCGATCAACGTCATCCTGACGAGCCTGCTCTACGCGAAACGGCCCGACGAGCTCAAATTCGTACTCGTCGATCCCAAGCGTGTCGAGCTGTCGCAGTACCAGAAGCTCAAGAACCATTTCCTGCCGAAGATCAGGGGACTGGAGGACCAGATCATCGTCACCGATCCAAAGAAGGCCTCCGGTGCCCTGCAGTCGGTGGTTCGCGAGATGGAGCGGCGATACGAGCTGCTCGAGAAGAGCGGCGTTCGCAACATCGGCGAGTACAACCGGAAAATGCCGGAAGAGACGATGTTCTACCTCGTTGTGGTGATCGACGAGCTTGCAGACCTGATGATCACGGCCGGCCGTGAGGTCGAAGAACCCATTGCAAGGCTTGCCCAGATGGCCCGGGCTGTGGGTATCCACCTCATCGTGGCCACCCAGCGCCCTTCGGTGGATATCATCACCGGTGTCATCAAGGCGAACTTTCCGTCGCGTATCGCTTTCCAGGTTGCCAGCAAGGTCGATTCCCGCACCATTCTCGATGTATCCGGTGCGGATCAGCTGCTCGGCAACGGCGACATGCTGTTCCAGTCGGCAAGGATGCCCAAGCCCGACCGGGTGCAGTGCCCTTACGTATCGTCCGAGGAGGTCGAGGCGATCACCTCGTTCATCGGTTCCCAGCCGGAGCAGAAGGACGATTACGCTCTTCCTGAAGCGCCGGTCAAAGGTGAGGCTTCGGGATCGGGTCAGGATCGCGAAGGGCGCGACAGCATGTTCGAGGAGGCTGCCAGGCTGGTTGTCATGCATCAGCAGGCGAGCGTGTCGCTGCTGCAGCGACGACTGCGGCTCGGTTTCAGCCGTGCCGGCAGGGTGATGGACCAGTTGCACGACTGCGGTATCGTCAGCGCAGGTGACGGCAGCAAACCTCGTGATGTGCTCATCAAGAACGAAGACTCCCTTGAACTGCTGCTGAGGAATCTGGATTGAGCAGTGACGAGTGACAAGTGACGAGTGACGAGTGACAAGTGACGAGTGACGAGTGACGAGTGACGAGTGACGAGTGACGAGTGACAAGTGACAAGTGACGAGTGACAAGTGACAAGTGACAAGTGACGAGTGACAAGTGACAAGTGACGAGTGACGAGTGACAAGTGACGAGTGACGAGTGACAAGTGACAAGTGACGAGTGACAAGTGACAAGTGACAAGTGACAAGTGACAAGTGACAAGTGACAAGTGACAAGTGACAAGTGACAAGTGACAAGTGACGAGTTTCTGGTAGGGGCACGGTGTGTCGTTCCTCTGTTTGTAACTGATTTTCTTCAATAGCCCCGTCCCGAAAGCTTTCGGGACGGGGTACACTGACAGCTCCCCCACGCCAATCTCATTTATCTGGTTGTCATGCTTCGCTCCGCTCAGCATGACAAGAGAGGGGATATTTTTTTCTATCTCCTCCCCGGGCTGAAGCCCGGGGCAATTGAATGAAAAGAAGAGGATACTCAATGTCCGTCGGGATAAATCCCTCCTGAATGCAAGAGCCTGAAGCCCGGGGCTACAC
>JAAXWP010000016.1:0-1392 GCA_013334925.1 Chlorobiaceae bacterium
CCATTGCCGCCTACTACATCCTGGTTACGGCCGAGGCTTCGTCGAACCTCGCCCGTTTCGATGGCGCGCGTTACGGTTATCGCTCGCCCTCTTCCGAGGATCTGTCGAGCATGTACGTGAACTCCCGGACCGAAGGATTCGGCGATGAGGTCAAACGCAGGATCATGCTCGGCACTTACGTGCTCTCCGCCGGTTACTACGACACCTATTACAAGAAGGCCCAGCAGGTTCGCCGGGTGTTCCAGGACCGCTACCGCGAAGCGCTCGAAAAGGTCGATGTCATTTTCGGCCCGACCTCACCGTTCCCGCCGTTCGGCATCGGTGACAAGATGGACAACCCGCTCGAAATGTACCTTGCCGACGTGTTCACCGTGCCGGCCAGCATCGTTGGCATGCCTGCAGTCAGCGTTCCGGTCGGGTTCGACAGCCTTGGCCTGCCGGTTGGAGTCCATCTGATCTGCAATTTCTTCGAGGAGGGCAAGATGCTCGGCATCGCCCGTCAGTTACAGTCTTTATGTCAGGAAGTCCCGTCGAATTGAGGGCAATTTTTAATTCACCAAACAGGATATCGGTTTATGAGCGTATTGGTCAATAAAGATACCCGTCTCGTTGTCCAGGGTATCACCGGAGGAGAAGGTACCTTCCACACCTCCCAGATCCTTGAATACGGCACCAATGTGGTTGCCGGCGTTACCCCTGGCAAAGGCGGGATTCTCTATACCGGCAACGAGAAGGATACCTTCTGTCGTCCTGTGCCGGTGTTCAATACGGTAAGAGAGGCCGTGGAGAAGGCTGAAGCCAATGCTTCCGTCATCTTCGTGCCAGCTCCGTTCGCAGCCGATGCCATCATGGAAGCCGCCGATGCGGGCCTGAAAGTCATCATCTGCATCACCGAAGGCATTCCGGTCAACGACATGATGAAGGCTTACAGCTTCGTCAAGGAGAAAGGCGCCGTGCTGGTCGGACCGAACTGCCCTGGCGTCATCACGCCCGGTGAGGCAAAGATCGGCATCATGCCTGGTTTCATTCACAAGAAGGGAACCATTGGCGTGGTCTCCCGCAGCGGCACCCTCACCTACGAAGCGGTGCACCAGCTTACCCAGGTCGGTCTCGGCCAGTCCACCTGCATCGGCATCGGCGGTGACCCGATCATCGGAACCCGTTTCATCGACGCCGTCAAGATGTTCGCCAAGGATGACGAAACCGAAGGCCTGATCATGATCGGCGAGATCGGCGGTAGCGCCGAAGAAGAGGCTGCCGAGTACATCAAAAAGTATTTCAAGAAGCCGGTTGTCGGCTTCATCGCTGGCCGTACCGCGCCTCCCGGCAGGAGGATGGGCCATGCCGGTGCTATCGTCTCCGGTGGCAAAGGTACCGCCGAAGAGAAGATCA
>JAAXWP010000016.1:1492-46376 GCA_013334925.1 Chlorobiaceae bacterium
ATCAAAAAGTATTTCAAGAAGCCGGTTGTCGGCTTCATCGCTGGCCGTACCGCGCCTCCCGGCAGGAGGATGGGCCATGCCGGTGCTATCGTCTCCGGTGGCAAAGGTACCGCCGAAGAGAAGATCAGGGCCATGGAAGCTGCAGGTATCCATATGGTCGAGAATCCGGCGGATATGGGCACCACCATGCTGAAAGCACTGGGCAGAGCCTGACCGACAGAGAACTGAAAGCAAAAGAGCGCCAGATGGCGCTCTTTTGCTTTCAGGACAGAATTGAATGTAAGAAATGGACTTAATGGACTTAATGGACGTGATGGACGTGATGGACAGAATGGACAGAATGGACACGAAATGTAAGATCAGGAACACATGAGCGAGCGGTCTTTCCCAAACGTCGTGAGCAGTTCGAGAGCCAGACGGATGGAGCGCAGAAACCGGAATGTACTGGTGTACATGAGGATTTCGAGCACCACCCAACGAAGCTATCGAATTGCGAAACAGTTTGAGAAAGACTGCTACAACCCCAGGCTCACCAGATCGTGGATATGCACCAGGCCTACCGGTCGGTTGTCATGGTCGCAGACAAGCAGTTGCGTGATCCGGTAGGTCTCGAGGATTTCGAGGCAATTTTTGGCCAGCAGGTCAGCCGATACGGTTTTCGGATTTGCGGTCATGACCTCTTTTGCTGTCTTGTCAAGGAAGTCTTTGCCTTGCTGCACCAGTCGCCTCAGGTCACCGTCGGTGAAGATGCCGGTAAGACGGCCCTCCCGGTCGACGATGCCGCTCACGCCGTATCGTTTCGAGGTCATTTCGAGAATCAGATCCGCCACAGGTGCATCTTCCTGCACGAGTGGAAGTGCCTCTTCCCGGGCCATGAGATCCTCAACCTTCATGGTGAGCTGCCTTCCGAGGGAGCCTTTGGGGTGGGTGAGTGCGAACTCCAGATCGGTGAAGTTCTTCTTTCGCATCAGGCACATGGCAAGGGCATCGCCCATGGCGAGCATTGCCGTGGTTGAGGTCGTCGGGGCCAGATCGTATGGACAGGCCTCCTGATCTACACCCGTATCGAGCACGACGTTGGCGTTCCGGGCAAGGTACGAGCGGGAGTTGCCGGTGAAGGCGATGATGGTGGTCTCCAGCTGCCGGAGCGCCGGGATGATGAAGTTGAGCTCTTCGGTCATGCCGCTTTTCGAGAGGCAGATGACCACATCGTTTTTCGAAACCACACCGAGGTCGCCATGTGCGGCTTCGGCTGGGTGGAGAAATATGGCCGTGGTGCCGGTCGACGAGAGTGTGGCGGCAATTTTCTGCCCGATGATGCCCGATTTTCCCATGCCGGAAATGATGATTTTTCCTTTGCAGGCGAGCAGAATGTCAACGGCTTCCGCAAAACTGTCATCGAGCCGCCCGGCCATTCTGGCGATCGCATCGGCCTCAAGGTTCAGGATTTTCCTGCCTTCAGACAGGGAGAGTGTTCGTTCATCCGTCATAGGTGCTCACTACGTTTGTACTTGGTCGATACTGCCGGTCAAGAAAAGATCAGAATATTGTTTTTTTAATCCAATATCCCGAAAATCATAAAATTTCCCCTTATTTTCCATGACGCGGCCACTTCCTGACGGAGCCCGCAACACGCTTCAGGCGGCTTCCCGGTTACCGGCCGGCCGCAGTTCATGAACTCTTCATGCCAACCTTAACGAGGGCACTATGAGCTGGATATTCATTCTTGGTTTCGCCTTATCGGTTTTTTTCATGCTTATGTATTTCCTTTCACGATTCGTCACCCATATGAAGGAGGAACAGAACCTTCATATCGAATCGTTTAAAGAGACCCTGATTGACAAGGACAACCCGGTGGGGCTCAGCGGCGATGAGCTGCAGAAGCTCAAGAAACAGCAGGAGGAGGCCCAGCAGCACCTGCGCGAAGTCATCTCCAAGATTCCTGTCGTCCAGAAGGACGGCAAGTTCCAGGTGGATTACGAAGAGGTTCAGCGCCGGAAGGAGAGCGCCCTGGCTTCCGCCGGCAGCAACGGCGTCAAGCCTCATAACGGAAACTCCTGATCCCGGCGACAGGTAACCATTCAGGATGTTCTCCAAACTCAAGCTCCTTGCCAGGGATACGGTTGTCTATGGGGCAAGTACCATTCTTGCCCGCAGTATCAACTACGTCCTCGTTCCGCTTTACGCCAACAAGCTTTCCACGTTCGACAACGGTATCCAGGCGGTCGTCTACGCCAACATCGCCCTGGCGAACGTCATCTTCTCTTACGGCCTGGAGACCTCGTATCTGAAGGTCGCCTCGGACGCCATCAAACAGAACCGTGACGAGCGCCCCTTCTTTTCGACGGCATTTATCAGTCTTCTGGTGACCTCCACGCTTTTCGCGCTGCTGATGGTCCTGTTCGCGCCTGCGCTGGCTGTGGCTATCGGTCTTGCCCCGGAATCCGGGACCTTCATCCGTTACGCCGCCGCGATCCTGTGGCTCGATACGATGCTGGTCGTGCCTTTCGCGGAGCTCCGGCTGAAGCGCAAAGCCATGCCGTTCGCCCTGGCCAAGGTCATGGGGGTGGTCGGTGGCGTGGTCAGTACCTTTTTGCTCATCCTGGTGTTCAATGCGGGGCTTTCCGGTGTGTTCATCGGTGAGGCGCTGGGTTCTCTGGTCAGCCTCCTGTTCATTCTGCCGGTGCTGAAGAACCTCAAGCCGTTCTTCTCGACCGACATGTACAAAGATCTCCTGAAGATCGGTCTTCCATATGTTCCGACCGGCATCGCCGGATTGCTTATCCACCTGATCGACCGGAACCTGCTGATCAGGATACCCCAGGTCGATATCGACCGGCTGTATGGCAGCGGCTTTCAGGCCTCCGACATTACCGGCATCTATGGCCGGGTGGCTGCTTTTGGCGTCGCCCTGCAGATGTTCATCCAGATCTTCAGGTTTGCGTGGCAGCCCTTCTTTCTTCAGCATGCCGACGATCCCGAAGCCAAACAGCTGTTCAGGCAGGTCATGAACCTGTCGAGCATCGCGGTTATCGTTCTGGCAGTCGCCTGCACCTTTTTTGTTCCCGATCTGGTCCGTTACCACTATGGCGGCCGTCTCTACCTGCTTCCGCCGAAGTACTGGATGGGCATGTCCATACTGCCGTGGATCTTTTTCAGCTATGTGTTCGACATGATGTCGACCAACCTGTCCGCAGGCCTGCTGATCACCGGCAATACTCGTTACCTGCCGGTCGTGACGTTTGCCGGAGCGGTAGTCACGACAGTTGCCTGCTGGATCCTCATTCCTGTTGGCGGCATGGACGGCGCGGCTGTGGCAATCCTTGCCGGTACGGCTGTCATGTGCCTTTTCATGGGGTATTACTCGGTCAGGGCATATCCGGTCAACTACGACTGGGGACGTCTCGGCCTGCTGCTTGGCGCAGGTCTGGCGTTTGCGGCATGGCACGACGATTTTCTGAATTTTCTCGAACGGTTCGGTGTTTTCGGAACGAGCGCGTTGCTGGTTAAACTGATTATCGTGCTGCTCTACCTCCTGCTCGGCTCGCTCATTTTCCGCAGCGAGGCCGTCTCGGTGATGCGCAGGGTGGGAGCAAAGTTACATCCATCCGCCCGGGGAGGGGCCAGACCATGATCCGGATCGCCGTTGTCCAGTTCACGCCGGTTCACGGCGATAAACACGCGAATCTGCAGGCCATATCCGCGTTGATGCCACAGATCGATGTGGATGTTATCGTTCTTCCGGAGTTGTGCACCACCGGTTACTTTTATACCTCTTCCGAAGAGCTTGCACCGCTTGCCGAAGGATCAGAGGGCGATGCAGTCGCTTTCTTCAGTGCACTGGCCGTTTCCCGGCGGGCGATCATCATTGCCGGTTTGGCCGAGGTCTCTGGTCAGTCGCTGTATAACTCGGTGTACGTGTTCAGCCCCGAAGGTGTAAAGCCTCTGGTGTATCGCAAGTCCCATCTGTTCTACAAGGAGTTCATGGTCTTCAGTCCAGGGGACACCGGCTTTCCCGTTGTCCGGGACGAGCGTCTCGATGTTTCGATCGGGATCATGCTCTGTTATGACTGGCGCTTTCCCGAGTCGGCAAGGTCACTGGCGCTGGATGGTGCCGATATCATCGCCTGTCCGTCGAACCTGGTAACCGATGCGTGGATGAAGGTGATGCCTGCACGGGCCATTGAAAACAAGGTGTTTGTAGCCGTTGCGAACCGCGCCGGAAGCGAGACGAAAGATGGTGAGACGCTGGTGTTCAAAGGTCGATCGGCTCTCTACGATCCGTGGGGCGAAGCGATAGTGCAGACGGGACCCTACGACGATCATGTGCTGATTGCGGAGATCGAGCCTGCGGATGCCCGTGACAAGCGATTCAACGAATGCAACGACATCTTCCGCGACCGACGTCCTGACCTGTACGGACGTCTCTGCCGATAGGCGTTCAGTACCTACCGTTTTTCCGATATCCTTTCGATGTGATCGAGCAGGACTCTCAGTGCTATCCCGTTTTTTGTCGCTATGGCTTCGAGCCTTTCATCAGTAAGGGCGTCGATTCCCTGCTGTTTCAGGGCAAGTTGCAGGGCGGTTGGCGATACTCCCGCTTTTTCGGCAGCTTCGCGAAGGCTTCGCTCTCTCCAGGCTGAACCTGAAAACCGCGTTTTTACCGTACCTTCCGGCATCATGATTGCATAGATCTGCATGGCCTCCATGCCGTTGGCAGCAGCAATCTGCTGAAGGGTCTGTTTGCTGTCACGAACGTTCACTCCAGCCTCTTTCAGCGTATTCAGGAGCTTTTCAGAAGTGGAATTTATCCGGGGTAGAGCAGCCAGTTCGTCGAAAGTCAGCAGTTCGGCATGAGGTACCGGTGGCTGTGCGGAGCGGCTCTCTTTTTCCCACGAGCCGGAAATGCGTCGGCCATAATCGACGATTCCCGAAAATGGCTGCCATTGATGCAGGGTTCCGATGGCGAAGAGTGTCGTTGCTGCCAGTACGACGGAGAGCTCGGCCGGGCTTTGCAGACCTTTGGATGTTCTGCTTTTGAGATAGGAGAAAAAGAGCTTCCAGTTGAAGAGGCAGAGGTGAAAAATCCCGAGCACTCCGAATACCAGGCCGAAAATGATATGCTGCTCCTGCCACTCGCTCTTGCTCAGTCCGAGCATACGCCAGCCGGACCAGTTGGCGACTCTGCCGGGTGGCGAAACGAACAGGACCACACCGGACAGGAGCATAATCACCAGGGAGAGTGTCAGTCCGAAGCTGACGACCACTTTCCATTTGAGTCGAGGCGTTTCCATAGACTTACGGGTCAGGGGAGCTGTCGATCCGGTGGTGGATTGTGCGGACGATGACCATCCGGGCCATCTGCCGGGCGGACTTCCCTTATCCATCGGGATCCATGCTCGTAACGGCGGCTGTATACTCGTCCGAGAAATGTTTTGAGTGAATCTCGCTGAGCAGGGGTGCAGAGGCTTGCAAGCTCATGGAAATGCATGGCGAGGTTTCGGTCGAGCTTTGCCTGCTGGACGCCGATCATGTCGGATATCCTGGCAATCTTCATGGTGTCCGGATTCACCTTGACCGCTTCGTCGATCAGTTCCTGCTTCAGGGTTACAATCTGCTTTATGGCAGGAAGGTTCTTTCGGAAGTGTTCCCTTCGCAGATTTCTGAATTTCTGTTTCTGTTCCGGAGAAAATATGTCATCCGGAGATGGAGCAACGCTCCGGGTGTAATACTCCCTGACTTCAACGGATCGGAAATTCTTCGCGAAGAAATTCTGCCACCAGAGTACACCGAGCAGTGTGACGTTGAGAATGGCCAGAACGACCAGTGTCGTGGTCACAAAGCGCTTTGAAGTAAGAAAATCCATTGCGGGGCCTTAAAGTTGTTCGTCTTGAATCGTCGTCTGGATACTGTTTGCATTTCGTTCACCGTCAACTTGCCTCACAGCTGACGGTTTTCTGGTTTTCTGACGTAAGCTCTTCATCATCTGTCAGTTTCTCGTTCACTCGTTGCCGGTCTGGTCATAATAGGAGAGTGCCGGGCTGCCGTAATCTTCAGTGTAGGATTCGGCAAATGCACCGTTTCGGTTCATGGCCGTCTGTGGTTCATGATGCATGAACATCAGCATTCCCATGGCGATGTTGATGGCCAGTAACAGACTGAAGAATGCCAGTCTCGGATTGAAGGCACCTGCAACGTGCCGGTTCCGGCTTTCTGCTTCAATACGCTGCAGAAGGTGTGCCCTGAAGAGATGATGCGTCTCGATCCTCGGCATTTCGTCCAGGATGTTCAGGGTTTTCTTCACTTCGGCGTCTCGCTGTTCCATGCTTCTGTTCATGTCGGTATCAGGTTTCATAATCTTTTGACGTCAATGCCGGCGTAAACTTGTACTTTTTTTCAGGGTTCATCGATTGGCGTCATAATGACGTTCCAGTTTTGTCTGCAGGTTTTTCTTGGCCCGATGCACGAGCGATTCGACAGCCGGAATGGTGGTCTGCAGAATGTCTGCGATCTCCTGGTTGCTGTACCCATCCTGCTTGCTGAGCAGGAATGCCGTTTTCTGGTTGTCGGGCAGCGAGTTCAGTGCCTCCTGCAGAACGCTCACCCGTTCCTTGTCGGCAAGGGCGTCGGCAGGGTTGTCCCTGTCCGGAGCTGGAATCGAATCTGCCGGGTCGTCCACGCCGATGATTCTCTTGAGAGAACTGAACCGTTTTTTCCGTTTCAGTTTTCTCAGGTGGTCGAGCGATTTGGTGACCGCTATACGATAGATCCAGGTGGATAATTTTGATTCTTCACGGAAGCGGTCGAGTGAGCGGTGAACTTCGATGAATACTTCCTGAGCGAGATCTTCGGCATCTTCCCGGTTGAAAACGAACCGATAGCAGGTGTTCAGCACCATCTCCTGGTGTTCGGCGACAAGTTCGCTGAAGAAAAGATCCCTCGATATGCTTTCCTGCTTCTGCAATGCTTATTGTTTAACGTGAACGGACTCAAGGCCCGTCTGTGCCGGTTCCGGTCCGTTCCTGAATACCGGAACCGGAGACGCGGCACGCTGGATTGGACGTTACCGTTTAGGGTCAGACGACGTTTTTACAGATTCCTTGCGGAACATCCGGCATTTTTTCAGCCGAGTTTCGCTGCGAAATTGAGCACTTTTTCCACTTTTTCGCGATCGTTTGCTTCACAGTAGAGTCTCAGGACCGGTTCGGTACCTGAAGGCCTGATGAGCAGCCAGCCGCCCTCGAAGTGGTATTTGAAGCCATCCAGGTCGCTGAAACCCGTAACAGGATACCCCGCGATCGAGGAGAGCTTGCCTCCGGCGGCAGCGGCAATGATCGCCTGCTTTTTTTCATCGGCGACGTGGAGGTCGTGGCGGTTGTAGCAGAAGAACCCATACTCGTCGTAGAGTTCTTCGACCAGCCCGGAAAGGGTTTTATGTTTTTTCGCCATGATTTCCAGCATGAGCAGACCGATGTAGACACCGTCGCGCTCGGGCAGGAACGAGGTGATACCGATGCCACCGGACTCTTCACCACCGATGAGGATGTCGTTCGTGGTCATCAGCCTGCTGACGTGCTTGAAACCGACGGGTAGCAGATGCATCCTGAGGTTGTGCCTGGCGCAGATCCTGTCGATGATGTCGGTAAGGGCAAACGTTTTGGCGACTTCACCCGTCTGGCCTTTCTCTTCGACGAGGTATTTCAGGATAATGGCGAACAGCTTGTGCGAATCGACGAACTCTCCATGCTCATCGAGCATACCGACGCGATCGGCGTCACCGTCGTTGATGATACCGACGTCAGTCTTCACTTCGTTGAAGAAGTCCACGAAATCGCCGATATACTGCGGAATGGGTTCTGGATTGATGCCATCGAAGCCGGGGTTGACCGAACAGTGGTAGCAGTTGACCATGGATTCGTCCAGGAGACGTGTGATGATATCCTGGCCTGCTCCATACATGGCGTTATGAGCTATTTTCATCTGGGATTCGCGGATCAGACCCAGATCGAGTTTCGATTTGAGGTAGTCGACATAATGGGTTTTGATATCGACCATGGTGATGAGTCCCGGTTCCGGTTTGAGCGGTTCGTCAGGATTGACCGTAAGCAGGTTTTTTTCGATCTCGTCGATCACTTCCGGGTGCGCCGGGCCGCCATATTCGGCTTTGACCTTGAATCCATTGTAGACCGGCGGGTTGTGGGATGCGGTGATCATGACGCCGCCGGCAAGTTTCTGGTCTCTGGTATATAAGGAGACGGCCGGAGTGGAGACGAACTCACCGGAAAGAAAGACCTTGAGGCCCATCGATGACAGAATTTCAGCTGAAAACCTGGCGAACTCCCTGGACATGAACCGGGTGTCGTATCCGACGCAGACCCCGTTGTTTCTGTTGGGATGCGAAAGGAAGTACTTTCCCGTGGCGAGTGCCGCCAGTTTCAGGTTGTCATACGTATAGTCCCTGGCTATAACCGCCCTCCATCCGTCAGTGCCAAATTTAACTTGCATTCTGTTGTATATTTAATATAATGGTGATGAAAAAAGGGGACCAACGCCATACTATACGCTTCTGCAAATGCCGGAGCAGTACCTAAAATACAGTTTCCTGCCTGATGATGCAATTACCGTCAACGAAGCCATCAAGGTCTGTTTTCGTTCTGGCCGGAGAGGTTTCGGGTGATCTCCATGCTGCCGGGGTTATTCGTACACTTCTCGACGCCCGACCTGAAGTCAGGGTGTTCGGGGTTGGTGGTCGCAAGCTTCAGGAGCTTGGAGCCGAGCTGCTCTATACGACCGACCAGATGAGTATCATGGGGTTTGTCGAAGTGCTTCGTCATGCGCTGTTTCTGAGGAAGGTGATTGCTGACCTGAAGCGTGCCATCGTCCGTGAAAAACCTGCGGTTGCCCTTCTGATCGATTATCCCGGCATGAATCTGCATCTGGCTTCGTTTCTGCAGAGGCAGGGCATTCCGGTCATCTACTACATATCTCCCCAGGTGTGGGCATGGAAAGAGCGGCGAGTCGAAAAAATTCGTGCCTTTGTCGATCGCCTGCTGGTGATCTTTGATTTCGAAGTCGGATTTTACCGTAACCACGGTATCGACGCCGAGTTTGTCGGTAATCCTGTCGTGGAGGAGCTTGCCGATCTGCGGTTTCCTTCCCGTGAACAGTTTCTGAAAGATGCCGGTATCGATCCATCGAAGAGAGTGGTGGGACTTCTGCCCGGAAGCAGGAAACAGGAGATCGAAAAAATATTCCCGGAAATGCTCGGTGCGGCACGCCGTCTCCAGGAAACGGGTAACGTAGCATTCCTGCTCGGCAAGGCGCCGCATATCGACTGGTCTCTGTATGAACAACTCATAAAGGAGTCTGGCGTCAACCCGGTAGTGCGGCCGGCTTACGAGGTGATGCATTTCAGCGACCTGGTACTGGTGACGTCGGGAACGGCGACCCTCGAGTCTCTCTGTTTCGGAGTCCCCATGATTGTGCTGTACAGGACCGGTCAGCTCAATTATATGATCGGTAAGCGACTGGTCAGACTCAACAACATCGCCCTGGCCAATATTGTCGCCAAAGGCCTGTATGCCAGGGATCAGCTGGTGCCGGAGCTGATACAGGAGCGAGCTAATGCCGAGGAGATCAGCCGGATGGCATCGAAAATTCTGGAAGACGACGCCCTGGCATCGTCCATGCGCAAGGGACTTCAGGAAGCCCGCTCCCGCCTTTCAGCGGATTCTCCGTCACAGCATGTGGCAAAAGTCATCCTGGAGTTCCTGTAACTTCTTTGTCCCTCAAACCCCAAAAAAACCCCTGCCAACATGACGACATTCATCGACACGCTGCTTGGAAATGCGGCGGTTCTGACTATCGCCGTTATTCTTTCGATTCTGATTATTTTCGCTTCGGCAAAACGACTGATTCGTCTGCTGCTGCTCCTTGTGGCGGTCGCTGTTTTGTATGCGACCTGGCTGACCTGGCGCGGTGACAATGTCGGTGACATGGTCGACAAGGCGAAACAAACCGCAAAGGATGCAGGACAGAAGGGGAAAAGCGCGGTCAAGACGCTCGACCGTCTCATGCAGACTGACGAAGAGCGCAAACCGTAACAAGAGCCGGTTTATATCTTCATGTCCAGCTCGCGGACTGGAGGAGGTCTCATCCCCTCCAGTCCGCACCGATCAGGCTGTACGACCGCTGATTGCACCGGTCGGGCAGCTTGCGATCAGTTCCGAAAAGTCTGAGTGTGTCTCTCCTGCGAGCTCGAGCGTGCGGACACAGATTCCGCAATCGACACACTTTTCGCGTTCAAATCTTACCTCTCCGGTTCCGTTGATGCTGAACTCCGCTTCGACCGGTGATTCCGATTCGGCAGTCAGCCCGAAGGCGGTTGCAAGTTCACGCAGCCGGCAGGAATCTACTGCGCGGCAGCGGCACTGGAGGCAGCGTCGGGCTTCGTTCATGGCGTCGGCCGGAAGGTATCCGGTGACCGCTTCCGTGAAGCTTCGGCGTCTTTCATCTGCACGCAGCTCGGGCACGGGCATGCGAGCGGAGGGAACGGCGCGTTCATAGAATGGCGCCGGAGCCTGGTCACGCTCCCCGTAGGTGGAGTTGAATTTCGGCGTGGCGTTTTCAGCGGGCAGACCGCAGAGGAACCGGTCAATGGCCATGGCAGCACGACGCCCCTGCCCGACGGCACGTACGGCCAGGTCCGGACCGGTGACGCAGTCACCGCAGGCGAATATTCCGGGGATCTCCGTCTCCAGATTCGTACCGGTTCCGAGGGTCCCGTTCTTTTCGATGCCGAGACCAGGGAGCGCGGCCGGTGGGAGTTCGACGTATTGCCCGGTTGCTGCGATGACCAGGTCAGCTTTCAGATTGAAATCTGAGCCATCAACAGGCGATGGGCGACGGCGACCGTCAGGCCCTGGCTCTCCAAGCTGCATGGTCACGGCTTTGACCAGAAGTCCGTCAGTTGTGCTGCAGATCTCCGTCGGAGCGCTGAGCAGCATCAGCTCGACCCCTTCGGCAATGGCCTCGTCGATTTCGAGCTGGTTTGCAGGCATCTCTTCGCGACTTCTCCGATACATGATCTTCACCTCTTCGGCGCCGAGCCTCAGTGCGGTCCGGGCGGCGTCAACGGCGGTGTTTCCGCCACCGATAACGATGACCGACCTGCCTGCAGGGGCAGCGGTTCCCGAGGCTGCGTTTTTCAGGAATTCGATTCCGCTCACCACACCTGGTTCCGTTTCCCCGGGGATGCCCATGGGCGAGGCCATGCTTGCACCCACACTCACCAGGAGTGCGTCGTGGTCGGCCGAGAGCTCGTTCCAGCCGATGTCGCTGCCGAAACGGGTCGACATCCTGAATTCGGCTCCCATGGCACGGATCGGCATGATGTCCGATTCGATGACCGGTTCCGGGAGTCTGAAACGCGGTATGCCGTAACGCATCATGCCACCTGGCTGTTCGTTCGCGTCGATGATGGTCACACCGTGACCCGCGACAAGCAGGTAGTAGGCCGCAGTGAGTCCGGCGGGTCCGGCGCCGATGATGGCGACCTTTTTACCGGTGTCCGTCTTCTTTTCCGGAATGAACGGTGTCTCTCCGGCGGCATCCCTGTCGGCTGCGAATCGTTTCAGGGCGCAGATCGAAACAGGATCGTCAACGCCGTGCCGACGGCAGGCATCTTCACACGGAGCAGGGCAGACGCGTCCGAGAATGCCGGGAAGCGGAATGGTCTCCCTGATGATCCTGATCGCATCATGGTCTCTCCCGGTGGCGATCGCAGAAACGAATTCGGGAATGTCGCATTCGGCAGGGCAGGAGATCTCGCATGGTCCGAGGCAGTCTCCACAATGCTGCGAAATGATCCGTTCGAGGCTCTGACGGCGCATGCTCCGAAGTTCGGCGTTGTCAGTTTCGACCACCAGCGCTTCGGAGACCCTGGTATTGCAGGCCGGGATGAACCGGTTCCGGCCCTTCAGCTCGACGATGCAGAGCCAGCAGGAGCCGCGTTCAGGCAATGCTTCGTGGAAGCAGAGTGTCGGGATTTCGATACCGTTCAGGCGGGCAGCCTCGAGGATCGAGAGCTCGGGGTCGACCGATATGCTACGGCCGTCGATGGTGAGTGTGACGGGTTTCATGGTCAGGTGTTATATCATGGATACCGCAGATCTCCATATTCCGGGAGTTTCGGTTCACGGAGTCGCTGTGGCGTCGTTACCGTACTTTTCCTCGATGTGTCGGGCCACTTTTTCGAGCAGCCACATCGGCGTCGATGTCGCTCCGCAGATACCGACACTACCTGCGTGCTTTCCGTCTGTCATGGTGAACCAGGCCGGATCGATATCTTCGACGTCTTCGATGAAATAGCTGTGCGGATTGGCATCACGGCATATACCGTAGAGGACCTGCCCGTTCGAGCTTTTTTTGCCGGCGACGAACACGATACAGTCGTTTGCCAGAGAGAAGTCACGGAGTTTGTCGTTACGGCTCGACACCTGACGGCAGATGGTATCCTTGAAGACCAGCTGGGGCATCGGGCTGATTCCGGTCATGTCAGCGGTGATATCGACGTCGCGGACAGCCAGCCAGGATTTCGGTTCCGTGCCGGTATGTGTCGCGAACAGTTTTTCGAGATTGGCTTTCAGTTCATAGAAGCCGGGCACGTCCATGGTGGTCTGCGAGATCAGGGCGGTCTTCCGGTCGAGATCGAGCGCAGCGGTCTCTGCCGGATCGGAGAGGTCGGCATGCTTGATGATGACGCCCTTGTTGTCGCACTGTCCGTTGATACCGATCACCTCCGGATGGGTGTGCTTGCCGTAGATGACGACCTGATAGCCGAGTTCGTGGAGCAGGCGGGCCGTCCTCTGGAGTTTGGAGACGACGGGGCAGGTGGTGTCGGTGATCGACAGATTGTTGTTGCGGGCCGTCTCATAGGTCGACGGTGGCTCGCCATGGGCCCTGACCAGTACACTCGTGTTGTAGAGCCCGGAAAAGGTTTTTTCGTCTATGGTGATCAGGCCGAGCGCCTCGAGCCTGCGGACTTCGACTTCGTTGTGCACGACATCTCCAAGCGAATAGAGGCTGCCGGATTCCCGGAGTTTCTCTTCAGCTACGTGGATCGTGCCCTGCACGCCGATGCAGAATCCGGATGATGTACGGTCAAGGTTTACTTTCACGGTTGCCTTTCGGTCACTGAGCGGGAGTGGTTCCCGGCGATTGTCGGATTGCGGTGGGAAAGATAAGAAGAGAATGATGAATTATGAATTATGAGTGCCGAATTATGCATAATGAAAAGTACCAGAGTGCCGGAATATGAGTGAAGCACGAAATACCAGCAGCATAACCAACTCATCCCTCACTGCCTTTATCACTCCTCACTCAGCGTTCATCCTTCATCCTTCAGCACTCAGCACTCATCATTCATCCTTCATACTTCCTCACTCAGCACTCATCCTTCATCATTCAGCACTCATCATTCATCCTTCAGCATTCTCTTACACCCCTACCAGCTCGACGTCGGGAAGCTCCGTTCCCATGAAGAGGCGGTAGAGTTCGCTGAACTTCTGGGGAAGGTCGCTGACCATCAGGTGCGGCATCGGTTGTGCCGATCCTCCGTTCAGCATGGTCTGACTGCCAAGCAGCTGCCTTGCTTTTCCGGCGACTGCTTCAGCCGAATCGATGATGGTGATCTCCGGACCGGTGATTCGTTCGATCATGCGGCGAAGGATCGGGTAGTGGGTACAGCCGAGCACGAGGGTGTCGATGCCTTTACCCACCAGCTCCGACAGGTATTCCTCCGCCACCAGCCTGGTGGCGGCGTGATCGATGAAGCCCTCTTCGGCCAGAGGCACGAACAGGGGGCATGCTTTCGAAACGACCTCGAGCGCGTCATTTTCCTCGCGGATGGCGCAGGCGTAAGCGTTCGAGCCGATGGTTGCCTGGGTGCCGATGACACCGATCTTTCCCGAGCGGGTCTTTTGCGCGGCGAGCTCCGCACCTGCCTTGAGCACACCGATCACCGGGATGTTCCCGGCTGTCTGTTCGACGACGTCGAGAGCCAGCGCCGAGACGGTGTTGCAGGCGACGATGATCATTTTCGGCTGGTGCTTCATGAGGATCTCGGTGTCCTCCCGGGCGTATCTCCGGATAGTGACCTGCGATTTGGGGCCATAGGGCACGCGGGCCGTGTCGCCGAAATAGATGATGCGTTCCGAAGGGAGGCCGGCCCGCACCGCTTTGACCACGGTCAGGCCGCCGATGCCCGAGTCGAAAATACCGATCGGGCTGTCAGGAGAGATCTTGTACTGCTTTGGCATAAGGTCAATTGCTTGCTCCGGAAGTACGAGGTTCCGGATGAAGTTCTTCCTCTCTTTCCATGGGACCCATAGGACTTACAGGACCCATAAGACCCATTCTTCAGGCTTTTGCTCAGACATTGAAACGGAAAGTTATCACATCCCCGTCTTTCACGATATACTCCTTGCCTTCGGAGCGCATCTTGCCGGCCTCCTTCACCTTCTGCTCCGAGCCCAGGGTGATCAGGTCCTCATAGGCCATGACCTCTGCCCTGATGAAACCCTTCTCGAAATCGGAGTGGATGGCGGCGGCGGCTTCGGGTGCGGCTGCGCCCTTGCGGATGGTCCATGCATGGACCTCCTTGACACCGGCTGTGAAGTAGTTGTGGAGGCCGAGGAGGTCGTAGGCTGCCATGATCAGGCGGTCCAGGCCCGACATCTCGAGTCCGAGGCTCTCCAGGAAGTCCGGGCGCTCCTCTTCGGGGAGTTCGGCGATTTCTGCTTCGGCTTTCGCGCTGATGATCAGCATTTTCGAGCCGTTCTCCGCAGCGATCTTCTCCACGGTCGCGGTATGCTCGTTACCGCCGGGCAGGTCGGTTTCGGCCACGTTGGCGGCAAACAGCACCGGCTTTGCCGTGATGAGGAAAAACTGTTTTGCCACTTCACGCTCCTCGTCGGTATCGAGGATGCGACGGACCGGGACACCCTCGCCGAGGCCCGCCACGATCTTTTCGCCAACGTCGACCAGCTGCTGCTGATCCTTGTCCTTGCGGGCACCCCTGCGGAGCTTGTCCATGCGCTTCTCCATACTGTCGAGGTCGGCCAGCATCAGTTCGGTCTCGATGGTGGCGATGTCGCCAGCAGGATCGATCTTTCCCTCGACATGGATGATGTTGGGATCCTCGAAACAGCGCACGACGTGGATGATCGCATCGACCTCGCGAATGTGCGAAAGGAACTGGTTGCCGAGTCCTTCGCCTTTGCTCGCGCCCCTTACCAGGCCCGCGATGTCGACGATTTCGAGGACGGCCGGAACGATGACCGGGGTTTTGACCACGCGGGCAAGTTCGTTGAGCCTCGGATCGGGGACGAGAACGGTGCCGACGTTCGGTTCGATGGTGCAGAACGGGTAGTTGGCAGCCTCGGCCTGCTTGGCCGTGATGGCATTGAACAGCGTCGATTTGCCAACGTTGGGCAGACCGACAATGCCGCAGCGAAGTGACATGGATGAGCGGATTGGTTGAGAAAAATGCGTTTTAACATGTAACCAATCCGTTTGGAAAAAGCAAATATATTTTTTAAAATGACAGGCTAAAGTAAAATGCCGTGGAGAATCGTATCGGAAAGCGCCCCATCATCATCGCCATAGACGGTCCGGCCGCGTCGGGCAAAAGCACGACAGCCAGGATCCTTGCCGGGAAGCTCGGCTATACCTACATCGATACCGGGGCCATGTACCGCTCCGTCACCCTGAAGGTGCTGCGTTCGGGTCTGCTTGACGCTCTCCGGGAGGATACCGGACGGGTGTCAGCACTGCTGGATGGATTGCAGATCGAATTCCGGGGTGACCGGGTGTTCCTCGATGGCGAGGATGTCTCCGCTGCCATCAGGGAGAATACGGTGAGCCGTGAAGTGAGCTTCGTCAGCTCGCTCAAGCCGGTCAGGGACAGGTTGCTCGTGCTGCAGCAGAAAATGGGTGCGGCGCGAGGCGTTGTGATGGATGGCCGTGACATCGGTACGGTGGTTTTCCCGGAAGCGGAACTCAAGATTTTCCTGGTGGCCGATCCCCGTGAACGGGCGAAACGGCGTCATGCAGAACTGTCGCTGAAAGGCGGCAATTCCGCGGTACCGACAGTCGAAGAGCTCGAGGAGGAGATCCGTCAGCGCGATCGCGACGACGAACAGAGGACCCATGCACCGCTGAAGCGGCATCCCGATGCCGTGGTGGTCGACACTTCGTGTCTGACTATCGACCAGCAGGTGGCCAGGGTTTACGATCTGGCTGCGAAGATTCTGGAAGGGTAAAGTCATCCGGGCCTTTCCACCCCTGTTTTATACCGGATGCATCTTATAAACACTAAAACCGCCAGCTGAAATCTCTCGCGGCTGTCGGCAAATCACCAGAGAGGAAGGAAAACATTAATGTCAGAAACAAAAACGCTGGAAAAGCCGCAGCCGAAAATACCGGGCCGCAAGAAAATCAAGATCTTCGCTCACTACGAGCCCTCCGAGCTCGAGCAGATGGAGTCGCTCTACACGAGCACCCTCTCCGAGATCACCGAGGACGAGATCGTAAAAGGTCGTATCGTTTCCATCTCCAACAAGGATGTGACGATCGACGTAGGCTTCAAGTCCGAAGGTATCGTTTCGCTGCTCGAGTTCAGGGATGACGATGATGTAAAGGTCGGCGACGAAGTCGAAGTGTATCTCGAGAACATCGAGGACAAGATGGGTCAGCTCATTCTCTCGAAGAGGAAAGCCGACGTTCTCAGGATCTGGGACAAGATCTACGATTCAATCGAGAACGACACCATCATCAATGGCAAGATCATCAACAGGGTCAAGGGCGGCATGACCGTTTCGCTCTCGGGTGTCGAGGCGTTCCTTCCCGGTTCGCAGATCGATGTCAAGCCGGTTCGCGACTTCGACGCACTGGTCGGCAAGACCATGGACTTCAGGGTCGTCAAGATCAACCCGGTCACCCAGAACATCGTTGTCAGCCACAAGGTCATCCTCGAAGAGGAGTATGCGGCAAAGCGTGAGGAGATGCTCGCCAACATCAAGGTCGGCATGGTCCTCGAAGGCACGGTCAAGAACATCACCGACTTCGGTATCTTCGTCGATCTCGGCGGTCTTGACGGTCTCGTGCACATTACCGATATCACCTGGGGCAGGATCAACCATCCGTCCGAGGTGGTCGAGCTCGACCAGCCGATCAAGGTTGTGGTCGTCGGCTTCGACGAGAACACCAAGCGTGTCTCTCTCGGCATGAAGCAGCTCGAGCCCCATCCGTGGGAAAACATCGAAATCAAATATCCGGTTGGCATCAAGGCGAAAGGCCGCGTGGTGTCGATCACCGATTACGGCGCCTTTGTCGAGATCGAGAAGGGTATCGAGGGCCTGGTCCACATCTCCGAAATGAGCTGGACCCAGCACATCAAGCACCCGAGCCAGTTTGTCTCGCTCGATCAGGAAGTCGAATGCGTCATTCTGAACATCGACAAGGAGCATACCAAGCTTTCGCTCTCCATGAAGCGTGTGATGGAAGATCCGTGGATCGCGCTCTCCGAGAAGTATGTCGAGGGTTCGCTTCACAAGGGTAACGTCAGCAACATCACCGACTTCGGTGTCTTCGTCGAGCTCGAGCCCGGCGTCGACGGCCTGGTCCACATTTCGGACCTGTCGTGGACCAAGAAGATCCGCCATCCCAGCGAACTGGTCAAGAAGAACCAGGAACTTGAGGTCAAGGTGCTGAAGTTTGACGTGAACGCACGCCGTATTGCTCTCGGCCACAAGCAGATCCAGTCGGATCCGTGGGGTGAGTTCGAGCAGAAGTATGCAGTGGGTGCTGAGACCCCTGGTCAGATCTCGCAGATCATCGAGAAGGGCGTCATTGTCATTCTCCCTGGTGATGTGGACGGTTTCGTGCCGGTTTCGCATCTCCTGCAGGGTGGCGTGAAGGACATCCACTCCTCGTTCAAGGTTGGCGATGAGCTTCCGCTCAGGGTCATCGAGTTCGACAAGGAGAACAAGCGCATCATCCTCTCCGCCCTCGAGTACTTCAAGGACAAGAGCAAGGCTGAGATCGAGGCTTACCTCCAGGCTCATCCGAACGAGAAGAAAGAGATCGAGGACGCCAGCGCAGAGCTGGAGCCCCAGCCGAAAGGCAGCAAGTAATTGCTCCTGACGCATAGACTCTAACGAGAAAACCCTTCCAGCCGGAAGGGTTTTCTCGTTTCAGGAAAGGAAATTCAATGGACATGATGGACGACATGGACGTTATGGACAAGAAGCGAAGACTCTGTTGCGCGGTCCATTCAGTCCATCCTGTCCATCAAGTCCATATCGTCCATTCTCTTCGTGCGCGCTCTTCTTTCAATAACCGTAGCTTTTCAGCAGACTCTTCTTCTTCCTCCAGTCGGGCCTGATCTTGACGAAGATCTCCAGAAAGACCGGTCTGCCAAGCAACTCTTCGATGTCGGCTCTTGCTGCCTGGCCGAGCTTTTTGATCGCCGCTCCTTTGGCACCGACGATGATCTGCTTCTGGCTGTTGCGTTCGACAACGACAGAGCAGCGGATCAGCTCCTTTTTACCTGGATCGTTTTCGTGCTGCTCCCTGAACTCGTCGATGACCACCTCGGTGGAGTAGGGAATTTCTCTGCCGTACTGGAGAAAGATCTTCTCCCGGATGATCTCGGCTACAAAGAAACGTTCCGGTTCCGTGCTGAGCATCTCTTCCGGATAGAGTGGTTCATCGAGGGGGAGATGCGGCCTGACAAGTTTCACCAGTTCATCGATGTTGCTGCCCTGCAGGCCGGATAGCGCCGTTACCGCGACAGGCGAGTAGGTGTCGAGCATCTCCTGCTGCACGGTTTTTACCGTCTCTTCGGTGACGAGATCAGATTTGTTCAGTGCGATGATGAATGGTTTGCCTGCCGGGCGAACCCACCTGGTGATCAGCTCGTCAGTGAAGTTCCTGTCCACCGGTTCGTCTCCTTTGGCGAAAGGGATAAGCGCGACGATGATGTCGGCTTCCTTGAGCGCCTGCCGGGTGGTTTCGAGCATGGATTCATGAAGCGACTGTTTCGGTTCCATGATGCCGGGTGTGTCGAGGATGACGATCTGGCTGTGCTCGTCGAGGTAGATACCGGTGATTTTTTTTCTTGTTGTTTGTGGTTTTGGCGTTACAATAGATAGTTTGTGATCAAGCAGGCGGTTGAGCAGGGTCGATTTCCCGGCATTGGGAGCTCCGACAAAGGCCGCATGGCCGCATGAGAATGAAGTTGACTGCACTGAAACAATAGATTGAAGTAGTAATAGCAGTTCCGGTCGGTATGCCAGTCGGCACCGGTTTTTATTTACAAGATAATATGATGGACCTCTGGTTCAAGTAATGGAAAAGATTAATAAACTGGATCCCTGGATCGTCATTTCGTTAGTTGGTACGATCGTGATGGGGCTCATGGCTGTGTTCAGCGCCACGCACAGCGCCACCCAGGGGCCTGGAGAAACGGGCCTTTTTTACCGGCAGCTCTCCTGGACTCTGGCCGGTGTACTTGCTGTTGGCGTGATCTATTTTACCGATTACCGGATTTTCAAGGACAATGCCTACTTCATGTACGGCGCAGGTATCGTGCTGCTGCTTGCCGTTCTTGTATTTGGCAGGAAGATTGCCGGGCAGACAAGCTGGGTGCGTATCGGAATGTTCAGTTTTCAGCCGTCCGAACTCACCAAAATGGTGACCATCATAGCACTTGCGAGGTTTCTTTCGGATGACCAGACCGATATGACCAATCCGCTGCATTTCCTGATCGCTATTGGAATTCCACTGTTTCCGACAGCTCTCGTGATGTTGCAGCCCGATACCGGCACTGCGCTGACTTGTCTCTCCTTCATTGTGCCCATGGTCGTCCTTGCCGGGTTCAATCCGTACAACATTCTGCTGATCGTTGTCCCTATCGCACTGCTGCTCTCAGGGTTCTTTAATTTCACCATACTCATGGTGTTTACCGTTCTGTCGCTGCTGGCGTTCATTCTTGTCAGAAAAAAAGCGGAACTTCATCAGTTCATCATTACCGGCGCAGGCCTTGCCGGCGGTTTGCTGACCTGGAAATTCACGGCATCGATTCTCAAGCCGCATCAGATCAAACGTATCCAGATATTTCTCGATCCGATGTCCGATCCGAGAGGAGCAGGCTACAATGCACTTCAGGCTAAAATTGCCATTGCGTCAGGAGGACTTCTGGGAAAAGGGTTTCTTCAGGGGACGCAGACTCAGCTTCGATATATCCCGGCGCAATGGACCGACTTTATCTTCTGTGTCATTGCTGAAGAATTGGGGCTTATAGGGGCGACATTTCTTCTGGTATTTTACCTTATTCTGATTCTCAGGCTTGTCTGGATGGTTGGTGCAATCAAGAACAAATTCGTCGAACTGGTACTGGCGGGATATGCTACGCTTCTGATGACTCATGTGGTGATCAATATCGGTATGACCATTGGTGTGATGCCGGTCATAGGCGTTCCTCTGCCATTCGTTTCGTATGGTGGTTCGTCGATTGTCGCAAATATGATGATGGTTGCACTGGTGATGAATTTTTTCCGTAACAGGAGAAACATCGGTTATTGATGTTGCGGCGAAATGCAGTGTTCGCCATGTAATCGAACAGTGAACCGAATGTAATGGAAAAAGAAAAGGCTGCCTGGAAAGACAGCCTTTTCTTTATTGTTTTCGCTGAGATGTAACGATTGCCTGAGATCAGCCTTTGAATTTGTAGACAAAGCGCTTTCCACCTTCGCCTACGGGAATTCTGTCGATTTCAGGATCGTTGTTTCCGTACTTGTTGAACCAGAGGCTTACTGCGGTACCTTTGGTCTGGAGTGCGGCAGCAATCTCTTTTGGCTTGAACTCCTTGTCGGGGTTTGCCTGGAGAAGGCTCTTGATCGATGCGCCGAGTTTGCCGCGGCCGAATTTGGTTACACTGGGCGCTGGTGCGGGGCCGCCTTCGATCTTTGCAAGATTGAGTTCGAGCTTACGGATAATGGTGTTCAGCTCGCTCTCATATGGACGGATTTTTTCCTCCAATTCGAGGCGCATGGCTGCGATTTTTTCCTTAAGTTCGTTCTTCTGCTGATTGAGTGCCTTGAAATCATCGACATTCAGGATGTAAAGATCGAATTTGTCCGGTGCCACTTTTGTGCTCATGGTAATGTATCTTTTTCTTTTAGAGAAAGAGAGATCATCTCAGAGGATGCAATCTCTTTGCAAATAATATACTATGAATGTTTTAAAATATGCAATAAATAAAATGTCCTGCTCTGATTCGTCGTTTCATTATGAAGATATAGGGAAAATATGTGTGCTTTCCGATGTGTGTTTTTTGAAGAATTATAGTTAAAACATGTAGAGTAATGAGCCTGGTAACGAATGGAATTAAAGAGAATCGTGTTGCTGCAATTACACTTGGATGCAAACTCAACTATGCTGAAACATCTACGATTATCGATATGTTGGCCGAAGAGGGTTGGCTTCCGGTTGATATCGATGACGGTGCCGAGCTGATCATCGTGCATACCTGCGCGGTGACCGGGCAGGCGGAACAGAAGTCGAGGCAGCAGATACGAAAAATCATCAGAAAGAATCCTGGAAGCAGGATTGCCGTTATCGGTTGCTATGCACAACTCGATCCCGAAAGACTTGCCGTAATCGACGGTGTATCGATTGTTCTGGGCACCATCGATAAATTCGATATCTCGTTTTATACCGGAGAATATAAAAGTGAGAAGTCAGGAGCAATTGTCAGAGTATCTCCCGTGCGTGATCTGCATAATACGGCCATTCCGGGAAGTTCGATGCTTTGCAGGCCGGAGAAAGGACGTACGCGGGCGTTCCTGAAGATCCAGGATGGATGCAGTTATGGTTGTTCCTATTGTACGATCCCGAATATCAGGGGGAGATCACGCTCGGTTCCTCTCGATCTCGTGCTCGCCCGGGCAGCCAGAATTGCAGAAGCCGGTTATCGGGAAATCGTGCTTACCGGTGTCAATATAGGGGATTATCGGGATGCGGGCGTGAATTTTGCGAGCCTTCTGAAGCGCCTGGAAGAGATCGAGATCAGCCGCATCAGGATCGGCTCGGTCGAACCTGATCTGCTCGATGACGAGGTGATCTCAGCTGTGGCTTCATCAAAGAAAATCATGCCACATTTTCATCTGCCGCTGCAGAGCGGATCGGATGCCGTGCTGAAGTCCATGGGTCGTCACTATGACACCGCAACCTACAGGAAGCGTTTCATGAGGGCAGTGGAGGCCATATCGGGGTGTGGAATAGGTGCCGACGTCATGACCGGTTATCCGGGCGAGGGGGAGCGGGAATTCGATGAAATGTACCGTTTTCTCGAAGCGCTTCCGGCAGCATACCTGCATGTGTTCACCTGCTCGGTACGGCCGGGAACAGCGCTTTCGAGGCAGGTTGCCGGGCGTGAACTCAGGACGGTGCCACATGCGGAGGTCGCATCGCGCGCCTCGAAACTTGCCGCTCTTGCCCGGAACATGGAGCTGAATTTCGCATCCTCATTTGTCGGCAAGCGACTTCGCGTCCTTTTCGAGGAGAGGACCGGGCGTGCTGACGGGACGATCAGCTGGGGAGGGTACAGTGAAAACTATCTGAGGGTCGATGTCGGCCTCGATGCCGGTGTTATCTCTGACGGGATGAGGGGAGCGGTTCATGAAGTGCTTGTGGAAGGCATAGGTGAGGATTTGCATTTGCAGGGCAGACTCTTATCTTGAATTTTTCTCTTACAAGCAGTTTCCACCAACGCTCAACAGCAATCTCATGCCTATCAAGTCCAGGATTCGTACGGTGCCCGACTACCCAAAGAAAGGGATCATGTTCCGCGATATCACTACGCTCATCAAGGATCCTGTAGGATTCCGTCTGGTGATCGATACCATGACCCAGCATTATCTCTCCGCAGGGCTGGAGTTCGACACGATCGTCGGTATCGAGGCAAGGGGTTTCATTCTCGGCGGAGCGCTTGCCTACACCCTCGGCAAGGGTTTCGTTCCTGTCAGGAAGCCAGGCAAGCTGCCGGCTGATACCATTGCGCTCGAATACGAACTCGAATATGGCAGCGATACCATCGAAATGCATACCGATGCTCTCGGCAAAGGACAGAAGGTACTGCTTGTCGACGATCTGCTCGCAACGGGCGGAACCGCACTTGCTGCCGCCGGACTGGTCGAGAAGGTTGGTGGCGTGGTTGCCGGTATGGCCTTCATCGTCAACCTGCCCGATGTCGGCGGTGAGAAGAGGATCCTTGAGAAAGGCTACAATATCTATTCCGTGACCGAGTTCGAAGGGGATTGAGTAAAAGCAATCGAAAATGAAATCCTTGTCTGCAATCTTTTGCAAGCCGGCCATACCTGTCCGGCTTGCTGTTTTCGTCGCCATGGGTCTCTGGCTCATGGCGACGGCAGACGTGATGGCATCTGAAACCGCTGCGGTCGCTGCGGGGGTTTCAGCCACGCCACCTGTCTGGCTGGTCATACCATTCGTCGCTCTTCTGCTGATGATCGCGACCGGTCCGCTGCTCTATCCACGCTTCTGGGAGCATCACTACCAGAAGATCTCCATTCTGTCCGGTGCGGTCGTATCGGTTTACTACGCTTTTGGCATGGAGGGAGGCCTTCGACGTCTCGAACATACGCTCGAAGAGTATATTTCGTTTATATCGCTGATCGCTTCACTGTTCATCGTTTCCGGAGGGATCCTGATCAGGATCCAGCGTCGGGGAACTCCGGTCGTGAACGCCTTGCTGTTGCTGTTCGGAGCCATATTGTCCAATATCGTCGGTACAACCGGAGCGTCGATGTTGCTGATCCGCCCTTATCTGAGGCTCAACGAAGGGCGTCTGCAACCCTTTCATATCGTGTTTTTCATTTTCATCGTAAGCAATATTGGCGGGGCATTGACACCAATCGGAGATCCTCCTCTGTTTATCGGATTTTTACGTGGGGTCCCTTTTTTCTGGGTCGTTTCACATCTCTGGGTGCCATGGATGATGACGGTTCTGGTGCTTGTCCTGGTTTTCGTGTTTTTCGATATGCGTGTCCCGATCGTTTCCGGAGGTCCGGCGAAGTCCGGGCGAATAGAGCTTAAGGGGCGGCGTAATTTTCTGTATCTCCTTGTGCTGATCGGGTCCATTTTTCTTGATCCAGCAGTGATTCCCGGGTTCCCAAGCCTGCAGGAGCTGTTCCATGTACCTTTTGGCATCAGAGAGGTGATTATGCTTGCCGTCGCGGTCAGCGCCTATAAAACGGCCAATACCGAAGCTCTGAGGGGAAATGAGTTCAATTTCGAACCGATCAGGGAGGTTGCGTTTCTGTTTGTCGGTATTTTCGCGACCATGCTGCCGGCATTGCAGCTCATAGGCGCCTGGGCTCAGAGTCATTCCGGTGAATTCACGGTCACGAAATTCTATTGGGCGACCGGAATACTATCCGGAGTGCTGGACAATGCCCCCACCTATCTTAATTTTCTTGCCGGAGCGACCGGTAAATTCGGGCTCGATGCCGACAATATCGAGCATATACGGCGTTTCGCCCATGGAGTTCAGTCGCCGATTCCGGGTGATGTCAGTTCAGGGATCTATCTGATGGCCATTTCGCTGGCATCGGTCTTTTTCGGAGCACTGACCTATATCGGCAATGCGCCCAATTTCATGGTCAGGAATATAGCCGCTCAGACCGAGGCTGAGGTTCCGGGGTTCATCGAGTATGTCTACCGGTATTCCGTCCCCGTGCTGATACCGGTTTTTGTGGTCTTGTGGTATTTTCTTTTCAATTTCTGATCGATAGAAAACATGAACGGATTTCTCGAGATCATACAACGCGGAACAAAAGGCCTGGTTTTTGAAAATTCCGTGTTCTTTCCGTTTCGTATGCAACTGCTCACGGTCTGGCTGGGCAAGGAGATGTCTTTGCTCGCCTCACCGGAGTTCATTGTTGATCTGTGCGAAGGCAATGAAGATGTGGCAATACGTGAAGGGGATACCTGGACCAACATCGTGTTCCGACGCTATCGTGATCTCTGCAGAGAGTTCGGTAACGGCAAGGGACACATTATTCTGCTTGCGTCAGAAATGGGTGCTGATTTTTTCACGCAGGAGCGACGGCACTACATACGTGTCGCATTTCCGTCACATGGCAAGGAGATCTCCTTCGAGATCATTGACGATCCCTTTCAGCTCTGAGTCGGTTTACTCCGCCTCGAAGGCTTTCGATCGGGAGACCTCCAGGGTTGCCCGCAAGCTCTTTTCAGATCTTGAGACTTTCGCTTACCGCGTGTTTGAACTCCTTGGAAATTTTGAATGTCGGCACGTTTTTCGGGCTGACAGTCACCTTTTCGCCGGTGCGGGGATTCCTTGCCTGGCGGAGGTTCTTGTACCGGATATTGAATGATCCGAACCCCCTGATCTCGATCCGTTTTCCCGATTTGAGTGAATCGATGATGCTTTCGAACAGGCAATCGACGACCGCTTCGGTCTCGTTCTTGGTCAGACCCGTCCGTTGGGCAATCACGTTTACCAGGTCGGCTTTTGTGGTCGTTTGTCCCATGGTTGTGAGCGATTTGGTTAGAGGTATGACAACAATGTTTATTAAAGCCAGAGTCGAATTGCTACGATGACGAGAAAAACTGCGAATGCCCTGCGGAGCATCTCACTGGACATGGCGAGAGCTATTTTTGCACCAAAAAACGCCCCACAGAAAAGTCCGATGGCAATGGCCAGTCCGAACCAGATGTGCTCTCCAGAGAGCTTGCCTGACCGGTAATATTCGAACACTCCGAGCAGTCCCACCGGCAGAAGCAGGGCGACCAGTGAAGTTGCACTGGCATTCTGCTGGTCCATGCCGAATAAGAGGGCCAGCGCCGGTACGATGATAATCCCTCCACCTACACCGAACATGCCCGACAGCATTCCAGCGGCTGCTCCAATGGCTATGAGGTAGAAGAATTGCATGATTCATAATCTCCAGGTTAAGCCGGGCTGCCGGCGGCAGCGCCTTCCGATGCTACGATGGCATCGATTTCATGGGCGTCGAGAGACTCTTTTTCCGTCAGTTGTCGGGCGATATCGTGCAGGGTACGAACGTGTTCGGCGAGAATCCTGCGCGCGTTGTCCATGCACTCGGTTACAATATTCCTGACCTCGATGTCGATCTGCAATGCCGTCTCTTCGCTGTACTCCCTGACATGCGAGTAGTCCTTTCCAAGAAAAACCTCCTTGTGTCCATCTCCATAGTTGACAGGTCCGAGCTTCTCGCTCATGCCCCAGTTCCTGACCATCTTTCTGGCGATCTCGGTGGCTTTTTCGATGTCGTTGGCGGCACCGGTACTGGTCTCATGGAAGATGAGCTCTTCTGCGGCTCTGCCTCCAAGGGCATAGGTGATCATGGCAAGGAGGTACTCCTTGTTGTGCGTATACCGGTCTTCGAGAGGCAGATAGGCGGTCTGGCCAAGGCTGCGTCCACGTGGGATTATGGTGACCTTGTGGATCGGATCTGAGCCCGGCGTGAATTTGGAGACAAGCACATGACCGGCTTCGTGATACGCGGTCAGCTTTTTCTGGTCGGGAGAGATGTACATGCTCTTGCGCTCAGGCCCCATGAGCACCTTGTCCCGTGCCTGTTCGAAATTTTCGTTCGTGATGATCTGCTGCTCGTATCTTGCGGCGAGCAGGGCGGCTTCATTGACCAGGTTTGCCAGGTCGGCCCCGGAAAAACCAGGGGTACTCTTGGCGATGATCGCGATATCGACATCCTCGGAAAGCGGCGTGTTTCTCGTGTGGATTTTCAGGATGGCTTCGCGTCCCCTGATATCCGGCTTGTCGATGGTAACCTGACGGTCGAACCTTCCGGGTCTGAGCAGGGCCGTATCGAGCACATCAGGGCGGTTTGTGGCGGCGATAAGTATGACATTGTCCTTGGTCGTGAAACCGTCCATCTCGACGAGGAGCTGATTCAGTGTCTGTTCCCGTTCGTCATGTCCGCCACCGAGTCCTGCGCCACGACTTCTGCCCACGGCATCGATTTCGTCGATGAAAACGATGCAGGGCGCATTTTTCTTGGCCGTGTCGAACAGGTCGCGAACCCTGGCAGCTCCAACACCGACAAACATTTCGACAAAATCGGCACCCGAGATGGAGAAGAACGGAACCTTTGCTTCACCGGCGATAGCTTTGGCAAGAAGTGTTTTGCCCGTTCCGGGAGGGCCAAGGAGCAGTACGCCTTTCGGGATCTTTCCGCCGATCTTCTGGAATTTTTCCGGGTTCATCAGGAATTCGACGGTTTCCCTGAGCTCCTCGACAGCTTCATCGACGCCAGCCACATCCTTGAAGGTCACCTTCACATCGAACTCGCTGATCAGCTTGGCGCGACTTTTACCAAAGCTGAATATGTTTTTGTTCGCGCCGCCATTCTGGTTGGACATACGCCTGAAGATGAGGAAGTATGCCGTCCCGAACAGTACCCATGGAAGTATGAGCACGATAAAGTTCGATATATCGTCATTACTCTGCAGAATCTTGAGCTGTACACCGGCGTCGGTCAGCCGGTCAGCCTGGGCGAGGTCGAAGCCAGGTATCCTTACCATGAAACGGTCTGTCTGGGCAACCGTACCGTTGGCAAGGGTAATGCGGACAGGCGCTTTGAGTTTCCCGATAAGAAGTGCAGAACGGTCCTGATTCACTCGCACCGTCACGTCGGTGATCATGCCGCTGGTGAGTGTCGAACGATACTGGTTATAGGAGATCTCTGGCGCCGTTTCCTGTACGAAAAATCGCTGGAAAACAAACAGCCCCAGAAGCGCCAACATCAGAAAAACCAGAAATTTGGGGAAGTTTCCACCCTCACGCTCATCCTTTTCAGGAGAGCGTTCGCCCTGTTGGCTGCCCTTGTCCGGAGGCATGAATCTGTTGCCTGGACGGGCTTTTGGAGCTTTCTGGCTGTCGTTCTGGTTCTGCATCGGGAGACGGTTCGGGTGATGCACGGATAACTTGTGACATTAAAAGTAATTAAAATTAAAACTTCCGTGGAAACCAAAAAGTTTATGTATGAAGTCTAATGATAAACTTCACTGAAAGGCTTTCTGGAGACAGGAATTATAAGAAAAGGGCTTAAAGCCGGTTTTTCTTTTACATCTTGCAGTTACTAAATGCAGGGAGTTTTTTTTAAATTCCAAGCGATCAAAAGCAACGAAGACGTAGTAAAAACTAAACTGGATTTCTAACGCTATGGCCGGTCAACGGGTTAGAACGAGATTTGCCCCTTCTCCAACGGGATACCTCCATGTGGGTGGTCTGCGTACCGCACTGTACAATTACCTGTTCGCAAAGAGGATGAATGGTGACTTCGTCATCAGGATCGAAGACACCGACCAGAGCAGGAAGGTCGAGGATGCGGAAAAAAACCTCATTGGTACCCTTGAGTGGGCAGGTATCATCCCCGACGAAAGTCCGGTACATGGTGGCAACTACGGTCCTTATGTACAGTCCCAGCGCCTTTCGATCTATCGGGACTACTGCAATCAGCTGCTTGAGGACAAGAATGCCTACTACTGCTTTTCGACCTCCGAGGAGCTCGAGGAGAATCGTCAGCTTCAACTCAAGCAGGGCCTGCAGCCCAAGTATAACCGCAAGTGGCTTCCGGAAGATATGGGCGGCAGCATGCCGGAATCCGAAATCAGGAAAAAACTCGATGAGGGCGCTCCATACGTCGTCAGGATGAAGGTTCCGGATTACGTTTCCGTATGGTTCGAAGATATCATTCGCGGTCCCATCGAGTTCGACTCATCGACCATCGACGATCAGGTGCTCATGAAATCGGACGGTTTTCCTACCTACCATTTCGCCAGCGTCATCGACGACCATCTGATGGAGTTCACCCATATCATCAGAGGTGAGGAGTGGTTGCCTTCGATGCCCAAACATCTTCTGCTGTATGAATTCTTCGGTTGGGAACCGCCGAAGTTCGCACATCTTCCGCTTCTGCTCAATCCTGATCGCTCCAAGCTCAGTAAGCGTCAGGGTGATGTGGCCGTCGAGGACTACATGCGCAAAGGCTTCAGCAACGATGCCATTGTCAACTTCGTCGCGCTGCTTGGCTGGAACGAGGGCGAGGGCAGCGAGCAGGAGGTGTTCAGCATGAACGAGCTCATTCAGAAGTTTTCGCTGGAGAGAGTCGGTCGCGCCGGTGCCGTGTTCAATGTCGAGAAGCTCACCTGGCTGGAAAAACAGTACATCAAGTCGCGTCCGGTCGAAAAGATCGTCTCGAACATCAAGCCCCTGCTTCTTGAAGAGCTGAAGCAGCGTCCTGTAGAAATGCCGGTGGACCGGATCTCTTCCGACGCCTACCTGGGCAAGGTTGTCGATCTGATGCGGGAGCGCGTCAACTTCGAGAACGAGTTTGTCACCTTCAGCAGCTACTTCTTCTTCGAGCCGGATAGTTACGAACAGGAAGCTGTCCAGAAACGCTGGACTCCCGAGACACCCGGGCTGATCAGTGAGTTTGCAACAGTGCTCGAAGCCGCCGACGATTTTACCGCGGAGGCCATAGAGAGCGCTCTCAAAGCGTTTGTCGCTCCGAAAGGGTTGAAACCGGCAGTGCTTATCCACCCACTCCGAATCGTTACCTCCGGCGTGAGTTTCGGACCGAGCCTGTACCACATGCTCGAGGTTCTTGGCAAAGAGACCGTTCTTCGTCGCATAGCACGGGGCGTCGAACGAATCGGTCAGGGGGCCTGATTCCAAAGAGCCCGCCATGCCACCCGGTGTGGCGGGTTTCTCTGAAATAATGCATTTTCTGTTTTGAAGTAACCGGCTAATCCTTATATTAGCATCAAGTCAATTGGACAGATAGCTCAGTTGGTAGAGCAAAGGACTGAAAATCCTTGTGTCGTGGGTTCGATTCCCTCTCTGTCCACCAGGTCTTCGATTGTCAGTCTGCAAGACCATCAGTTCCACTCTTTCGTCCTCATTTCCTGTTCGGCTAACATCATCCACTACGACCATATCAGTTAGACGTTTTCTGATGAGATGCCAGCCGTTTCACCCCTGTTTCTCTTCTGAATGAACATCACGACCGATGCTGCCCAGGAGTCCTGGCACCGGCTCGATGACCCCGGCGCTTACGAATGGTGGTATTTCGATGCCGAAGATCGTGAACGCGATATTTCGATTGTCATCATCTGGTTTTCCGGGTTTGCGTTTTCTCCATTCTATATGCGGCATTACGACAGCTGGAGAGCCCGCCGCCGTGCCGATTCCCCTCGGCCTGATCAGTATGCCGGATTCAGTTTTCAGGTCTATGAGCGGGGCAGGGAGATCGTCAATTTCATCAGGGAGGGCCGCGATGGCCTGGCCGAGTTCTCTCCGGATGGCATCGGCGTCCGTTTTGACCGTAACCGCTTCACGTACGATCCGGTGAAGGATGAATATCTGATCACCGTCGATTTTGATTTTCCAGCCCGACACCTGCACCTGTCCGGGTCATTTTCCTTCAGACCCACTCACCGGTTCGATTACCGGAAATCAACCGACTGCATGCCAGGGCGGGCGCACCGCCACCAGTGGCTGCTGAGCGTACCAAAAGCCGATGTCGAAGGCGAACTTGTCATCAGTGGTCCGGAACCCGGTCAGCGCAGCATGCGCTCGATTCGAGGCCGCGGCTATCACGATCACAATCTCGGCTCGATGCCCATGCATGAATATTTCCGGAGATGGTACTGGGGCAGAGTTTTTTCAGAGCGGTACGATCTGGTCTATTATGCTGTCTGGTTCAGGCAGCAGAGCTGCACCCCTCTCACGCTCATACTCCTCAATGACCATGAGCGCGGCGTGCAGCAGGTCATCGAGGGGGCCAGGGTCAGTGAGCGTCGCAGGAAAAAAGGAGTTTTCGCCCCTTTGCATGGCCGTGAGATATCACTGGAGGCTGACGGAATCGGTATTGGTGTCGATCACCACAAGGTATTGGATTCAGGTCCGTTTTATCTCCGTTTCTCCTCAAGATTCCATCTGACTGTCGATGGTGTCAGAACCGATGGTGTCGACGGTATTTCTGAATTTCTCGACCCTTCGGCACTGCAGTCGCCATTCATGCGATTTTTTACGGCGAGCCGCATATGGCGCGATGGAGAGACGACAGCAATGTATCGGTACTACAATTTTTTCAAGCACCAATTTGATTGGTTAAATAGGAAAAAATTTTAATTTCAAAGTCGTTTTGGAGAAATCTGATCTGCATGGAAATCGCTTCGTTTCCTCAGACAATGTATGCAGAGGGCCTTCCCGTCAGCACGTTGCAGTCAGGTATCGTCATTCCTTATGTTTAAGCAACCCAAGTCATAAAAAGGAGATAGACCGTAATGGCACAAACTGGTAATTTCAAGAGCCCTGCAAGGTTAGGCACGCTGGGCGACGGTGCTGAAGTCTCTGCTTCGGGGGCCGTTGCAAGCGGCAAACCGAGGGAAGAGGGCCTGAAAGGCGTCGATTTCGAGCGCAGGAGCTTTCTGCACAAGATCGTCGGAGGTGTCGGCGCTGTAGTTGCAGCCACCACACTCTACCCTGTCGTCAAGTACATCATCCCACCAGTCAAGGAGGTCAAGGTGGTCAACGAACTTACCGTCGGCAAGGCATCCGAGGTTCCTGACGGAGCGTACAAGATTTACCAGTTCAACACCGACAAGGTCATCGTGGTCAATAAAGGCGGCGCCCTGACTGCGGTCAGCGCGGTCTGTACCCACCTCGGCTGCCTGGTTCGCTGGGAAAAAGATCAGGATCTGTTGTTCTGCCCATGCCATGGCGCGAAGTACAAGCAGACCGGTGAGATCATCTCTGGTCCTCAGCCGCTGCCACTGAAGCAGTTCAAGGCAAGGATCGAGGGCGACAGTATCATCGTTTCAAAAGCTTAAGCATCAATACCTGAAAATCAAGGGAGTCAAGACATATGGCTGAAAATCAGAATCCGGCCGCAGGCAACGCGCCTGCCAAGCCGAAACCGGCGGCACCCGGCGCGGCAAAGCCGGCTGCACCAGGTGCGGCGAAACCCGCTGCTCCTGCTGCCGCAAAACCTCAGGCCCCGAAGGCTGCAGCAGCACCTTCCGGCGTTTACAAGCCTCCGGTAGACCGTACGGATGCCAACCCCTACAAAAACAACAGGGTTGGTGCTCTGGGCGCATGGTTCCAGGAGCGATTTTACGTAATCATGCCGATCCTCGACTATCTGAAGAAAAAAGAGGTGCCGAAGCATCGCCTCTCCTTCTGGTACTATTTCGGCGGACTCGGTCTGTTCTTCTTCATGATCCAGATCGTCACCGGCCTTCTGCTTCTCCAGTACTACAAACCTACCGAAGCCTCAGCATTCTCCTCGTTCGTATTTATCCAGAAAGAAGTTCCGTTTGGCTGGCTCATCCGCCAGATTCACGCCTGGAGCGCCAACCTCATGATCATGATGCTGTTCATTCACATGTTCAGCACCTTCTTCATGAAGTCCTATCGTAAACCTCGTGAGCTCATGTGGGTCAGCGGCTTCCTCCTGCTTGTGCTCAGCCTTGGCTTCGGCTTCACCGGCTATCTCCTGCCGTGGAACGAGCTGGCCTTCTTTGCGACCCAGGTCGGCACCGAGGTTCCGAAAGTGGCTCCCGGTGGTGCATTCCTGGTTGAAATCCTTCGTGGTGGCCCCGAAGTGAGCGGTGAGACCCTCACCCGTATGTTCTCGCTCCACGTCGTGCTGCTTCCCGGCCTGGTTCTCCTGGTCCTGACCGCTCACCTCACCCTGGTGCAGATCCTTGGTACTTCCGCTCCGATCGGTTACAAGGAAGCTGGTCTCATCAAGGGCTACGACAAGTTCTTCCCGACCTTCCTTGCCAAGGACGGTATCGGCTGGATGCTTGGCTTCGCTCTTCTCGTCTATCTTGCCGCGGTGTTCCCGTGGGAGATCGGTGTCAAAGCAGATCCTCTCGCTTCGGCTCCGGTTGGTATCAAACCCGAGTGGTATTTCTGGGCACAGTTCCAGCTGCTCAAGGACTTCAAGTTCGAGGGTGGTGAACTGCTCGCTATCGTGCTTTTCACCATCGGTGGCGGTTTCTGGATGCTGGTTCCCTTTTTCGATCGTCAGGCATCGAAAGAGCAGCGCAGCCCGATTTTCACCATTATCGGCCTGCTGGTTCTCGCATTCCTGCTTGTCAACACCTACAGGGTTTACGCAGAGTACTCTGCACTTGCTCATTGAGTGTTTGAAGACAATCGTCTTCGTCAGGACAACAGAAAAGCCCGGTTTTGCCGGGCTTTTCTGCGTTCGTCAGGAGGCGGTGAGGCGTTTTCAGAAACCTGGTTGAGTATCAATACAGGGAGGTTGTCTCAAAAGCACCAACAAACCCGCTTACTGACGCCAGTTCGTTCACTATTTCTGTCATTCTGAGTCCGACACAGTCGGGCGAAGAATCCATAAGTGTCTCGTAAGTCTTTATATTTCTATCATTTATGAAGTAGTCCCAATTATTCTGGATCCTTCACTTCATTCAGGATGACATTCAGGGACAAACGCAAAACACATAGGTGAATCCCTTCTGAGACCGCCTCCTTTCAAAACGCCGCTATTTCAGTGCTGCAATGGCTCTTCATGACCTTTGCTCCGGTAATAACTCAATCTGGCACAAAGAGCAGACTGTTTCAGTTATTTAGTTGTTACTCCGGCAATTAAAGATTACAACCCACGACAGCAGACAATGTCATTCTGATCCCGGCCTGTCGGGAGAAGAATCCACAACTCCATTTTTTTAAAAAAAGAAGATGGATCCTTCACTTCGTTCAGGATGACAGATGGTGTCTGGCATTCATTTGCGACTTATTGTTGCCGAAGTATTAAACAACCTCTCGAGTTTTTACGGTTTTTCAAGCAATGTCTGCATTTCATATCCGCTCAGGAATGCGGCTTCATCGAGATGCTCAAGCCCTTCGATCCACTCGTTCAGCATTGCTTCGATACCTGCTTCTGTCAGTGCCTTTTTGTCATCGATCTCATGGAGCAAGGCGTTGATCCAGATCCACGAGAGCATCAGCGTGAAACGGTGCTCCCTGAACCAGGTCTTCAGGTGCAGATGCTGGAACCGCATGAATGAATTGAAGTGCTTGTCTCCTGAAGTGAAAAGACGGCGCAATGCCTCTTTGAGTATTGACGCCGGTGTGTTGTCGGGGTTCTCTTTTCCGCTCTGAAGAAGCAGGCAGGAGAAGAGGTCGATGAACTCCGCTCCTGATACCGCTGATCCTGTATTTTCAGACCACAGGGGCAGAAGCGTTCCAGCAAGCAGCCAGTCATCGATAAGCTGATGCTGGAGGATACCGTTATGCCTCAACAGCTCCTGGATACACTCCAGGGCGATCAGGTCATCGATCATGTCGCAGAAGGGTTGGCAATCATCCCCGACGATTCCAAGCGCCGCTTTGAGCCTTTTTTCTCCGGCTGTTTTTTGCAAAAGAACCGAAATCTGTCTGGCAGTCAGATAGAGCCTGGAAGAGGCGTCTGCAATTTCAGGAGGCAGAGTCAATGGTTGTTCCATGACCACCTCGAATTGCGCCGATACCTCCATAAGCAGACGTTCACATTGCTCACCGAATTTTCTCGAGGCAACCGCATCGGTAGCCTTTTTCGCGGAAGCATCGATCCGGAGGGATCCGAGACCGTCAGCGATGACCTGGTGAACCGGTCTGAGACTCATGGAGAGTGCTTCGAGATCGACTGAGGCCACCCCGCGCCCGGCCAGGTCGTCACAGACCTGATCGTACGGTTTGAGTTTCGTGGGCCGGACGATTCTGAAATCGAGGAACACATTGTACCGATACCCTTCAAGCAACACCTGCAGTCCATGGTCGCGGAGACGGGCGCAGGAACGAATGAACTCGAGGCCGCTCGCGTGATCCCTGAATATGACATAGGCATCGTGGGCGTCGGGAAGGTCCAGTGCGTCGGCCAGCGAGGTCTGCCTGATCGATCCGTCGCGAAGTTGACCCGCTGAGAGTCGTAACCAACCTTCGGCTATCTCAAAACGATTGTTGTACAGAACGAGAGCCCGTTCCTCTCCAAGCCTGTTCGTGTAGGCGAATACATGCTCGTTCACGCTGCCGTCGGGAGCGTAGAGGTCGAAAAGGTAAAAGTGGTGCACCTCGGCGAAAAGCCGGCGCCTTTTCATCACAGGAAAGATCTCCCGGTAGTGACGTGCGACCAGCTCCTGGTCGGCCTGTTCGTCATAGTAAGCGCGTGCGTACTCCATGCCATACTTCTCGGTGAACCCTTCGACCTGACCGTGTCCGATCATAGGAAGCCCTGGCAGGGTGATCATCATCATGCAGACCCCGATATACTTGTCTCCCTTGCCGAACTGCGCAATGGCGGTATCCTCGTCGGGATTGTTCATGAAGTTCACATAGCGCTTCAGGATCTCGGCGTCGAACTCGAGAGTCTTTTTGATCAGTTCCCTGTAGCCGGCGTTGTCCTCCTTTTTCAGCATGTGCATGAACGCGCTGTTGTAGACCCTGTGCATGCCGAGAGTCCTGACGAAGTACCCCTCCAGCATCCAGAAGGCTTCAGCCAGAAGCAGGGTATCCGGCACCTCTTCTTTGATCCTGTCCACGACCTGACGCCAGAACTCTTCGGGAATAGCCGCCTCGAAATCGGCCATGCTCATCGAGAACGCGCCACGGGAGGGAACTCCTGCGGTGTGCCCTGGCTGAGGGAACCAGAGGCGCTGAATGTGCATTTTGGCCAGCACCATCGCCGCATCGAACCGGATGATGGGGAACATTCTGGCGACGTGCAGGATCTGCTGGATCACCCCTTCACGGACTTCAGGGTTGAGGAAGTCGAGCTGGGCGGTATCATTCCATGGCATGTTGGTGCCGTCATTGCCATGGTAGATGTACCGGGTGTCGCCGGTCAGGTAGTCGACTCTCCTGAATGTTACTGCGGCGTCGGAGCGGTTCCAGTAACCATCTTCGATATGAATTCCGTAACGGCTGTCCCGGGAGAGATTCGGGCCATTGTAGGTGTAATTCTGGTAGGGGCGCTCGGAGGTCGACAAAAACCACTCTGGCTTCTGCCTGACCAGCTCCGAGTCGATACCGGTATGGTTCGGCACCATGTCACTCGCCAGGCGGATGCCTCTCCGGGCTGCCCGGTTCCTCAGATCGAGATATCCTTCGTAGCCGCCGATTTCGAGGGCTATGTCGTAGTTTTCGAGGGCGTAGGCCGAGGCTTTGGCCTCAGGGTTTCCCTGCAATCGTTTGATCATCTCCGATGCGTGGCTCCGCTCCCATAGACCGATAAGCCAGAGAGCCGTGAATCCTCGTTCGGCAAGCAGATCGAGCTCCCGGTCAGGTATGTCCTGAAGGCGCCGTATCGGATAACCATAGGCTCGGCTGAGCTGGTCGAGCCAGACATAGGTGCTTTTGGCGATCATGACCACTTCCGGCATCCATGACGAGTCAGGCGAGTATCTTGCCGGAGCGTCAGCCAGGTTGGCGAAGCTCGGAACCCGGGCCTCTTTTTCAAAACCGCCTCTTTCGTGGCCTTTGTTTTCGGTCGCAAGGTTCTCGAAGAAGAGGTAGCGATCCTCGTCTTCGATCAGGACGATGGCATCGTCGAGCAGTTCCCACCAGGGGGAGTCCTCGAGCAGTTCAGACCAGTGCAGCCGGATATACCTGAGCTGGGCCAGCAACGAGTCGGGAGCACTCCTCATGGGAAGGGTGAGCAAATCAGCAAGGTCCGTATTGTCCGGTCCTACCGGACCCGCAGCATCCATTGCCTGATGCATGGCCGATACCATGTGTGGATAAGCGGTGTTTTTCCTGAGATCACGGTCACTCAGAAGGTCGAAGAACTGTTCCATGGCGGGGTTCTGGTTGTTCAGCCAGACCAGATAGGCCTCCTCCAGAGCAGAATGCAGGTTTGAGCCGGACTCGAGGTATTGAGTGGCTTTTTTTGTGGTCCGGTACAGATCCTGCGGTGGAAAATGATCCAGGAAACTGGCCAGGTACTCTCTCGTAAGCCAAGGGGAGGTGCTGCGTTCTGCAATCGAGATCGCGTTGGCAGCCAGGCCGGCAGCCCTGGACAGAATGTGGTGGAACACTTCATGCAACAGCTTCATGCCATGGAGTTGCGCCGGCAACAGCTGCTTTGCGTCACTGCCCTTGAGCATCACGATGCGCTGGTTGATTGCATCGGCAAGCTTTTCAGCCTGTTTCAGCGCTTCGCGCCGGTCATGGGACAGCGAGAGCACTGCAAGGTCCTCCAGGTGGTACAGATCCCTTGCATTGCGGTTGATATAGAAATGTTCTTTTCCTGAATTACGGGTTTCGATGGTCATTGCCAATGTTACGTGCTCAGAATATTGAGAAGAAGCTCCGGTCATCCGTGACGCGTGCTCTTCGTGGCTTGAGTTAGCTTGTTCATTAAGTTACGCAATAATATACATGGCTGAAACCGGAAAGCGAGCGGGCTGAAACAGGCTGTACATCGTTTCTCAGGTTGAGACATCAGGGGGCGGTGTTACGCCTCGAAATCGAGAAAATATGGGCGTATTGGCAAGAAAAGGCCATGATTACGGCATTTTCCGCTGATGTAATTTCCTGGCACGCTATTTGATCTGATAAACGGAAAGAGTCCATTGCTGCATTCTGGTCGGTTTCCATTCTGGACAGACCGGCATGCCGGCCAGGACAGGTCAACAGGGAATTATTTCATCTCGATTATGACACCGGAACTTATCGTTGCTATTGAGGCATGCATGAAAGCCGGCAGGGCGATAGCAAGGCATGATTGCCGTGTGCCAGTCCTTGAGGATGGTACGGAAGAGGAGTTTGCAACGGACGAACCCGGCTTTGAGTCTCATCAGCTCATCACCCGTGCGCTTTCGGTGACCGGGTTGCCCATACTGAGCGAGTACGGCGAACCGGTTCCATATGAAATTCGTTCCGGTTGGCTTCAGTTCTGGATGGTTTCGCCGCTCCAGGGCGTTGATGAGTTCATGGGCAGTACCGGAGAGTATACGGTCAGCGTGGCGCTTGTTGAAGGGCATGAACCTGTGCTTGGTGTTGTCTATGTGCCGTCCAGGGATGAGCTGTACTGCGCAAGTCGGGAGACTGGCGCTTTTCATGTTCGTGAAGCAAGCAGTTCCATTGCCTATACCACGCGCCTGTTCCGGTCTGGACGAAGGGGGCTGCTTTCCGGAGTTCGTTCATGCCGGATTGTGGTCAGCCGTTCAAGGAGTGACGAGATGGTGCTCAAGTACATGAACGATCTTGGCAACAGGGAGCTCAGCATGGATCTCGTGCCGAAGGGAGGAGCGCTTAAATTCTGTCTTGTGGCAACCGGAGAGGCTGACCTCTATCCTCGTCTCGAAACGACACTCGAATGGGAGACGGCAGCCGGACATGCCATTCTCAAGGCGGTCGGAAAAAATGTGGTCGATATCCGGACCGGACAGGAGCTGGTGTATAACAAACCTGATATGGTCAATCCATGTTTTATTGCCCAGTAAGTCTGATTTGAAGGGGTCGACGCTGGCTGCATGTCATTGTAAATATGGAAGCGACAAGTGATCTGAACTGTCAGGCTGAAGATGTTGCCGACATAATTTTTAACTATATTAATCAACTTTATTCCGACAAACCGGCAAGGCCAGCACATCACCGTGCTCTCCGGCCAAAGGCAAAGCTTGTATGAAAGGAATCATTCTCGCCGGAGGTTCCGGCACCCGTCTCTATCCGGTGACCCGGGGCGTCTCGAAACAGTTGCTGCCGGTCTATGACAAACCGATGATCTACTATCCGCTGACCACGCTGATGCTGGCGGGCATCCGGGACATTCTGATCATCACTACACCTGAAGACCAGGCGTCGTTCGTCAAGCTGCTCGGCGATGGCAGTGACTGGGGCATATCGCTCAGTTATACCGTACAACCTTCGCCTGACGGACTTGCGCAGGCATTCATTCTCGGGCGGGATTTTATCGGCAGCGACGATGTCTGCCTGGTGCTTGGTGACAACATCTTTTTCGGCTACGGATTCAGCGCCATGCTTGAAGAGGCTGTACGGAGCGTCAATGAGGAGCATAAGGCCATGGTGTTCGGTTACTACGTCAGTGATCCCGAGCGTTATGGTGTCGTCGAATTCGATGAGGGAGGGCAGGTGCTGTCCATCGTCGAAAAACCCGAACAGCCCAGGTCGAGTTATGCGGTTGTCGGTCTTTATTTCTATCCGAATGATGTGGTCGATATCGCCGCGACCATCAAGCCCTCTACCAGAGGTGAACTGGAAATTACCTCTGTCAACGATGCCTATCTCCAGCGTGGCGATCTCTCCTGTTCGATCATGGGCAGGGGATTTGCGTGGCTCGATACCGGCACGCACGACTCGTTCCAGGAGGCCGGCAACTTCATCGAAACCGTCGAAAAGCGTCAGGGACTCAAGGTCGCCTGTCCTGAAGAGATTGCCTGGCGGCGCGGCTGGATCGGCGACGAGGATCTCGAACGCCTGATGATGCCGCTCATCAAGAACCAGTATGGCCTCTATCTCAGGAAACTTCTGCAGCAGGGGCGCGACGGTCGGGTCTGATATGCTGTCGTTTCGTCGGGTTCATTCTGCATAAATCATGTTATCGATCATTATTCCTGTTTCGTAGTTCATGAACGTCATACAGACCGCTCTTCCCGGAGTCCTCTTGTTCGAACCCCGAGTTTTCGGGGATGAACGGGGCTATTTTTTCGAATCGTTCCGCCTCGATGTGTTCGAGCGGCATGCCGGTCCACGGGTGTTCGTTCAGGACAATGAATCATTTTCACGTCATGGAGTGATCAGGGGGCTTCATTATCAGAAACTTCCGCACGCTCAGGGCAAGCTTGTTCGTGTTATCAGAGGCACCGTGCTCGATGTGGCCGTAGATATTCGCAAGGGCTCTCCTACCTTCGGCAGGCATGTGGCCGAGGAGCTGAGCGGAGACAACCGCAGGATGATGTGGATTCCGCCAGGTTTTGCCCATGGCTTTGCCGTTCTCAGTGATACGGCACTTTTCAGCTACAAATGCGATGCTTATTACGCACCAGAATTCGATGCAGGTATCTTGTGGAACGACCCTGAGATCGGTATCGACTGGCGTATCGCACCCGAGGATGCCAGCCTGTCCGCAAAGGATATCCGCCAGCCCAAGCTCCGTGAAATCGAAGGTCTCGAACTGCCGTACTGAAGGATTTTTCGATAAAACAATTGTCAGGAGCCTGTCCTCCGGTAACGGATGGCTCAATGGCAGTCACGATCGGCGCTGTCGTTCACCCTTATTGACGCGGCAATGGTAAGTCCTGAAAAAAGCGAGGAGGAAGGTCTGTCATTCTGAATGAAACACCGTGGCATGAAGAATCCTTCTGTGTATTGAAAATGAGTGCCGGAATCTTATCACGAAAAGCCGCGATCGGAATGACACGTGTGACTGCATAGCAGTAAAAAGAGTATTGATTTTTAATTGTCAGAAACATTAACTGTCGTCTATGAACATACTGGTGACCGGAAGCAAAGGTCAGCTTGGTTCTGAACTGAGGGCATTGCAGGATTCCCATACCTCTCACCGTTTTTATTTCACTGATCTGCCTGAATTTGATATTACCGATGCCGATGCTGCGACAGCATTCTGTCGTGAGCATGCTATTGGTGCGATTGTCAATTGTGCAGCCTATACAGCGGTTGACAAAGCTGAAACCGATGTCAATACCGCTTTCCGGGTCAACCGTGACGGCGCGGCAGTGCTCGCTCTTGCGGCAAAGGCCGTCAGTGCGCTTCTGATTCACGTATCCACCGACTATGTGTTCGATGGCAGCAATTGCCGTCCGTATCGTGAAGACGATCCTGCTATGCCCTGCGGAGTGTATGGCCAGTCGAAATGGGAGGGCGAGGAGGCGATCCGCAGGATCGGCCCATCCTATCTGATCCTCCGTACCTCCTGGCTCTACTCGTCGTACGGCCAGAATTTCGTAAAGACCATGCTTCGGCTCGGTAGTGAACGGGAGTCACTCGGTGTGGTGTTCGATCAGATAGGCACTCCGACCTATGCCCGGGATCTCGCTTCGGCGATTCTCGATATTCTGGAGCGTTCCGATCCGCAGACTATGTATGCCGAGACTTACCATTATTCGAACGAAGGGGTCTGTTCCTGGTATGATTTCGCTCTGGCCGTCATGATTGCCGGCGAACGATCATGTCGTGTGAACCCGATCGAAACGGCGGACTATCCCACGCCGGCAAAACGCCCGCATTTCAGCGTGCTGAACAAGCGCAAGATCAGGCAGGACTGGAACCTCGAGATTCCGCACTGGCACGATGGACTCCTGAGGATGCTCGCTGAACAGGAGCTCGTGAAACGTGACGCGTCGTGATGCGCGACGCGGAAAACGTGACACGTTATGCGTTACTCCGAACGATTTCTATGGGTCTTATGAAGAGCTCAGCATCATTATGACCTAACTCCTTATCAACTATCAACTGTTACTCAATGCACATTCTGGTCACGGGCGGAGCCGGGTTCATCGGTTCACATGTTGTCAGGCATCTGCTTCATGCCTTTCCGAACTATACCATCACCAATCTCGACAAACTGACCTACGCCGGAAACCTGGCCAACCTGAAGGATGTCGAGTCTATGTCGAACTACCGGTTCGTGAAGGGTGACATCACCGATGCCGCTTTTCTTGAAGAACTGTTTGCCGGGAACCGTTTTGATGGAGTGATCCATCTGGCTGCTGAGTCGCATGTGGACCGATCGATTTCGAGCCCGGTGGAGTTCGTGATGTCGAACGTTCTTGGAACGGTCAATCTTCTCAACGCTGCCAGGGTCGCCTGGGAGGGGGATTTCGAAGGGAAACGTTTCTACCACGTATCTACCGACGAGGTCTACGGGACGCTTGGCCGGGAAGGTATGTTCACCGAAACCACCGCGTATGATCCACACAGCCCCTATTCGGCTTCGAAGGCTTCCTCGGATCATTTCGTCAGGGCTTTCCATGACACGTATGGCCTTCCGGTAGTCATCAGCAATTGCTCGAACAACTACGGTTCATTCCAGTTTCCCGAGAAGCTGATTCCGCTTTTCATCAACAACATCCGTCATAACAAGCCGCTGCCTGTCTATGGCAAGGGCGAGAACGTGCGTGACTGGCTCTGGGTGGTCGACCATGCCCGGGCTATCGATGTCATTTTCCACAAAGGCGCGACCGGCGAGACCTATAACATCGGCGGTCACAACGAATGGACCAACATCGACCTGATTCACCTGCTCTGCAGGATCATGGACCGGAAACTCGACCGTCAGCCGGGCACTTCGGAATCACTCATCACCTACGTGACCGACCGTGCCGGTCATGACCTTCGTTATGCAATCGATGCTTCGAAGCTGCAGCGTGAACTGGGATGGGTGCCCTCGATCACCTTCGAGGAGGGGCTGGAGGCGACCGTCGACTGGTATCTCTCCAATCAGGAGTGGCTTGACGAGGTGACTTCCGGGGCCTATCAGCGATATTACGAAGAGATGTACGCAGGGCGCTGAAACTCGGTTGGTGGTGATATGCTTCTTTCGGACAAATTGATGATAAACGAGTCTTAAATGATCATTCCAGTCATTCTCAGCGGTGGTTCCGGCGCAAGGCTCTGGCCGCTTTCGCGTGCGATGTATCCGAAACAGCTGTTGTCGCTGTTCAGTGAAAAAACCATGCTGCAGGATACGGCACTTCGCCTCTCTTCCGTAAACGATGTCGGTCCGGTGACTTGCGTTTGCAATGAAGAGCACCGGTTCCTTGTTGCCGAGCAGCTCAGGGAGATCGATGGTGCTCAGCCTACGATCGTTCTCGAACCATGCGGAAGGAACACGGCGCCTGCTGCGGCAATCGCAGCGCTTCTGATTGCCGAATCGAATCCGGATGCGCTCATGCTGCTGATGCCGGCCGACCACGTGATGCTCGATACCGAAGCATTTGCGGCCGCGTTGACAAAAGGGCGTGAGACCGCTGAAAGAGGAGACCTGGTGACATTCGGGATCGTACCCTCTTCACCGGAAACGGGTTATGGATACATCAGGGTGGAGCCGGGCAAGGGACGCGAGGGCGAGGCCTGTCCGGTGGTTGAGTTTGTCGAGAAGCCCGGCAAGGCGAAGGCCGCGGAGTATCTCGCTTCAGGGGACTACTTCTGGAACAGCGGGATGTTTCTGTTCAGGCCGGAAGCCTATCTGAACGAGCTCGAGGCGAATGCTCCGGAGATTTTGTCAGCCTGCCGCGAAGCGCTTCGACTCTCGAAACGGGATCTCGATTTTCTCAGACTCGATCCGGAAGCGTTTGCTTCATGTCCGTCCGATTCGATCGACTATGCGGTTATGGAAAAGACCCGTCGTGCGGTTGTCATTCCTCTCGATGCGGGATGGAGTGATGTGGGAGCATGGTCATCGCTCTGGGAGGTCCAGGAGCGAGATGAAGAAGGCAATGTCAAACGGGGAGATGTCCTGGTACACGAGGTCCGTAACAGCTATGTGCATGCGACCAGCCGCCTGGTTGCCGCGGTAGGTGTCGAGGACCACGTGATTGTCGAGACGGCAGATGCCGTCCTTGTAGCTTCGAAAGACCGGGTACAGGAGGTCCGGAAGATCGTGGACGAGCTGATCCGTCAGAAGCGCGACGAGCCGTTGATGCATCGTCGTGTCTACCGTCCGTGGGGTTCCTACGAAACGATCGACGAGGGTGCCCGCTTCAAGGTCAAACGTATTACGGTCAAGCCTGGCGCCGCACTTTCGCTGCAGATGCACCGTCATCGTGCCGAACACTGGATTGTCGTCACCGGTGCGGCTCTGGTTACGGTCGAGGGTCGCAGGATCCAGCTCGAGGCAAATCAGTCAACCTACATTCCTGTAGGCGCGCAGCACCGCCTGGAGAATCATGGTGAAGAGCCGCTCGAACTTATCGAAGTACAGTCGGGGGGCTATCTTGGCGAAGATGATATCGTCCGTTTCGATGATGTGTACGGACGGGCGTGAGCCGTGGTGAAGAATGCTGAGTTATGAGTTATGAATGATGAATGATGAATGATGAATGCTGAATGCTGAGTGCTGAGTTATAAGGATGACGTACAATCGGTTCTTTCATTCTTTATTAATCCGGCGACTACAGGATGCAAATGAATTCAAGGGAAAGTCTGTCATCCTGAACGAAGTGAAGGATCCATCTTCAAATCTTACAATATCTTATGGATTCTTCTTCCGACAAGTCGGGATCAGAATGGCAACCCATAACAAACCGGACTGATACTTTTAATCGCCGGAGTAATATTTGCCCCTATTGAAGAGTCTCATGATTTGCCCAGGTTTTCAGCCTCTTCCATTGAGGAGGGATTTATCCCGACGGATATTCAGCACTTCTTGTTACTAATAGCCCCGGTCTTCAGCCTCTTACATTCAGGAGGGATTTATCCCGACGGATATTCAGCACTTCTTGTTCTAATAGCCCCGGGCTTCAGCCCGGGGTAGAGAGAGAAATAAATATCCCCCTCTTCAGCTCTCCTGTCATACTGATCCCGGCCAGACGGCGCATCCTTCCGGTTCTTTCATCAGACCCATCAGACCCATCGGACCTATAGGACCCAATCTGCTGTCCAACGTGTCTCTTCTTTCTCTCTCTCTCTTTCGTCGCGTTTTTCGCACCCTGCCAAGCTTTGAGGTCAGCGATTTATATAGTACATTTGCTTATTAAGTTTTATTACGACTCAACATAAATTCTGGCATAATATGGCTGAAGA
>JAAXWP010000017.1 GCA_013334925.1 Chlorobiaceae bacterium
CGGAACTCTTTGTGATCGCCACCTATTCTAAACCCATAACGAGTGCTGAAAATTCTAAAAAGTCTCCTTGTGGATTTGCATTCATATGAGCGTATGCTTATAATAGAATATATGGAGTTTTCATGTACGGATTCGGCATTCGCTGCTGGTCCGGCAAAGCGGCCACTGAACCAATCCCTCTTCGTTCATGCCTTCATGTTCTCCTCATAGCTTGTCTCCATACTGCTCTGCAGGTATCACTCCATGGACCCGTTTGCCGGCAGATTGCCGGTCCAGTCTGCGGTGTGCTTTTAAACAATCGAAAATTCTGACGTTATGGCAAAGGTCGTCGTAATGGGAGCCGGTGTATCAGGGCATACCTGCGCCTCGTTTCTCAAGAAAAAGCTCGGGAAGGACCATGAAGTCGTCGTGGTCAGCCCCAACAGCTACTACCAGTGGATTCCTTCGAACATCTGGGTCGGCGTAGGCCAGATGACCATCGACCAGGTCCGCTTCAAGCTGCATAAAGTCTATGATCGCTGGGGAATCGTCTTCAAGCAGGCCAAAGCGCTGTCGATCCATCCTGAAGGTGACGAAACCACCGATCGGGGCTACATCACGATCGAATACACCGACGAGCAGTATGCAGGTCAGACCGAGATCGTCGATTACGACTATCTCGTCAATGCCACCGGTCCTAAACTGAACTTCGATGCGACCGAAGGCCTCGGACCGGACAAGAACAGCCTTTCCGTCTGTACCTACAGCCATGCAGCCCATGCCTGGGAAAAGCTGCAGGAGAGCTTCGAGAAGATGAAAAATGGCGAGAAGCAGCGCTTCGTCATCGGCACGGGCCACGCCATGGCCACCTGTCAGGGCGCGGCATTCGAGTATATCCTGAACGTCGCTTACGAGATCTCCAAACGAGGTCTGAGCAAGATGGCCGAGATTACCTGGATTTCGAACGAGTACGAGCTTGGCGACTTCGGCATGGCCGGCGCGTTCATCAAACGCGGAGGCTACATCACTCCGACCAAGGTTTTCACCGAGTCTCTTCTGGCCGAGTATGGCGTCAAGTGGGTTCGCCGCGCAGGTGTTTACAAGGTTGAGCCGGGAGTCATCCATTACGAGAACCTCGACGGTGAAATGAATACGCTCGAGTACGATTTTTCGATGCTGATTCCGTCGTTCACGGGTGTTGGGCTTACCGCTTTCGACAAGAGCGGCAGCGACATCACCGACAAGATGTTCGCCCCGAACAAGTTCATGAAGGTAGACGCGGATTATTCCGCCAAACCCTTCGAGGAGTGGACTGCCGGTGACTGGCCGACCATTTACAAGACCCCGATGTACGACAATATCTACGCTGCGGGTATCGCTTTCGCACCGCCGCACCCGATTTCGAAGCCTCTGTCGAGCCCCAATGGCAGGCAGATCTTCCCGACTCCGCCTCGTACCGGCATGCCGTCTGGCGTTATCGGCAAGATCGTGGCGCTCAACATCGCCGAGCAGATCAAGGGTGGCCACAAGGAACACCACCATACAGCCTCGATGGCTCGAATGGGTGCTGCCTGTATCGTGTCCGGTGGCTTCGGTTCGTTTGACGGCCTCGGTGCGTCAATGACGGTCTTCCCGATCGTGCCCGACTGGGAAAAATATCCCGAATGGGGCCGCGACATGAACTACTCGGTCGGAGAAGCCGGTCTTGCCGGTCACTGGCTGAAGTTCATCCTGCACTACCTCTTCTTCCACAAGGCGAAAGGGTATCCGTTCTGGTACCTTATTCCGGAGTAGTGCTCGATCTGTTACGCGAATTGATAGTTGCGTTGGGCGGTGCTAGAAATCCTCATGTACTATCAGTACACTCCGGTTTCTCCGCTCCGTCCGCCTTGCTCTCGATCCGCTCACGACGATCGATCAATAACGATTGAGATGTCTCGGAGGAATTAGTCGAAAACTTAAAACTCAGTGAACCATGGGTAACTATAGATTCAAAGCCTATTACGACGAAGCCTATCCGCCGGTCCCCGACAAGGCTACACTGTTCTGGCGCAAGTTCGTGCCGTGGCAGCTTTTCAGGTTTCTCATCCTGAACATCAAGATGATCCGAATCGTCGCAGGCGGCCACTCCTGATCACCTTGCTGGCGCTGCGCAGGCGTCTTTCCTTCAGGTATCCTGAGTCTCTGCCATGCTCTTCAGGTAAGAGCGAGGCGTTCATCCGAAGTCCCGGCCTTGTCGGGACTTCGGCCATTTTATGCTGTCGTATTATTTTCGCCGGCTTCGGCAGGTTGGTTAAGTCAACCACTACTCCCTCCTCTTGTCATTCTTAGTTCACCACCCTTGGGTCAGAATCCATCGCCCCCATTCACTGGAATACTGGTTACGCCAATTTGCACTTAATGACAGCAACAGTGCGGAGTATTTTGCTTCCCATAGTTGAAAAATCACTTTTCTTTTACTACGTTACTTCATATAGGGATAGCAGTTACGTCCTTTGCAGTTCTCCTCCTGCCGTTTGTATTTATTGAGTTTATTTATCTGCGTTCAGAAACTCAGACCTGACGAACGATGAAGGTATCAGACAACTGTTTGGAGCTCATCCGCAAGAGCGAAAGTTTCAGGGCTCACCCCTACCGCTGTCCGGCTGGTATTCCCACGATCGGTTATGGTTCCACTCGCTACGCCGATGGGCGTTCAGTCAAACTCTCCGACCCGCCGATCACGGAAGACCTAGCCAACGATATCCTCTACGCCACCCTCGGCGAATACGAGAATGCCGTCAGCCGCTACGTCACCGTCCCGATCAATCAGAACCAGTTCGACGCCCTCGTCGACTTCGCTTACAACGCAGGCACCCAGAACCTCCGCACCAGCACCCTCCTCAAACAGCTCAATCAGGGCAACTACGACAAAGCCGCCGACGAATTCGGAAAGTGGGTGTATGGAGGGGGAAAGAAACTTGGAGGCCTTGTCAAACGCCGGGCATTGGAGCGGGAGCTCTTCATGGTAACGGCCTGACGGCTAAAGACCATGGTACATTGATTTCAAACTCTTTTAAGACGCATTACACATTTTATTAAAACGAGGATGTACAATAAAAAGTATTTTCTTGGCTTTTCTGATCATTGGGTTGGTCCCTATACTATCAATGAATTAAGAGATCTGCCGTTAGCTAAGACCAATAAGATATGGACTGAAGGGTTGAAAGAATGGGCGGATATTGAAAGTGTCGACGAACTTCGCGGACTTATCAATCTGATTCCGCCAGCATTAACGTCCTATGATGAAAAACAGCGGCGTGAAGACTATAAAATAGATTACGTTGTTCGTGGATTGGAAGATGTTGGGGAAAGGTATTTGAATTATAGTTATGTATTTCAGTTTCTTTCGGCTGTGCTTTTGATCGTATCGGTTTTAGCTGGTTGGTATTGCATATTTGCTTACCCGCCAGCCTTTATTTGTTATAATTGTAGTGCTATTTTTGTATTGACTTTTTTTATGTGCATGGCCTTGGTGGTGCTTGGTTTTTTGAACTGGCAGAAATATTTGGAAATAAAGAAAAAGATTTGCGATGTGCTTAGCGGTGGTATTGGGAGATGTGATTCTTAAACGGATATGGTTTAAAGGCTTGATCGTTTTTTTGTAAAAAAAATAATAGTCGATGTTTAGGAAAAAAGTATGGCGAGCCCTGGAAAGGGAATTGGATAATCGGCATCTGCTATTGGATCGATTCAGCGAAAAGTTGAGGCGAGGAGGATTCGATAAGTATAAGTCTGAATTGGCGGCTACAGATATTTTTGTTGAGAAGGCACAGGTTTATTTGACATGGCGAGCGAGGTTCCTTACTCTGGCAGGTGTTGTTACGGGGGTATTGTCTTTGATTGCATTGGTTTTGCCTGCTACGCTTTTAATAAATGATTCAATTAGATTAGATGGTGATGGTAATGTGAGGCTTGGGAATCAAGACTCGCTCAGTGTATCAAAGTATTTAATAGTAAAGCTTGTCCAGCCAGCAGAGGAGACTGTTACGCGTTCGGTTAACGCAAACACAGGGTCTAAGGTTAATAATGGAAAGAATGCACAGATAAATGATACTTCTGTCGGCCAGGAAACTGTAAATAAGAAGTTATATACGAACAAGAATCAGTATAACTATATATTTTATTTGCTCCTTCTGAGAAGCTCAAGTATTGGTGGTGCATTTGTTGCGGGGGCAGGCTTTCTGATATATCTGAGCAGGTCATGTTTTCATGAGGCAACTATATTATATAACAGACGGCATGCTTTACGGTTTGGACGGCTGTTCGTGTATTTGAAGATGTCCGGAGATATGTTTGATCTCAAAGAACTTGAAACGGCGTTTAAGTGGACAGACGAATATTCAACAGCCTTTAAAGAACTGAAGCCTGAAGCTGCAGCGTCACCAAATATAATTCCGGGTCTGTCATCTGTTATTGATCTGTTACAGAAAGTTGCTGATAATTTGGGTAAAAAGACAAAAAAAGTCAAAAATGATTTGACTGAAGAAGAAAAAGATGATTAATCAGCTCTTTTAGATGTGGCTCATTGTGTGTATTGTAATAGCAGAATATCGAGTACATGCAGTAAAGCCGTCAGATTATTATAACTATGCACTGGATTGCCCCGGCCGAAAAAGATACCGCTACCGCCGCCCTCGAAAAACGCCTTTGGGATGCTGCTGACCAGCTTCGGGCCAACTCTGGCCTGAAAGCTCAGGAGTATTCGGCGCCGGTACTCGGCCTCATTTTTCTTCTTTTTGCGGAAACCCGTTTTACCGATCGACGGAAAAAGCTCGAACAGGCAGGTTCGAGCTCGCGCCGGGGAAGCAGGGTCGATGATCCGGATGCCTACCATGCCGAAGGCATCCTGTATCTTCCAGAAGTGTCACGTTTCGGTTACCTGCTCAACCTGCCCGAAGGTGAGCACATCGGCGCCAAAGTCAACGACGCCATGCGCGAGATCGAAAAATACAACTCGCAGCTTGCCGGTGTGCTGCCAAGGACCTACCACCTGTTCTCCAGTACGGTGCTCAAAGAGTTGCTGAAAAAGATTTCCGAGATACCCCACACGGTTGATTACGACCTGTTCGGGCGTATCTACGAATACTTCCTCGGTGAGTTCGCCATGACGGAAGGCCAGGGTGGCGGGGAGTTTTACACCCCCGGCAGCATTGTCCGTCTGCTTACCGAAGTGATCGAACCATTCCACGGCAGAATTCTCGACCCTGCCTGCGGTTCAGGTGGCATGTTCGTCTCTTCCGCGAGGTTCGTTTCCGAACACAAGAAGAATCCCTCGGACGAACTCTCCATCCACGGTGTCGAGAAAACCGATGAGACCGGCCGTCTCTGTCGGCTGAACCTCGCTGTTCACGGTCTTGAAGGTGAAATCCTTCATGGAGGCCACATCAACAGTTATTATGACGATCCGCATACTGCTACCGGCCGTTTCGACTTCGTGCTTGCCAATCCTCCTTTCAACGTCAATGCAGTCGACAAGGAGCGCCTGAAGGACTCGGTCGGCCCCGGTCGCCGCTACCCATTTGGCCTGCCGCGCACGGACAACGCCAACTACCTCTGGATTCAGCTCTTCTACTCGTCGCTTAACGAGAAAGGGCGAGCAGGGTTCGTCATGGCCAACTCCGCTTCCGATGCACGTTCATCAGAACAGGAGATCCGACGCCAGCTCATCGAAAGCCAGGCAGTCGATGTGATGGTTGCGGTCGGACCGAACATGTTTTATACCGTTACGCTTCCCTGTACGCTCTGGTTCCTTGACAAGGGAAAGACAGGGTCGGCGCGTGCAGATCAAGTACTTTTCATCGACGCACGGCACATCTACCGGCAGGTCGATCGTGCGCATCGCGACTGGACTGCTTCGCAAATCGGTTTCCTTGCCAATCTCGTCCGTCTCTGGCGTGGCGAAGCCCTCGACTACACGCTTGGCGGTGACGAAACCAGGGCAAAGATCGAAGAGGCTTTTGGTACAGCAACTCCATCTGTAGCAAAGGATAGCAATGAGCGCGTTCAGCTCTTTGCTGCCGAGGAACGGTCAGCTTATGGCACTGACGGGATAGCTTACCACGATATTCCCGGGCTCTGCAAAGCTACGACGATCGAAGAGATAGAGGCGCAGGGCTGGTCGCTCAATCCCGGACGCTATGTCGGCGTTGCCCCTGGTGAAACCATGAGTGACGAGGATTTCAAGGAGCAGCTCGCAACCCTGAACGAGGAACTCGAACGACTCAACGCCGAAGCTCGTGTGCTGGAAGCCACGATTGCCCGCAACGTCGCACAGATACTGGAGTTTTGAGGCGTCCCTCGTGAATTTATCAATGAGAGACGCAACCGTCAACAAACAGGCATTAAGAATTCAACCCCCAAATTCTTGATCTATGAAAAAGGAAATGGTACAGAACCTCACCTCAACGTTCGAGGCTCACGCACAACAGACTGAAGGCGGAGTCGAGTTCTGGCTTGCCCGTGATCTTCAGCACTTGCTTGGGTATGGTGAATGGCGCAACTTCTCTTCGGTTATCTCCAAAGCAAAGACGGCCTGCGAGGTTTCTGGTTATGACGTGTCAGACCATTTTGTTGACGTCAACAAAATGGTCGATCTCGGTTCTGGCAGCCAGAGAGAGATCGACGACATCATGCTGACCCGATATGCCTGCTACCTTATTGCCCAGAACGGTGATCCCCGCAAGCAGGAGATCGCGTTTGCCCAGACGTACTTCGCCATTCAGACACGACGAGCAGAGGTTATCGAGCAGCGTCTGCTTGAAGCAGAACGGGTTTCGGCACGCAAAAAACTCACGGAAACTGAAAAGGAGTTGTCGGGGGTCATTTTCGAGCAAATTGGCAATTTAGATAGCTTTGCTTTGATTCGAAGTAAAGGTGATAGTGCCCTTTTCGGTAAAAGCACACAGGCGATGAAGGCCAGTTGGAACGTTCCGGATAAACGTCCGTTGGCTGATTTCGCTCCCACCATCATTCTCAAAGCGAAAGACTTTGCGACCGAGATTACCATCTTCAATGCCCGGGAGCATGGGATGAGTACCGAATCGGAGATTTCAAAAGAGCATATAACTAACAACAAGGCGGTACGGAATACCCTGATCGATCGGGGTATTCAACCGGAAAAGCTTTCTCCTGCCGAGGACGTCAAGAAAGTGGATCGCCGCCTGGCTTCAGAGGCAAAGAAGTCTTTGAAGAATCCTGATGGATTGAATGAAGCAAGTGAGGAGTGAAGAAGTGAGGGGTGAGGCAAAACAAATTCCATCAACGGGTCAGAGTTTGTTATCAGACGGACAGTCACCGTTGGCGGTGTCAACTGTTCAGGAAAGCCTAACAGCTCTTTGGTAGAGTATTCGTTCTGTCATAGGCGTTGAAAAGAATGGCTTCCGGGACGGTAATAGCCAGAATAATCGAGAGGAGTTAACGAATGGGATTGTCGGAGTTGCTATGAGTGAGTGGAGAATTATGACGCTTGGTGAAATATGTGACGAAGTGGATGGTCTTATCCAGACTGGGCCATTTGGTTCCCAATTACATGAATCAGATTACTCTGAGGATGGAACCCCAGTTATTATGCCAAAAGACCTTGTTGAAGGAAAAATTACGACCGATAAGATTGCACGAGTATCTTATGATCATGTTGAACGTCTTTCTCGACATAAGCTGGTAAAGGGTGATATCGTATACGGTAGACGTGGGGATATTGGCCGCCAGGCACTGATTAGAGAAGAGGAAAACGGCTGGTTGTGTGGTACAGGTTGTCTCCGGATAAGCTTGGGTGATTCTATCATCGATCCCCTTTTTCTTCATTACTATTTACAACAAAAGTCTGTTATCAAATGGATAGCAAATCAAGCTGTCGGTGCTACTCTTCCAAATCTTAATACAAGGATTCTTAGAGATGTATCCGTATGTATGCCTGATTTTCAAGAGCAAAAACGGATCGCGGGAATCTTGTCAGCTTACGATGATCTGATTGAAAATTGCCAGCGGCGGATAAAGATACTGGAGACGATGGCCCGCTCTATCTATCGCGAATGGTTTGTCAAATTCCGCTTCCCCGGCCACGAAAACGTTCCACTCGTCCCCTCCCCCCTCGGCAATATCCCGCAGGGCTGGGAGGTGAAGCGGCTTGGAGAAGTGCTCGAACTTAGCTATGGAAAAGCTCTTAAAAAGGAAAATAGGTGCGAAGGTGTTGTCCCTGTTTATGGCTCAAGTGGGATTGTTGGCTATCATGATACTTGTTTGGTTGAAGGCCCTGGAATCATCGTTGGGCGAAAAGGGAATGTTGGTAGCGTATTCTGGAGTGACGACGATTTTTTTGTGATAGATACAGCTTACTTTATTACATCAGCGCTTCCTTTAAGATTTTTCTACTATTTGCTGCCTACCCTGAACTTCATTAACAGTGATGCTGCAGTTCCTGGGCTAAGTCGGAATCAGGCCTATACATTGGAGATTCTGATTCCATCAACTGTGTTGCTGTACAAATTTTGCGAGTTTGTAGACACGTTTGAACATCAAGTATCAACGCTTCAAAGTCAAATTCAAAATCTTCGCTCAACCAGAAACCTACTTTTACCACATCTTTTATCGGGCCAAACGGAGATTTAATGATGAACAATGTTTCTCCGTCAATTGTTCAGAGGTTTGAACGGGATTCTACCCTTCGCTTGTCGTGCAGAAAAGGGGACTATGTGGTTTGGGTGGCGACGGATTCTCTATTTGCATCAAATACGGCTTCGGCCTGGGATGTTCGGGATTTCTGGGAAATGCGAGATGGCGACTATATAACTATTACGAATCGTATGGTGGATTTACCGGGTTGGCTGGAGCTTCATCCAGTTGAAACGGCAGGCAGAGCTGCTTTTGAAATGGCTAAACGTCTGGAAGAAGGCTACAAACCGAAAGATATCATGGATGGCCCAAATCTTTGGCGCATAAGGGCTGGTGATCGCTTGGTATGGGTGAGTACACTCACGACGGAAAATCCGATAAAATCTGTGCTGGATTTTTGTTCATGTGCTATGGTTATCGGGGAAAATGCTGTCCCTTGGTCATTTGGTGAAAACACGTTTTTCGGTGCGCCTGAAAACGAAACGCTGTCGCAAACTTCTGCAGACTTGATACGGTCAGGAATCAATACGGCGATCAGCTTGGGAGCTGTTCAAGTCTATGCGCCTGAATGGAGATTTGGCGCATAAGTTGGATTAAAACAATCGAATCTCAGCATGAGTAATTATTGGCAGGTGGCGGCTGGGTCAGATGGTCGCGACTATTCAGATGTATTCCTCAAATACGGTATGGCGTTTGTCGGTGGGGAAACTCAGGAGGCGACCATGAAAATGGTTCAGCCGGGTGATTACATGATCCTGAAGAAGGGCATGAAAGAAATTCAAGCCGTAGGTGTTGTCGTTAAACGAGGTGGTAATCCTGGAGGTAATGGCGATAAACGATGGTTATGGGATGTTGATGGTTGGGATTTGCCCGCCTATTGTTACGTGGATTGGCATAAACCGCCATACTCGATAAATATTCCTGGATTGACCAGGGGAACTTTACAGATGACATGGGACAGGACTATCATTGATGCTGCAAAGTTATGTGTGGCAAGTTTCCCTGCTTTCCCGTTTGAACCCGAGCCCAACATGCCGGTTAAGGTTGAAGATGAAGAGATCATTGAATTTCTGGTTGGAAATGGCCTGAGGGTTGCTGCTGCTGAAGATTTGACGGCAACGTTTCGGCGAATCAGGCGCTTGGCTAAATATTACAGAGAGAATGTCGATTGGGGGGAAGTTCGTGAACATGAAACACGAACGTTTCTGATCGTTCCGTTACTCATCGCACTGGGGTGGCCGGAACAATCGATCAAAATTGAGCAGCCTGTGCCGGGAGGCCGAGTGGATCTTGCCTTGTTCAATGGCCCTTACAACGGGAACCCCCAAGATGCAGCGGTTTTGATTGAAACAAAAGGCTTTGCACAAGGTCTCTCTTATGCGCCCGGTCAAGCTAGAGGCTATGCGGATCATTTTCCCAGCTGTAAGGTTATTTTTGTTTCAAACGGCTATTGCTACAAGGCATATGTAAAAGAGGGCAATACGTTTTCCGATGAGCCATCAGCGTATTTGAATATTCTGGAACCAAGAAGCGCTTACCTATTGAATCCGAAGATACCAGGGGCACTTGAATTGCTGGGGTTACTTCTCAAAACAGTCTGATCCATGATCAACCCCTACACCGAAGATCAGCTTGTCGAGCAGCCTGCGATTGGGCTGTTTGCGGAGCTTGGATGGTCGACGGTGTCGGCGTTGGATGAGTCGTTCGGGCATTCGGGTACTCTTCGGAGGGAGACGAAAGGCGAGGTGGTGCTGCTTTCTCGATTGCGGGATGCTTTGGTGCGATTGAATCCGTCATTACCGTCAGATGCTGTTGGGTTCGCTGTGGACGAACTGGTTCTTGACCGCTCGGCCATGAGCCTCGAAGCGGCGAACCGTGAGGTGTATCGGTTGCTTAAAGACGGTATTAAGGTATCGGTGCCGGATCATGAGCGCGGAGGTCAGAAAACTGAGCGGGTGCGGGTTATCGACTGGGAGCATCCGGAAAAGAACGATTTTCTGCTTGTCAGCCAGTTCAGCGTCACCGGTCAACTCTACACCTGCAGGCCGGATCTGGTCGGTTTCGTGAATGGGTTGCCGCTGGTGGTGATCGAACTGAAGAAGCCCGGCGTGCAGGCCCGCACGGCATTCGATGAGAACCTTACGCACTACAAACAGCAGATTCCTTCTCTTTTCTGGTACAACGCTCTGCTGATCGCCTCGAATGGCACGGAGAGTAGGGTTGGGTCGTTGACGGTGGATTGGGAGAGATTCTTCGAGTGGAAACGGATCGCGCGGGAGGATGAACCGCGGCGTGTGTCGCTGGAGGTGATGCTTCGTGGTACCTGCGACCGTGTGCGTCTGCTCGATCTGGTGGAGAATTTTACCCTGTTCTCCGAACACAAGGCAGGACTTGTCAAGATCGTCGGCCAGAACCACCAGTTTCTCGGTGTGAACAATGCCATCGCGTCGATGCTCGAAGCTCGTAAGCTCGGGCATGGCCGGGCGGGGGTGTTCTGGCAGACGCAGGGCAGCGGCAAGAGCTTTTCGATGGTCTTCTTTGCCCAGAAGGTGTTGCGTAAACTTGCAGGCAACTGGACCTTCGTTGTAGTGACCGACCGGGTTGAGCTGGATGTGCAGATTGCCAAAACCTTCAAGGCGGTTGGTGCGGTGACTGACGCCAGTCAGTGTCATGCGGAGAGCGGAGCGCATCTGCGCGAACTGCTCCGGGGGAACAATCGCTACGTGTTCACGCTGATCCACAAATTCCAGACGCCGGAGCGGCTGTGCGACCGTTCGGACGTGATCGTGCTGACGGATGAGGCGCACCGGAGCCAGTACGACACATTGGCGCTGAACATGCGTGCAGCGTTGCCTAAGGCGATGTTCCTGGCGTTCACCGGTACGCCGCTGATCGCTGGCGAGGAGCGTACCCGGGAGGTTTTTGGCGATTATGTTTCGATCTACGATTTCCAGCAGTCGGTCGAGGATGGTGCGACGGTGCCGCTCTTCTACGAGAACCGGACGCCGGAGCTGAAGCTGGTCAATCCTGACCTGAACGACGACCTGTACCGGCTGATCGAGCAGGCTGAACTCGAACCCGATCAGGAGACAAAGCTTGAACGGGAGTTGAGCCGCCAGTATCACCTTTTGACCCGAGATGACCGGCTGGAGACTGTGGCTCAGGATATCGTGCGCCATTTTCTTGGACGAGGGTTTACTGGCAAGGCTATGGTGGTGTCGATCGACAAGGCGACCACGCTTAGGATATACGATAAGGTTCAGCGTTACTGGACTGATGAACTGCGCAGGGTGCATGACGCATTGCGTTATGATCTTGATGCCGATCAGGAAAAGGCGCTGCAAGAGCGGTTGCAGATTCTGGAGCGTACGGATATGGCGGTGATAGTATCGCCTGCCCAGAACGAGATCGACGCAATGCGTAAGCTTGGGCTCGACATCGAGCCGCATCGCACACGGATGGTCAAGTCCGATCCTGGTTTGGACGAGAAGTTCAAGGACAGCGATGACCCTTTGCGGATTGTGTTTGTCTGTGCCATGTGGCTGACCGGTTTTGACGCACCGAGCTGCTCGACGGTCTATCTCGACAAGCCGATGCGGAACCATACGCTCATGCAGACCATTGCACGGGCCAACCGGGTCTATCCCGGCAAGCACAGTGGTACGATCGTCGATTATGCGAATGTGTTCGCTTCGCTTGAAAAAGCGCTGGCGATCTATGGTGCCGCGACAGGCGGGCACCATCCGGTTCAGGACAAATCGGCGTTGGTTGAGGAGTTGCGCGAAGCGGTCGAAGCGGCGTCGGGTTTCTGTGGCCGTCACGATGTGAGCCTAAGGGGAATCGAAGCTGTAGCTGATGGTCTGGTTCGCTTGCAGTCGATCAGCGATGCCGTCAATGCATTGATCTCACCCGATCCGGTCCGGCGTGAATTTCTGGAGCATGAGCGCATCGTTGGTATGCTGTATAGTGCGGTGAAGCCCGATCCGGCCGTGCTTGAGTTTGCCGGACGGGTGGCCTGTCTGGCAGCTGTCGCCGATGCGATTCGTGCAAGGCTTAACCCCGGAACTCCTGACATTTCACAGGTGATGCGTGCGGTCAATGGGCTGCTTGACGAGTCGATTGTTGGCCATGAAATCCGTGACGCAGGCCAGGATGCGCTTGATTTGTCGAAAATCAATTTCAAGGCGCTGGTGGATCGCTTCAACCGCTCCAAGCAGAAAAACACCGATCTCGAAGTGCTGAAGACAGCGATCCGGGCGCAACTGGAAAAGATGATCGAGTTCAATCGCATGAGGGCCGATTTTGCAGCGAAATTCGAGTCGCTGATCGAAAGTTACAATGCCGGAAGCCGAAGCATCGAGTCGCTGTTTCAGGAGTTGCTCGATCTGTCCATAAGTCTGAGTGATGAAGAGCAGCGCCATATCCGTGAGCGGATGAGCGAGGAGGAGCTGGTGATTTTCGATATCCTCACTCGACCGGCCCCGGAACTCAGCACAGAAGAACGCGATGAAGTGAAAAAGGTTGCCCGGAGTCTGCTGATCAAAATCAAGAGCTTGCTGGTGCTGAACTGGAGGCGCAAAACCACTGCCCGGTCGAAGATGAAAACCGAGATCGAAGAAGCGCTCGATCAGGGGCTTCCGCGAGCATATTCTCCGGAACTCTATCGCCAGAAGTGCTCTGCGGTTTTCGAGCATGTGTATGAGAGCTATCCTGAGCAGGGGCAGGGTGTTTACGCCCATGCGGGGTGAACTTGAATCTGACAGATCATGGCCTCGTGTGATTGTCAATTCAATGGTTATCAGTGAAACTTCAAATCTGCAATACCATGAGACGATACGTAGGGAGGGTGGGAATTTCCTGCCTGCAAGATTCTGGAACCGGATCAACCGGTTCCGGGAATGGCGCCGACAAGGCTGGAGCCAGGTTCGGCTCGTGGGGAGTCGAAACGCAGTACATCTCACCGGCCATCGCTCCCGGAGATGATTTCTATCGGTATGTGAACCAGGGCTGGCTGGACACGGCCAAGATCCCGGCTGGTTTTCCGCTGGACGGGGCGTTCATAGAGCTTCTGTTGCGGACGGAGAAGCAGGTGCAGCACCTTGTCGACGAAGTGGTGTCGCATACCGCTGAACCGGGCTCACCGGCGCAGCAGATTGCTGACATGCACGCGAGCTATCTGGACATGGAGCGTCGTAACGCGCTGGGGTGCTCCATGCTGCTGCCGGAGGTGGAGGCTGTGCTGGAACTGAAAGATCATCGCCAGATCGCCCGCCGCATGGCCATGAACGGGCATATGTCATTGGTAAGCTGCCATGTGGACCAGGATCCCGGTCATCCGGAGCGCTACATCCTGACGTTCGCGCAATCCGGCCTTGGCCTGCCGGGGCGCGATTATTACCTGAAGCGTGAGAAGCATTACATCGGGCTGCGAGCCGCTTACGAAAAATATATCGAGGGTGTATTGCAGCGTGCCGGAATCAAAGGGGCCGGGAAAAAGGCTGCGGAGATTCTCGCTTTCGAAAAGGAGGTTGCACGGCGGCAGTGGACGCCTGAACAGGCCCGGGACGCGCTGAAGAACTACCATCCCATGCCGCTCACGAAGCTTGAGGCTTATGCGCCGGGTTTTGACTGGAAGGAGTTCCTTGTCGAAGCTGGCTACGACGAAGTCGATCTGGTGGATGTCAATACCGACAAGGCCATCCGGAAGCTGGCGAAGCTCTTCTCCGAGACGCCGGTCGATACGCTTCGTGCTTACCTCGTGTTTCATTACCTGAACAACCACGCCGAGCTGCTTTCGGACGAATGGGTGGATGCCCATTTCGATATGTTCAAGCGCCGCATTTCAGGGGTCAGGGAGCAGCGGCCGCTCGAGGTGCGTGTCGTGGAGTTTCTGAATGCTACCGTCGGCGAGCAGCTCGGCAAGCTGTATGTGGCGCGATATTTCCCGACTGAAGCAAAGGCGGAGATCGACCGTCTGGTGAAGTTCGTGATCGAGGCTTTCCGTGAGCGCCTCGCCCAGGTCGAGTGGATGGATGAGGATACCCGCAAAGCGGCCCTTGTCAAGCTGGAGGCGATCACCACCAAAATCGGCTACCCTGACCAGTGGCACGACTACAGCTCGATACAGGTGAGCCGTGACGATCTGGTCGGCAACGTCCGTCGGCAGCGGGAATGGCACCGGCAGGATGATCGCGACAAACTCGGCAAGCCGTTCCGGAAGTGGGAGTGGTACATGTATCCGCAGAAGGTCAATGCCTACTATTCGCCGACCGGAGCGGAGATCGTGTTTCCTGCCGCTATCCTTCAGGCGCCGTTCTTCGATCCCAAGGCAGATCCGGCAGTCAATTTCGGTTCCATCGGCATGGTCATCGGCCACGAGCTCGGCCATGGATTCGACGACCAGGGGCGCAGGTACGACGCAACGGGTGCGTTGCGGGACTGGTGGGGCGAGGAGTCGAGCCGGAACTTCGAGATACGCACGCGGAGGCTGGTTGAACAGTACAACCGGTACGAGCCGATTCCCGGACTGCGGATGAACGGCAAGCTTACCCTGGGCGAGAACATCGGTGACCTCGGCGGGATGACGGTCGCCTGGGTGGCATACCGGAAATTCGTGGAGTCCGAGTACCATGGTAAGGCACCGGTAATCGACGGCTTCACCGGCGACCAGCGGTTCTTCATCGGGTACGCCCAGCTCTGGCGCACGCTTGCTGCCGACGATTACCTGAGGAAAATCACCCTGACGGACCCGCACAGTCCCGGAGAGTTCAGGGTCAATGGTGTGGTGCGCAATTTCGCTCCGTGGTACGAAGCGTTCGGCGTCATGCCGGATCACAAGCTCTACCTGGCTCAGGATGAGCGCGTCGCCATCTGGTAACTGATTTTGCCTGGCCGGAACATGGCGTTACACAGTCCGGGAAAACTGACGAGGCTGCTTCGATCATAGTGATGAGGTAGCCTCGTGTGTTTGCAGGATACCGTTTCGTCAGTACTCGCGGATCGGGAACATGCCTTGGGTGCAGATGATGTAGGAGGGTTTGCCGAGTTCATAGCCGATCCTCGGGGTGCCCTGTTCGTCTTTTTCCCGCATGTCCGGCAGCGCGAAGGTGTGTTGGCCGTCACCTCCGTAGGTGGTGCCGATCAAGGCGAAAAGGGGCGTGTTCTGCTGGATCTGCAGCAGCTGTCCGGCGCAGAATGTCCATCCTTTTGGCGCGAAATTGCCTGCGAAAAGAATGATCTGGGCGAGGTATCCTTCATCCATGGTGTTCTCCTGATGATTGTTGAGAGAAGCGGTCCGTGAAACGTGGCGGTTCAACAGACCACACAAAAATCAAGGCAGATGCAGTAGATGAGCACCGGTCCGGAGATCGGTGCTCATATGTATGTTACGAATATTTTGTCAGATGTCGAGTTGGATTCACTAGGTATCTATGAGCAGGAGCAACTTTGTCTGGGTGCTTTACGGAATATGTCAGTAATACATGTATTGACATTGTTGTTGCGCTATGGTCGCATCTGGGGGGCTTGCATTGGGTGTCAGGGATTGGTAACATGAACGAATGTGCAGTCAAAGAGCCGGGGCGTGGTTTTCCGGCAAATGCACAGCCCTGGGCATTAACGATTCGGGTCAATGTCATGGAGCATTTTAATTGCCATAACAAACAGAAGAAGGGTATTTACCGGCGGGTGAATGAACAAAAAAACATGGGAATATGAACAATAACCTCCCTGACAATGGTGTGCCTGGCCCGTTATCAGGCCGGGAGCTCGAGCGGCTTGAGATATTTCTTCTCGAGGAGTCAGGCCTGAAACAGTCGATGAATCTGGAAATGCTGGACGGCTACCTGACAGCATTGATAGTCGGACCTGATACCATCATGCCCAGCGAGTGGCTTCCTTTTGTCTGGGACATTTACGGCGAAGGCCAGTCGCCTGAGTTCAAAAACACCGAACAGGCATCGGAGATCATTGGTATCATGATGCGGCTGATGAATTCGATCATCTTTACCCTTGATAAAACCGGAGATGCTTATGAGCCCTTACCCGACCTGGTGGAGTACCCGGACGATGAAGAACGTCGACGCTCAGTACAGTCATGGTGTATCGGTTTCCTGCTTGGCGTCGACATCCGGGAGGGGGCATGGGATGCACTTTTTCAGGATAAAGAGACCTCGATCGCCGTTTCCGCTATCGAAGTCGTTTCGGGGATGTTTCAGGATGATCAGCCGTTCAGTGAAGAGGATGTGGATGAGATCTGGTCGGAGGTGCCTGATGCGGTTTTCGACATCAGGGCATTCTGGCTGCCTTATCGCCAACGGGGATTAGACCGAATGAAGGCACGCTCGGGCATGGTTGCCGGAAGAAACGATCCATGCCCTTGCGGCAGCGGGCAGAAGTACAAGAAATGCTGCGGAAAGGCGGGCTGACAGGTAAGGGCCGCTTTTTCAGTTTTTCTTTTTCAGCATGGTCTTTTCCAGCCAGTCGAAGGTCGTTTCGATGGCTTTTCTTGATGCGGTTGCCGTTTCCTCGGCGTCCGGTCCGGTCCATGAGTGGTCAGCCCAGTCGATGAGCTGCAGATCTGCCTTCACTCCTGCGGCTTTGAGCCTGTTGTAGAAGTTGATGGACTGGTCTGGCGGCACGGTCGTATCGGATGTGCCGTGAACGAGCAGCGTCGGCGGGTCGTTCTTGTCGATCCAGGTGACCGGGCTCGCTTTTTCAATAATGCCTGGCGGGCAGCCCTGCATGGTGCATCCGAAGAAGTTCAGGGGGCCCATGGCTTCGGCTGCGGCTTCGGGCGAGCCTGGATTGGCTGGTGCTGGCGACGCTGATGCAGCCTGTTTGAACATGGTTGCCATGTCGTATGGGCCATACCAGCCGACGAGGGCCTGAACGCGGTCGGAGAGCTCACTGTTGTCCCGGTATTCCGGCTCGAGTGAAGGCTCGTCGCCGGTGAGTGCGGCCATGGCCGCAAGGTGTGCTCCGGCAGATGCGCCCCAGACGGCTACCCGGTTACGGTCGATACCGTAGCGGGAGGCATTGGCGCGCATGTAGCGTATGGCGGCCTTCACGTCCTGAACTGCTGCGGGGAATTTCGCTTCGCTGCTCAGCCGGTAGTCGATGGAAGCTACCGTGAAGCCCCGGTTCGCCAGACTGGCGAGCACGCCGGGGAAATCGGCATAGTGGCCGGTCAGACGCTTCGAACCCATGGTCCAGCTTCCGCCGTGGACGAAGATGACGAGTGGTCTCGGGCCTTTCGATGCTGGCACGTAGAGATCGAGCAGCAGGGGTCTGAAGCCGGGCACGGTCGAATAGGTGAGGTCGGTGTAGACGGTGGTCGTGCCGATCCGGATACTCGGTTGATGGGTTGATTTGACGGCTGCCACGTTTTCGGCGATCGGGATCTCCTGCCGGACAGCGGCGACGCATGGTGCCGAAGCCGACGCGAGGGCTGCGGTAAGGATAAGCGGTTTGACAGTACGACGCATAAATATTGACTCGTTACAGGTATTCGACCAGCTCTTCGATGGGTTTTCTGGTTTTTGGGCGCGTTTCCGCGTCGGGCGAGGCATAGCCAAGCGGTGTGATGGCAAATATCTCCTCGTCGGGAGTGAGGCGCAGCACCTTGTGCAGGAGAACGGAGTCGAATGCCGAGATCCAGCAGGTGGCGACCCCTTCGGCATGGGCGGCGAGCACCAGGTGGTCCATGGCGATGGCCATATCGGTTTCAAGCGAGTTCCAGCTGTCGGACGGCCTGACCCATGCGGCATTTCGGTCACCCTTGACGATCAGGATGTGTGGTGCCTGCCAGAACCATTCACGTTCGTAGCAGGGGCGGATGGCCGCAAGCATTTCGGATGAAGAGACGACAAGGAATCTGAACGGCTGCAGGTTTTTCGCCGTCGGCGCGAGTCTTCCGGCATCGAGGATGCGGTTGAGTACCTCCTGGGGAACCGGCCTTGACGGATCATAGCCTCGGACGCTTTTTCGCGAGGCGACGAGTTCATGAAAATCCATGATCATTTTCCTCCCTGGGCGAGGTGGTTGAGTATTTCGAGATCCCCACCCTTGCCGATGGCGATGATGGTGCCGTACTTCTGGATGATTTCAGCCGGGCGGGGGCTGGTGTGCAGGTCGCCGGCGGGTAGTTTGTAGCCGACGACGTTGATCCTGTGGTTGTTGTACAGGTCGATCTCCTGGAATGACTTGCCGATGAGCGTCGAGTTGTCGCTGATCACGAACTGGGCGATCCTCAGGTTGAGATTGCTGGCGTCGTTGAGCTCGTCGAGGTACTCTTCGAGCTCCGGTTCGATCAGGAGGTTCGCCATGCGTTTGCCGGCGGAGCGGTAGAGCATGACCACCTTTTCGGCTCCTGCCCGGAAGAGCTTGCTTTCGGACTCCTCGCAATCGGCCCTGGCAACGATATGCAGGTCCGGCTTGAGGTTTTTGGCCGTGAGCACGATGAAGACGTTTTCGGCGTCGTTGCCGGCGGCAGCGATAAGGCCCTTGGCCCGATGCAGCCCTGCATCGATCAGCACACTCTCGTCCGCGGCGTTACCCTTGATGGCCAGATCGCCGTTATCGCGTGCCCTGAGCACCGGCTCGATGGTATTGTCGATGACGACGAAAGGGATGCCCTTTGCTTTCAGTTCCTCGGCCACGTTGCCGCCGAGACGGCCGTAGCCGCAGAGAATGAAATGTTCGTTGAGCTTGCGGAGCATGCGTTGGTTGCGTTGTTGTTCCCAGTGTTCCCGCCATTCGCCCGACAGGAGAAAGACGGCCACGTTGGTCAGGGTGAAGAAGAATATGCCGGTTCCGCCGATAATCAGGAAGATGGTGAAGAGCTTGCCGGCGTTGCTGAGCGGATGGACCTCGCTGAAGCCGACCGTCGCCACCGTGATGACGGTCATGTAGAGCGCATTGAGCAGTGACATGTGCTCGATGACGATGTAGCCGGCAGTTCCGGTCGCAATGAGCAGCGTGACGCTGATAATGGAGGCCGAGAAGAGACGTATGGCCGAAAGCTGTTGCGAGTCCTTGGTCAATGGGCGATGTTGGTCATGATGGATTGGAAGGCCGTTACATCTGGCGAACCGTGCCGAAATCGTTCGATATGCTCTGGAACATCTTGTTGGTGGCCGTCTGCATGATGAGCGACATGCCGGCGTTGGTCATGGCCCGGATGATCCCTTCCGGAATGATGCGGAATGCCGGGTAGAGGATGAACTTCACGTCGATTTTCAGATCGAAATCAACCTTGGTTTTTCCTCCGGCGAGGGGCAACAGGAGCATGTCGGCGCTCGCCTTGCCTTCGAACAGGTACTTCTCCGGGTTCTCGATGTTTTCTTCGAGCGGGTGGTGACGCCAGGTGATTTTTCGTCCCACCGTGTACTGGCTGATCATCTCTTCAGTCAGCTCTTCGACGTTGATGCCTTCGGCAGTTTCCGGCAGTTCGAGAAGGAGTTCGTCCTCCTGCCGGACATTGAAGATGACGTCGAACGGGTTGTTCTGAGGGTCGGTCACCCGGAAAAGCCATCGGTAAGCATTCTGGCCAATAGGTTCGACGCTGTGGCAGAAGGGATTGAATCCGAGGATTTTTTTCTGGTCCGAGAGGTAGTTGACCGTCCTGTCGAACTCGCCGTGAAAGACCCATTGTCCCCGGCTCTTGCCTGTGGCTTCCATTTCCATGATCGCATGCTCTCCCGTTCTTTACGCGGCAGTTATATCTGGTTGATGAGTGTATTTGCAGTGCATGATGCAACCGGCGGTTGCGACTCCAGCTGCAATCTGTTCCGGAGTGGTGAACTATGATATTTCAGTCTGCAATATAAAAATTTCGCACCGCATTAACTTGGTCGGCGATACCCGCATCTCCTGTAAAATCGGGGAACCGAAAAACCCCGGCTGGTCACCGGGGTCTCTCTCATCGTCATCCATACGTTCTCATCCGTTCCTGCGTGATCAGAAGTTTCTGACTGGCCTGATGTAGTTGTAGTCGAGTTTGTAAGCAAGTGAGCGTTTTCCGGTACGTATGCTGATGTCCCAGGCGTCATCGCTGTCACTTTCTGTACCGGACCAGTAGTAGTGGTTGTTTTTGAATCCGCCAATGGCAAAGCGATTTTCATAGAGTCGTCGTAACTCATCCTTTTTCGGCAGACGCCAGTCACGGTGGTTCCCGGCATGATAGTTACGGCAGGCCAGAACAGCGTGTTTCCAGTTTTTTGCCGTGCCAAGGTCAATTCTGGCAGCGATCAGCCCGTGGGTCTGACCGGCGACATAGCCACGCTCTCCGGGCTTCAGGATGTGGGCGATCTTGCCGCCCCCGAAGTGATCGCCGATCTGCAGGGCTGTCTGCGAAGCGGCATTGGCATGGGATGCGGGAATCGGTGCGAGTACCGAACCCAGCAACAGGATTTTCAGAAATCCTCTGACAGCTTTCGACGTGACGTCGTTCTCACCGGTTTTCATAAGTGCCTCCAGGTTTTAAGCGATTATTCAGGTACCTGACACAGGGGTTGGATCGGACTTGTACAAAGCTACATGTCCGGTCTGCGGTACTGAATGACGGATCTCTTTCCTGCCTGTGCCGATCATGCTGGCCGGTTTTCATGAATCAGACCAACTATTTCCATGATAACATCTGTCGCTTAAACGGAAATTAACAATCGTTAAAAATTATCTTAAAAATTGATATTCGGGTCAGGTGGGACTTTTCACGAAGAGGAAACGCCTTGAGTACGGTAGGGTGTGGTGATCAGGCGGTCTCTGCCTGCAGGCGTTCGGCCTGGTCGTGCAGCAGGAGAGCTTCGATGACGCTGTCGAGCTCACCCTGCATGATCTGCGGAAGGGCATGGCTCGTGAAGCCGATGCGGTGGTCGGTGACTCTCGACTGAGGGTAGTTGTAGGTTCTGATCTTGGCGCTGCGATCGCCCGTGGTGACCATCGAACGGCGCAGGTCAGCCCGCTGCTTCTGCTGTTCGGCGATCTGGATGTCGTAGAGTTTGGAGCGGAGCATCTTCATCGCCCGCTCGCGGTTCTGGAGCTGCGAGCGCTCCTCCTGGCATGCGACCACAATACCGCTCGGCACATGGGTGATCCTGACGGCGGTTTCGACTTTATTGACGTTCTGGCCACCTTTGCCGCCGCTGCGAAAGGTGTCTACCTGGAGGTCATCCTTGCGGATCTCTACATCGACCTCCTCGGCTTCGGGAAGAACGGCGACGCTGGCCGCCGAGGTGTGGATGCGTCCCTGGGTTTCGGTTTCCGGCACGCGTTGCACACGGTGCACGCCACTTTCAAACTTCAGGGTTCCGTACACGTTGTTCCCGCTGATTTCGAGCACCGCCTCCTTGAGGCTGCCAGGCACCGAACCTTCGTTGGCGTCAAGGAGCTGGCAGCTCCAGCCCCGCCGCTCGGCATATCGCTGGTACATGCGCATGAGATCGGCGGCAAACAGCCCCGCTTCGTCGCCGCCGGTACCCGCCCTGATCTCCATGATGACGTTGCGGGAATCAGCTTCATCTTTGGGCAGAAGCAATACTTTGAGTTCCTGCTCCAGTACGGGCATCCGTTCCTGCAACTCCTCGACCTCCATCTGAGCCAGGGCTCGCATCTCCGGATCCTGCTCGTTCCTGAGCATCAGGTGAGCCTCTTCAAGCTGCTTTCTGGTGCCCGACCATGCGTCGAAAGCCTGCACGATCTCCTTCAGGCCGCTGTACTCCTTGTTGAGTTTGCGGAACCGGGGCTGGTCGGAGACCACCTCGGGATCGGAGAGCTGCTGTTCGAGCGTCTGGTATTTATCCTTTATGGACTGAAGCTTGTCAAACATGGTCGATGGTGTCCGACACGGTCACTTGTTGAGAATATCGTTGATCATGAAATAGGCGAAGATGGCCAGAAGTATGGCCATGCCGACCTGCTGGATGCGCATTTTCAGTTCGAGCGGAAGTTCCCTCCCCATGATGCCTTCGATGGCATTGATCACGAACTGTCCGCCGTCGAGAGCAGGGATCGGCAGGATGTTGATGACGGCCAGGGAGATCGACAGCACGGAAACGAAATAAAGGAAGCTCAGCGGGCCCTGTTCCGCGCTCTGGTTGGCCAGACGAGCGATCTTGATCGGGCCACCGACCGATTTGCGGAAATCCTCCTGTCCCGAGAAGATCTTGCCGAAGCCCTGCACAGTCAGGACGGTCGTTTTCCAGGTCTGGTTGACGCCGCTCGCAATCGATTCGCCAAGGCCAAGTTTGCGGCGTTCTGTCGGAATGGTCTGCTTCAGCGAGATGCCGATTTTGCCCGTCTTGTTCGGGACCACTTCGGAGGTGACACTTTTGCCCTTGCTGCGGATCATGTCGGCCGTAAGATTTTCCGAATCGGGGGACTGAAGGTACATCCAGGTAACGGAGACCTTTTTCCCGGCACTTTTCGAGATGATGTCGACCACTTGGGTCCAGTCGGTCACCGGCTTGCCCTCCACCGAGGTGATAAGAGCTCCTGATCTGATGCCAGCGGCTTCTGCGGGTTCACCTTTGAGTACCTCATCGACAATAGGCGGCATGACCGGTCTGATACCGAGCGTCTGGGTGTCGTTGATACGGGTGATGATATCCCGTGGCGCAGTGACCGTCAGGAGCTGACCGTCACGCGCAACGGTGTACTGCAGGCTTCTGGCAGTGAGAAGCTCAGGGGCTACAGCCTCTTCCCAGTAGGTGAGTTTCTGTCCGTTGACCGAAACCAGCCGGTCCCCTGTTCTGACGCCCATCGAGGCGAATACCGATCCGGATTCGACAAACGCGGGGGTCGTCAGGGGGGTGCGGGTTTCACCCACGAAGGCTGTGATGCCTATGAAGATTGCCGCTGAGAGCACCATGTTCATACCGACGCCTCCAGCAAGCACGATGAGACGCTGCCAGGCGGGTTTGGCGCGGAACTCCCAGGGCTGGGCAGGCGTGCTCACATAGTTGGTGTCGAGGCTCTCGTCGACCATTCCGGCAATCTTGACATAGCCCCCGATGGGGAAAGCGCCGATGCCGTACTCGGTCTCGCCGATCTTCTTCTGCCAGAGTTTGATGCCGAAAAAGTCGAAGCCGATGAAGAAACGATCTACCCTCATGCCGAAGATGCGGGCTGTGATGAAGTGCCCGAATTCGTGTGCCGTCACGAGGATGAAGATGGCGACGATGAAGAAGAAAATGGTATTGATCAGGTCCATGGCGATTAGTGTCGGTTTCGTTCATCGATCGTGCCTGCCGCCAGGGTGGCGCAGGCGCGATCGATGAACAGGAAAATCAGGGGATAAGCTGTTCGGCCGTCTGGCGAGCCCACTGGTCGGCCTGGATATACTCTTCGAGTTCTACGGGTTCCCAGGCAACATGCGCCTGCATGGTTTTTTCCACGAGTTCCGGAATTCCGGTGAAGCCGATTCTGCCGTCGAGGAAGGCTGCAACGGCTATTTCATTGGCGGCATTGAGTACCGCCGGATAGGTCCTTGCCGCTTTCAGCGCGTCGTAGGCGAGGCGCAGGCACGGGAACCTTTCGGTATCGGGCTCATGGAAGGTCAGGGTGCCCGTTTTGGTCAGGTCAAGCCGCTCGATACCACTCGGGCAGCGTTCCGGCCAGGCCATGGCATAGGCGATAGGGGCACGCATGTCCGGCATGCCGAGCTGGGCCATCACACATCCGTCAATGTATTCGACCATGGAGTGGATGATGCTCTGCGGATGGACAACAACGCCGATCTTTTCGGCGGGCATGTCGAAGAGCCAGTGTGCTTCGATCACCTCGAGGCCCTTGTTCATCAGGGTTGCCGAGTCGATGGTAATTTTTGCACCCATGTTCCATTTCGGGTGCTTGAGCGCCTGGGCGGGAACCACTTTCGCAATCTCCTCTGCTGGCGTGTTCAGGAACGGACCGCCGGAAGCGGTGAGAATGACTCGCAGCACATCTTCGTGGCGATGTCCCACAAGTGACTGGTAGATAGCCGAATGCTCGCTGTCCACCGGTATGATCTCGACCTGGTGCTGACGTGCCAGGTCGGAAACGAGGCGGCCGGCAACCACCATGGTCTCCTTGTTGGCGAGACCTATATGTTTACCTGCCTTGATGGCGGTGACGGTCGGTACGAGGCCGGCTGCGCCGACGATGGCCGAAATGACCATCTCGGCCTCCTCCACTGCGGCTACGGCCGAAGCTCCTTCGGTGCCGTGCAGAATTTCAGGGCAGTCGCTTCCGAGTGCAGCCCGCAGGGTATTGACCGAAGATGCGTCCCGGACCGAGACCACCTTCGGGCGGAACTCCCTGATCTGTTCGGCCAGGAGTTCGGTATTGTTGCCTGCAGCCAGGCCTGCTACCGAGAAGCGGTCGGGATGCTGTCTGACGACGTCGAGCGTGCTTACACCGATCGATCCGGTGCTGCCGAGGATAGCGATTGATTTCATGTGGTGTCGAGACGAGGTTGCCGGTATTGATGTAGTAGGCCTGAATTTATGCTTTTTAGCGTCGGCTTACAAACCGGCCGGCAGCCGGTCCGGCGGAAAAATCGTTTCCCGGTTTGTTATCTCTGGAAAATGTGTTATACTGTTTGCCCTTTCAATGGGTCTCTAGCTCAGCTGGTTAGAGCGACTGGTTTACACCCAGTAGGTCGGGGGTTCGAATCCCTCGGGACCCACACTCTTCTTCCCCTGTTTTCCCGTATCATCCGCTTCTGTTTCCGCACTGACGGGCTCTGAGCTACTGCATTCAGTACAGGATGCGAAAGTTTTCGTTCGTCTTTTCTATGGTGGTTTCCCGAACGCTGACTGATGTCACGCGTGATTTTGACGGGCCGATGTTGACCTGCCGGATCAGTTCGTCAACGAGCCCCGATGTTCCCTGCGCTTCGAGTTCAACCGAACCGTCAGGCAGGTTGCGTGTCCACCCTGAGAGGTTTCTGGCGTTGGCTTCACGCACGACGAACATGCGGAAGCCAACGCCCTGCACCAGGCCTCTGACCCTGACGTTTACCCGTTTTTCCATCACCGCGCTCAGTTCGATGACAGGTCCCTGGACTGGCGGAGACGTTCCACAGCATCTTCGAGCTCTTTGCGCTCAGTCTCCGACATGGAGGTATCGGCAGGCTTTGGCTCTGTTTCAGATGCGGAGACTGCGATATGCTGATCGTTCTGGTCAACGCCGTTGACACAGTTGTGCACCAGGTGCTCGGAGAATTTGTCCGCCGGACGCTTGCCGAGGATCTCTTCGATCTGGCAGTATTGCAGGATCTCTTTCGAGAGAAGCTCCTTTGCAATCGTTTCCAGTTTGCCACGGTGCTCCGAGAGCATCTCGAAGACTCGCTTGCGGGCCGCCTCGACAATTGCCTTCACTTCGCTGTCGATCAGTCTGGCAGTTTCATCACCATATTTCTTGTCGACCCCTGGGCCGCCGTAGTACGGGTTGTTGCTCTCGAGGAACGAGAGGTAGCCGATCTTTTCACTCATACCGTAGACCACCACCATGTTGTAAGCGATCTCCGTGACGCGCTCGAGGTCGTTCTGCGCTCCGGTCGAGATCTCACCGAAGATGATCTCTTCGGCGATACGGCCACCAAGCAGCCCGCAGATTCTGGCAACCAGTTCGTTCCTGGTCATCAGGTAGCGGTCTTCGAGCGGGATGTTCAGAGTGTAGCCAAGTGCGCTGACGCCCCTCGGTACGATCGAGATCTTCTGTACCGGGTCGTTCTCGGGCATCATCCAGCTGACGATGGCATGGCCAGCTTCATGGTAGGCCACGATCTCCTTTTCGCGCGGGTTGATCACCTTGTTCTTCTTTTCAAGACCGGCGATGACTCGCTCGATGGCATCTTCGAAGTCTTTCATTTCGATGCTCTGCTTGCCGCGTCGCGATGCGAGCAGCGCGGCTTCGTTGGCCGCGTTGGCGATTTCGGCACCGGCGAAACCCGGAGTCTGGGTGGCCAGAACCTTCAGATTGACGTCGGGCGAAAGCGACAGGTTCTTGGTGTGCACCGTGAAGATGTCGATGCGGCCTTTGAGATCAGGCTTGTCTACCACGATCTGGCGGTCGAAACGTCCAGGGCGCAGCAGCGCGGTGTCGAGAACGTCTGCACGGTTGGTGGCGGCCATGAGGATGACCCCCTTGTCAGTTGCGAAACCGTCCATCTCGACCAGGAGCTGGTTCAGCGTGTTCTCTCGCTCGTCGTTCGCACCCATCATGAAGCCCTTGCCGCGGCTGCGGCCAACGGCGTCGATTTCGTCGATGAAAATGATGCAGGGGGCTTTTTCCTTTGCGGACTTGAACAGATCTCTCACCCTTGCAGCACCGACGCCGACGAACATCTCCACGAAGTCGGAACCGCTGATGCTGAAGAACGGCACGTCCGCTTCACCGGCGACGGCCTTTGCCAGCAAGGTCTTGCCGGTACCGGGAGGGCCGACCAGCAGTACGCCTTTCGGCAGCTTGCCGCCGAGCTTGGTATACTTTTTCGGGTCTTTCAGGAAGTCCACGACCTCCATCACCTCGGCTTTTGCTTCGTCGAGACCGGCGACATCCTTGAAGGTGATGCGGGTATGCTCGTCGAGGTTCTCGTACAGGGCAGCCTTGTTCTTGCTGATGTTCATGAACTGCGAGCCGGGAGCGCCCATCCTGCGGAACATGAAGAAGTAGATGCCGATAAGCAGGGCAAAGGGCAGGACCCACTGGATCAGTTCACCGATCCAGCTGTTGCCGGGGGTTGCCTGATAACGCACACCTTTCGATTCGAGCAGCTGAACCAGACTGTCATCACGCACCGGATTGACAAACACCTCCTGGTTCTGCGAGGATGCACCCGGCATGTGGATACCCTGGGGCGGAGGAGGAATCCTGTATTTCTGTTCTGCCGGAGAAAGGGCCTCCTGCCTGAGCTGTACGTAGATACGCTCCGGGGATATACGTACCGACTCTACCTTGTTCTCGGTGATCAGTCGCCTGAATTCGCTGTAAGCGATCTCCCGGGAAGAGCCTGACCAGAAGAATGCAAGCTGAAAGCCGATGATCAGCAGAATGACTGCAAGGTAGTAGACTATCGAAAACCGGGGGCGGCGCTCGCCGTTTTCAGGCTGGTTTTTATAGGGATTGTTCGGCTTGAATGGATTTTTTGGCATCGAAAGCACTCATGATTGAAAAGATACGCTGACCTGGTTCATCGGACCTGAGCACTTGTACTTCAGGCGGTAACCATTGGACGTTCCGTTGTTTTCTGGACGAAAATATTACAAGTTTCGTGCCGGCATACAATATGTATTACCGCAAACGATTAATGTACACATCGCTCTAATAGTTTCAAAAACAGGTTTCGGTGTCGTTCCGGCACCGCCGGCGCAAACAAATAGGGCTGAGCATAATGTCACTCTGTTTATATTTAAGTATAAAGGCACATTAATTCGCGGAGCTCATCGTTCCGCAAGGAAAACGTTTCCACTACCATGAGTTCAGCAAGGAACAAGACGAATGCACGCATTTCCACACTGAAATCGATGCTCTGCGTCGGTCTCGACAGCGATCCGGCAAAAATACCTGCCATTTTTCATTCCATGGGCAATCCTGTACTCGAGTTCAACCGGTCAGTGATCCGTGCGACACGGGAACATGCCGTTGCCTACAAGGTGAACACGGCATTTTACGAGTCTCGTGGTATGCGTGGCATGATGGATCTCGAAGAGACGCTTTCCATGCTGCCTCCGGAGTGCCTGAGCATCGCCGATGCCAAACGTGCTGATATCGGCAACACCAGCCGTCAGTATGCGAAGGCCTTTTTCGATGCATGGCCTTTCGACTCGATCACCGTGGCTCCTTACATGGGATTCGATTCGCTGGAACCGTTCTTCGAATATGACGACAAACTTGTCTTTGTCTTGTGCCTGACCTCCAACTCCGGATCGAGAGATTTCGAGGAGCAGCTGATGCAGGACGGGCGCCCGATGTATCGTGCGGTGCTCGATCGTGTCCGTCAGTGGCAGCGCAACGGGAATGCCGGTATTGTCGTCGGAGCGACCAAGCCCGGACTGCTCGGCGAACTGCGCCAGGAGGCTCCCGACCTGTTTTTCCTCATCCCCGGTGTCGGAGCTCAAGGCGGATCGATGCAGGAGGCCGTCTCACAGGGGGCTGATGCTGCGCGTCAGAGCGCCGTCGTGAATGTCAGCCGCGCCCTTATTTTTCCTGAAGGATCGTTCGGATCGGTCGAAGAATTTGAGGCCGCCGTGGGCAGGGAAGCAAAAATCCTGCATGAAGGGATGAACGGAATGGTTGCGGATTTTGTATAATTCGTATTTATAAAGAAACTATATAATCTCTGTCGTGCCTCCGCAGATGCGGTGGACGGCATTTATTTTATCGATCAATAACGGGGGGCAGTATTTATGTGTGGAATAGTCGGGTATATCGGCAGTCGCGAAGCGGCGCCGCTACTGCTGAATGGCCTGAAACGACTGGAGTATCGCGGATATGACTCGGCGGGTATCGCTGTGCTGAATGGTGATATGCAGGTGCTGAAGCGAAAAGGAAGCGTCGGTAACCTCGAGGAGCTGCTTGGCGAATCCGGTGAAAAACTGAATGGTGCCACGGCAGGTATAGCCCACACCCGCTGGGCGACCCATGGTGATCCGAGTGACCGTAATGCCCACCCCCACATGAACGTGTCCGGTGATATCGCCATAATTCACAACGGTATCGTCGAGAACTACTCGGTGCTGAAGCAGGATCTCATTTCGCAGGGGTACACGTTCAGCAGCGATACCGACTCCGAAGTGCTCGCCCATCTGATCGACCGAATCTGGAAATCCGACCCGTCTCTTGAACTCGAAGCTGCCGTCCGTCAGGCTTTGCGCCATGTCGATGGTGCTTACGGCCTTTGCGTTCTTTCTTCCCGCGAACCCGACAAGATCGTGGTTGCCCGTAAAGGCAGTCCGCTGGTCATCGGCATCGGTAACGGTGAATTCTTCATCGCTTCAGACGCGGCCCCGATCGTCGAACATACCAACAAGGTGGTCTATCTTTCCGATGGCGAGATGGCCATCATCACCCGTGATCACTATACGGTCAAGACGATCGAGAACGTCGAGCAGGAGAAGCTGGTGACCGAGCTCGATTTCAGTCTCGAGAAGATTGAAAAGGGCGGGTACGAACATTTCATGCTCAAGGAGATCTTCGAACAGCCGGAGGTCATGCGCGACGTGATGCGCGGCCGGGTCCGTATCGACGAGGGCAGGGTTCAGCTCGGTGGTATCGAGGACTATCTCGACCGTCTGAAGCAGGCCAAGCGGGTCGTGATCTGTGCGTGTGGTACCAGCTGGCATGCAGGCCTGATCGGTGAATACCTGATCGAGGAGTTTGCCCGCATTCCTGTCGAGGTCGATTACGCTTCCGAGTTCAGGTACCGCAATCCTATCGTGAGCTCAGACGATGTGGTGATCGTCATTTCACAGTCCGGTGAGACCGCCGATACCCTGGCAGCACTCAGGCTTGCCAAGGAGAAGGGTGCCATGGTGATGGGTATCTGTAACGTTGTCGGTTCGACCATTGCCAGGGAGACTCTCTGCGGTATGTATACGCATGCCGGCCCCGAAGTCGGCGTGGCTTCGACCAAGGCGTTTACCGCACAGGTGATCGTTCTGTTCATGCTGGCTATGGCCCTGAGCAAGGGGCGCACCATTTCGCAGGACGAAATCCGGCTGAATCTCCGCGAGCTTGCTGCCGTACCGGACAAGGTCGCCCGTATCCTCGAGCAGAATGATGCGATCAAGGCGATCGCCAGCGAATTCAAGGATGCGAAAAATGCTCTCTACCTGGGCAGGGGCTTCAACTTCCCGGTCGCACTCGAAGGTGCGCTGAAGCTGAAGGAGATCTCCTACATCCATGCTGAAGGATATCCGGCCGCCGAGATGAAGCATGGTCCCATCGCGCTCATCGATGAGGATATGCCGGTGTTTTTCATCGCAACCAGGGACAATACCTACACCAAGATCCTGAGCAACATCGAGGAGGTCAGAAGCCGCAAGGGTCGTGTTATCGCCATAGCGAGCGAAGGTGATCGTGAAATCAGTCGCCTGGCCGAGCATGTGATCTACGTGCCCCAGGCATCAAGTCCTGTCATGCCACTGCTCACGGTCATTCCGCTGCAGTTGCTTGCCTACCATATCGCTACGTTGCGCGGATGCAACGTCGACAGGCCTCGCAACCTTGCCAAGTCCGTGACCGTTGAGTGACGCCCGATAAACTCAGCATGTTCGGTGCGCTGACGACCAGGCTTCACCTGCCTGCAGTCAGCGCGCCAATGCTCCATCTCCCACCCTGTTTTCTTTCCCCCGTCAGTTGCCTTGAGTCCTGCGCATTTGCTTTTGGTCAGTCTGGTCGGCTCGTGCTCACTCCAGACAACTTGTTCGAGACATGACTCTCAAAATGAGACTGATTTGTTGTCTCATTGGCTCGTATGGTCAGCGCTTTTTATGAGACAACGTAGTTTGTTGCCTCGCTAGTACGCTGCTAAATAAGAGGTTGTTTTAATTGATGCTCTTTTGGCATGTAAGTTGCAAAAGGAATGTGAGCACGTGATTCATGTATGGTTATGAAGTTATTTCGGATATGGCGGGTTCTTTGCCATGCGTGTTTTTCCCGGCATCCTGATGCTTTGTTCGGCAGATGTTATGAAGATTTTTCTTCGATAGACAAGGTTGTTTGCGCAGTCGATCGACCGATACCTGAAGTGCCGATATAAGCTGATACCGGATTTTATTCTCTGTCTGGTACGACAGGCGGCGACAGTCAGAACCAGTTTCGATTTCAACATCAATTTTACATTCCCCATGGATATGTCTCTGCAAAATAGAACTGGCGAACCTCCTGTCGGCGATGCGCGGCCGGCAAGGAGCGTGCCGTCCAACAAAAACGGGAAGCGCTTCGGGCTTGACCTGATAAGGGTCATTCTCTCGTTTGGTATCATTGTCTGGCACTACCAGCACTTCGCCTATCACACTGCGAGCCCGGTTAATCTTGTGCGTGACCAGCAGCCCTTCTATTCGCTGTTCTATTTTTTCTACAACTTTGGTGGAGAGTATCGTATTCCTGCGTTCTGGTGTCTGAGCGGATTTCTGTTTTTCTGGAAATACAACGCGAAGATCGCCGATCGCCGGGTTGGCACGAAAGAGTTTTTCATTCTCAGGCTTTCGCGTCTCTATCCGGTTCATATCCTCACGCTGATGATTGTGCTGTTCCTGCAGGTGCTGTACCGTAAAGTCAATGGCGGGTACTTCGTTTTTCAGGACAACGATATCAAGCATTTCTTTCTGCAGTTGTTTTTTGCCAGCAACTGGGGCTTTGAAAACGGTTCGAGTTTCAATGGCCCTATCTGGTCGCTTTCTGTCGAGGTGCTGATCTATTTTGCCTTCTTCTTCATTGCGCGCTATCTCGGCAAGGCGATCTATGTCAACATTCTGGTGCTGGTAGTGCTGGCAGCGATGCGGATAGGACATATTTCCAGCCCGATCATGCACTGTATGGCCTGTTTCTATGCAGGGGGTCTGGCATCGTTCGCTTTTCTCAAGATGCTCGATAGCGATGTGTATCGTAAACGTTTCAATGCGATCGCATTCGCACTGGCCATATTCATTCCGGTTGTTGCTGCGGTCTTCAGGCTGTATGAGCATCGTTTCTTCTCGGCTCTTTTCGTGATGATCTATGCGCCGGTGATCATCTACCTTTCCGTTCAGGATATCACCGTGCCGGCAAGGCTTCAGAAGATTGTCGAAACGTTTGGAAACATGATCTATTCCACGTATCTGGTTCATTTTCCGCTTCAGCTGATCATCGCGCTGTTCTGCACCTACTACAGAATCGCCATTCCGATGTACAGTCCGGTGTTTTTCATTGCCTATAACGTTGCGGTGTTCTCACTTGCGTATCTCCTGTGGTACCACTTTGAACGGCCGGTACAGTCGGCTATAAGACGCTGGTGGAAAGAGGTTGGTTCGGTTCATCTCGGCACACGAGTCGCTCCTGAAAAGGTCGCTGCCTGAGCACGGTTCTTAATCCGTTATTCCATGAGGTTGTCTCAGTTCTGTAGTTGAGACAGCCTCTTTTTTTTGCCGGTCACTTCGTGTGGGAGCAGGGAATTATTTTGACACGCCTTTCGGTTGATTGTTTGCAAAGAGATTTTCTTCAGCTGAATTGTTCTCAAACCAGGATCTTATGCAAGGTCATATCGTTATCACCGGAGCTACCGGTATCATCGGCAGTGAACTTTCCAGAAGACTGATCAGCACCGGCAGACGTGTGGTCATTTTCGCCAGGTCACCCGAAGCTGCGGCAGCGAAGATTCCGGGGGCAGCAGCATATGTGAAATGGGATGCCGACATGGAGTCCGGCGAGTGGACGCAGTCGCTTGATGGCGCCTATGCGGTCATTCATATGGCAGGTAAGCCGTTGCTCGATTCCCGCTGGACCGAGGAGCACAAGGAGGCCTGCTATAATTCACGAATTCACGGGACCAGGATTCTGGTGAAGGCAATGGCCGAAGTGTCCAAAAAGCCGGAGGTCTTCATCTCATCATCGGCTATCGGGTTCTATGGCGCATTCGAGCACTGCAACGATACTGGTGACCTGATTGAATCGGATGGAGCGGGCGATGATTTTCTTGCAAAGATCTGCCATGACTGGGAGCAGGAAGCGCGACCCGCTGAGCAGTCCGGGATACGGGTCGTTTTGCTCAGGACAGGTATTGTGCTTTCGACCCGGAGCGGTATGCTGCAGAAGCTCATAACGCCGTTCAGCCTGTTTCTCGGTGGCCCGGTCGGATCGGGCGACCAGTGTATCTCGTGGATTCATATCGATGACGAGATAGCGGTCATTCTGGCGGCGCTTGACAATCCCGATTACCGGGGGCCTGTCAATGCCGTGGCGCCAAATCCGGTCAGCATGAAAGCGTTTGCATCGGAACTTGGAGCCGTTATGGGGCGGCCGTCACTGCTGCCGGTACCAAAATTCGCGGTTCAGTTGTTGATGGGCGAAGGTGCTGAATATGCGGTCAAAGGGCAGAAGGTGCTTCCCGGTTTTCTGCAGGCACACGGCTTTTCGTTTGCCTGGCCGAAGCTGCATGAGGCACTGGCTGATCTGATCGGAAAGGGGAAATGAAGGAGAAGGGTAAAAAAAACAGGCGACACCATCAGGGTCGCCTATCAGAGAGTTGCATGAGGAGAGTAGCTCTCAGTAACGCTCCCTTCTCATCGGCCTTTCTTCGCGAGGCCTTGCTTCGTTGACCTTTATGGTACGACCCTTGAAATCCTTGTCGTTCATGGATTCAATGGCTTCGCGGGCTTCGCTGTCGTTAGGCATATCGACAAAACCGAAACCTTTGGAGCGACCAGAAAATTTGTCGGTGATGATGTTGGCGCTTTGCACCTGCCCGAACTGACCGAACGCATCGCGCAGATCTTCTTCGGAAACGCTGTACGGCAGATTGCCAATGTAAATATTCATTGTAGGACGGTAGAAACATGTGCCTTGACAGAAAGAGACGCGACCGAATAACCAAAGGCACGAATTACTCGAGAGCGATCAGCCAACCACTGGCTAATTTAACTATCAATTTACCTTATTATATAGCGGTTTTCAAAATGAAAAACATATCTGAAGACGTAGAATTGTCGAAATAGTTCGCTCTTTACCCCCGTTTACCCACCTTTTTTCTGTTTTTCCGCTTCTTTTTTTTATGAAAAATTGCTTGTCGCACAGCTGTCGATGAGTTGTTTCTCTGTCTGTGGTCATTACCATGATTTGCACGGCGGATTCTCGTTTTTTGCGATTTGAACAACGACCTTCTGTGGTTTTAATCCCTTGAAATTTCGGCATCATCCTACTTTTTAGTAAGAAAAGTGCGTTTTTCTCTTGCTGTGACTTAAAATTTTAATTATTATGACAATGTGTTCGTTAATAATTAAGGAGCATCATTCACAATAAACACAAGGGTTATGTTCAAAAAATTTAGTGCATCGCTGTTGCTGGTTATGGCCGCGATGTTGGTCCACGGCACCGGATGGGCTGCCGAGGCGGTCGTGACCGACACCGGTACGACCTCGTGGATGCTGACATCCACCGCGCTTGTTCTGCTTATGGTTCCTGGTCTGGCCATGTTCTATGGCGGTCTGGTGAGAACCAAAAACGTTATCGGAACCATGATGCACAGTTTCGGTGCGATGGTGGTTATCGGTGTTCTCTGGCCGATGCTTGGTTACTCGCTCAGCTTCGGCCCTGGCATCCTCGGTGGCCTGGTCGGCTGGGAACCCAAGTATTTCATGCTGCAGGGTATCGATGACACGATCATGTCCACGCAGATTCCTGAGTACGTGTTCGCGATGTTCCAGGGTAAATTCGCGATCATCACTCCCGCACTTATCGCCGGTGCATTTGCCGAGCGAGTGAATTTCAAGGGCTACCTCGTGTTTATCGCCCTGTGGAGCATTCTTGTGTACAGCCCCATCTGCCACTGGGTATGGGCCGCTGACGGTTTCCTGTTCAATCTCGGTGCCATGGGTGCAATCGATTTCGCCGGTGGCACGGTCGTTCATATCTCTTCCGGTGTGACTGGTCTGGTTGCTGCTCTGTTCCTTGGTGCCCGCAGGGGATATCCCAGGAACGTGATGTCTCCGAACAATCTGGTCATGACGCTCATGGGCGCAGGTCTCCTGTGGGTAGGCTGGTTTGGTTTCAACGCCGGTAGCGCCATCGCCAGCAACCTCGCTACGGCTCGTGCACTGACGGTTACCCAGATGGCTGCTGCTGCTGGCGCGTTCACCTGGATGATGATCGAAATCCTGCATCATGGTAAAGCTACCAGCCTCGGTGTGGCTTCAGGTATCCTTGCCGGTCTTGTCGCTATCACGCCTGCCGCAGGTGTCGTTCAGCCTGTCGGTGCTTTCGCTCTCGGTGCAATTGCCGCTGTTATCTGCTATCTTGCAATCCTGCTGAAGGGCAAACTCGGTTACGATGACAGCCTCGATGCCTTTGGTGTTCACGGTGTTGGTGGTATTGTCGGCGCTCTGGCACTGACCTTCTTTATCCGCCCGTCCTGGTATGTCGATGCGGCCGCCAAGGTCGGTGGCAGCTGGACCATGTGGCAGCAGCTCAGCGTGCAGGCAACCGCAGTCGGTATCACCGTTGCCTATGCAGCAGTCGTGTCTCTGGTTCTTCTCTTCATCGTCGAGAAAACGGTTGGATTCCGTCTGAAAGAGAATGATGAAATGTCCGGTCTTGATCACAGCATGCACGGTGAGCAGGGATACGGCCTTATCAACCCTAACTAATACGAAGCATGAAACTGATAACCGCAATCATTCAGCCCGACAGGCTCGACCATGTTCGTGAAGCGCTGATCCAGGCCGATATTACGAGGATTACCGTGACCAGGGTTACGGGGCACGGCCGACAGGAGGATATCGAGTACTATCGTGGTCAGAAGATCGCTCCGAATCTGATTCCTAAAGTTCGTCTCGATATCGCGGTCAACGACCAGTTCGTCGATATCACGGTCGATACCATTGTCAAAGCAGCAAGGCACGACGTGGGCGAGATCGGTGACGGCAAAATCTTCATCACCCCGATGGAGCAGTGTGTCAGGATCAGAACCAACGAACGCGGCGGCAGCGCAATCTGATCTCAGCCGGTAACATCCGGACAACAAAACAGGAAAAGGCAGGGCGTTCACCCTGCCTTTTCCTGTTTATATATATGGCGGTTATTGAGTTTTTCTGATCTGGCGCCAGCCTGGATTTCTTGCATCCAGCCACCGTTCAGCATCGGGGTCGCCGAGGCGTGCAGCCTGCATGAAGTCATCCATGTTGCCGATCGTATCGCCAGCCTTGCTTCGTGCGATGGCGCGATGAAAGTAGGCCGGTCCCATAAATCTGTCGAGAGCTATGGCCTGATCGAAGTCTGGAATGGCTTCGGAGTAGAGACCGGACATGTTTTTGACGATGCCCCTGTTCAGGTAGCCAGCAGCCTTGAATGATGTTTCTCCCATGGCGATGACCATCGAGTAGTCGTCGATGGCTTTCGAGTATTTGCGCATCTGCTGCCAGGCGGCGGCGCGCATCTGGTAAGCCATCACGAATCTGTCGTCTATTTCGATGGCTCTCGTGTACATCCTTATCGCTTCGGTCAGGTTGCCTGACTGTTGCATGGAGAATCCGGAACTGAACCAGGAATCCGGAGAGTCGGCAAGGCAAGGTTCACCCGCCAGGGTCAGCCCTGTTATGGCAAGCGCGAGTGATGTCGCAAGGCGTTTCATGGGGGGACCCCGTTGAAGATTCGGTGAGTCCGGAAGTGCCGGAAGTGTTCGAGATAAAAATACCGATCGCTACTCAAAAAATTAAATGGAAAGTCTGTACCTTGATAAATGATGTTCCCCTGCCGGGAGTTCCGGTGATTGTCTGGAGGGGATGGTCTGTTCCGGTCAATGTCCCAAATTATTAATCAGCAGGGCCTGAATGTTCCGAATCAGTCTCGACGAGTTCGAAGGACCCCTGGACCTTCTGCTTTTTTTTATCAGGAGGGATGAGCTCGACATCTACAATATTCCCATCTCGAAAATCACCGGTGATTTCATTGATTATATCAGAACGATGCAGAACCTCAATCTCGAGGTGGCTGCCGAGTTCATTTACATGGCTTCGATGCTGATGAGCATCAAGGCTCGCATGCTGCTTCCTCGTCCGGAGGAGGATGTTGTCGATGACGGCGAGTTCGATCCCAGGACCGAACTTGTTCAGCGACTGCTCGAATACAAACGCATAAAGGAGGGGGCTTCCGATCTGGAATTCCTGGCCATCGACCGGGAACGGATGTTTCCTGCAGGATTTTTCGAAAAGTTTGAGCCTGAGGTGATCGATGAAATGGACGAGGAGGTCAATCGCCCGACCCTGTACCATCTGATGCTGGCGTACCAGTCGGTGATGGACAATATGCCGAAAGTCAGACTGCAGAATGTCGTGGAGGCGCCAGTTACCGTCGAGGAGCAGTCCGCTCTGATCCTCGAACGTCTGCGAAGCCGCGTTCAGGTGTCATTCAGTTCACTGTTCGAAGATCGTCGCGAGGCGATCGTACTGGTTGTAACGTTTCTGGCCGTGCTCGAGCTCTGCCGGAACAGAAGGGTTGTCGTTGTCGTCAAGGATGGCTACAACGATTTCTGGATTTCACAGCGGGAACCTGTCGAATAACCTATAACCATGAAAGCCTATGCCTGAAATCGTGCCGTTCAAGGGTATCATCTACGGATCCGGGGTCATCAGGGAAGCTGACCGGTTGATCTGTCCGCCGTATGATGCAATTCCGCCAGTCGTGCAGCAGGCGCTGTATGATGCTTCACCGTATAACGCCGTAAGGATGGAATTGCCCATGGAGGCGGATCCCTATTCGGAGGCTGCCGGTAGACTCCGGGACTGGCTTGCCGAAGGAGTACTCGAAAAGGATGAATTGCCTGCGATCTATCCGTGCACCCAGACGTATCTGGACAGTAACGGAATCGAACGCACCAGGAGCGGATTTTTCGCGGCGCTTCGCCTGTACGATTTCGAGGAGGGGCAGGTGCTTCCTCATGAGCGTACGCTTTCAGGGCCGAAAACGGACCGTCTGAACATGTTCAGAAAGACCAATGCCAACCTGAGCAGCATATTCGGCATTTATGCCGATGATTCGAGGAGTGTCGATGCGATTGTTCGTGATTTCACCGGGGCGAGTGAGCCGGTTGTCGATGCGGAGTTCCAGGGGGTGCGGAACCGGATGTGGCGAATGACCGATCCGGCAGTGATCTGTCGTATCCAGGATGTTCTCGCAGGACTCAGGGTCTACATCGCCGATGGCCATCACCGATACGAGACCGGCGTGGCCTATCGTAACGAGTGTGCCGCAGCCAATGCAGCCCATACCGGCAAAGAGCCCTATAACTATATCATGGCCTATCTGTCCAACATCCATGACGAAGGATTGCTTATCCAGCCGATCCATCGTCTGGTTCGTGGTCTTCAGAGCTTTGACAGGGAGGCGTTCGTTTCGAGGCTCGACCAGTGTTTCACGGTATGGGAGCTTCCGGGCAGGAAGGCGCTGACAACATTTCTCGCCGAATGCCCGCAGTGTATCGCCTATGGCATCGTGTTGCCAGATATTACGCTGGGCATCACGCTTGACTGCAAGCCGGATGAGACCCTTTCCGGCCAGATTCCGGAAGCACTCCGGAAATTGCCGGTCGTGGTGCTTCATGAGCTGGTATTGGGTCAGATGCTTGGAATAACTGCCGAAGCCACGGCAAAGGAGAGCAATCTTTCGTATGTGAAGAACGAACAGGAGGTGTTTGACGCGGTCGGGTCTGGCGCTGCCCAGATGGGTGTCGTACTCAAACCGACAAGGGTCGAAGATGTCATTGCGGTTGCCGGTTCAGGAGAGGTCATGCCGCAGAAATCAACCTGGTTCTATCCGAAAATCATGACTGGTATGGTATTTCGTTCACTGGAGGGTGATGCATGACTGGTGAGTTTCTGTCCCGGTCGGCTGAAGAGACCCGTGAATACGCCCGGCGGTTCGCCGTCGGGCTCAGGCCGGGCGATGCCGTCTGCCTGACCGGACCACTCGGCGCTGGCAAGACCGAATTCATGCGAGGCATAACGGAGGTTTTCGGATGCGACAGCCAGCTGTCGAGCCCGACCTTCTCGTTACTCAACATTTACGAGGGGAGCATGAAGGGGCAGGTGCTCGAAGTGCACCATTTCGATCTCTATCGCCTCGAGTCTGAAAAGGAGCTTGAGGCAACGGGATTCGAAGAGTATCTTTCCGGGCCTTTCATCTCGGTTGTCGAGTGGGGGGAGAAGTTCCCTTCCTATGCAGATCGCTTCACCCGTCGGGTGACATTCTGCATTGCCGGCGAGGGGGTGAGAAAGATTACCATCATGTAATTTGTTAAGATGAAGATTCTTGCCATCGAGTGCACGCACCAGGTTGCCTGTGTCGCGGTCAGTAACGGAAACAGGATTGTCGAAAGGGTCAGCGCCGAGTGGCAGAAAACAGCCGAAGCCATAGTTCCCCTGGTCATGCAGGCCATGACCGGTGCCGGCCTCAGCCCCGCGGATCTCGACGGTGTTGCGGTCTCGGCAGGTCCCGGATCGTTCACCGCTTTGCGTATCGGCATGTCGGCAGCCAAGGGGATCGCTTATGGTGCCGGCTGTCCGCTCGTGCCCGTGCCTACTCTGCTGGCAATGGCATCCGCAGCATGCGCTCATACAGGGGCACAATGCCTTGTCCCGCTCATTCCGTCCCGTCCGGGAGAGTACTTTTATGCTGTGTACCGGTGTGAGGATGGTGCCGGCATCGTGAAGGAACTCGATAACGGCCGCTGCATGGTGGCCGAACTGACTGAAAAACTCAAGGCGCTCGACACATCGTTCACCATTCCTGTGAGGGATATGTCCTTGCTGGTGTCATATGCTCCGGAGCTCGCCGGCAGTGTGCTCGATGCCTCGTTTTTCACTGCTGAAAGTCTGCTTGGCTTTGCTGAATCGGAGTTGTCAAAGGGTGCCGGCGCAGCTCTTTCCGATGCCTCTCCGGACTATCGTCAAATCTTTGTTCCGTTACGGAAAAAACAGTGAATCTATTCTTATATTAATGCGCGGGAACTTGTCCCGCAGTGAGGATTTTTTGTCATTAAAACTGATGTTTATGTCCCTTTCGGAACAACAGGTTCCCGTCACCCATGAGGCCCGTGAAGTGGCTGAGAGCGAGCTGCTTGCGCGACGCGCAGCCGAATTGTCGCTGGAAAAGAAAGGCGAAGATGTGAAGATTCTCGATCTTCGTGGCCTGACCTCTATTACGGATTATTTTGTGATTATCACGGCCGACTCTGAACGCAAGGCCAAGGCGGTCGCAGAGCATATTGTCGATGAGCTGAAAGAAGACGGCGAGCGTCCGATGCACGTTGAAGGTCTTGATTCGCTGCATTGGGTTCTTCTCGATTACGTCGATGTTGTCGTGCACATTTTTCAGCCTGACGAACGTCGTTTCTACGACCTTGAATCGCTCTGGTCTGATGCCCCGGTCACCAAGGTCGTCGAGCCGCCACCGGCTGCTGTGGAGGAGTCTCCGGAGGCTTGAACAAAGGCCTTGCCAGCCCTGATTACCGGGTTGGCACAGGCTTTATCTTTTTGCAGCTATTTTATACATTATGCCATTGTTTTCAGTGGTAATTCTAAGTCAGGACATCAATTATGCACCGCGAAAAAATATTGCCGATCAGCATTGAAGAGGAAATGCGGGATTCATATCTCGACTATTCAATGTCGGTCATCGTCAGCCGTGCGCTTCCCGATGTCCGTGATGGTCTCAAGCCTGTGCACCGCAGGGTCCTCTACGGTATGCACGAGCTTGGCCTGCAGGCCGGCAAACCTCACAAGAAGTCCGCCCGTGTGGTCGGTGAGGTGCTCGGTAAATATCATCCGCACGGCGACTCCGCCGTGTATGACAGTCTTGTGCGTATGGTGCAGGACTTCTCATTGCGTTATCCGCTGATCGACGGCCAGGGCAACTTCGGCTCCATCGACGGCGACTCCCCTGCAGCCATGCGATACACCGAGGTTCGCATGAAAGCCATCGCGGCCGAGATGCTCAAGGATCTCGACAAAGAGACGGTCGATTTTTCACTCAACTTCGACGATTCGCTCGAGGAGCCGACGGTGCTGCCTTCGGCGATCCCGAACCTGCTCGTCAATGGCGCTGCGGGTATCGCGGTCGGTATGGCGACCAATATCCCGCCGCACAACATGCGTGAGGTGGTCACTGGCCTTATCTCGCTCATCGACAACCCGGAGATCGAAATAACCGATCTGATGAAGCATGTTACGGCTCCGGACTTCCCTACCGGCGGCATCATTTATGGTTACGACGGTGTCCGTCAGGCTTACCTGACTGGCAGGGGCAAGGTGGTTATCCGTGCACGGGCACTGGTTGAAGTCACCCAGAAGAATGGCCGTGAATCGATCATTGTCACCGAGCTTCCCTATCAGGTCAACAAGGTCCGTCTGATCGAGAAGATCGTCGAACTGGTCCACGACAAGAAGATCGAAGGCATCGCGGATATCCGCGACGAGTCCGACCGCGAAGGTATGCGCCTCGTGATCGAGCTGAAGCGTGATGCCGTTGCAAAGGTTGTGCTGAACAATCTCTACAAGCACACCCCGATGCAGGACACTTTCGGCGTCATCATGCTGGCCCTCGTCGATGGAGTGCCGCGTGTGCTGAACCTGAAGGAGATGATGGAGTACTATATCCGGCACCGCAACGAGATCGTGTTGCGCCGGACCCAGTACGATCTTGCGGCTGCCGAAAAGCGGGCGCATATCCTCGAAGGTCTCAAGATCTGTCTTGACAACCTTGACGAAGTCATTTCCACCATCCGTCAGTCGCCTGATACACCGACTGCGCAGGAGCGTCTGATGGAGCGTTTCGGACTCACCGAGGTTCAGTCCAAGGCGATCCTCGAGATGCGTCTCCAGCGCCTGACCGGCATGGAGCGCCAGAAGATCGAGGCCGAGTACCAGGAGACTCTTGCACTCATCGAAGAGCTGAAGTCCATTCTGGCGAGCCCTGCCAGGCAGATGCAGATCATCAGGGACGAACTGCTGAGGGTGAGCGAAGTTTATGGCGACGAGCGTCGCACCGAGCTTCGTCCGCACGAAGGCGATTTCTCGATTGAGGACATGATCGCCCAGGAGGATGTGGTCATCACCATCACCCATGACGGGTTCATCAAGCGCTTCCCTGTTTCCGGTTATCGTCGCCAGCATCGCGGCGGCAGAGGCGTCGCAGGTGCCCAGGCAAAACAGGACGATTTCGTGGAGCACATGTTCATCGCCTCCACGCACAACTACATCCTGTTCTTCACCACGGCAGGCCGATGCTACTGGCTCAAGGTGTACGAGATTCCTGAGGCCGGTCGTGCCGCAAGGGGCCGTTCGCTGGCCAACATCATGGAGCTGCCTCCCGGTGAGAAGATCAGGACCTACATCAATATCCGGAACTTCGACGATCCTCATTTCATCATCATGGCGACGGCCAACGGTATCGTCAAGAAAACCGATCTCAAGCAGTACTCCAACCCGAGACGGACTGGCATTAACGCCATCAGGATCGAGGATGGGGACGAGCTGATCGATGCCCGCCTGACCGACGGCGATCATCAGATTATCCTCGCCAAGAGCTCCGGGTATGCCGTTCGTTTTCCTGAGTCCGAAGTGCGTTCCCAGGGACGCGACACGGTGGGCGTCAGGGGCATTACCCTCGACGACGACGAGCGCTGCATCTCGATGGTCACCACCAAGAGGAACGATACCTCCCTCCTGGCTGTTACGGACAACGGGTATGGCAAGCGCAGCAAGGTCGAGGATTACCGTATGACCAAACGCGGTGCCCGCGGTGTGATCACCATCAAGGCGCACGAGAAAATCGGTAACCTGGTCGGGCTGCTCGATGTGAACGATGAAGACGATCTGATCATCATCACCACGAATGGCATTGTCATTCGCCAGCATGTGTCAGATATCAGGGTTCTGGGTCGGAACACTTCGGGTGTAAGGCTCATCAAGCTCGATTCCGGTGACCGCATCTCGGCGACGGCAAGGGTTCCGAAGAGCGATGACGATTCGGCTTCGGAGGTTATCAATGAGGACGAGGACGGCCAGATCGATCTGTTCTGACCGGTCTGGAATGAAAGATAAAGAGCATATCGCCGCAAAGCGGCAAGGCTTTGTGGCGATACACTGAATAAAGGAGCGATCATGCAGCGGGAAAACAGACCGGCCATCATCACCGAAGACACTGGAGTCAAATACTATTGTGCCTGCGGGAATTCTGGCAACTGGCCGTACTGCGATGGCAGTCATGCCGGCAGCAGCTTTTCGCCGTTTAAGGTCGAGATCGAAAAATCCGGAAATGTGGCGATCTGCGGTTGCGGGAAATCGGCGAAACTGCCGTTCTGTGACGGGACCCACAATACGCTGCAGTGAGGCGCTTCTGATCACGAGTTGTTATCATTTGCTATCACTACTTAATAACATCATTTGACGTATGGCGCGCCCGAAGAATGTAAAGCATATTTTTGTCACCGGCGGGGTGGTTTCATCCCTTGGAAAGGGCATCCTTTCCGCTTCACTTGGGTTTCTGCTCAAGTCCCGCGGACTGCGCGTCGCCATCCAGAAATACGACCCCTACATCAACGTCGATCCCGGTACCATGTCTCCTTATCAGCATGGTGAGGTCTATGTGACCGATGATGGAGCCGAAACCGATCTCGATCTCGGCCACTACGAGCGGTTCCTTGACGAGCCGACCTCGCAGGCCTCTAACCTGACGATGGGCAGAGTCTACAAGTCGGTGATTGACAAAGAGAGAAGAGGAGAGTATCTCGGCGGAACCGTGCAGGTCGTTCCTCACGTGATCGACGAGATCAAGGAGAAGATGAATGACCTGGCCAAGAACGGCAACCTGGATGTGCTTATCACGGAGATCGGCGGTACGATCGGTGATATCGAGTCGCTTCCCTTTCTCGAGGCGATGCGTCAGCTCAAGCTCGAGCTTGGAGAACGCAACCTGCTGAACATTCACCTGACCTTCGTGCCGTACATCAAGGCGGCCTGTGAGCTGAAGACCAAGCCTACCCAGCACAGTGTCAAGATGCTGCTCGAGACCGGTATTCAGCCGGATATCCTGGTCTGCAGGAGCGAAAAACCGCTCTCCAAAGACATCAAGAACAAGGTTGGTCATTTCTGCAACGTCCACGATCAGGACGTTATCGGTCTGAACGACTGCGAGACCATTTACGAAGTACCCCTTATTCTTCTCAAGGAGCAGCTCGATCAGCGGGTCATGAAGAAGCTGTCGCTGAAGAAGTTCAAGGAACCGAACCTCGATTACTGGCGCCAGTTCTGCGACAAGGTCAAGCATCCGAAAGATGGCGAGATCACGATCGGCATCTGCGGTAAATACACCGAGTACCCCGACGCCTACAAGTCGATCCTCGAGTCGTTCGTGCACGCCGGCGCGAGCAACGACGTCAAGGTTTCTGTGCGTCTCCTCAGGGCCGAGGATGCGGAGGATCCGAAGTTCGATATCGGCAAGGCGTTCGAAGGGGTCAGTGGACTGCTTGTCGCTCCCGGTTTCGGTGACCGTGGCATCGAAGGCAAGGTGCAGTTTATCAGGTATGCCAGGGAGAACAATATTCCTTTCTTCGGGATTTGCCTCGGCATGCAGTGTGCGACCATCGAATTCGCAAGAAGCGTCTGCGGTCTGCAGGAGGCCAACTCGACCGAATTCAACAAGCGCACCCGCTACCCGGTCATCGACCTCATGGAGCACCAGAAGAAGGTCAAGGAGAAGGGCGGCACCATGCGTCTCGGCAGCTATCCCTGTATTCTCAAGGAGGATTCAAAGGCCTACGAGGTCTACAGGAAGTTCCTGATCAACGAGCGTCATCGTCACCGCTACGAGTTCAACAACCAGTACCGGAAGGCACTGGAAGATAAGGGGATGCTCTTTTCCGGCACCTCACCGAACGGCGACCTCGTCGAGATCGTCGAGCTGAAAGATCATCGCTGGTTTGTGGCCGTACAGTTCCACCCGGAATACAAATCAAGGGTGCAGAAGGTTCATCCATTGTTCAGTGGTTTTGTCAATGCAGCCAAGGAGTACGCTCTGGGCAAGCGTCAGCTGTCGCTTGAGGTTGAGCTGCCAAGGCTGAGCGCCACGGAGATGGAGAACGCAAACTGAGTATTTCCAGTCCGGTTATAGTATTCACGAGCGGCGCAGCAAGGCGCCGCTCTTTTTTTTGGTGAACTTCGATGGCGAACCTCGATGGACTTTATGGACGGCATGGACGTGATGGACAAAGAGCCTGATTTCCTGTCCATTCAGTCCATAACGTCCATTTGGTCCATTTTCTTCTCTTTTTTCAAGAAAAGTGAGGAAATAATTTGGAGGAAAGGGGTGAAGGTAGTACATTAGGAACCTTCACTTGA
>JAAXWP010000069.1 GCA_013334925.1 Chlorobiaceae bacterium
GAGCCGCTTTAATTGCATAAAAACAGCTGCGTTAGTTGTGATTGGATGCTTTTTCGATGAGAGAACGCTGCCGAGCTGGGGCTCGGCGTTCCCAGGGATGAAACAGCCTCGGCTTTACTTATGAGACTGCCTCATCCATAAAGTATTTTTAAAATTGAAGATGGATCATTCACTTCGTTCAGGATGACAGACTTCGTCTGGAATTCATTTGCTCCCTGTAGTCGCCGGATTAATAATGAAGATCCGGATACAGGCTGATTGATATGCCTGCGGGGGCTATGCGTATAAAGACTGTATTGAAGCAACAGGTTTGATCATACATTTAACTGTTCCAGTTTTTATGCCCAGTCGAAGTTCTGAACACTAAAATCGATGTATTTCATGGGAACTCTGCGTTATCGGATTCTGCCGGTTTTACTGGCATCTTTTTGCCTGGGGCCATGTTCAACGCTTTATGGAGAGGCGCGTTCCGCCACGCAGCAGGATGCTCGACATTCCGGAGCGGTTGTCCGCGAGCGACAGCGCGTTGTCGTTGGTTCAGTCGTGGAAGAGTGGCGGCTGGAGTGGCAGGCTCCTCCTGAACCTGCCTGTGAACCATCGAGTGATGACTGGTACACCTGTCCCTGCGTTGGTTTTGCCTTTGGTGAAGCCGGCCAGCTCGATCTGGTGCGCCATGTTCAGGGCAAGCCGGAAGAGCGGTTGCACTTGTCGCCGCTGTTCGCCCTCGGTTTCTATGGGGAGGCGGTTGCTCAGCTCCCCAAATGGCCGGTTCTCGCTGGCGATATGGACCGGATGGATAAACCGGGATTCGCCGATCTGGTCAAATCCCGGCCGATTGTCAGGATTATGGAGCTTGCGGATTATGACCATGATGGACGTCCGACGGAGTTTCTGCTGCAGATCGGTGCCGGGCCTTGCGGGCATCGCCAGACGGTGGTGGTGGGTGTCTCCCGTTCGAACCCGAAGCTGCATGCGTTTGGAACCGTAGCCCATCCCGGGACGCCCCTTGTCCTCGAGAGCCCCGATGCCTGGAAGCAGTTGCTTCGCTCGAAGGGTAAAACCACGGTTGTCTCCTGGCCCTGCGGTGATCATGGCTCGGATGAACAGAATGAGATCGAGCTTGTTGCCGAGGCGTCAGGTATCCGGGCCTTCCATGCACGCTATTCGTGTGGGGATACGGCACGCGGTCGGCTTCTGGAGCGTACTGAGCAATGAACGGAAGCGTGGTTACTTCGAATAGAAAGCAACCAGTCCGAACGACAGAAAGAGCACGGTGGCCAGCACGATGGTCAGGTCGCTGATCTTTCGCATGAACTGTTCCTGTTCCTCCCGGTACATGCTGGCGATGATCATGACGGCAACGTTGTTCAGCAACAGGAAATAACTGGATGCTGGAAGGATTTTGCCGAAGGTGAACCAGACGATGAGCACTCCGGTAATGAAGCTCAACGTGATAAGCAGCCGTTTGGTCTGCCGGAACGTGAACGAGTTGCCGATTGTCCTGATGCCGCTCACCAGATCTCCCCGGCGGTCGCGCATGTCCCACATCACTTCGATGAAAAACGCGCAGACAAAGACATATCCCCAGCAGATCCAGGCTTTGAGCGACAACGGGCGACCATTGAAGAAGAGGGGAAGAAAGACAAGCGCTGTGGCCCAGTCGAGCGGCGGGGTGAGATTCTTGACGATGTAGAGGTCTTTCAGGCGTCTTGCCCCATCGAGTCGTCGGTAGAGAAATGCCGGGAAGCATTTGTGATTGTAGAGGTATCCGATGACGATGATAAGGGCGGTAGCCCAGAAGGCGGATGCTCCGAACTGAAATGCGATCACCAGCGTAACGATGGAGATCAGGTAGTAGACCACGTAGATGATCAGCACCTCGTTCCTGACGGCGTTTATAAGGCTTTCGGGGTCGTTGATCGCGTCTTCGATGTCATCGGTCAGCCGGTTGTCCTGATAGATCGAAAAGGTCAGGAAAAAGACGGAGATTATGGCCCACCTGTTGATTGGAATATCGAAATAAGCGGACCAGCTTGCTGCTGCCAGCGCAGAAAGGAGCGACAGATGCAGCTTGTTTCTGTAGAAATAGTGTAGCATGGCGTGTCTCTTGCAGGTAAAGAACAACGGTTGGAGTGATCTGGTCCCCAGCTGGAAGGGCGAAGCAATTGTCACAAGTTATGGTAGTCGGAGTAAAAAACCGTCGAAAGCCCGCATCAGCAGTTGCTGTTCATTCTGCCTGGAGGGTAAGGTTCTTCGTGATTTTTTTGTCACCGCGCAGGAGTGTGAGGCTGACCGTATCCCCGATTTTGAAGTCATCCAGGCGGGCCTGCAACTCCTGAACACTCTCTACAGGTTTGCCATTGAGCTCCGTGACTATGTCTCCCGGAATGAACGAACCTTCGGCATCGAGCCTCGCTCCACGAAGACCTTCGGCAGCTGCCGACGAACCCGGTTTTACCCTTAGCACCACAACGCCGGTGATTCCAAGCCGCCTGGTAACGATTTCATTGAGATTCTGATCCATCTCGAAGCCGAGCGAAGGCTGTGTATATTTTCCTCTGGCAATCAGATTCGGCACAATGCGGTTGATCGTATCCACCGGTACCGCGAAGCCAACGCCGGCCGATGCTCCGGATGGGCTGTAGATTGCGGTGTTTATGCCGATGAGCCGGCCGGCGGAATCGAGGAGAGGCCCTCCAGAGTTCCCCGGATTGATGGCGGCATCTGTCTGGATCAGATGTTCGATGATATTACCCGATTCCTCCTGCAGGGAACGGTCCAGGGCCGAGACGATGCCGGTGGTGAGGGTCCAGTCAAGGCCGAACGGGTTGCCGATAGCGTAGACCTTCTGCCCGACTTTCAGATCATGGGAAGTTCCGACCGGCAGGGGACGCAGCGGTGTGCCTCCGGAGATTTTCAGTACGGCCAGGTCGTGCAGGGGACTTGTGCCAGCAAGCGTCGCCTTGTACTCCTTGCCGTCGGACAGTCTTACACGGGCTTCCGATGCCCCCTCGACAACATGGTTGTTGGTGATGATGTGACCGCTCGTGTCCCAGATGAATCCGGAACCGGTTCCGCTGGGGATGGTGAAGATGTTGCGGCTCCATGGGTCCATGACCTGCTCGGTGGTCGTGATGAAAACGACTGAAGCGCGTGAGCGATCGAACAGTTCGATTGTTGATCGTTCATCGGCTGCAAGATCGCCGCGAGGTGTCACGGCACGTGGTTCCCTTACAAAAACACGGTCAATCCAGCTCAGTCCGCGCCAGAGTAGCATAATCGATGCAATGGCGACGGTAAGCCATTTCAGTCGACGAAGGAATGGATCGGTTGAAGTCGCCTTATTCATAGCATCGCTGGATTCTGTTCTGCTAATGGAGAACCGTCATGAGAATTTTTCAACACTACTGATTGTCTTTGCGTTCATTAATGATGAAGGGAAAGCAGGCTGGGGGTGTAATTCCATCGGCCTGCTTTCCCCATGTGAAGATTGTGACATTGATCACTCCTTTTTGAGCTCAAATGCTCTAATTTTTATTCAGGTCATGTTGTTTGCAATCCTCACTCTGCAATGGTTATGTCGGAATCAACAGTAATGTTCGAGCAGGTTCATATCGGCGGGATAGCGATTCACAACCGTTTCATCCGCTCGGCGACGCATGAGGGAATGGCTGACGCCAACGGGGCGCCGCTGGAGTCGCTCGAAAAGCTCTATGTACGTCTTGCCCGTGGAGGGGTCGGTGCCATCGTCACCGGGTATGCGGGTGTGCTGCCCCAGGGCAGAAGCAACTTCCCCGGGATGCTGATGATCCATGACGATGCGCTGGTGCCGGCATACCGGAAGCTCGCCGATGCGGTTCATCGCGAAGGTGCACCGTTGATTCTGCAGATCGCCCATTGCGGCAGGCAGACTCGCTCAGTCGCAACCGGAATGAGTACCGTAGCTCCGTCACCCATACGGGACCGGTTTTACAGCGAAGAGGTTCCCAGGGAGCTGACGGAGGAGGGGATCAGGGAGATCATCGATGCGTTTGTTCGTGCGGCGGAACGGGCTCAGGCAGCGGGTTTCGACGGGGTGCAGCTGCATATGGCGCATGGGTACCTGCTCGCGCAGTTTCTTTCAGGTAACTCCAACCGGCGAAGTGACCGGTGGGGGGGCACTCTCGAAAACCGGTTCCGGATCGTTTCGGAGATCATGGCGGGTATCAGAAAGAGCGTTGGGGATTATCCGGTGCTTGCCAAAATCAACGGGTTTGACGGTATGCCAGGCGGGATGCGGCCGGGCGAAGCGGTGCAGATTGCCAGGATGCTTGAAACCGCGGGGTGTTCAGCGGTGGAGATCTCTTCCGGTACGATCGGTGAGGGGCTCTCGATCATGCGCGGACCGAAACTGCCCATGGAGGCAGTGCTCGAGGCCAATTACAAGTTTGCCTCCATCCCGAAGGTTTTCAGGCCGGTGATGTCACGCATGCTGCCGATGTTTGTTCCCGCGAGTCCTGAACCACTGTGCGGTTACAACCTTGCTGCGGCAATGGCGGTCAGGCAGGCGGTGTCGATTCCGGTGATCGTCGTTGGAGGTTTGCACACGCTCGATGATGCGTCAAAAGCTGTCGTCGACGGGAGCGCAGACTTTGTTTCCATGTCCCGCCCGTTTATCATCGAGCCCACCATTGTCAACAGATTCAGGGAGGGGAAACAGGCCGCTTCCCGGTGTACCATGTGTAACTATTGCACGATCATGATCGAAAAAGAGCCGCTTCGCTGCTGGAATGGCCGGTTGCCACAGGGTCGATGAGGCATAAGGCTTCTGGTGCAGGTGAGTACGGTATTCACTCTTCATGTCCTGTTTTCAAGAATTTTTACCAGATGTTCAAGGTCAGCCCTGAGGCGGTTGGCGACAAGCGGTTCCATCAGCGGTTCGAAAAGGGCGAGCAGGCCTTCGGGAAGCAGGGTGAATGAGTAAGTCAGGCGTGTGCTGTCGCCTGAGTCAGCCGGTTCGAAATTGACAGTACCGGCATAGGGTACGAAAGCCTCGGTGCTTTTGAAGCTGTAGCTTCTGCCGGGTTCCACGCCGGTGATAACCCAGAACGTGCGAAGGGGAATGCCGAACAGGCGGCGCACTTCGTAGCCTTCTGTGCCGACCCTGACCGCGCCTTCAGAAGTGACACCGGATTCGACAACATCCTCCTGCCAGAGCCGGTCATTGGCAATATCGCTTAACCAGGCTTCAACCTCTGGAAGAGGTCGCCTGATGATGACGGAGCGGGTGATTTGCATGGTTGTCTGGTTTTGAGTTCCTGTTCACAAGACAACACGCTATGTCGTTTCAGGATTCCTGCCTGTAGACGGAGACCTCTTTATCGATTCTATCCCCGTGCAGTTCGTCGGCTTTATCCAGATCGTACTGCATCTGCATGCCGAACCAGAACTGGGCAGAGTTGCCGAAAAACCGTGCGAGACGCAATGCGGTATCTGCCTCGATTCTTCGCCTGCCTTCCACGATGTCGTCAATATCAGCTTCCGGCAGGTTCAGTCCTTTTGCAATAAAGGCACGGCTTATACGCATTGGAGAAAGAAACTCCTCGGAGAGAATTTCCCCGGGGTGGACCGGTGTCATTTTTACATGAGTCATAGTCTCTTCTCCTTTTCAGATTCTCGAATGGTAGGTTCTGCCTTGTAATCGCAGTTTACCATTTATATCCGGGTATTTGGCGAGAAGTACTCAAGAATCCGGTTCACCGCAGGAAATCATTCGATCGCTGAACTGATCGATCGATGTTTTTGATCCTATGATGAGATGTCCGCCTGATCAGGTTATTTTTTGATGTAGGCGTTCAGACCGATGGTCACGGGTTTGCCATCGATCATTACGGATGTGACGGCGTTACCATGTGTGCTGGCCACGACAAGGGTTTTGCCGGATGACGAGGGGGTCGGTTTTTCAAGGTCGATCTCGATGCAGAGTTTGTTGTCCCTGATTTCGACGGTCATTGCCATAATGATGCTCCTTTACTGAATCTGATGATGAGTGCCTGATGTAATGCGGTAACAATATATCGATCCTCCTGCAATTCGAAACAGCCGACAGCCAGTCAGGCTTTCACGGGAAAAAGCAGTCCTGACATGAACGAGCATACGAGTTCTGTGTCTGTCGTTATGAGCAGTGAGGTCGTGATTTGCTGATTTCGGTTACGGCTTATTTCCATTACCATGAGGTAATCGTAACAAGCTCAATAAGCTCATTTCGCACGGCCTGAATCTTCGGTAACCTCTTTTTCCTTAAGCTCATGAATCCTGATCATCATCATTCCGATATGTCGTGCACTGAATGCGGTTTTCTTAACTGCTATCGCCGTGACAAGCGTTTTCCCGATTTCTGCCCTGGGGAGGCTGTCCCGGATGGAGCGCTCGCAGAGGCACTGAGGCAATGCTGCGATGATGGACCCGATTCCCGCGCGGCGGGGGCTGCTGCAGAGGTGGAGGGACGTTTTTACTCGAAGCTGACCCGTGTCGAGGAGACGGTCGAATTCGCCCGGCGTCTCGGGGCGAAAAAGATCGGTATAGCTACCTGCGTCGGGCTGATCGAAGAGACGAGGATTTTCTCCCGCATCCTGAAATCCAATGGGTTCGAGCATCATGCGGTGTTATGCAAGATCGGATCGATAGACAAGACTGAGGCCGGTATTTCCGATGAGCTCAAGATTCAGCCGGGTTGCTTCGAAGCGATGTGCAACCCGATTCTTCAGGCGCGCATGCTCAATGAGTGGGGGGCTGATCTCAATGTGGTGATTGGGCTCTGCGTCGGTCATGACGCCCTGTTCAGCAAACATTCCAGCGCGCTGGTGACCACCATGGTGGTGAAGGATCGGGTGCTGGCGCACAATCCGGCTGCAGCACTCTATACAGCAGGTTCGTATTACAAAAAGATCATGACTCCCCGGGAAGGCATGTGACCATCGACAGGTTTTTCCCCGACAAGCCGGAGAGCTCTACTACCAAAGTCCGCAAGCAAAAAGGCTGCTCCGGAGCGGTACTGGAGCAGCCAGATGCATGGTTATTTCGAAGTGTAGGCGCTGGCGAAATCCATGACGCACATGTCACCATAGACCCGGTGTGGTCCGATGTTGACGCCAACCAGCTTGAAACTGCTGTTCAGCAGGTTTTTCCGGTGTCCGCGTGAAGGCATACCGTCGTCGATGAGCAGGGCTGCGACGATAGTTCGGGCGTCGTGATAACCGTACGAGATGTTCTCACCTGCGCTGTACATCCATCTGCCATAACGATTGATCCGGTCGAAGGTCGAGGAGCCGTCACTGCCGTCGTGACCGATGCTTCCGTTTCTGCCCTGGTCACGGACGTGGTCGCGGGCTGCAAGTGCCAGCTCACTGCGTGCCGAGAGTGGCGGAGCCGGTTGAGTCCGTTGCAGGTCGCTGATGCACTCGTCGAGTGCCGATACTCCTTCATTGGTCATTATAGCTGAGCCGCCGGGGAACCTGACTACGTTTCCGTCGTAGCATGCCCTGAGCGGCACAAGGTACAATTGCGCATACCGAGAGGGATTTTTTCTCACCAGATTGATCTCCGCGATGACCTCCTGTTCCATCCGGCTCAAGTTGGCGGGCGTGGCGACGGTATTGCGGCTCTGGTAAGCTGACGATGCGGGGAGCGCGCGATGTTCAGCAGTGGTGACCTGAAGAGGAGCAGCGTTGATTTCGGCAGTTGCAGGCAGCAGGCAGAGAAGCAGGAGTCCGGTTTTTCCGGTTTGTTTAATCCGCATCGTACTTATGGTAAAGTTTTACGTTGATCCCGTCATGTTCGGGTTTCTCATACCTTTGACGCTGGAATGACGCAAATCCAGTTGTTGAGCACCAGAAATCCGGGGGCAATGTTTGCCCATGCGGGTTCGACCAAGGGGGGAGTAGCGGGAATGATAACAAAAGATCGGATCGGTACGCAATCCTTTGTGCCGGATTTGGGAAACGGCCGGAACGTTTGACGGATAGGAGCAGCAGGCAGCACAATCACCCCGGACTGAAACGACGGACTATGCTTTCATGTGTTTCAAGGAACGGGTGCTGCGCCGGTTTCCGGTTTTGACGGGCGTTCGTATCTGAAGATGCAGACCGGTGCTCCGAAAGCCTGACGACAGAGGATTTCTCCTTTCATTTCCGGGAAGGCCCGGTGCGAGGCTTCCATATCCATTTCGCAGATGACGTGGCAGGGGATATCGAATCCGTACTCCAGGCAGACCTCGAGCCATGGGCAGACACGCTGGATCTCGAGCGCGGCATCGATGTTCCGGTTGGAAATATCCACCACCTCCATGTTCATACCGACGGCGTTGAAATAGGTTATGGCCGCCCTGAACCCTTCCGCAAGGGTCGGCATACCGAGGAGCGGTCCCATGCGTTCCCGCTGCAGTTCGGGAAAACCTTCGAGCATGGTTTCCCATGCCTTTTCCGCTCCGTATCTGTCGCTCAGCTCCCTGAATTGAGCGAACTTTTTCCTTGCGTTTTCGATCAGTTCGGTGTTCGCGTTCTGCATGACGGTCTGTTTTGATTACCTGTCCGATCCCGAGTCAGGGAAAAATCCTTACCGGAAGATACGGGCTTTCAGCCGGTTTTCCCGAAACGCCTGTACAACGCGATGATCCATGCTGCGCAGAACGCAATGTAGATTGCTACGCTGGTCCAGATATGGGACAGCCTGTCAGCGTTTCCGAGGGAGACCTGAAACGAC
>JAAXWP010000018.1 GCA_013334925.1 Chlorobiaceae bacterium
AGCCTGCTTCAGGGCTCCGCCGATGTAGGCAACCCAGCTTGGCGTCCAGTTGCCTGCAATCTCTGCGCCGCCTGAGTGATAATTCGGCTGAATCATCAGAATCTTCATCTGTCTCCACCCTCCGGATTTATTGGTTTGATTGTAAAGGGCATCTCTAAAAAAATGAGCACCTCACAAGAGTGCCATCAACCCCGTGCAATGAGGCAACTCCCTGTGGATGCATCAAATGAGCGCAGAGCCCGTACTGCGTCGTCGCTATTTTTCGTGAGTGCTTTCATGATGTGCCCTACTACTGATACAAATTTAGTATCAGTTTTTATCAAAATCAAACCATTTCTGACGGAAACATGCCTGAATCCATCAGAACGGCAGCGGTTATGTATTGACCAGGCAGGGAACCTGACCGGAGTCACCTTAACCGTCGATCAAAACTGCCGCAGCCTTATTACTCCGGCGACTAAAGGACGCAAAAGTATTCCAGGCCCAAACTGTCATCCTGAACGAAGTGAAGGATCCATCTTCAATCACCACAATATTTTATGGATGAGGCTGTCTCAAAAGCACCAATAAAGCCGCTTACTGACGCCAGTTCGTTCACTTTTTCTGTCATTCTGAGTCCGACACAGTCGGGATCAGGATGACATTCAGGCACAAACGCAAAACACATAGGTGAATCCCTTCTGAGACAGCCTCATGACAACCAGTAACAAACCAAATTGACACGTTTAATTGCCGCGGCATTAATCCCGCCGTTTTATGTAGCCCAGTCCTGAAAACGTTGCCACCAGCGATCCGTCCTCATCCTGTATGGCAACCTTGTAACCGCAGATCTTCTTGCCCGTGCTCTCCGCTCTGGCTTCCGCCCTGATATAGGCGCCAGTGGGAGCCTTGAAGTATGAAATGGAAGCGTTGATGCCCACTGTTGTGCTCCCATCCGCATTGCTCGCCACGCCAAACGCATAATCGGCAAGCGTGAAGATCGCGCCCCCCTGAACGATATTGATGCCGTTTTTATGCTTGTCCTCGATCTTCAGCTCAAGCAGCGCATATCCCGGAGATACCTCCAGGATCTCGATGCCCAGCAACTGCGCAAACCGGTCGTTTTTAACGTTTTTCAGCATGTCCTGCTCCATCGTCCTCCCTTGTTACGTTGCATATCCGGATCGAACGCGACCCCCTGACCATCAACGGCGTTCACCTGCGAATCCAGCATCCTGAAAAGCACCTGCAATAACGGGTCAGCAAAATTCGAAACCGAATCAGAAGTTATTGTTCTATGCTTTTGATTCAATTGAACTTAATGAAATTGCTCATCACCAAAAACCGTCAACCGCCCGATCTGAAGTGTAATGGTTTGTCGCATTATGACGATCAGTCTTATCCGCTCGATAGCCAGATCAGATATAAATCTCGACGTCCGGGAGGTTGGACAGGACCTGGTCATACGTTTCATAGCGTTCGAGCACTTCCACCACAGGCAGAAGCGGTTCTGCCCATATCTCCGGGAGATCGCGTTCCTGCGGCTCCCTGATCCGGAAAGCAAGGCACGCTTCCGGAGGATTGAACTGTGCATCGATGCCCGGCTTGTTTCCTCTCGCATCGATACGGTACCAGCCGAAATCATGGAGGTAAACAGCGTTCAGGCCATGCAGGCAGTAGGGCGCCCCACTATCCCCTACCGACAGACGCTGATAACAAAGCCCGGTGGGGATACCGTTGGCTCTGAGCAAAGCGGCAAGCAAATGGCTCTTTGCATAGCAGTATCCTGTCCTGTACCGCAACACATCCGATGCTTTGCAGGTGACCGGGTTCAGCCTGAAATCCGAGCTATGCCGGATCTCGTCCCTGACGAACTCGAAGCACAGGCGGACAAGCTCGTATTCGGAACCGGCACGGCCCGCCAGCGCAAAAGCAAGGGCCCGGACCTCAGGAGCATCGAAATCGACGTATGTGCTGGCAGCGAGATAGCGCTTCATGTTCTTGCGATGTAACGGTAAAGCAGGCCTCTGTGCCAGCGGAAGCAAAAAGTCCCATCCACCATTTCCGAAAAGATTTGAACCTGTATCCGTCAACTTAGGGAATCTGCAGATTTCTGAAGCATTATCCGTCTGACAAGCCACTTGCACCGTCAAACGCTCAGCGATTTTGAGTCCTTCACCCCTGTTCATGATTTTGCATGTAGCGAACAAAGTCCCCAAGGCTCCCCATCAACTACACATTTTGTATTGATCGAGATACTAACTTCATTAAATTCATATACTTGAATCTTTCGCAGACAGGGATTCAGGCGGCCAGGAAAGCATGGTTTTACCTCATGGTCACAAGCAGGTCTGTATCAACTTCCCATTTCAATCATCAAAATGAAACGAACTGCCAGATTTCTTCTGATTTCACTCATGGTCGCAACTTCGGCGTGTTCCGGCAAAACGGATTCAGGCAAACCCGGAACGGACATCGGAATCTCGACAGACTCTTCCCCGAAACGCTACGAACTGAAATCGGGTATCGTACACTACGAAATGTCCCAAACCATGGGTATGAAAACCCAGGAAACCCTCTATTTCGACGATTATGGCAGAAAAGAGGCTCGGGAAAGCATAACAGAGGCCAACATCATGGGAATCAGGACCCGTGAACACAAAATGACGATCACCAACGGGGACTATGTCATCAACTTCGATATCGAAAAATCGACCAATGGCAAGGATGAAACGAGCCGCGAAGCGACCAGAACGAATATCAAAGAGTTCAGGCAGATGGCCATGGCGATGGGCAGCATGATGGACCCTGTCGAGCTGAAAAAGAACATGGATTATCGTGAAGAGGGAACCGAAACGATAGCCGGAGTGACCGGTACGAAATTTTCCGTGTCACTCGACAAAGGGCAATCGGCAGAGCGGGTCTATGGTGTCCTGTACAAGAACATCTCCATGAAAAGCCAGATGGGGCCGATTCAGATAAAAGCCACCAAAATCGAGGAAAACGTAGCCGTTCCAGCCTCGAAATTTGAAGTCCCTGCCGGATATACCATCAAAGATGTGAACCTGCAGGAAGAGATGGACAAAGCCTCTGCTGCAGGAGCTGAAAAGTAAAACCAGATTGGTTTTGCCATCCTGTTTGTCTTTGAGTTAAGTTTGTGGGGCTGCAACTGGTGCACCCCACAAACCTGTCTGCCCACATCGCTTCACCTCACAAACAACACGGGGGACATTGTAGAGTAAGCGCAATAACAAAAATAAGAGAAGTAAAGATCTGATCTGATACACCACTGCGTTGGTGCTGACCCTCAACTATATAAGGCGTTTCGTCAAGCGATATGCCGTACCCATCGACGGACTCATTGCCATCCCCGGCAACGGAGTTCTCCCGGCTCCAGACCTTAAAACTGCTACAGATATCCCCTTTTTCATGATACAATGCATCATGCTGAAACGTCACCCCGCGATCGATCCCCGGCAGGGCCACGAGGCGACTTGCCCGGAACATCCTGCATTGCTCCTTTTGTCTTCAGCACCCTATTATCGCAGACCACATTGCCGGATTTCGTGAATATCATATAAATTGCAGCTATATCATGCCTCGACGTATCTGCCAGTTTGGAGAGACTCCCTTTCCCGTATCAGCATCTTTCTGATCTGAATCCATTCTGGTTATGGCATACTACAAGAACATCTGTTTTGTCGAGGCGCCACAGGCGATTGTCACGCCATTTCCGAGATATATCAGCGATTGCATCGGGGTATGTTACCTGGCTGCCGCGGTCGAAGAGATCGTCGAAAGCATGGCGATGCCCGAAAACTACTACAACGAAGGCATTTTCGACAGTTTCGAGCGATTGCTGAAACAACGATCTTTCGATCTGGTGGCCATCTCCTCGATGACCGGAGCCTTCAACAATGCGGTGCGGCTGGCACAAATAGCCAGGAAACACGGAATTACAGTCGTGATGGGCGGTTTTCATCCGACAGCCATGCCCGAAGAGGCGCTCGACCGGGGAGGCGCCGATCTGGTGGTGATCGGTGAAGGCGAAATGACCTTCAGGGAACTGGTGCTGCAGGGGCCATCGCGCAATATCAAGGGACTTGTCTGGAAGGAGAACGGCGAGTACATCCATACAGGAATGCGGGAGCTGATCACGGACATCGATTCGATCCGGTTACCGCTCCGCTCGATCCGTCCCGAACGGTTCGGAGAGAAAAGCGAAGATTACACCATCGACACCATCTACACTTCACGCGGCTGCCCGTGGGCCTGCTCCTTCTGTGCCAACGACAGGATGCACAAACAGTGGCGGGGCCGGAGCGCGGAGAATGTCGTCGAGGAGATCGCCCTGATTCACGATCCGAAGAAGAGAAAGCTCCTGAAAATCTGGGATGCGAACTTCCTGACCAACATCAGGCGAGCTGAGGAGATCTGCGACCTGATGATCGAGCGCGGCCTGACCAATTTCAGGATCATGACCGAGACAAGGGCCAAGGATGTGATTCGGGCCGAGCGGATTCTGCCCAAACTCCACCAGGCCGGACTCAGAAAGGTGGGGCTTGGCATCGAAAGCCCCAATCCGGAAACACTCGTAAAAATGAACAAGCAGAACCGGCTCGACGATGTCGCCCGGGCTATCGGGCTGCTTGGGAAACTGCGCATCGGCGTCGATGGCTATTTTATTGTCGGGCACCACAGCGAAACCGAAGCTGATACCATAACGTATCCGGAATTTGCCCGCTCGCTCGGCCTGAAAAATGTGCTGTTCTTTGCCATGACGCCCTATCCGGGCACGCAGATTTTCGAGGAGTACCGCAGCCAGGGCAACATCACCTCGTACGATTGGGATCTCTATAACAACTTCTGCCCGGTGGTGAAAACCGAGTCCATGAGCAATGAGCGGCTGATGACGATGATGGTGTACTGCTACGTGGCATTCTTCAATTACCGGACCCTGCTGAAACAGGAGAGCGAGCGTGGAATGGTATGGATTTTCCTGAGGGATCTCTTCCAGTTTATCTTTGTGGCCCTGGTAAACCGGAGACTGAACGAACAGGAGATCGCATCAACGATCTACAACGCATTCGCATGTTATGCAAACACGGCTCCCCGCATCGACTATCCATCAAAGAATACCCTGAAACGGCCGGTATCCCTGTTCCTTGAAGAGTCTGAGGGCAGGCGTATCGAGTTCCGTATCACCCAGGAGGCCGACCGGCGGATACTGACCATTCAGTCAGGTTCTTCAACCGCTCAGGATGGAGGACATGTTGTGAACATCAGAGCAGCGGTCGAAGCCGCATCATCGGTTTCCGAAGAGGTGTTCATGCGCTTTCTGTACAGGAAAGAGCTTATACGCAACAATCCATCCGTAAAGACCCGCCAGTGGCTGGCACTCGCTTCCGACCCCGACATCCGCCGCTCTGCCATCGCTTTTTATCGCCTGTATCGGACCTGCTCACGGAAAGAGTGAGGTTCAGGGCATAGCTGCAACATAGACTGTCAAACAATTTTACGTTTGTGAGCAGAAACAGGATACCCTGTGTATTGTCCAGGACAAGCTCGCCGGCAAGCCGCTGATTATCACCTGGGCTCTGATGAAGCACAAAGAGATGTTTGCCTATGAAAAGCTGAGCTATTGCTGACCAACGGCTTCCAGTGCATCGATTCGGCAGAGTAAACTGCGTTCTGACTAACGTTGATACAGCGAACTCGTGCGAGACATTTCAAGGCTCACACCCGAATCCTGGAACCCGGAAAACGGATACTTGACAGGCATTCATCAACATGTCGTATATCTGATAGAAATACAAAATATACAAGTGGTCACCTGTGAACATCCCGCCTCGTCAACACATGCTTTTTCAAGCGTTTGACAAGGTTATTCGCTGTCAAAAAATATTTGCGTCTGGATTGTGCACTATAGGATGCCCCTCCATGTCAAACAGCACGAAGGTCAGCGGTGTGGTTGGAAGCCATTGCCGGCAAGCACTATGGCAAGCTTTGGCAATAGCGTCGTAAAATGGTTCATCGCTGCTAAAGGGGATGAGGTCGATCATGTTCCGGACGAGATGGAGATCGGCAAGCCGGCTGACAATTTCCGAAGTGTAACCGAGATTTGTAGCAAGGGTAGCAAGCCATTGGGGATTAAGGTGGACAACGCGGCTGGAGAGGTCTGGCTGGCCCTGGGCAAGTTTGGTGGCTTTGGCAAGCATAACGCCGACGACAACACGACTGAAACCGCCATATTTGTGCACGAGTTCGAGGGTGCGCCCGATGAAGTTACCGTAGTGGATGCTTGCCAGCTCGGGCAGATCATGGTAAAGCGCGCGAAGATGGCGCTCGCCACGGAGACCGGAGGTGAGGGCTAAAGTAGTGCAGCCGTTGGCAGCGGCAACGCTGATGGACTGGTGAATACTGGCGAGCCAGGCCTCCATCGAGTAGGGGACAACCTCACCGCTGGTGCCAAGGATCGAAATTCCACCGGTGATGCCGAGCCGAGCGTTCATCGTTTTGCAAGCGACAATATCCCCACCCGGCGCCGAAATCGTAACTGCTACAGCGTGACAAAGATTGCGTTGCCGCAGCTCTCCGACGATACACTCCCGAATCATCCTGCGCGGCACCGGGTTGATCGCCGGTTCGCCAGGTGGAATCTCAAGCCCCGGCAACGTGACTTTACCTACGCCCTCACCTTGCAGAAACAGCACCTTGTCCGGCTCACTGTCCGCCACGTGCGAAACTTCGCTGACAATCAAAATACCGTGCGTCACGTCGGGATCATCGCCTGCGAACTTCCGAACACCACAACGCGCCCGCCCTTTATCAGCGTTGTACGTAACAATCCCGAAGCTCGCTACATTACCGGACGGAAGAGTAATCGTAACCGAATCGGGCGCAGTGCCGTCCAGCAACATGATCATCGCTGCTTTCGTAGCGGCAGCTGCGCAGGCTCCGGTGGTATAGCCCGTTCGGAGCGCCTTCAGAGCAGAGAGTTCCGTCAGGCTTTTTTCAAGTTCCCGGACGGAGAATACCACCGTATCGAAGGGCTGGGCCTGAGGGCGGCGGATGACGATGAGCGGAATCCCGCACCTTTCGGCGACCCGAAGCTTCGAAGAGAAAAAACCGGATTCACCACTCTCCTTGACGAGCAGGCAATCGACGCCATGCCCCCTCACCAGCGCTTCTAGTTCTTCGTCCGAACCGTCGGGACTCATCGGCAGCAGCTTGGCTTCGGGAAAGCCTTCTTGCCGCGCAAGCTCCATCGATGCCGTTGACGGCATGATGCGCAACAGCATATCGCGCCGCTCCCACCACGGACGCAACGGGGCGACGGACTGCACGCCGGTGAGCGCAAGCAGTTTAGCGGGATCGAGACGTTCGAGCAGCGTGATGGTTTCGGTGAAATTGGCGACGGAGTGGAGGCCCGCACTATCCGGCAAGGATGATGCTGGTCTGTCAAAGCGAATCAACCGGACGGCAAGACGGTTACAGACTTCGAATAGTGATTTGTGCAATCGCGCTGCGAAAGGGTGCGCAGCATCAATGACGAGCCTGACACCGCGCGAAGAGACGAGCTCCGCAAGCGACGCATCGTCAAGTGCGCCATGGCGGAACTCGCCGTGCATGGCCGCGAACGGCTCAACGCGGGTTTTGGTCGAATATATGAAGAACATGGAGAGCCGGTCGAGCAAGGCTGCCGCCTGCCGCCCCTCGGTCGTGCCGCCGAAAAGCAGAATCATGCCGTCCTCCTCATGCACCGCGACCTTCGCGGAAGCCATGCGTGAACGAGGGATCGTAGAGCTTCGAGCGTCCGCCGCGCGCGCCAATCGCCTCGCCGACCACGAGCAGCACCGTGCGGCTCTTGCCGCTCTGCCGGACGAGCGCAGAAAGGCCGTCGAGGCGCCCACGCCACACCTGCTGATCGTCCCAGGTGAGCCGGTAGCAGACCGCCACGGGGGTGTCGGGATCGTAGTGCCTGAGCAGTTCGGACTGCACCTCGTCGCTCCACTCGGCGCTGAGGTAGATGCACATGGTCGCCCGCGCTCGGGCCAGCTCCGAGAGGCGCTCCCTGTCCGGTACCGGCGTCCGCCCGTTGCCGCGCGTCAGGATGATGGTCTGCACCTTCTCCGGCACGGTGAACTGCGACTGCAACACCGCTGCCGCCGCCTGGAACGACGACACGCCCGGCACGATTTCGTACTCGAATCCTTCAGCGTCGAAAAAGGCCATCTGCTCCTGGATCGCCCCGTAGATCGACGGGTCGCCGGTGTGCAGCCGCACGACGAATTTGCCCCGGCGGCAGAAGCTCGCCATCAGCTCGAACTGCTCTTCGAGCGACATCGAGGCCGAACTCCGCACCAGTGCACACGGTTTAGAGCAGTGGGTCAGCTTCTCCGGCACGAGGCTGCCCGCGTAGAGAATCAGGTCAGCCTGTTCGAGGTAGCGCCTCCCCCTGACCGTCACCAGCTCCGGATCGCCCGGCCCCGCCCCAATAATGGCGATGCGCCCCCGCCGTTCGGCTCCGCGCAATAGACTGACGGCAAAGGTATAATGTCGAGGCTGTCCTTCAGGGATGCCATCGAGAGCTACTTTTCGTTTTTCGAGCACCCAGCGATTTTCGCCAGAAAGCAGCGCTGCCGAAGCTTCTGAAACGCTGTGCAAACCGGTTTTTCGGAATACCACCTCCGATGGATTGGGGACCCTCCCGACGCTTTCAAGCTGATCCGGTGTGAAACCCTTCAGCGTCGTGCCGCACGCATCGGCCAGCGAGATGAAGGCCTCTTCGTCAAGTTTGAAGTCCACCGAACCGACGCTGCGGATCGAAAGCGGCGAAAACCCCGCAGCGGGAAGCTCCGCAGTGATTGAGCAGACAAAACGTTCGGGATCGATACCTCGTTCAGAACCCACGCCAACGCAAAGTACTTTAGGTCGATAGCATACAGTCTGCACGGGCGAATTGATGAGATGCGGAGTGACGGCAAGCAGCAGTTGGCAGGTGCTGAAATCGACATCCTCATACCGATACGCAATCATCACAAACGATGGTGCGGTGCGTTCAAGCTGGTCGGTAAGAGCATCGCGAACGTCGAGTAGCAGTGTCGTCGGTTCATGATTCACGAACGCCGATATGGCGCTGGTCATCGATTCACCCTCGACCGGCGAAGTAAACTCGACACCCCAGCCCTGCTCACGCCCCAGAATATCGAGTGACCACAACCCCTGTACATCGCTCGACGTGCTCAGCACCGACTGAGCTCCAAGAAGCCTTGCGACCCGTTCGGCAAGCGCGTTCGCACCGCCCGCATGGCCAGACAGCACACTCTGCACAAACCGCCCCGACTCGTCGCAGTTGATAACCGCCGGATCTCGCCGCTTGCTTTGCAATACAGGCGCAATCGAACGCACGCAAATGCCGAGAGAGCCGATAAAAACAAAGGCATCGAAGCTTCCAAACGAACACTGGACAAATGCAGGCACGCTTTCGATTGGTTCGACCAGTTCAGAGTTTCGTGACGAAAATAGTCCACACCTGGCAAAACCATCGGCCTCAATCATGCTTTTCAATGAATGGCCGAGAGCGATACCTGTTTCGGTGATGGCGATAATGGCGATTCGTTCGTGCATTGAATACATGAAATTTATTATGTGGTTGACTTCACAGCCTTCATAACCAACACGGGATTGTGCTCGCCGACGGCCAGCTTGAGGGGATCGGCGAGTCCCATGCCGCAGCGGGCGGCGTTAGCTGCAAAGGCTTCGGCACTCGACTCGCGAACGGCGTTCATGACCACACGGCCTCCGGGAGCAAGAGAACGCGACACTGCGGCAAACACTTCGTCGAGGCGATCACCGTGGCCCCCGATGAAAACCGCATCGACGCCGAAACTGCCGCACAGCGCACGGTGATCATGTTCAAGGAAGTCGCCCATCATCGTCACAATGCCAGGCGCACCGAAGCGCCGGGTATTGACATCCAGCAGGGCTTCGCACTCGGAGCGCTTCTCGAAGGCGGTCACCTCGAGACCAGGAAACAAGAGCCGCGCTTCGATGGCAACCGACCCCGTACAGAACCCAACGTCCCAGAAGGTGCGCGCCCGGCCAAGCTCCAGCGCAGCGAGGGCTGCCAGGCGAAAGGGCATTTTGGTAATCATGTTGGGCCGTCCCGACAGTCCGTCAAACAGCTTTTCGGGAATGCCGAACAAGCGTTGTTGTGGGTCGATGGCTTCGAGCAGGAGGCAGTTCAGACGGCCAAATCCCATCCTTGCAGCCTCATCCAGTGTACAACGCGTTACCCGCTCGCTGCTGCCGCCGAGCGATTCACCAACCACCATTCGGTAGCCGGAATAGCCAAAATCGAGCATTCGCCGGGCAACCTCCGAGGGGGTTTTGCGGGTGTCGGTCAGCACACCGATGAGCCTCTCACCCCCGATCAGGGCTCGATCCAGCTCCTCCCAACCCCGCCCGGTGAGCGATGTATTACGCATCGATTGGTAAGGTATAAGGCAGCGCTGCGCGAGCATCTGGAGCGAATGGAATGCCGGAAAGCTCCGTATCGACGCACGGGGAAAGCGCTTCTGCAATGTCGCGCCGAAACCGTAGAAAAAGGGGTCGCCCGAAGCGAAAACTACCACCGGCTCGTCAGCTCCGGCAAGTTGCGACAGTACCCCTGCAATCGGTGGCGCAATGGTGATCCAGCGGTGCCCGGCAGGAAGCAGCCCAGCGACAATCTCGCGATGACGCTCACCACCCGCGAAGATTCGATGCTCGCGAATCGCTGCTAAGGCGGCAGAATCAAGCTGTGGCTCAGGATGGTCGCTAAGGCCGATAAGCGTAATCCGCTCAGACATGGCACCCCGGATTCATCGCCTCCGCCTCGTCGAGGCTAAACGCTGCGTTGACAATGGTGGCCGCTATGGCGCTGCCCCCCTTGCGCCCCTCGATGACTGCAATCGGCGTCGCGCCAGCAGCCGCCTTGAGCCGGTGCTTCGACTCGACCACGTTCACGAACCCAACCGGAGCACCAATCACCCCCATCGGCGCAAAACCGCCGCGTTGCAACAGCGACGCCAGCTCCAAGAGCGCCGTCGGGGCATTGCCGATCACGAAAAGCGCGTCGGGATGCTCCCCGGCGGCAAGCCGCATCCCGGCCTGACTGCGTGTGATACCCGCGCTTTTGGCCAGCTCCGCCACGCGAGGATCATGCAGGAAGCAGTGTACCGTAACGCCGTAGCGATCCATTGCCACCTTGCGGAGGCCCGACTGCACCATCGTCACATCGGTGATGATCGTGGCGCCACCGGCGGTCAGTGCATCGTGCCATCGCCGGATCGCTCCGGGCGAAGCATGGAACAGCTCCTGCATCTCGAAATCGGCGGTCGTATGAATCGTGTGCATGACCGCCCAGCGCTCGTCGATCTGGCGACCGTCCGGCTTCATCAGCCCGGCGATCGTGCGGAAGCTGCCGCTCATGATCGACTGGCCGACCGCCATTGAGCGATCTTCCTCCTCACGGCTGAAGTAGCCCCTCGGCGTAATCATCCGCTGGCCGGAGAAAAAGGTGGAAGAGTTGCCCACCAGCATCACGGTGAACATGTCGAGCGAATCGGGATCGAACTCGCCGAGCGTCGTCAGCATGACCGATTCGTCGTCGCGCGAGACGTTGCGGACGATACCGACCGGCGTCGCGGGCGAGCGGTGGCGCAGGAACAGCTCGCGGAAGCGGTGAATTTGCCAGTAGCGGTCGCGGCTGCGCGGATTGTACACCGCCGTCACGAAATCAGCCGTAGCCGCCGCCTCGATCCGCTTTTCGATCACCTCCCACGGCGTCATCAGATCGGAGAGCGAAATGGCGCAGAAGTCGTGGCTCACCGGAGCGCCGAGCCGCGCGGCAGCGGCCTGGAACGCGCTGATACCCGCCAGCACCTCGACCGTAACGTCTGGCCAGCGACCACTCGCGTGCAGTTCGAGAATCAGCGGCGCCATACCGTAGATACCCGCGTCACCCGAACTGACTACAACAACGTGCCGCCCTTCGGAGGCCAGTGCAAACGCCTGTTCGGCTCTCTGCATCTCTCCGGTCATGCCGGTCGCGACGGTTTGGACTGAGTCCGGAATCAGGTGTTCGATGCTTTTGATGTAGCCGGTGTAGCCGACCACTGCGTCAGCGGAGATGATCGCTTCGAGCACCTGCGGGGTCATCATCGAGTCGCTGCCGGAGCCGAGGCCCGCAACGGTAATCCTGCCGCTCATGATGCAAAGGGTGAAAGGGTTGACTGTCGGCAATGCGGAGAGCAGACCAGCAGCGAAAAGTAGGGTATGACGCGATCCTGCAAAGCGTCGACCTCCATCGTGATGAACTCGCCCGCCATGCCGACTTTTTCGGCGTAGAGGAAGGGCCTGGCATACCGTTCGAGGAAACCGACCAACTCTTTTTTCACCGTCGAGAGCTTCATCACCACGACGGTGCTGTGGTCTGCAAGAGCGCGTTCGAGTTCGCCGATCTCATCGATCTGTGCCAGCACGAGCACACTGTCGCTTTGCAACGCAAGCGGCATTCCGGCAGCCGACCCAGCGGCGATGAAGGCCGGAATGCCGGGCGTCATCAAGCACTCCAGGCCGTCCCTCCGCGCCCGCTCGATGATAGCCGATGCGGTGCTGTAAAAGCCCCCATCGCCAACGCTCACCACCACAACCCTGCGTCCTGCCCTTACAGCCTCAACCATCGAGGCATAGTTAGCTGCATAGCTCGCCTCGGCAGCCTCACGCGAACGCGACATCGGCACCAGCATCCCGCGAAGCTTCGACGGATCGAGATCGAACGCTTCGAGAATATCGAGCGCCACGCTCGTAACCGCGCCCGAAGCGCTCACCGTGCCGGGATAGTAGATCACCTCCGCCTCGCGAAGCTGTTCCAGCGCCCTGACGGTGATGAGGCCAGGATCGCCCGGCCCGAGCGAAACGCTGATGATCGAGCCTTGTTTGTTCATTGATTGCATGTAATTATCGGTAACAGTATCAACTCCTTTTTTTTCTGTCATTCTGAGTCCAACTCAGTCGAGCCAAGAATCCAGAGAAGTTTCGCAAAGTACTTTCAGAGAAACTGGAATCATCGCGTCATTCAGAATGACAGGAAACGAACACGACATGCCCCCACCCATCACAACAACAGATCGATGCCGTGATCTTCAGCGGTTTCGAGAATTCTCCGGGCGAAAATCGAGGCAAAACGGTCGTCTGAACCGAGCCCCTCCATGCGGATCTCGACCCGGCAGCCTGCCGCCTCGAAAGCGCCTTTCCACGAACCGGGATCGTCATCGGCAATGTCGTTGTGCGCATGATCGCCCGCAGTTATCATAAAGGGCCGTAGCAGCACCGCCCTGCGTCCGCTGCGCAACACCTCGGCGACGATCTCCTCCACGCCGGGCCGCCCCTCCACCATGCCGATGTGAATCTCCGCCCCCGGATAGAGATTGCGCATCACACCACAGGTTTCGTGGAACGCGCCCGACGAGAAAAAGTCGTTGCCGTGCGCCACATAGACCAGCACCGCATCCAGCTTGCGTGCGCGTTCGACATCGTCGTCGAACAGCCCGGCAACCTCCACGATGTCCGCCGCATAGTCGTGCTCAACACCACAGGTACCGAGCGCCGGGCGCGACAGCACAACCTTTTCGAAGGGCGACCAGACACGCTTGATGGTGCGGATCGATTGAAGCGCAGAGACGTAGGATTTAAGATCCTCGAACTGCTCGCCGTGGTACATGTGAGTCGGCTGAACGATAACCGTCCGGTAGTTGCCGTCCTGCAAGTTGCCGATAGCTCCAAGAAACCCCTGAACATTCAGAAACTCATCAGTCACCCCCTCTTCGAGCCACTTACGGGGATCGAGACGCCGCGCTGACCAGATGTTGCGTACCATGTTCGAGGTAAAGCAGTGGCGAACTTCGATGCCTGGAATCAGCGTCTGAACCTGTCGACGAATGTTTTCCAGGGACGGTAGCGCCGTCGGATAGGTGGTGCCGAAATGGGCGAGCAGAATCGCCTTCCTGTTGATCTGCGAACGCTTTTTATGTTTACTCATGCTGGTTCAACGTGATATCCCTTTCAGACTTGTCTGACTTACCGTTAATTAGACTGGCCTGACCTTCCGGCACAGCATACTCGCCGATGATGAAGACCACCGGTAAGGGCAGCTCATGTTCACGTATTTTCTCAACAATCGTGCCGAGCGTGGCAGCGACCAGCGCCTGATCGCCCCGAGAAACTCGCGAAACCGCGCAAGCCGGAAGGTCAGGCGATATTCCGGACTCCATGAAGCGCTCGACGATCTTATCGAGATGATCGTAACCCATGTACATAACCAGAGGAGTCCCCACCTTAATCAGCTCGATCACCGCACTGAAATGGCTCAGCGAACATTCCGCCGTCTGGCCTGTGCAGAAAAGCGCCGAGGTGTTCCGGTAACGCTCGGTCAGCGGAATTCTGCAGAGTTCGGCGGCAGCGATACCCGCAGTGATACCCGGGACCACCTCGCACGGCGCTCCGGCGGCGGCAAGCGCGCGAACCTCCTCGATGCCGCGCCCGAACATGAAGGGGTCGCCCGCCTTCAGCCGGACGACGCATTTACCCTCACGGGCGTACCGGGCCAGCAGCTCGTTGATCTGCCACTGCCGCTTCGTCTGATCTTTACCGTCTCCGATGCGTTTGCCGACGGCTATCCTCTCCGCGCCGGGTGGCAGCAGCGCGAGAATCTCCGGGCTGACGAGCGCGTCGTGCAGCACCACGTCAGATGATTGCAGCAGCTTGTGCGCCCGAACGGTCAGCAACTCCGGATCGCCCGGCCCGGCCCCGACCAGCCAAACTTTGCCACTATGTTCCATTGATCTCCTGTTCCTCCTTCATCAACTTTAAAAGCTTTCTGGCGCCGCTGATCGTCATTGCTGTGCCATGTAGATCGAAGCCGTCCTTTGTGGCAAGAATCTCGATCAGGTGGGCGATACGCGGCAGGCGAAGCCCGGCTTTTCTGACAAGATCGCGATGCTCGAACATCGAGGCGACCTCGCCCTCGAACAGCACTCTCCCCCGATCCATCACGCAGGCCCGATCACAGAAAAGCGGCACCATTTCGATATCGTGCGTGGCGATGATGACCGTCATGCCGGAGGAGCGTTGCAGTTCTCGGATGAATCGCATGATGCCGTCCGCGCCTTTCGGATCAAGTCCGGCGGTCGGCTCGTCGAGCAGCAGCACCGACGGCTTCATCGCCAGCACCCCGGCCAGCGCCACCCGCTTTTTCTGTCCAAAACTCAGGTAGTGCACCGGCTTGCGAGCCAGTTCCGCGACGCCGACCAGCTCCATCGCCGCCTCGACCCTGCAGCGCACCTCCGGCTCCTGCAGGCCGAGATTGCAGAGGCCAAACGAAATGTCTTCGTAAACGCTCGACGCGAAGAGCTGCGCGTCGGGGTTCTGGAACACGATGCCGACCTCCTGCCGCAAGCTTTTGAGTCCCCGTGTCGAATAGTCAAGCGGCTGCTCGCGCAGCAGCACCCGGCCCGAGCATGGCCTGAGAATGCCGTTGAAGCTGAGCAGGAGCGACGATTTGCCAGCCCCGTTGCCGCCGAGCAACGCGGTAACCTGCCCCCCCGGAATGGGAAGTTCTACACCATCAAGCGCCACTGTGCCGTCCGGCCAAACGAACCTCAGCCCTTCCGTTTTGAGCATGCTCCGCAGCGACATCAGAAAAGCCTCCCGAAATGCGTAGCGATGGCGACGCAAAACAACGCCCCCTCGACCAGCGCGATGCCTGCAAGCGATGGCCTCTGCGCTCGCGGTGACAGAGCCAGCACACGAATCGAGCCGTCGTAGCCCCGGCACTCCATCGCCACATATACCTCCTCGGCGCGTCGGGCCGAAAAGAAGAACAGGTTCGAGGCGAGCGACGCAAGGGAGCGGAATGAGGCCATCGTGCCCGCATAGCCGAGCCGTGAGCGCTGAGCGGTCGCCATCTCCGAGGCTGTCTCGAAGAGCAGGAAGACAAAGCGATAGATGAGCAACATCATTTCGATGAGCAGCACCGGAATACCCACCGAAGCCATGAAGCGCCCGAGGTCGGCGACAGGCGTCGTGAAGGCGATGAAGTAAAGGCACGAAACCGACGCCAGCGCCTTGAACGCCAGGTAAATCGCCATCGCAAGACCGGCCGAGGTCACGCCGATGAAAGCACTGCCAACCGGAATCGAGAAAAGAAATGGCTCTGGATGCACGGAAATATCGAACGCGACAGCTGCCGTTCCGGTCATGAGAAAGGCTGCCGGAAGCAGTAGCCAGCGGAGATAGTCACCAGGCTGGACACCTCCCTTCATGACGATCGAGGCGCTCATCAGCACGAACACCAGCAGCGAAAACGGCACGGAATCCGCCCAGAGCACCATCGCGATGGGCGGCAGCGCGTAGAGCAGCTTGAGGTGCGGCACGACATCGCGCAACCGGGATCGCGCGGCATGGTCATCGAGCGTCATCACGCCTGCCCCGCGTCGGCAGATTCGTCCTTGCCCCGCAGAAATCCGAGGCCATAGCCCAGCACACCCGCCCCAATCGCCGCCTGCAACGCAAAAAGCAGGCTCTCGACTTCGCCGCCCGGCGGCTCCCAGAACGGGGTGAACCACGGTTTGTATTCCGGATGCAATTGCGTGATCGCCTGTTCGGCCTGGTCGTCCGAACCGCCGAATTCCGCATGTTTGAGCGTCATCAGCGGCACGACCGCCAGCGCAACCACCATCACTGCAAGCAAGAGATTTTTCAGGATTGAACGTTTCATCACTTCACCTCCCCGGAAAGCGGCGACTCGCCGAATAACGATTCACCCGTGTAGGCCATGATGGCGTTGTAAACCATCACCGTCAGAATCCCCTCACTGATGGCAAGCGGAACCTGGGTTATGGCGAAAATGCCGAGGAACTTGAGCGCCGAAGCGACAAAGCCTCCGGTGACGGAAGGAAACGCGATGGCGAGCTGAAACGAGGTAACCACATAGGTGGCCAGATCACCAATCGAGGCGGCCACAAATACCGACAGCCAACGCGGAGCACGCAGGCCGTCAGCGAGCTTGTAGATGCCGTACGACACGAACGGCCCGGCAATGCCCATCGAAAAGAGGTTTGCGCCAAGCGTGGTCAGCCCGCCATGCGCGAGCAGCAGCGCCTGAAAGAGCAGCACGATCGCCCCGAGCACGCTCATCACCGACGGGCCAAACATGATCGCCCCGAGTCCGACGCCGGTGGGATGCGAGCAGCTCCCGGTCACGGAAGGAATCTTGAGCGACGACAGCACGAACGCGAACGCGCCCGCCATCGCAAGCAGCAGCTTCATACGCGAATTGTCGGTCACGATCTTGCGCATCGACCGGAAGCCGAGCGCGAAAAAGGGCAACGACACTGCCGTCCAGAACAGGCTCCAGCCCGGCGACAGGAATCCCTCCATGATGTGCATGGCGTAAGCGTCTCCTCCACCAAGTAGCATAAAAGCCATAGCCATCGAGGCCACGACGACTAAACGGAATCTCATGACTTTCATCTTTTCCTCCTGTTAATTGAATCGTGCAGCCACGCCAAGCAGCATGGTCGTATCGGGTTCGGCATCGTTCAGTCCGCCCTTGATGCCCAAGTCGAAATCGAAGTTTTCGGTAACGCTGTAGATCAAGCCGCCGACAATAAATGAGGGATGTGTTTGCGCCCCTTTCTCCTCGGCGGTTTCGATGCCGATATCAGCTACTGCCCTCAGCTTTTCCGAAAGCGCATATTCGCCTGCTACGGATGCGCTCCAGATATCCTTGTTGGACGCCGCATCATCCTCGTCGCGATCGTATGCATTGCGATGATAGCCCGCGTTGGCGTGAAGCGTCAGCGGGCCAGACTCTTTCGTGGCGATCAGTACCGCACCCCCGGTTACCCGCCCGATGCCGAGACCCTTGTCAGCATCACCGGTCGGCAGAGAGATCCCTGGTTTCAGGGCAAGGCTGAAGCCATTTTTTTCTTCTTCGAAGCACCTCCACTTGAGTTCAACCGTCATATCGCCAATCCCGCTTTCATCGGCAGTAACAAGCTGATCTTCCCGATTCTGATACCACTGGTACGGCAGGCCGACAACAATGTCCATGCGTTTTGCGACACCATACGAGAACACCGTTGTGGCTTCGCCTTCGCGCTCTTTGAAGCTGACTCCACCTTCGGTCTCACTGCTCCTCGAAAAGGCAGTATTGAATTCGACCTGCCAGCAACCAGCCCCCTGTGTGCCGGTATCATCGGTAAAAAGAGGATAGGCCGCGTAAGCCGGAGCTGTGCAGAAAAGCATAGCTGCCGCCATAAGATATTTTCTCATGATCGTCTGATTTTTGTTCAATGGATTTTTATAACAGCAAAGCCGTTCAACATTCCGGAGACAGGGCATAATCACCGCATCTCAAACAGATTGCGTTTCGGCAAGACCCATCGTCTGAAATCATGCTTCGAGTCACGATGTACGGCAATACAAATGCAGGCGAATGGAAACGGTCGCGCCAGAACAGACGCGAAGAGGTGGTGAACATCATGCCGGTCGTCATGCCGCCGCCAGAAAGCGAAACAAAATGAAAACCGCTGAATAGGTGTTTGAAAAGCGAATCAAGCAGGAGGTTCTGTATCGAACTGAAAGGTGCCCGATACCAAACGGTTCCGGAAGACGGAACGAGGGTGTGTTTCATGATGGTATGTTGCTTTATTCCCGAAGCCTGAAAAATATGAGGCAGGTCTTCTGACTTTCCCGGGTTTTGCCGGCCTTCCCATCCCTGAACGGGACAGTGGCGTTATCGGCAAACCGTTTCACCAGCCTTGCAGCCAGTGCGGGATTACAGCAGCGGGTACTGTTCCGGACTCACACCGGATTCCCTTTTAAGCCCGTATGTCTCCATGACGGGCACCACATAATGGAATGAATTAAAAGAAAAAGAACATGAGATGCAAATGTGAACTGAGATTCATACGACTACAGCACAAGCTGTTTGCTCAGCAATCTCCCATAATTCGCAGCTGGAACAGATTGCAGCTCCTGAATCGGAAAGCCTACGCCAGTGTCTGAATCGTTGCAAAAGAAGAGGCCGACCCGCACAGTCAGCCATTGCAGCAAGGTATTCAGGTTGATGAATGCCTGAATATGAACTTGTTTTGAGTCTGAAACACGCCCGCAAGTTATTGGGCAATGGCGTGATGATTACCCTGCAGTCCGACCGCACAGCAGTTTAGGTAGTCTGACGCCACAAGAATTTCTGGTTAAAAAAAACGGATTCTTTCCAAAACAAGTGGCCTAGTATATTGGGCACGTCCTTGGGAAGAAAGGAAAGGCGAAATCGGCATAGGGGCGAGGCTGTCTCAGAAGCAAACTGAAGCAGGGTCAAACTAGGGGACGTTGTACTGTAAGAGCAATAAAATCACTAAAAACAAACTCATGCGATAAATGGTGACACTGTACAGAAAAACCTTAACGAAATACACTCACAGGCGAGGCTTGAGCATATACGCCACTGCATTGGTGGTAACGCCTAACTGACGCGCCGTTTCGGCAAGTGACAGCCCATACTCCTCGACAAACTTCACCGCCAGCCGTTTCCTCAGTTCCGGCAGCGGCGTTCTCCGGCTTCCAGACCGCAGAACAGTTAAGGATATCCCCTTCTCCTGACACAAGGACTCGATGTCCTGCTTTACCAACTCCAGCCGTCTGGCACCAGATAATTGCTGCTTCACCGAAGCATCTGCCTGCTCAAGCAGAGAGCTGACGAACTCACCACTCCCAAGCACCCTCGCATCGCTCATTTCCATCAGTCCCTGCTTTCGCATCGGCAGCACGTTCGACCAGCCACCATATGAGTGAACCAAGCCGCCACCGGACAGCTCCGCCTCCCGATCCTGCGACAGTTCATCACTCAGGAACTCCAGATATGCCCAGATTGCCGAGTCCTCATGCGAGGTCAAGCCAGGGGACGTTGTACTGTAAGAGCAATAAAATCGAAAAAGAAATGACTCATACGTAAACATGGATACTGTACAGTACAAACTGTAACGAAATTCACTCACAGGCGGGACTTGAGCATGTACGCAACCGCGTTGGTGGTAACGCCTAACTGACGCGCCGTTTCGGCAAGTGACAGCCCATACTCCTCGACAAACTTCACCGCCAGCCGTTTCCTCAGTTCCGGCAGCGGAGTTCTCCGACTTCCAGACCGCAAAACAGTTAAGGATATCCCCTTCTCCTGACACAAGGACTCGATATCCTGCTTTACCAACTCCAGCCGTCTGGCACCAGATAACTGCTGTTTCACCGAAGCATCTGCCTGCTCAAGCAGCGAGCTGACGAACTCACCACTCCCCAGCACCCTCGCATCACTCATTTCCATCAGCCCCTGCTTTCGCATTGACAGCACGTTCGACCAGCCACCATATGAGCGAACCAACCCGCCACCAGACAGCTCCGCCTCCCGATCCTGCGACAGTTCATCACTCAGGAATTCCAGATATGCCCAGATTGCCGAGTCCTCATGCGTGCCGAAATGCTGCAACACATAGTGCCGATCGAACCAGTCGTACCGTACCCGCTGCATGATACACGCATGACCTGCCCAGGGATATTCCTCGATTTCATCGAACGTCCGGACAACACCGGCTCTCAACGGGTTGAGATGGATATAGGCAACCAGTTTGATGAAGTAGGCGTCTTCTTCGCAGATGATCGACTTGTACCGGTTCTGGAACAGATGCCCGACGCGATGGTGTCGGCGGTTGTAGTACTGCGCATAACCAGACAGCAAACGGCGCATCAAGGTCGCGATGCCGCCAGAGCCACTCCTGACCAGCAGATGCACATGATTGCCCATCAGCGCAAAAGCGTAGACCCCAGTACCTGTTGTCTTCGCCAAATCGCCAAACCGCCGCAGAAACTCGGTCCGATCTGCATCATCCTGAAATATCTCCCCTCGCTCGATCTCCTGCAATACGCACACAAATCTACCCCTCGAAAAAATAGAAATGATAAACATCGTCACATCGGCTGGTCACATAATGTGAATTATATATATTCGTATAAATAACCTATATCAAGACCATGTTCTCCGTTAAGCAAGCTTGCCGACAGAATTATCGCAGAAATCTCGCCCCTTCATGGAAGTACACGTTTCAACCACGGATGAAAAGGATAGTTCAGCGTACAGCATACTGAAAAAGGAAAATGCTGAACTGAAAAAAGAGCTGCATCGGCTCTCAATAGTTATCGAAGGCACAAATGCCGGATACTGGGACTGGAACGTTCAGACCGGGATGGTGACTATCAATAGGGCCTGGGCTGAAATAATCGGCTATACTCCAGAAGAGTTGGGGCAGGTCACCATGGCCACATGGGAAAACCTGTGCCACCCGGAAGACCTTCGTGAAGCCACAGCTCGCATCTTAGGTCATTTTCAAGGCAATGCCGATTGCTATGAAGCGGAAGTGCGGATGCGTCATAAAAACGGTCACTGGGTCTGGATTCTCGACCGAGGCAAGTTGTTTGAGCGTGACAGCCAGGGCAGGCCTCTTCGCATGGCCGGTTCGCACCAGGAGATCACGAAGCGCAAATATGTCGAGCAAAAACTTCAGGAAGAGCGGAATCTCTTCCTGGAAGGCCCAGTCACGGTGTTCCGGTGGCGGAACGCCGAAGGGTTTCCGATAGACTATGTCTCCCCCAATGTCACTAGTCTGACGGGATATCTGCCATCCGACTTCACCCAGGGCATCATACGGTATACCGACATTATCTATCCGGACGATTTCGATCGGGTTCTGGAGGAAATGATGCGGTTCTCTTCGGAACCTTCCAGAACATCGTTCGAACAGGAGTACAGGGTTGTCTGCAAAAACGGTACTATCACCTGGCTCTACGAGTTCACGACCATCATACGGGACGACAATGGAAATATCGCTTGCTATGAAAGCTATACGCTCGACAACACGATCCGCAAACTGTCTGAAGAGTCCCTCTCCTACAACCGGCGGTTCGAGCATCTGATCTCAACGCTGGCAAAGCAGTTCATCAGCGCCTCAGCGGAACAGATCGACGCTATGATCGACAGCGCATTGCAGGCAATCGGCATGTTCGTGCAAGCCGACCGAAGCTATATTTTCAGGTTTTACGACAATCAGAGGCTCATGGACAACACCCATGAGTGGTGCGCTGAAGGCATCGACCCACAGATCGATATGCTCCAGCAGCTTCCTACAGCCGACTTCCCCTGGTCAATGAAAAAAATCAAAACGGGTGTAGTAATTATTGTACCGAGAGTCTCGGAATTGCCGTATGAAGCAACACCTGAGCGGGAAATTCTTGAACAGCAGGATATAAAGTCCCTGATTCTCATTCCACTCGTCTCAGACAGCGTACCGTTCGGCTACATTGGTTTCGACGCTGTACGGACAGTACGGGAATGGCCATCCGATTCAGCATCGATCCTGTTGATGGCAGGAGGCATCATCGCCAATGCACTGCAACGCAAGCAGATCAAGCGGATCATCCAGAGCGAGCTCGATCTTGCCCTCAAACTCAGTGCAACGAACTCATTCGCAGAAACCTTGCAGCATTGCCTGCAAACCGCAATAACCATATCAGGTATGGACTGCGGCGGCATCTATCTGATCAATGAGAATGAAAATAGCCTGGAGCTTTACCAGAGTCAGTGCCTCTCGGATGAGTGTACAACGGCGCACTGCTGGAATGAGTTTACAACGGCACACTGCTGTTTCAGACAGCATGACCCGGAGTACCAGATTATGACCTCAGGCATAGCCATCTACAACGACCAGACAGATAAAATTAGCGACCGTTTAAAAAACAGTCTGCAAAAAGCGGGAGTGAAAGCATTTGCCATTCTGCCGGTTATCAACAAAAACCGGACGATCGCCACCATCAATGTCGGCTCACACCTGCTCAATCAAGTGCCGGAGTTTGAAAGAAAAGCCCTCGAAACTGTGTTATCGCATATCGGAGCGGCCATCATGCAGGCAAAGCAGGAAGAACAGGTCTTTTTGGGCAACCAAAATCTCAAGACCCTGTTCGAATCTATCGACGATATGCTCTTCATTCTCGCCGATGACGGTACCATCGTGCACGCCAACACCGCGACGGTGAAAGCGCTCGGCTATTCGCTCGATGAGTTGCGAACGATGAATGTACTCGAAGTCCATCCTCCGGATCTTCGAGAAAAGGCGAAAAAAACCGTTGAAGAGATGCTGGCCGGTACAGAAACCATCTGCAATATCTCCCTGCTAAATAAATCGGGGAATCTGCTTCCCGTGGAAACAAAGATCACCCATGGCACTTGGGATGGTAAATCAGTGCTTTTCGGAATCAGCCGGGACATATCCGAGCGTGTAAAAGCCCAGAAGGCGCTTGTGGAAAGCGAGAGAAAGTTCCGAGAGCTTACCGAATACCTTCCCTTTCCGCTCTTCGAGACCAACCTGAAGGGCATCGTCACCTACATGAACCACTCCGGCATGGAGTTTTTCGAGATTTCTCCCGACGAGGTTCAACATGGCATTTCAGCGGTCAGTTTCTTCTCACCGGAAACACTCGAATCTCTCGTGGCAAACCACCGGCAAGAATTCACTCACGGCTATCTTCCCAAGGGAAAAGAATATACCATTGTGCTGAAGGACGGTCGCCAGTTACCGTCACTGTTTTTCAATACCCCCATTGAAAATGAGGGCGAAATTGCCGGAATGCGCACGACAGTGGTCGATCTTACAGAACTGAAAAAAGCAGAAGCGGCACTGCTCGAAAACACCGTGCAGAAACGGATCAGCGAAGAGTTCAAATCCATTATCGACAATATTCCCGGTGTTGTCTATCACCTGTCTGAAGACAATATCGTCCGCTTCCTTTCGAATGGTACACAAGACTGGTCGAAGCTGCTTCTTCAGGCGAACAGTGTAGACTCACTTGACGACGCCTTGACGTTCCTCCATCCTGATGACCGCCAGCCGGTTACCGAACTCATAAACGAACTGCGCCTCAACCAGAAATCGACGGCGAATGTTTACAGGATATCGCTTCCTGAAAATGAGATCAAATGGGTAGAAAACCGCAGTACGTCGAGCTTTTCAGACGATGGCCGTTTTACCGGTGTCGATGGCATCCTCTTTGACGTTACCGACAGGATAAGGGCGCAGGAGGAAAAAAAACAGATCGATGAAAAACTGAAGAAAACCCAGCGACTTGAAACCATAGGCACGCTTGCCGGCGGCATTGCTCATGATTTCAACAACATTCTCACGCCGATCCTCGGATATTCGGAAATGGGTATGGTACTGATGCAGCATGAAAGCAAGGCGCATGGGTACTTCGAGCAGATCATGAATGCTGCGGAACGTGCGCAGCATCTCGTTTCACAGATTCTGACCTTCAGCCGGTCGGATGAGATCCAGCCTATTGTCGTTTCTGTGTGCGCTATCGTCAAAGAAGCCATGAAGCTGTTGCGCGCCACGATACCGACAACCATCATTATCGATATCGTTCTCGAAAAATGCGGAAATGTATTGGCCGACCCAACGCAGTTACATCAGGTCGTCATGAATCTTTGCACCAATGCTTTCCAGGCCATTAAGGAACCTAGGGGCCGCATAACCGTTAGCATCAGGGAGGTATCCCCGCCCACCAGCCTCCCCGACCTGACTGCCAGGCGCTATATGCAACTCAGCGTCTCCGATACAGGGCACGGCATGGACAAGGCCACAATGGAAAGAATTTTCGAGCCGTTCTTTACAACCAAGCCCGTCAACCAGGGCACCGGACTCGGGCTTTCGGTGGTTCACGGCATCATAACCAGTATAAATGGCGACATCACCGTCGAAAGTGAACCCGGTAAAGGCTGTACGTTCAGGGTGTATCTCCCGATCATTGAGGACGAAGTATTGATAGAGCAAACCGATCTTGCTCCAGCAGAAAAACAGAGAAATACACGTGTGCTTTTCGTCGATGACGAACTTGCCGCTGCTGAGGTAATGCAGGTGATGATGGGTCACCTCGGCTTCAATATCAGTACCCTGAATTCTCCCACCGAGGCTCTTGCCGAATTCCACAAGAATCCGGAGGCCTTCGACCTGGTCATTACCGACCTCACCATGCCGGAGATGACCGGAATCGATATGGCCCGGAACCTGCATGAGCTGAATCCGCAGCTCAAGATGATACTGATAACCGGATATGGCAAAACAATAGATAACCCTGAATCACTCAACCGCTATGGGTTCCGAAAGCTGCTGAAAAAACCGGTCAGACTCAACACGCTTGCACAAGCGATCGATGAGGTCATACATGGCGATGAGCATAGGTAAACCTGCGGGATCGGGCTACTGAAGACGATAACTCGCATCCAAAACGCCATCACGGGCCGGATAAGTAATTGCCTATCAAGTGTAGACCTATTACTTATCCGGCATCTTCATACAATTCCCAAAAACAGGTCAGGCTGGTATTTCCCTGGACCCGTATTCAGAATCAGGGAAATATTTAAAGATCGGCAATCGTATCAAGCAGTTCTGAACCCTTGAATGGCTTTTTAAGGGTTTTGTTTGCGCCAAGCGTTGCCGCAAGTAAAAGGTATTGGTCAGGATCGAGCTTTCCGCCACCGGAAATAGCAATGATTTTTAATTCCGGATATTTTTTCCGGACTTCTATGATGGTTTCGATACCCTCTTTATCCGGCATGATAATATCAGTAATGATCAGATCCGTATTTCTCTGCTCTTTGAGAATTTTCAGGCTGTCCATACCATTCTCTGCTTCCAGTACTGTATGGTCAGTTTCTCTGAGTATGGTGACGATGAAATTTCTGACCGTTGCATCGTCTTCAATGACAAGAACTTTCATACATTATTTTCATTAAATGTTAGGTAGAGGGAAACACACTATTGATTGCTGAGACAAGGGATGCGAGCTTAACAGGTTTTGTCAGCAGATGCCGGATACCCTGCCTTCCCAAATTCTCAACATTGTCTATATCCTTCCCGTACCCGGTCATCATGATAACCGGAATCTCTGGCCTTATTGCATGGATTTCAAATACAAGGCTGACCCCGGTCATCTCCGGCATCGTAAGGTCGGTGATAACCAGGTCGAATGCTTCAGGTGACTGACGGAAATACTCGAGCGCCCTGGAGGGAGCGTTAAACGCACGTATCCGATATCCTTGCTCCCCCAAAAGACGGGTCATGAAATTCGTTGTCGCAAGTTCATCATCGACAAGAAGAATACTGGCGGTTCTATTTGGAGCAACGACTGCCTGTTTAACTTCAGAAATCTTTTCATGGCTTACCGGCAGGTAGATATGGAAAGTACATCCTTTGCCCGGCATGCTCTCGACATCGATTACGCCCTGGTACTCGGTTATGATACCGTGGACAACGGACAAACCAAGTCCGGTCCCTTTGTTGACCGGTTTGGTAGTAAAGAAGGGATCGAATATATGGTTCAGGGTCATCTTGTCCATACCTTGCCCCGTATCCGAAATAGTGAGTTTCGCATACGGCTGATCCTGTAATTGCAGGTATTTGCTTATGAGACTGCTGTCGGGTATGATCTCATTGAGCTCTATGCCCAAGATACCTCCCGAAGTTTCCATCGCCTGATAAGCATTGGTACAGATGTTAACGATGAGCTGATGAATTTTTGACGGATCGGCATGGATATTCCGGCATGATGGATCGATGCGGAGCATGATGTTGATCGTCGACGGTATTGAGGGACGCAGAAGTTTTAAAGCTTCATCGATGATGGACTGGATACTCACGATGGACCGTTCAGTTTTCTGTGCCTTAACGAATGTCAGGATCTGTGAAACGAGATGCTGCGCCCGTTCTGCAGACAGCATGATCTCCGTGAAAAATTTATGGAGCGGGTTATCAGCCTGCAGTTTCAACATGCCCATTTCAGCATAGCCGAGGATCGGAGTAAGAATATTGTTGAAATCGTGTGCGATGCCACCGGCAAAGGTGCCGATCGTTTCAAGTCGCTGGGTCTTTAACAGCTGGGTCTCGAGCTGATGTTTTTGTTCTTCCTCCTTTTTCCGGTCGGTTATGTCGATAACGATTCCAGCAATACTCTCGATTGAACCATTCTGGTTAATGAATGGAGTGCCTTTTGCCATCAGCCAGCGGATAGTATCGTCAGGCTTTCGCACCCGCCAAAGACCGTTGAACTCCGATTTGTTTTCCATGGCCTTATAGGCGGCATCCCGCATGGCTTCACGATCTTCCGGAATCACTGTTTGCATCCAGTTTTCAAAAGAGGGCTCGCAGCTGCCCGGCTTAAGACCATACAGATCCCAGATCTCTTGTGACCAGATGGTCGTATCGGTGGTTAAACCCGCTTCCCAGAGCGCCGCATTGGTCGCGGTCAGGATATAATGCATCCGCTCATTTCTCTGATCGGCAAGCTCCTTGAAATGCCTGCGCTCGGTCACATCATTGATGATCGAGTAAAGCACGGTTTTGCCGTTTGCGACAATCGGCCCGCTGTTGACTTCAACGTCCCGGATAGTACCATCAGCCAGACGATGCCTGAAAAAGAAGAGGTTGCAAGTTCGCTGAGATGCAAGCCCCATTTCAGCCTGGACATCTTCAGCTGGCAGGATGTTGATCTGCTTGATATTCATGCTGCAGAGCTCCTCCCTTGACCAGCCATAATAATCCATCGCCGCCGGGTTCGCATCTATAATCGAACCATCATGTGGATCGATTATCAGCATCACCGTGTAATGGTTCTCAAACAGACTTCGATAACGGGCCTCACTCTGCCGCATGGCAGCTTCGGCAGCATTTTTGGCATTGCGATTCCGCAGCATCGTAATACCGTATGACAGGTTATCGGCAAGCGAAGAGAGCAGCTCGACCTCTTCATCATTGAATGCCGATTCTACCCCCGAGTAAATGGTTAGCGCTCCGAAAACTGTCTGTTCCGTTTTTAACGGGAGTCCGAGAATAGAGATATAACCTCTTTTCGCAGCTTCTTTTTTCCATCTCGAAACCAGGCCGGGTGCATTCTGGAAATTGCAGACTGCATTGGGTTCCCCTGTTCTGATAGCTGTTCCGGTTGGCCCCCTTCCCCGGTCAACATCTTCCCATGTGATAGCAAGTTTATCGACATACCCTTCATCATACCCGTATCTTGCAACCGGCTGTACCGATTTTTCCGGATCGTTCTGCGCGTATCCCACCCAGGCCATGCGGTAACCACCGATCTCGACGACGATCCGGCAAATGTCATGCAACAGTTCCATTTCGTTCCCGGCCCGGAGAAGCGCATGATTGCAGCTGCTGATTGCCAGAAGGGCACGGTTAAGCGTCTGCAACTCCAGTTCCGTCTTTTCGATCTTTGCAGGATCCACAAGGTTACCGACAATTCGAGTGACGCTACCGTTCTCATCATAACCGATAACGCTACTGCTGCACTCGACCCGTCGTATTTCCCCTGCCCTGGTCAAAAGTCGGAATCTGATCGATGATACATCAGATGTGGAATCTGATCGATATAGGACAGCATCGAAAAAATCCTGCTGATCGTCCGGATATATAAGGGTCTTCAGAAAGGAGGTACCGGTGACGGTGTCGGTATCATCAGCGCTGTATCCAGTAAATTCCCGGCAAAAAGCACTCAGACAAAGCCTGTCGGAAATGAGATCCCATTCCCAGAAACCTTCGTTATATATACTCATTGCTGGGCGGATGGGGCAGGTAGTAGGGAATCTTATACTTTTGATATATATATCATCTGAACATCAAGTAAATATATCATTTTTCGTCCTGATTTTTCTTTCATTTTTTAACCGGATCTCCACAAAACCTATGCATCCTTACCGTAAGATTCAGATACGTGTTTAAGAAACGTAGAAAAAAAGGCCCGGAAACATCAGGAGAAAAACTCAGGAACGTGTTACAGCCAGCGCAATTACGCTGCATCACAGAATATGAGTCTTGACCTCGTCCGCAACTGCGTTGGTGGCAACACCTAACTGACGAGCCGTTTCGACAAGTAATAGCCCCCTCGTTAGTCAAAACAGGTCATACCAGGGGACGTTGTACTGTAAGAGCAATAAAATCGAAAAAGAAATGACTCATACATAAACATGGATACTGTACAGTACAAACATCAACGAATTCCCGTCACTTGCGGGGCTTGAGCATATACGCCACTGCATTGGTGGTAACGCCTAACTGACGTGCCGTTTCGGCAAGTGACAGCCCATACTCCTCGACAAACTTCACCGCCAGCCGTTTCCTCAGTTCCGGCAGCGGAGTTCTCCGACTTCCAGACCGCAAAACAGTTAAGGATATCCCCTTCTCCTGACACAAGGACTCGATATCCTGCTTTACCAACTCCAGCCGTCTGGCACCAGATAATTGCTGCTTCACCGAAGCATCTGCCTGCTCAAGCAGCGAGCTGACGAACTCACCACTCCCCAGCACCCTCGCATCGCTCATTTCCATCAGCCCCTGCTTTCGCATCGACAGCACGTTCGACCAGCCACCATATGAGCGAACCAAGCCACCACCGGACAGCTCCGCCTCCCGATCCTGCGACATTTCATCACTCAGGAATTCCAGATATGCCCAGATTGCCGAGTCCTCATGCGTACCAAAATGCTGCAAGACATAGTTCCGATCGAACCAGTCGTACCGTACCCGCTGCATGATACACGCATGACCACCCCAGGGATATTCCTCGATTTCATCGAACGTCCGGACAACACCGGCTCTCAACGGGTTGAGATGGATATAGGCAACCAGTTTGATGAAGTAGGCGTCCTCTTCGCAGATGATCGACTTGTACCGGTTCTGGAACAGATGCCCGACGCGATGGTGTCGGCGGTTGTAGTACTGCGCATAACCAGACAGCAAACGGCGCATCAAGGTCGCGATGCCGCCAGAGCCACTCCTGACCAGCAGATGCACATGATTGCTCATCAGCGCAAAAGCGTAGACCCCGGTGCCCGATGCCTTCGCCAAATCGCCAAACCGCCGCATAAATTCGGTCCGATCGGCATCATCCTTAAATATCTCCCCTCGCTCGATCCCCCGAAGGATAACATGATGCAACGTCCCCAGCGCATCCAGCCTCGCTCCCCTCGGCATATCGACCCTCCTGGTTTTGGCGGCTATCGTCCTTGATTTATCAGCGTTCTATCAATGAAATACTTTTGCGCTTACCGTACAACGTCCCCGAATATCCCCTTAAAAATCCAAAGCAACTTATTCGAATCGGGTATACATCGCACATTCTTCCTCAAGATCGTGTAAAAAATCATAACTCCTCAAACACGCCGAACATCACGAAAGCAGCTGCTTGAAGGGCTGACATTCGACGTATCAACGGATCTTTGGATTGCAGCAAATAGCCTGAATTGCCGAAACAGTATCATAAGGCGTAGTTGATATGTTGCTGTAACGCTTGACGCCATGGAAGAAAACCTGAACGCTACTGAAATACTCGAATACAAAAAAGTTGTAGACCACCAACTCAATGAACTGATAACCACACTCCCGCCATCGCTCTGGTTAGACCACTGGGGATCAGTTTGACGCTGGAAGCGGAGGAGCGCTGCACCATCGCCGGGATATGAACCACCTTCGTGTGATGATTGAGAAACTACATGGCACAACTCTTTGAAACAAAAACTTCCCCCATTTATTGATGAGAGACAGTGAATACATCGGTCTGTGATACCATGAGGTTGAAGCTGCCGAGAGATCTCTGAAACCGACAGCACTACTTGGCCGTGAATACCACCAATACTTGGCTTTGATCGCCAGGCGATTGACGCTTGTTGACACTCCGTTTCGGTTAAGCTGAGGACACTCTCAGGCCATGCACTGTCCCTCGATCCAACGTGCTTTGGCCCGCCTGCCGATAAAGCATCATACAATCCATACATATTTTAGTAGTTTGAAGGATTACCAGAGGCATACCTGATTGCTCAATACCGCGCAGTGGAACCATGAAGAAAAAGGCAAGTATCCGGCATTCGAAAAATGAACCGGACGGCAGTGCTCATCAGCAACAGCCATCGATCGCTTTTCCGGTCATCGGTATCGGCTCTTCTGCCGGTGGACTGGAAGCTCTGGAACTGTTCCTGAAAAATGTTCCCGCATCCTGCGGCATGGCTTTTGTGATTGTGCAGCATCTCGATCCGAACCATAAGGGGATACTGGTTGAACTGCTTCAGCGAGTAACCTCGATGCCGGTCGCCCAGGTCACCGATCGACTGAAAATCGAGGCTGATCACGTCTATGTCATTCCTCCGAACCAGGATATGACGATACTACACGGGCACCTGCATCTGCTCGATATGGTCAAGCCGAGGGGACTGCGACTGCCCATCGACTTTTTTTTTCGCTCGATGGCTGACGACCTGCAACAGCACGCTATCGGCTTAATTCTTTCGGGTATGGGTTCCGACGGCACGCTTGGCCTCCGCGCCATCAAGGAGAAGGGCGGCAGTGTTTTCGTGCAGGATCCGGCCTCGTCGAAGTTCGACGGGATGCCTCGAAGCGCAATCGATGAAGGGCTGGCTGATGTCGTCGCTCCGGTCGAGGAGCTTCCGGCGAAGATCATCGCCTATCTGAAGCATATACCAATCATAAAAAGGTCCTCCGGAGCGCTTGAAACCCGCTCGCAAAACTCCCTTGAAAAAGTGGTTATTCTCTTACGTTCGCAAACCGGACACGATTTCTCGCTCTATAAGAAAAATACAGTGTACCGGCGTATCGAGCGGCGTATGGGAATACACCAGATTGAAAAGATCACCGATTATGTCCGGTTCCTCCAGGAAAATCCACATGAGATAGAGCTGTTGTTCAAGGAGTTGCTGATTGGCGTGACGAATTTCTTTCGCGATCCCGCAGCCTGGGAAGTTCTGAAAAACAAGGCCATCCCGTCGATTCTCGCGGCCCGACCGTCTGGCGGAGTTCTACGGGCCTGGGTTGCGGGATGCTCCACCGGAGAGGAGGCCTATTCGCTCGCGATCATCTTCAGGGAGGTCATCGCTTCCCTCAAGCAGTCTGGCGCGTTCAAGCTCCAGATATTCGCGACCGATCTGGACAAGGATGCCATCGAAAAGGCCCGTCAGGGACTCTATCCGCCCAATATTTCAGCAGATGTTTCGCCGGAGCGCCTCAAGCAGTTTTTCGAGAAGGATGAACGGGGCTTCAGAATAACCAGAGATATTCGGGAGACCATCGTGTTTGCGCCCCATAATGTGATCATGGATCCCCCCTTCACCAAGCTCGACATTCTGGTCTGCCGCAACCTCCTGATTTATATGGAGCCGCAACTTCAGAAAAAGCTGCTGCCGCTCTTCCATTACAGCCTCAATCCGGGCGGGATGCTGTTTCTCGGGAGTGCCGAGACGGTCGGCCCGAACGGACATCTGTTCGATCAGCTTGACAGCCATAGCCGCATCTTCCGCCACATTCCCCAGGGGGCACGGCTGTCTCCCGTCGATTTTCCGGCACCGTTTGCCATGCCCACGCAGAATGCGGCGGACCTGCCCACCTCGCCACTCAAAGGAAGCGGCTCTGAACTCAACTTGCAGATGATCACCAATCAGCTCCTGCTCCAGCATTTTGCCGCAGCAGCGGTACTGACAAACAACGAGGGCGATATCATCTTTATCAGCGGTCGGACAGGCAAATACCTGGAACCGGCTGCTGGCAAAGCTAATCTTAATATTTTCGCCATGGCCCGCGAAGGGCTTCGCTACGAGCTGAGCGTGCTTTTTAACAGCGGACTCCGCCAGAAAAAGGAGATGAGCAAAAAGGGACTGACCGTCGGCACGAACGGCGGCTCGCAGATGGTGGATCTCACGGTAAAACCTGTCGATAAACCGGACTGCCTCAAAGGCACCGTCCTGATCGTTTTTGCCGATGTCGCCGAAAAGCATGCCGGCGCTGGCCATCGCCATGCCTCGTTTGCAGCGGACGACGGCGGACGGGTCAAGTCGCTCGAAGATGAACTCAGGCAGGCCAAGGATGAGATTTTCACCATCCGGGAGGAGATGCAGACCTCGCAGGAGGAGCTCAAGTCGACAAACGAGGAGATGCAGTCGGCCAATGAGGAGCTGCAAAGCACAAACGAGGAGCTGACCACCTCCAAGGAGGAGATGCAGTCACTGAATGAGGAGTTGCAGACGGTCAACCAGGAGCTGCAATCGAAGGTTAGCGACCTTTCGCAGGCAAATAATGATATGAAAAACCTGCTGAACAGCACCGACATCGCGACCCTGTTCCTCGATGATGAGCTCAACGTACGTCGCTTCACCACCCGCACGGCAACACTCATCAAACTTATCCCGAGTGACATTGGACGACCCATAACCGACATCGTGACCGATCTGGAGTATCCCGCCCTTGCGGACGATGCCCGGGGCGTGTTGCATAACCTCGTCTTCAGTGAGAAACAGGTTACGACCAGAGACGGTCGCTGGTTTACGGTGAAAATCATGCCATACCGCACCCAGGAAAACCGGATCGACGGCTTGGTCATCACCTTCAACGACATTACCACCTCCAAGCAGTTCGAAGAGAGCCTTCGCCTGAGCGAGGAAACCTGCCGGTTTTTGCTCAGTTCAACCCCGCTTGGCGCCCTGCTTCAGAATTCAGATGGAAAAATCGTTATGGCAAATCGGGAAGCCGAGCGCATTACTGGAATTACCATGGAAGAGCTCTGCGGGAAAACGATGGCGGAACTTCGCTGGAACCTGTACCGGGAAGACGGCTCGGCGCTTTCGCCCGCAGAGCATCCCTCGATGATCGCGCTGCGCTCTGGCAAGCCTGTCAGCAACATCGTGATGCGCATGGAAATGCCTTACGGAACCCCCCCCAAATGGATCAGGGTCAGTGCCATTCCGCATGTGCCGGATGGCTCGGCAAGAACCTTTCATGTCTATACGACGTTTATTGAAATCAATGCCCCCCAGCAGACCTCAGGCTAACAATGTCATTCTGGAGTAAAGCTCATGGAAGAAAATAAACCTAACACAGGTGATTTTTCTGAACTCCGGTACCAGGCCGAAAAGCAGCTCGCAGAAACGCATGACGAAACTCCTAATGTATCCGGGTCAGACGGAGAGCTTCGACGCCTCATCCATGAGCTTTCGGTCCATCAGATCGAGCTTGAAATGCAAAAGGAAGAGTTGCAGCAAACAGCTGAAAATCTTGCCAAGTCCCGTATAGAGCTGCAAAACGCACTTGATCGATACGCTGATCATTATGATTTCGCACCCGTTGGCTACATAACGATAACACGCAACGGTATCATAATCGATGCGAATCTGACGTCGGCAAAACTACTCGATGTCGAGCGTGGCGTTCTGAAAGGATTGCGATTCGACGTATTTGTTGCCGATGACGATCTGCCGGGTTTCAACGCTTTTATGGAACTGGTGTGCAAGTATAACACCCCGGGAAACTACCATGTCAGGCTCCGGAATACCAGACAATACAGTGAACAATGGACGCAAGGCAATTCAGCAACTGACCTGATAACTGTCCGCATCGATGCCTCGCTCAGTAATAACGGAGAGATTTGCCGTCTGGCACTCTCCGATATCAGCCGTCAGAAAGAGATCGAACTCGAGAACGCCTCCTTGCAGGAGAATCTGGCCCAGGCGCAGAAAATGGACTCCATCGGCAGGCTTGCAGGCGGCATAGCCCACGATTACAACAATATGCTCGCCGCCATTCTTGGCAATGCTGAGTTGGCGCTTCGCAAGGCAGACCGTGATCACCCGATGCGCAAGGAGCTCGAAACGATTATCAAGGTGGCGCAGCGTTCTGCAGAACTGACCCGGCAGCTTCTCGGTTTTGCAAGAAAACAGGACGTATTGCCGAAAATCTTCCTGCTGGACTCCGCGATCGAATCTTCACTTGAAATGTTGCGAAGATTGATCGGCGAAAATATTGTTGTCGACTGGCAGCCATCAAATGAAATGGATTATGTCCGGATGGATCCTGTACAGATTGACCAGATACTGATCAACCTCTGTGTCAATGCTCACGATGCCATAATCGGAAGCGGTCGAATTACCATCAGGACAGAAAAGGTTCATCTCACTCCATCGGACTGCAACCAAGGAAATTGCTGCAATAAACCGGAGGACTATGTGAGGCTTTCCGTTACGGATAATGGCGCTGGAATCGATAAACAGACCCTGCCGCATATTTACGAACCATTTTTCACCACCAAGGCGCTTGGTCAGGGAACCGGACTTGGCCTTTCGACGATCTATGGCATAGTAAAGCAGAATTTCGGCTTTCTCGAATGCACAAGCGAGCCGGGTAAAGGCACCTCGTTCGTTATCTATCTTCCCCTATACAACACAGTCGTGCAGGATGAAGAATATCTACCACAGGCTAAAGATGTCTCAAGCGGCAAAGAATCGATACTCATCGTGGAGGACGAACCGGATATCCTTACCGTTGTGAAGAATATTCTTGAAAGTAGCGGATATTCTGTCCATGCAGCCCTTACCCCCTCGGAAGCTATCCGGAAAGCATCTGAAAACCCAGAAATCAGGTTGCTCCTAACCGATGTCGTCATGCCAGAGATAAACGGTAGCGAACTTGCCCAAAAGCTAAAATTGATGATTCCCAACCTTAAAATCATTTTCATGTCTGGATATACCGCTGACGTTATTGGCGGACATGTAGTTCTCGATAATGAAGTAAATTTTATCCAGAAACCATTCTCCGTGACAAATCTCATCAAAACAGTTAAAAAAGCTCTTAAATCATAGCAGCCATTCTGACACGTAACACATAACACCTTACGATATCATCCACCATATATCTCCAACTATAACATCCAGACAGGGCCCGCCTATATAATGAACCTCCATTGATGTAATTCGACATTTCTCGTAGTAAACTCCCGAATCACTCAGCAACTGCTCATCTATTTCATTCAGGCTTATTAATTGACCATCGACGAAAAGAAAAAAATAACGCCAGTAATAAACATAGTATGACACTCAATGGCTCAGATACAAATGACATTGCAAATGCACCTGTATAGAGCAACGGCCCAAAGCGATAATGCCTCGTAATTTGCATAACCTCCTCTGTTTTCCCGGATATGGCATTTTCGGACAACAAATTTATCGATACATGTCTCCACAGAATATCGGATGAGAGTGAAATAGCAAGAAATATTCCCGTATAAAAAGAAGCCGCCACTCTTGCATCACGATGAAGCAGGTACTCAGACAATAATGCCGTCGGGAAAGGTATAAAAGTCACAAAAAGCAGCAGTAAACCATTAAGGTAAAACAACCCGTGATCATATTTATTGATTAACGAAAATATCCAATGATGATGAACCCAAATAACGAGAATGGTTGCAAAACTTGTTAAATAAGCCAGATAGCTCGGCCATATCTCAAGTAACGCCCGTAGCAATCCAACCCTATCAACATGCACATGATCCGGCACCTTAACCTCAATAACAAGCAACGTTACAGCTATTGCGAAAACCCCATCACTAAAAGCCTCGATCCGAGTTGTTTCATTTCGTTCATTCATTATAAGTATATTTTCTATGCATAGAGTTTGATATAGATAACATAAAATTCGGATCATGACAAGAACAGCAACTCAGAAATCTTTCTGACTTGCCGTGATGTCGATAAATAACCGACACGTATGCTATTCCAAAATATCAGAGGCCAAATCCAGGTTATTGGTTCGCTATTTTGCTGCCAATCTTGAGGCGACTCAAATCTCTTCGTTCACTGAGCTGAACCGCAATACCGCGAACCGGTACCTCACTGCTATTCGAGAACGTATTGCCGAATATTGCGATAGTCATTCCATTAACCAAACCAGGGAACACTCTACAGCACAAACATCAACTAATTCCCGTCACTGGCGGGTCTTGAGCATATACGCCACTGCATTTGTGGTAACGCCTAACTGACGCGCCGTTTCGGCCAGTGACAGTCCATACTCCTCGACAAACTTCACCGCCAGCCGTTTCCTCAGTTCCGGCAGCGGAGTTCTCCGGCTTCCAGACCGCAAAACAGTTAAGGATATCCCCTTCTCCTGACACAAGGACTCGATATCCTGCTTTACCAACTCCAGCCGTCTGGCACCAGATAATTGCTGCTTCACCGAAGCATCTGCCTGCTCAAGCAGCGAGCTGACGAACTCACCACTCCCGAGCACCCTCGCATCACTCATTTCCATCAGACCCTGCTTTCGCATCGACAGCACGTTCGACCAGCCGCCATGAGACCGAACCAACCCGCCACCAGACAGCTCCGCCTCCCGATCCTGCGACATTTCATCACTCAGGAATTCCAGATATGCCCAGATTGCCGAGTCCTCATGCGTGCCGAAATGCTGCAAGACATAATTCCGATCGAACCAGTCGTACCGTACCCGCTGCATGATACACGCATGACCAGCCCAGGGATATTCCTCGATTTCATCGAACGTTCGAACAATACCGGCTCTCAACGGGTTGAGATGGATATAGGCCACCAGTTTGGTAAAGTAGGCGTCCTCTTCGCAGATGATCGACTTGTACCGGTTCTGGAACAGATGACCGACGCGATGATGTCGGCGATTGTAATATTGCGCATAACCAGACAGAAAACGGCGCATCAACGTCGCGATACCGCCAGAGCCACTCCTGACCAGCAGATGCACATGATTGCTCATCAGCGCAAAAGCGTAGACCCCGGTACCCGATGCCTTCGCCAAATCGCCAAAACGACGCAGAAACCCGGTCCGATCTGCATCATCCTGAAATATCACCCCACGCTCGATCCCCCTTATGATAACATGATGCAACGTCCCCGGAGCATCCAGCCTCGGTCCTCTCGGCATATCGTTCCTCCCGGTTTTAGCGGCTATCGTCCTTGAATCATCAGCTTTCTCTCAATGAAATACTTTTGCACTTACCGTACAACGTCCCCTAATCCCTAATTTCGGGGAGTATTTCGCCCACCGATGTGAATTCAAATTGCAAGTGTTCTGGCCTATGACTCGTGGTGCACTTGCAATTTGACTTATCGATGAACTTATTACTCATATTCAGTTGTTCCATCACGAGCGAATAAGTCAAAACCGAATGCTGTTTTGTGTGGGTAGACTGGAGACAAAGCACCGAATGATCAGTGGCTGAACCGACGAGGAACATTTCGCGTTCCTGGATTCGAAATTTGTAAGATTCAACTGAACACGTCCACTAAATTTTTTTACGCATGTGAGAGTGAACCATCAGGATCGTTCAGCAAAATCTTACCGGTCGAGCCGCCAGAGAGAGCGGCTTCTGGCGTTACTTCGCTCAACGGGCATCCATCCGACCGCATCGTGGCTCTACGACCAGCTGAAAAAGGATTTTCCCAGCCTGAGCCTCGGAACGGTGTACAGAAACCTTTCGATCCTGATCGAGCAGGGCCTCGTCAGAAAAATCGACTCGGGCAGTACCTTCGACCGGTTCGAGGCCAAAACGACGCCGCATTACCATCTGATCTGCAATAAGTGCGGCAAGATCATCGATTTCGAGCAGCGCTTTTTTCCCGAAATCAACAAAGAGATCTCCCGTTCGACCGACTTCGACATCGAGTCACACCGAATAGACTTTTTCGGGACCTGCTCCGATTGCCGGACAATAAGCTGAAATCCTCTGGAAATGCAGGATATTTTTTTAGACTATTATTAATAATCATTCCGATTACTATTCGATAACAGCAAGGATCACGTCAAGAACCACTATTTACTTTCAGCGGTTTTATAAGGAGAAGTAGTGCCCATACATTCACATGAAGAGAACAGGAGACAAATCATGAGTGAACCAGGTAAATGCCCCGTTACGGGCAGAACAGCAGGTCATTCCGCCATGGGGGGAGGACGCTCGAACCGTGACTGGTGGCCGAACCAGCTCAATCTCGACATGCTTCATCAGCACTCGTCGTTGAGCAATCCGATGGAGCCGGTGTTCAACTACGCCGAGGAGTTCAAGACGCTCGACCTCGCAGCCGTGAAGCGTGACCTCTACACACTGATGACCGATTCGCAGGAGTGGTGGCCTGCCGATTACGGTCACTACGGAGGCCTCTTCATCCGCATGGCGTGGCACAGCGCGGGCACCTACCGCACCAGTGACGGGCGCGGCGGTGGCGGCACGGGCAACCAGCGCTTCGCGCCGCTCAACAGTTGGCCAGACAACGCGAACCTCGACAAGGCGCGTCGGCTGCTCTGGCCGATCAAGCAGAAGTACGGGCGCAAACTTTCATGGGCCGACCTCATGATTCTTGCGGGCAATTGCGCGCTGGAGTCGATGGGCTTCAAGACCTTCGGCTTCGGCGGCGGGCGCGTGGACATCTGGGAGCCGGAAGAGGATATTTACTGGGGCAAGGAGGCCGAGTGGCTCGGGAACAATCGATATACCGGCGAACGCGATCTCGAAAACCCGCTGGCTGCCGTGCAGATGGGGCTGATCTACGTTAATCCCGAAGGGCCGGACGGTAAGCCCGATCCGGTTCTGGCTGGCAAGGACATCCGCGAAACCTTCGCGCGCATGGCGATGAACGACGAGGAAACCGTGGCGCTCGTGGCCGGCGGACACACCTTCGGCAAGTGTCACGGCGTCGGCGATCCGAAGCTGGTTGGGCCGGAGCCGGAATCCGCCCCCATCGAGGAGCAGGGCCTCGGCTGGAAGAGCGGTTTCGGCAGCGGCAAGGGGGACGAAACCATGACCAGCGGCCTGGAAGGCGCTTGGACGCCCGACCCGATCCACTGGGACATGGACTATCTCGGAATGCTCTACCGGTACGAGTGGGAGCTGACCAAAAGCCCCGCAGGCGCCTATCAGTGGAAACCGAAAGATGTTGCCGAGGAGGATCTCGCCCCGATGGCGCACGACCCGTCGAAACGGGTGCCGACCATGATGACCACCGCCGATCTGGCGATGCGCATGGACCCGATCTACGGCCCGATCTCGCGCCGCTACTACGAGCACCCCGATCAGTTCGCGGAAGCGTTTGCTCGGGCGTGGTTCAAGCTGACGCATCGCGACATGGGGCCGAAATCGCGCTATCTTGGCGCGGAGGTGCCGAATGAGGATTTGATCTGGCAGGACCCGGTGCCGCCGGTCGATCACGAGCTGATCGATGCGGACGACATCGCGGAACTCAAAAAGCGGGTGCTCGCCTCCGGACTTTCGATTCCGGAACTGGTCTCGACCGCCTGGGCATCGGCATCGACCTTCCGCGGCTCCGACAAGCGCGGCGGCGCCAACGGCGCACGCATACGGCTCGCACCACAGAAGGTGTGGGAGGTCAACCAGCCGGAACAGTTGCAGAAGATTCTGGAGAAACTCGAAGAGATTCGCGACGCCTTCAACGTAGAGCAGAAGGTCGGAAAGCAGGTTTCGCTCGCCGACCTGATCGTGCTCGCCGGATGCGCGGGTGTCGAAGAGGCCGCCCGACGCGCAGGCAGCGACGTCGCCGTCCCCTTCACGCCAGGCCGCACAGACGCCACGCAGGAAGAGACCGATGCAGAGTCATTCAACGTACTGGAGCCTTTGGCCGATGGGTTCCGCAACTACGAGAAAAAGAGATACAGCGTGTCGGCGGAAGAGATGCTGGTTGACCGCTCGCAATTGCTCACCCTCACCGCGCCGGAAATGACCGTGCTCATCGGCGGGCTGCGTGTGCTGAATGTGAACTACGGCCAGTCGCAACACGGCGTCTTCACCAAACGCCCGGGAACGCTCACCAACGACTTCTTCGTCAACCTGCTCGACATGGGTAAGGAGTGGAAACCGCTCTCCAAAGAGCACGACACGTTCGAGGGCCGTGACCGCAAAACCGGCGAACCGAGGTGGACGGCCACCCGCGTCGATCTCATCTTCGGCTCCAACGCAAGGCTCCGCGCCATCGCCGAAGTCTATGGAAGCGACGACGCTCAGGAGAAGTTCTTACACGACTTTATCGCCGCATGGAACAAAGTCATGAACCTTGACCGGTTTGATCTTGCTTGAATCATGAAAAAACTTGTCAGGAGAACAGAGCGCCCGACATTTTGGGAAACATCAATAAACAACGCAAATCACAAGGAGAAACCACATCATGTCACACTTTGATGACGAAGCGTATTTTGAAATTTCCATGCCGCTGCTCGGCGACGAGTTCCCGGAACTGAACGTGCAGACAACGCATGGCCCGATGAGCATCCCCGGCGACCTGAAGGGATCATGGTTCGTGCTCTTCAGCCATCCGGCGGACTACACGCCGGTCTGCACCACCGAGTTCGTTGCCTTCCAGCAGCGCGCCGCACAGTTCGAGGAAATTGGCTGCAAGCTGATCGGCATGAGCGTCGATCAGGTCTTCTCGCACATCAAGTGGGTCGAGTGGATCAAGGACAATCTGAATGTCGAGATCACCTTCCCGATCGTGGCGGCCAACGACCGCATCGCCAACAAGCTCGGCATGCTGCACCCCGGGAAGGGCACCAACACCGTACGCGCGGTCTTCGTCGGAGACCCCGAAGGCAAGGTGCGCCTCGTACTCTACTACCCTCAGGAGATCGGCCGCAACATGGATGAGATTCTACGTGCCGTTAAAGCCTTGCAAATCGCAGACAGGGAGAAGGTTGCCATACCCGCTGACTGGCCAAACAACGCATTGCTCAAGGATAGGGTAATTATCCCCCCTCCCAAAAACGTCGAAGAAGCAAACAAGCGCAAAGGCCAAAAAGACTGCTATGACTGGTGGTTCTGCCACAAACCGCTCCCCTGACAACCTGTAGAAACAGTTGATGGAACAAAACCAACATCTCAACATTTCATATCGACAAGACTGCTGCTAAGGCAGTCTTGTCGATGTATTCTGCCTCTCCCCCCTTATTCCCAAACCACCGCACTCCCCTCCATATCGAACAGCACGAAGGTCAGTGGAGTGTATGGAAGCCATAAGTTCAACTCAAGGACGTAAGTGACTGAGGTAACGAAAGAACACAAACAAGAATCGTCGTGATTCTGCCCCTTCATCGACGAAGCAGCTGGCTGACGCCGGCCCTTGAAATCCCCAGCATCCTTGCAACATTCGCATGCGACATACCCATTTCTGTCACAAATTTCCTGGCCAACACCGCCCGTAATGCAGAATACTCCCGGCTTCGACAACCTGCCTGAAGTGCCGCCTGCGTCAATCCACTTTTATCACAATGGTATTTGAGCTGTTCTTCAGCATCGGCAATCCTCATCCGCATTGGCAGCATTTCCTTTTGTGCAGCCCCGATCTCTCCCAGCACATCTTCCACAAACTCACCACCACCCAATATCCGCTCATCGCTGAACTGCCGGTCCCCGCGTTTTCTCATCGACAGAACCTCGGACCACCCGCCTGCCGAACGCACCAGACCGCCTCCGGTCAACTCAGGCTGACGACCCATATGCATTTGATCCTGAACGAACTCAAGATATTTCACCCGTGCACTCCCGACTGTTCTTCCGAATTGTTGCAGGACATGCTCCTTATCCTGCCAGGCATATTCAGCCAAACCCATGATCGCAGAATGTCCACTCCACGTATATCGCCCCAGCTCTTCAAGAGAAGTCACTAGCCCTACCCGTAATGGATTCAGATGGATATAACTGACCAGCTTGACAAAATAGGGTTCCTCTTCACACAGAATCGACTTGTAACGATTCTGAAACAAGTGACCAGTCCGATGATGCCGTTTGTTGAACCTTACCGAGTAGCCAGTCAACACGCACCTCATGAATGTTGGCAATCCCGACGACCCGCTCCGAAGCAACAGATGCGCATGATTGCTCATCAGCGCCCAGGCATATATCAACGTTCCGGTTTTGCCTGCCGCTTTGCCAATCCTTTTCACAAAATCAAGTCGATCTTCATCATCAACTGCAATCTCCGTGCGTTCGATACCTCGAACCATCACATGATGCAGCGCTCCGGGCGTATCCAGTCTCGCTCCTCTCGGCATTGCGTCTTTCCCTTTGCGTTAACTTCCACGATTTCTTCACTTATCGAAATTTAACAGACAAATATTTAGTTACCTTAGTCACTTACGTCCCTTAGTGCCTTGAGGTACAAGATTCATTGCCGGTGAGCAACCCGCTGCTTCAATTCGTGCTTTTTCAAGCACTTGGCAGGGCTGTACGTTATCAATAAATCTTTGCGTTTGGATATTTAACTATAGGATGTCCCTATATTTTCTCGTATTCCGCTTTCTATGGCTGATTGCCCTGCCATGTATCCGAAGCAATCCAGCTTTCTCCATAGCTCCCTTTTTCGATCAAGGCTTTGACAATTGGGGATAGAAATAGTTCCAACTGCTGCACGATCTGATTGAAGTCCTCAGGCAAAAATTCAAGTCCAATACGCTTCCTGAAAGCAGTCCATTGCACCTGCTTTTCTTCGATAAACTTTCGGGAAAAAATCTCCTGAGGTTCAACAAGTATTGTCCCCCGTTGCTCAAACGTCTGCTTGATGGCTTCGGCAAGCCTGCTGCCTTCAAAGTTATACTGGCGTGACAGCATCCAGATATCATAGAAGTCTTTCAGCCTGCTGTTGAGTATCCCAAGCTTGGCCATCACCTCAAACTTTTCGGCAATCATGCTTTCCCTGCTGTAACAGTACATCTCCGCCGGAGGAAAGTTCAGCAATGATGGTAACGATTCCTGTACAGGCTCAGGGAAGACCTTGTCTCCAAATCCAATATCAAGCTGGATGGTCAGACGGGCTTCATCGAGATGTCCACGAAATCTTACACGCAATCCCTCATAGTCCGCATCTTCAGTTATCGGCTCTATAGTGATTGAATCCGGATCGAAAATGATCCCATCTTCCTGCTCTTCGACGGCCAAAACCTGATGGATAATGGTCGTGATATTCTCCGGGGCGTTTGCGGTTCTTCCCAGCATATCGATATCCATGGTAGGCCTTGCCAAGGGAGCTTGCCAGGCGCGAAGCAGCAATGCGCCCTTGAGAATGAAGCGATCTGCGAATGAGAAAACCGACAGACGATAGAGAAAGCGCTCCATGGCATAGTATTGCAACAGCTCCTGAAAAGGCCTCTTATCCTGTCTTGCCTTGTTCAAGAGCCGTTGCCTGACCGAAGCTCCGATATTTCTGATCACTTTTCCACTCACAGCGTTGCCTCCAGATAGGGTTTCATAACGGAGAAAACACGGCACGCTTCTGCATACTGCATCAGTGCATGAAGGTTCTTTGGCTTTCGCTGTCGATACAGTTTGAGGGCTTCGAGCACAATATCCATCCCGATCCTGTTACGGAATCTGAAGCAATCGACAAGCGTCTTTTCCGGACTGTAGATCTTCACCGGGACACCGTCGAGCTGATGTGTTTCAATGCCGAGCTTGAAACAAGCATGTGAAAACCGGAAAATCGTAACCGGAGGATACTCGATTCTTGGTTGTTCGGCACCCTTTTCAAGCGCAAGAGAGACGCTGTGCGGAACCTGGGTGGTCATCTCGTGAAAGG
>JAAXWP010000019.1 GCA_013334925.1 Chlorobiaceae bacterium
TGATCGCCGGCGCCTATGGCATAGAGCATTTCGGTCAGGCTCGGAGCAAGGCTGATGATCCGTTTCGGTGCCGTTGCCGAGGATCTGGCCGGTTCTTGCCGCTGTGGTGAACAGGCTGAGATGCTCACCGTGACAAGGGTCAGCAACAGGGACAGGCTGAAGTGGAATTTAAGGGGTGAGCGTTTTGGCATAGCACTGAAGCACGAGATTGTGGTTGAAGGCAAGCTGCATCGAGAGCGCCTGGTCGAGAGGAACCCAGGCAATGTCGGTCACCTCTTCGGGCTGATGGCGGAGAGTACCTGAGCCGGGCCCGGAGAAGGCGAGCACGACCGCGTGGAAGCGGTGTTCCGGGAAGATCTCGTCAAAAAAGCCGATGAAGTTCTCAGGTTCGAAACCGAGCCCGGTCTCCTCCTGGATCTCCCGCCGGACGGCGTTCTTCACGGTTTCGCCATCGTCGATATGTCCTCCGGGGAGGCACCAGTACCCCTGGAATGGCTGGACGTTTCTCCTGGTGAGCAGCACGGTTCGCGGGTTGCCCCCTTCGGGAAAGACCACGCCGGTTACAGTCGCTTTTGCCATGGTGAAGGCGATCGGATTGAGAGAATTCAGATTGTCAAAGCTAAAAACAGCCGGAAATTCCGCAAAGCAAGGAGACTTTTTTACATCGCCTGTCGTTATGTTCGAAGATGAGGTGCCTGCGTGAAGCACTTCACGGATTCAGTAATCAAGCGTTACACAAGATGAGTCAGCACAGGAGGAGCTGGGTGCAGCGGATGCCGGTGACGGTGGAGGAGGCCTGGGATTTTTTTTCGATGCCCGACAACCTTGCAAGAATCACCCCGCCAGAAATGTTTTTCAGAATCACCAATGGCGTCAGGGGCCAGTCGATCCGCGAGGGGATGATCATCACCTACACGCTTTACCCGTTCATGCTGATTCCTGTCAACTGGGCGACCGAGATCACGAAAGTATCGAAGCCCGAATTCTTCGAAGACCGGCAGATGGAGGGGCCATACGAAGAGTGGCACCACCGGCACCTGTTCAGGGCGATAGATGGAGGAGTCGAGATGACCGACATCGTCGAGTACCAGCTCCCCCTGGGACCATTCGGAGATCTTGTGGAGTCGCTCATTGTAGGACGGCGTCTGGACGAAGTGTTCGCTTATCGCAGAAAACGTATCGCCGAGATCCTCGGCACCTTGGATTGAGTGGTTGCATTATTTGCGGGAAATCGTTATTTATGGCCTGCAAAGATTTTTGTTCTTTCGAATGATAGCTGGTGCCGGCTTCAAAGCCGGAGAATAGGGAAGTACGTGAGATTCGTACACTGTACCCGCAACTGTACAACGGCAAGCTGCCGCTGACAGGCATGGCCACATGTCTCGAAGCCGCAGTCGCTGCGTGTCACTGCCCAGGTCCTCCACGGACAGGGCGGGAAGGCCGCAACGGTTTGGCCGCCATAGTCAGGAGACCTGCCAGTTAACTCTTTGCTTGTGATACGACTACGGGTTATAGTCAGGCAAAGCTGTACCGATCGGACGATCCCAGTCAAAAAAACTTCCCGTTTTTCATGTTTTCCTGCACTGGAGGAGCCCGGGGCGAACCTCAGGTTTATCGTCGTTCATGGTACGAAAGCAGCCTCATTTCTTGACCCCTGTCTGTTGATCATTGTTTAATAATTCAACACAGGACAACCAGTTATGAACAGGAAAAAACTTGCCATTCTGATGACTGCCATGCTCTGCAGTCGCGGGGTGCTTGCCGCCGACACCGGTTATGTTGGCGAAGAGGTCGTCGTTTCGGCGACCAAGACACTGAACAGGATCAGCGATGCCGGCGGCAGTTCGGTGACGGTGATCACTTCGGAGGAGATCAGGAACTCGGGTCAGCCGACGGTCGTGGATGTGATCAAGGGTGTCGCAGGTATCGACGTTGCATCCAACGGCGGCCTCGGCAGCAACAGCAGTATCTTTCTGCGGGGCGCCGATGCAACCTATACGCTGGTTCTGATCGATGGCGTGCCGGTGAACGATCCTTCCGACGGCACCAGGGCTCCGAACCTTTCCAACCTCATCGTCGACAATATCGCCCGTATCGAGATCGTTCGCGGACCGTCAAGCATGCTGTACGGTTCGGGCGCTTCGGCAGGCGTGATCAACATCATCACCAGAAAGGCGGGCGACAAGCCTGAAACCTATGCGGGTGCCGAGGGTGGTGCCTACGGAACGTACAAGTATTATGCAGGAACGAGTGGTCGCAAGGGCATCATGGACTACTCGATCGGCTTCTCCAGGCTCAAGACCGATGGCTTTTCGTCGACAGATAAGCGGAACAGCTGGATCAACCCGACAGGCCGTTCGTTCGAGAAGGATGGCTACGACAACACGACCCTCTCCGGTAACTTCGGATTCCGCTTCAGCGACCATATCTCCCTCGAGACCTCTCTGAGGCATACCGATGCCAGCACGGAGTACGACAACCCAGGCGTCGATGTAATCGGCAACGACCAGGATTCCGAGCAGTTCAGCGGCAGGGTTGCCCTGAAGATGAATTACCAGCCGCTTCTGAGCACGGTCTACTACAACGTGAGCAGCCAGAATCGTTCCTACATCTCAAATGATGTTCTCAACGCCAAATACCACGGTTTCATCTACGAAATCGGATGGCAGGGCGATCTGTCGGTGACGGACAACAACATCGTCAGTATCGGACTGAATGCCCAGAACGAGCGGATCGACCAGAAGAGTTATGGCCTGTACGCCTCTTCGGTTGACCACGATGTCTCATCGAACGCCATTTTCCTCGAAGACCAGTGGCGTGTCGGCAATCTGAGGTTCGTTGGGGGTATCCGTTATGAGGACAACGAGAAGTTCGGTGACAAGACCACCTTCCGCATCGCCCCTTCTTACTCGCTGGGCGACACGATGTTCAAGTTCAGTTACGCGACTGCGTTCAAGGCGCCGTCACTGTATGAGCTCTATTCGATGTATGGCAACGAGCAGCTCAAGGCCGAGACCAGCGAAGGGTGGGACGCCGGCATCGAACAGAAGATCGGCAAGCGTGTGACGGTCGGTTCCACCTATTTCCATACCGATTATGACGATCGCATCGCATTCGACCTCAGCACATGGAAGTATGCCCAGGCAGAAGGCAAAACCCGGACTCTCGGCGTGGAGAACTTCGTCGAATGGCGTCCATCCGATTCTCTGACAGCGGTCATGAACTATACCTACACCTACACCCGGGATGCGAACGACAGTGAACTGGCGCGTCGTCCGAAAAACAAGGTCGGCCTGACCTGTTCCTGGAAAGCGACCGACCGGCTTAAGCTGAACACGAACGTGCAGTGGGTCGGTTCCCGCAGGGATTCAGGAGCACGGAATGATGACGGAGTGATTACCGGAAAGCTGGACAGCTATCTGCTGGTCAATCTTGCAACCTCCTACAGGCTCTCCGATAACTTCGAGGTCTATGGAAGGATCGACAATATCTTCGACAAATACTACGAAGATGCCTGGGGTTATGCGACTCCCGGCAGGTCGGCGTACGCAGGCATGAAAGTGAATTTCTGAAGAAGTATCGTTCGAAAACAGTACTATGGTCTCCCGGCAGGCTGCAGATGCGGTCTGCCGGCAAGGTCATGGCACCAAAAGTTTAAACTCCGTCGACCAACATGATGACAATCAGCGATTCGGAACGCCAGGCACTCTACAAGGTTATTTACAGCCGTCGCGACGTCAGGGGGCAGTTCCTGCCCGATCCGGTACCGGAAGCGGCCCTTCGTCGAGTGCTCGATGCGGCACATCACGCTCCGAGCGTCGGCTTCATGCAGCCATGGGACTTCATTGTCGTCCGTGATCCGGAGCTGCGGCAAAAGATCAAAGAGGGTTTTGAAATTGCTCATGCAGAAGCCTCGGCAATGTTCGATGGCGACAAACGTGACCAGTACGGTACCTTCAAACTCGAAGGAATCATGGAGGCTCCGCTGGGTGTCTGCGTCACCTGTGACCGGTCGCGAACCGGCGATGTGGTCATCGGCCGTACGGCAAACCCCGAAATGGACCTCTACAGTTCGGTCTGTGCTGTGCAGAATCTCTGGCTCGCAGCCAGAGCCGAGAATCTCGGCGTCGGCTGGGTGAGCATCATCCATCACGATCATGTCCGGAAGGTGCTTGGCATTCCGGAGCACATCATGCCGATTGCCTGGCTCTGCATCGGCAAGGTCAGTTTTTTCCACGAAACCCCCGAGCTGGAGCAGGCCGGTTGGCTGCCGAGGCTGGAGCTGGAGGAGCTGATCCACGAAGAGCAATGGTAAAATGGGGGGCAACCTCTCACGACGGTCGGGACATACGTCGATTTGCTGAAAAGATTGTGTTTTAACAGAAAAAAGAGCATGAAGAATATCGCCGTACTTGGTACCGCTTCGGACGTGGGCAAGAGCATTGTCGCTACAGCCCTGTGCCGCATCTTCAGCAATGCGGGCATCGACGTCGCGCCGTACAAGGCTCAGAACATGTCGAACAACTCCGGCGTCACGGTCGAGGGTGACGAGATGGGGCGTGCCCAGATCGTGCAGGCTCATGCCGCACGCGTCTCGCCACATGCCGATATGAATCCTGTGCTGCTCAAGCCGAACACCGATACCGGAGCCCAGGTGGTGCTTCAGGGCCGTGTCTGTACGGACCGGACTGCGAGGGAGTATTTCGGCGACACCTCCAGGTGGGCCGCGGCTGCGTTTGAAAGCCTCGACAGGCTTTCGGATCGTCACGAACTGGTCGTGATCGAGGGGGCCGGGTCGTGCGCCGAGATGAACCTCTACAGCCGCGATTTCGTCAATTTCAGGACGGCGAGGCGTGCCGGGGCTTCGGTGATTCTCGTCGCGGATATCGATCGCGGAGGAGTGTTTGCTCAGGTGGCAGGCACGCTTGCCGTCATTCCGCCTGAAGACCGGGCTCTGGTGAAAGGGGTCATCGTGAACCGTTTCCGTGGAGACAAGGCTCTCTTCGAGGATGGCGTGAAGATGCTTGAATCGATGACCGGCGTGCCGGTGCTCGGGGTGATTCCATGGTTCCGTGGTTTTTCGATCGACTCGGAAGATGCCGTACCGCTCTCGGCAGTCGTTGATCCGAAACATGATCCGTCACCGGACAAGCTCGGTATTGCGGCGGTCTACTTCCCGCACATCTCCAATTTCACCGATCTGGCCCCGCTTGAAGCGGAGCCGGATGTCGAGCTCCATTGGCTGCATCACCCAAAACCGCTCGATGGCTACAAAGCGCTGGTGCTGCCCGGTTCGAAAAATGTGCGTGGAGACCTCGAATGGCTCTTCTCTATGGGCTGGCGTGAGCACATCGATGCCTTTCGAGCTTCCGGCGGCCTGATTATCGGTATCTGTGGTGGTTACCAGATGCTCGGCGAGTCGATCGCCGATCCGCATGGAGTGGAAGGCGCACCTGGTTCGAGCGCTGCGCTTGGTATGTTGCCCGTCGAGACGGTGCTGGAGCGCGACAAGGCGCTCTGCAACAGTACCGGCACCATTTGCGGATCGGATGTGTCTGTTCGCGGATACGAGATCCACATGGGCAGGAGCCATGCCTGCAATGGTGAACTCCTGCCACTCATCGAGGTGTCTCACCGGAACCAGCGGCCCGAGCCGGGACCCGACGGAGCGGTGAGCCCCGACGGACGGGTGATGGGCACCTATTTCCATGGTCTCTTCGACGAGCATGGTGCCAGGGAGTGGTTCCTCCATCTGCTCGATCCCGACCGTCGCACTTCCGGAGACGCAACCTCAGCCCGCGACCCTTACGAGCTTCTTGCCAGCCATTTTGCAGACAATCTCGATCTGGATGCCCTCTTTGAAATTGTCAACGCCAGGGAGTTGGTGCCATGAGTGCCGCGTATCTTTTTGCCCATCAGCATGGTGGCGCACCGGCAGGAAAAGAGGGGCTGCTTGACTTCAGTGTCAATGTGAGTCCGATTCCGCTTCCGATGCCGTCGGATCCGTTGCACTCGTTCAACCTTGGCTCCTATCCTTCAATGGACGGGAAAGGTGTCAGGGAGTTCTATGCAGGGCGTTTCGGCTTCGATGAGAAGCATGTGATGCCGCTGAACGGAGCGATCGAGGGGATCTACCTCTTGCCAAGAGCGCTTGGCCTGAAACGTGTCCTGATTCCCAAGCCCTCGTTTCACGATTACTCCAGGGCATGCAGGCTCGCGGGGGCAGAAGTTGTCGGTCTGTTCCTTGATCCCGAGACAGGTTTTGCCTTTCCGGATATCGAAACGGTTGCAGACGCACTGGATGGATGTGATGCGCTCTGTGTCGGCAATCCGAACAACCCGACCGGAACGATGATACCGAAGGCGCAACTGCTCGCTCTTGCCTGCCGTTTTCCTGAAAAGATCTTCATCGTAGATGAGGCTTTCATCCAGTTCACCGAAGGGTTTCCCGACAACTCGCTCATGTTCGACTCGATGGCCTTCCGGAACATCGTGGTCATCCACTCCCTGACCAAATTCTACGCTCTTCCGGGTTTGCGGCTGGGTGCGGTGGTGGCCCATTCCGGCATGATCAGGAGACTCTACGGGCACAAGGAGCCGTGGACGGTCAACGCGATTGCCGAGTCGGTGGCGCGTCACCTGCTCGAGTGCCGCCGTTACGAGGAGCATCTTTTCGAAATGGTCAGTTCGGGTCGCAGACTGATCGCCGAGGCGCTCAGCGGCCATGACGCAATGAAGCTGTACGGCGGGACGGCCAATTTCTTCCTGGCTTCGATCGAACCGGAATCAGAGCCGGAGAGTTTTTTCCCGCAGCTCGAAGCACGAGGCATTTTTGTCAGGGATTGCCGGAATTTTGACGGTCTCGATCGTAACTGGTTCCGGTTTTCGATCAGGGGACGAGAGGACAACCTTCGCCTGGTCGAATCGCTCCGGGCGGTGTTACCCTGTCTGGCAGGAGGAGTCAAGTGATGGTTCCTGCGATGTGGCTGGCAGCATTGCTCGATCTGTTTCTGGGTGATCCAGCCGGATTCCCGCATCCGGTCAGGGGTGTGGGACGACTGGCGCTCGTTCTGGAAAAGCTCTTCAGGTCACTTCGGTTCCTGCCGCTGCGTCTGGCCGGTGTGCTGACGCTGATCTCCGTTGTTCTGATTACCGGAGGCAGTGTTTTCCTGCTCGTGGACGCGACTTCACGCATGCAGCCCGCGGCAGGTTTTGCCGTATCGGCGATCCTGCTCTATTTCGCGATCGCTCCCAGGGATCTGGCGGATCATGCGATGTCGGTCTGCCGGGCGCTCGAACGTGGTGATCTTGAGCTGGCGCGCCAAAGCGTCGCGATGATGGTGGGACGTGACACGGCTCGGCTGGACGAAACCGGCGTGGCGAAGGCTGCTGTCGAAAGCGTCGCTGAAAACACTGCCGATGGCGTCACTGCGCCTTTGCTGTATGGCCTCCTGTTCGGACCGGTTGGTGCCTGGGTGTACAAAGCTTCAAACACGCTCGATTCGATGTTCGGATACAAAAACGAGCGCTATCGTGAATTTGGATGGGCATCGGCCAGGTTTGACGATCTGCTCAACTATATTCCGGCACGTCTGACCGTTTTGGCGGTTGCGTTCGCGGCATTTATTTTACGTCTCGATCCGGTTGGATCTCTTCGTACGGTTCACCAGTGTGCGCGGCGGCATGAAAGTCCGAATGCCGGTTATCCCGAGTCTGCATATGCCGGCGCACTCGGCGTTTCGTTCGGAGGTGCGAGAAGTTATGGCGGCAGGATCAAGGAGCTTCCGGTGCTTGGTCTTGCGGATGGGCGTATCGATATGGGCGTTCTCCGGCTTTCCGTTCGGCTCATGTATGCCACAACAGCGGTATTTTTGTCGGCAGGAACTGTTATCATATTTTTAATTCGACACTTGATATCATTTTAAGCTAAGGATCCATGGAACAGAAACGAGTACTTCTCTTCACGGGCAATGGCAAAGGCAAGAGCACGGCAGCGTTCGGGATGCTTGCCAGGGCGCTCGGGCATGGCATGAACACGCGGGTCATCCAGTTCGTCAAGGCGCAGGATGGGGTTGGCGAAATGCTCTTCTTCACCCGTTTCGAAAACGTGACCTGGGACCATTACGGGAAGGGGTTTCTTCCCTCCAACCCGGAAAGCCCGATCATGGAGTCACATCGGAAGGCGGCAAGCGCGGGTTTCGAGGAGGCTCTCGAAGCACTCGTTTCGGACGAGTACGATTTCGTGCTTCTGGATGAGGTCTGCTTCGCCCTGTCCAAAGGCATCATTCCGATCGAACCGCTGATCGACGCCATCCGCAAGGCTCCTGAAGGGAAGATCATCGTGCTCACCGGCAGGAATGCGCCACAGGAGCTGATCGATATCGCGGATACGGTCACCGAGATGCGCATGGTCAAACACGGCTATGAGCAGGGGCTTCTTTCCCAGGCCGGAGTTGAGGAGTGAGTCATACCGCCCGGGTATGTCCTGCAGGTGGTGACGGCTGCCGGCCATTGCCTCAGAGCGGATCTCCCAGGTTCAGGAAAGCGATGGCGTTTCTCCTTGCCGTGCCGCTGCTGCTCGGTGTGTCACTGCTGGTCGGTCCGTCAGGGATCGGTCTGCCGGACAGCTCCACTCCATCCGGACAGGCCATTCTTTCGCTCCGGTTCGGAAGGTTTTTCATGGGGATCATGGTCGGTGCGGCACTTTCGGCTTCAGGTACCGTTTTTCAGGCGATCCTGCGTAATCCACTGGCTGAACCCTATGTGCTCGGCGTGAGCGGTGGCGCGGGTCTTGGCGCTGCGCTGAGCATACTGATCGGGGGATCGCTGCTCGGTGCCGTCGGGCTCCCGGTCACGGCGTTCATCTTCGCCGTACTGACGCTCATGGCCGTCTACGGCATAGCCGGTCAGGGGGGTGGTTCACCTTCGGTATACAGCCTGATCCTGAGCGGAGTCATCATCAGCGCCATCTGTTCGAGTGTCATCATGTTCCTTGTTTCGACGGCGGATATCGACGGTATGCACACCGTCGTCTGGTGGATGCTTGGCAACCTCCAGCCAGGTGATCTTCGTGAGCAGCTCGTTCCGCTATTTTTCATCACCGTGGCCGTTGGTTTGCTCTGGATGCTCGCTCCTTCGCTGAATATTCTGACCCTCGGTCGCGATATGGCTCATTATCGGGGCCTCAACGCCAATTTCGTGATACTGGCAAGCCTGCTTCTTGCAACCCTGCTTGCCGCGACAGCCGTGTCGATGGGTGGGATGATCGGTTTCGTTGGCCTCATTGTTCCTCATGTGATGAGGGCTCTGTTCGGTCCCGACCATCGCTGGCTCGTGCCTGCTTCAGCGATTGGCGGCGGAGCCTTTCTCGTACTCTGCGACGCAATAGCCCGGAGTGTGATGGCGCCAGTCGAAATTCCCGTTGGTGTCGTCACGGCACTGTGCGGAGGTCCTTTTTTTCTTGTCATTCTTCGCAGGAAGATGAGCAATGCCTGGATCGCGTGAAATGAGTACCAACGCTCTTTCTTTCAGAAATGTCTCCGCCGGTTACCGCAATCGCCCGGTTCTGCGTGGTGTCGGGTTCGAGATCGGCGAAGGGGAGTTCGTCTCGGTGATCGGCCCGAACGGTTCCGGAAAAAGCACCATGCTGAAGACTGCCACCGGTCTTATCCGGCCTGATGAGGGAAGGGTGGAGCTGTTTGGCCGGGATGTGGCTTCGCTGAAGCCGCGCGAGCGCGCCTCCCTTATCGGCGTCGTTCCACAGAAGCTCGACTCTCCGATGGCTTTCACGGTCTCCGAGATCGTCATGTTCGGACTTGGTTCGACTGGCAGACCATGGGGTATGCATGGATCGAAGGAGCTCGACAGCGTCGAGCGGGCGATGATCTACACCAATGTGCTCGACCTGAAGGACCGGATGTTCAACGAGCTGAGCGCAGGCGAGCAGCAGCGTGCGGCTCTCGCCATGGCGCTTGTCCAGGAGCCTCGCATCATCATGCTCGACGAGTCCATCGCGCATCTCGACATCAACCACAGCCAGGAGGTGCTCAGGATCCTGATGAACATCAACCGTGAACGCAGGATCACGGTACTGCTCGTGAGCCACGACCTGAATCTCGCTGCCCAGATCGCCGATCGCCTGCTGCTGATGGAGAACGGACGGCTTGTCATGAACGGCTCTCCGGGCGAAGTGATGCAGGAGGAGCTGCTCAGCAGTGTATACGGATGCGAACTCCGGGTACGGCGTGATCCCTTCGGCGGTCATCCAGTCGTCACCGGCGCGCTCGACACGGCGTTGCGGCGACCGGCTCTGCGTAAACGTCTGCATGTCATCGGTGGTGGCGGGTCCGGCATCGAGCTCTTCAGACGCCTCTCCATCGAAGGGTTCGAGGTCTCTGCCGGGGTGCTCAACCAGCTCGATTCCGATGCCGAGGCTGCACGAGCCCTCGACATACCCTGCGCCCTGGAACAGCCGTTTTCGGCTATCGGCAACGAAGCCTTCGAGGAGGCCCGTCTGATGGTCTCCGAGGCAGACGGAGTTGTGGTCAGCGCCGTTCCGTTCGGTTCAGGCAATGTGGTGAACCTGGAACTCGCGGCAGATGCCCTGCGGGCCGGCAAGCCGGTATGGATGGCGTCGGGGATCGCGGCAAGAGATTATACGGTAGACAAGGCTGCGACGCTTGCTGCAGAACGACTCCGGAATGACGGAGCTGTCGAGTGGAGCGGCATTCATGAACTGATGACTCGCCTCGAGCGGGACATCAAGAATCGTCAATGATGAAGTTTCAGCGTTATCCATTCCGACTTGGCACCACCTCCTATATCGTGCCTGACGAGATCATTCCCAACGTTCGTTACCTGGCGGGAAGAGTCCAGGATATCGAACTGGTGCTGTTCGAATCGGATGAATTCAGCAACCTTCCTTCGGAGGGAGACATTTCACAGCTGGTCGAACTGGCAGGAGCGAACGACCTCACCTACTCGGTCCATCTGCCTCTCGACGTCTATCTCGGCCATCCTGATCGACACGAGCGAGAGCGCTCGGTCGGCAAGTGCCTGAGGATCATAGAGCTGGTTCAGCGGCTGCCGAAATCTGCGTATGTCATGCATTTCGAATCAGGTCCCGGGGTGGACATCAACGCCTTTACACCCGATGAAACTGCAGGTTTCGTGGCGGGGCTGAGGGATTCGTCCGGGATGCTGCTTGGCGGATGCAGTGAGCCTGCCGGGATGTTCTGCGCAGAGAATCTGAACTACCCGTTTGAAACGGTCTGGCCGGTAGTCGAGGAGTCGGGGTTTTCCGTCACGCTCGATGTGGGGCACCTCGAGTATTACGGTTTTCCGGTAGGCGAGTACCTCGACCGGTACCTGAAGCGGGCGAAGGTGCTGCACATGCATGGGACGACTGAAGGGCGGGATCACAACTCACTTGCCTTCATGCGCACGGAAGCGCTTGACCTCGTTGTCGAAGCTCTTGCGAAACTTGAAGCTGCAGGAGAGCATGAGCGGGTATTCACGCTCGAGATCTTTTCTCAAGCCGATCTTGAGTCCTCTGTGACCGCGCTCCAGCGATACCTCCGCTGAAGCCTCAACGGGTGAGGCCATTGGTCAGCGTGCCGGGAGCGCCAGTCGCGGTCACGGACGAAACCTCCCCGATATCGAGGTCGATGCCGTTCAGATAGTCGCCTTTGATGATGACTTCACGTCCGAGCGTACGACCGACCGGCACTCCGGCGACCGATACCACCCTGATTCGATAGGCGCCTGACAGCAGGCCGTCGGTGCGGTAGTCTCCGAACTCATTGCTTCTTGCGCTCGCGGCGACCCGATTCTGTGCATCGAGTACTTCGAGGATGACGTTGCCTATTCCGTTGCCTTTACGGTCGACAACCCGTCCGTCGATGCCATACATGGCACGGACAGGAATGTTCACGTTTGTGACCGCTCCGTTTCTGACCTCCACAAGCATACGTTTACGCTCGGCGGACAATTCGATCGGGAGGTTTTCGGTATCGACCATCACCGTGTAGAGTCCTGGCCTGAGATTGCCGACGAAGAACGACCCGTCGATCTGGCGCTGGTCGAGTCGCCGGCCATCGAGCAGGATGCTCACGTCGTTGATATCCGATGAGGTTAGTTTCGTATCGCCGTCGATGGCGATCTTTCCTGCAAGTCCGCCGCGAGTCGTGGTGATGGCGCTCCGGTCGATCGCGAATGGCCTGATGCCGGAAAAACCAAGGTCCCAGCTCAGCGTACAGGCGAAGAAGTGGCGGGACAATGGTGGCATGATGAACTCCGAATACTCGCTGGTCGTGACGAGGTTCTGGGCGAGGGTCATGTTCCAGCTGTACTGCAGGGCGACTCTGAGTCCGGCATTGAAATACCTGATCCATTTTCCGGTAAACCCGGTCTCCTTTCCTGACCGTGAGGTGCCCAGTTCGACCATATTGAAACGGCTGTTTCTCGGATACCAGTCGAAGTAGGCCGCCACCAGGTTATTTCCCGTTTTGAACGCGTGTTCATAGAGCACTCTCGCACTCAGGTTGTCCCGCAGGCTCTTGTTCCATTCCGCGGAACCGACACCTGATTCGTGTATGAACCTGAGGTATGAGGTCGGGGAGAAGGTCTGGTCAATCTCGTAACGGTAGTGGCTGTTTTCATTCGGTACGGCCGAGAGTCTCAGATTGCTCCATGGGGAGATATAGGCTCCGGGGAGCAGGAATCGACGTGTTTCGATCTCATTTTCACGCGTTTTCCTGCCATAGACCAGCAAGGTTGCCTGTTCGATCGGATTGGCGGTGAATCTGAGCCACTGTTGTGTCTGCTGCTGGGTGCCCGCAACACCGAAGTCATGGTCATTCCATTGTGACAGATAGGAGACTGACCAGCCTTTTCCGTGTCCATCGACCCGCAGATCGGTTGCATACCGGCTGTTTGCCTGTGTGCCGTAAAGCGAGGTGGCCCAGTTTTTCCCGAGTGACAGAATCGAACCGACGGAATATTCACCGGACGCGGAAACGGGGTTGTATTGTGCAGACGCATCGAGTGTGAGCCGGTCGTTCAGGCCATACTGCACCTGTGCATATCCGGTTCCGGAGTCCGGAGTCGTTTTGTCGAGATCAGTGAGCGGATTTCCGGCACGTCCGAATCCGCTTCGTATGAGCAGCTCCCCACCAGGCAGGCTTCCGTTCATCACCGATTGGGTATAATCGAGAATCGCGACCGGTTTTTCGGCCGGTGACCGTTCATAGACATACACTTCGGTCCTTCGCAGATCGGCACCCATTCGCACATTCTGGAACGCGAACCGTCCGTCGAGCCGGATACGCACTCTCGCCACGATTTTACCATCGAATCGAAGTTCCGCTATGCCCGCAGCCGGACCACTGCCTTCGATGGTGCGGTACATGTTCCGGTTGAGTGAGACGAAAAGATCGGTTGACGAACGGCCGGAAGTGTCGAGATAATCGAGTATGCTCCGGTTGTTCCACCCGACCTGTATGCCGGTGAAGTCATTGTTCACCGATTCGGGGGAGATGAGGTTCGTACCGGTACCGATCCTGATGGCAAATCGGTCATTGAAAGAGGTCCAGTGGTAGCGGAGCAGCTCCATCTGTTTCGACGGATCTCCTTCAGCGTCGATGTCCCAGACTCCGTTGACAAGACGGCCTCCGGCCTGTATCTGCAGGGAGTTCGAGGAGAGCCCCTTGAAGTCACGCTGGGCGCCTGCGTCGATCGACAGGAACGACAGTGATCCACCGGGAGCCGAGATGTCGGGCACCGGAGCCGGAAGAGCACCGCTCTTTTTTGCATCCCTCGCAGGTGACCAGGGGATGTCGAGCGAAGCGGCGAACTGGCGCTGGTCGAATACGGCTTTCACGAAAAATGCCTTGCCAAGTGAAGAGAAGGAGATGTAGGGCTCCGTTTCGAACGTCTTGAGCTGACTTCTGTCGAACGTGAGGGTACCGACCGTGGTGGAGAACGTTACCGTTTGCTCTTTTGTGCCAGATGGCTCTTTGAGGCCGCTCTGTCCGATAAAGAGGGCATAGGGTATCCAGTAGTCGCCGGCCGATTGGTAGAGCACCAGATCACCAACGTTTCTGCGGTTGACGATGAGTCCTGCGGCGAGAGGTTCTTCTCCGCCTTTTGCCGATACGGCGACTGGCTGAACCGTAGTGGCCTCAGCCAGGAGTGGAGATGTTTCCGGAACGACCTGGACAAGGACAGCGCACAGGCAGGCAATTCGCAGATAGCGTCGGGGATGGCTTCGCATGGAGGAGTATGGAAAGAGCCGGTTTCAGGGAAACACCTTTTCGATAGTCCGGTTGCCGATTTTTCCGGCAAGGGCGATCACAATGCCTTCGCGGCTGCCGGTGATCTCGAGCTTTTCCATGATGGTTCTGCGATGTCCGGGAAGCACGGGGGTACTGTGCAGAGATCCTGATGCGATAAGGCCGGGTGGTGTGACACCGCTTTTCTGTTTTGCAAGATACTCTTTCATGGCTTTGAAGCCGGGGAAGGTTCCCGATTTCCAGATGGTGTAGTCACCGGTCAGGCGGGTATGGATGTTCCCGGTATTGTGGATGACAGCTTTGATGGTCATGGCCGGTTTGTCGAACGTCAGGCTTTCCAGATCTGCGGATTCATGCTTCGCACCGCTGACTCCATAAACGGCCATTCCGTAGCGGAACAGTACCTTGACGGCACCACCATCGGTATTGGTATTGTCGTCGCCCTCTTCACTCAGGTAGATCATGGCTCTGTGCTCTCCAGGCTCGGGTATGACCGCAGGCCTTACGGAGTAGCGGATAACCTGGCTTGCTCCGGGTTCGAGCCTGAAGGTCACCGGGCTGATGAGCATCCATCGGTCGAGTGACTGAAGGTCGCCGGGAATGAGTTTTACCCGGTTCTGTTCATCGAGCGTCCAGTTGTAGACCTCAACCTTGACGTTGACGGTCTCTTTTTTCAGATTCTGCATCCTGATCGAACCGTTGACCGGCTTGTTTTCGATCGTGAGCTCGATCATGCTCGGAGAGATCGCGATCTGGCCGGGCGGAGCTTCTGCAGCACGGGCCTGGCTTGAGCCTGCGGTCAGGAGTAAGGAGAGAATGCCGTGGAGGAGCGTGCGCTTCATGAGGTCCGGTATGATTATATGATGGTGACGTTGATGGTGACGGTAGTCCCGGTTGAGGTGTAGGTGCCTGAACGGGATGTGCCTGAGAGGTCGAGGGTCATGTTGGCATAGCCCGAATAGAGCTTGCTGCTGCTGCTGTAACTTATCGAGCTTGTCGTTATCGAGGTGACGGTCACGTTTGAAACCGTTGTCGATACGCCCGATTTGGCCAGTGTCGGGCGAGTGATGGTGTAGGTCGCGGTTATGTTTCTTTTAGAATTGGTATCTGAATATGTCCAGAAGAGCAGACCGGTTTTGGTGATGGTTGTCGTACCATCGGTCAGGCTTATGGTTGTTCCTGAAACATCTCCACCGTCGAGCGTCGAAGTGCCTGACCATCTGGTGTGAGGCTGAGCAGCGGCAAGCCCGAAATCAGCCGCCGTGAGCGTGACCGAAACGTTTTTCCCTGATATTATTGCCGTGTGGGCAGGGCGCGGAGAAAGTGACAGCAGAGCCAACGTAAGAAGTGGAACGGATGTTAACTGCATGAACCGGCGATAAGTCTTTTTCATGCAGATTCTACCTGTTCCGTTGCTGGAGATGGGGGAGTTCACGGTTGAAATATTACAGGGTTATGGCCGTAATCGTGATGGTGCCGGTATAGTCACCAGCAAGAGATGTATTTGCGAAATTCAGGCCCATAAGTACGTCACCCATGGTGGCGTCACCCTTCTGGATGCCGTTCAGATTTGTCGAGATCGAGCTGCTTGCAGACGATGAAGAGGCTCCATCGACAAGTACCTGGAGCTTGGATACTCCTATGGTCGAAGATGTGGCGCCCTTGACCAGGGTTGATGGCCCGGCCACGCTGACACTCGCTTTGCCTGTGGCAGAGAAGCCTCGAACTGCCCAGACATTTCTGAGCGTCAGCGTGATATCCGTACCTCTCAGAGCCGAAAGGTCGGCGTCGGAGATGGTGCTTGTCGTCAGCGCCCCGGATCCGTCAATCGACTGATCGGTACCGCTCAGGTTTGACTGCGAATAGCTGCTGTGCTCGTGACTTTCACCCTGGCCGGCAAGGCCGAGATTAATATTGGTGAAATAATCAAGGATGATGACATCCGGAACCGATATGGTGATGGTAGAATATCCGGTGCCTGTCTGGGTTGCAGCCAAAGCTGGTGTTGATGGGACAGCTGCCAGCATGGCTGCTGCGAAAGCGAATGCCCGAATCGTCTGTTTCATGTGCTGCCATCGTTGTGGTTGAGTTAAATTTAATGATGTTTGGCGATATTCAAGGGTTTTAAAATGAGAATTGGCGTGATTTTTATTCCCTGATCAATGGCGGCAGGACAATAAAAAACCCCGGGTATCAGCCGGGGTTTCCGATGACGGGTCGCATACTTATTTACTCAAACCGCATCACCAGGTACTACATTGTTACGGCAGTGATCGTGATGGTACCGGTATAGTCACCCGATACCGAGGTGTTCGTGAAGTTCAGCCCCATCACCACGTCACCCAGGGTAGCGTTGCCCTTCTGGATACCCTTCAGATCAGTCGTGATCGACTTGCTGGCCGTGCCACCACTCACCTGAACCTGCAGTTTCGATACACCGATCGTTGAGCTGCTCGAAGCCTTCTTCAGGGCGCTGTCTCCGTCGATGCTCACCGTCGCCTTGCCCGTGCTGGAGAAGCCGCGCACTGCCCAGGCGTTTTTGAGCGTCAGGTTGACATCAGATCCCTTCAGGGCTGCCAGCTTTGCATCGGTGAGGGTGTCGGTGGTCAGTTCGCCGGTGCCGTCGATCGTCTGGTCACCACCATTGAGGTTCGACTGCTCATAGGAGGAGTGATCGTAACTGTCAGTCTGGCCGGCAAGACCGAGATTGATATTGGTGAAGTAGTCGAGGATGATCACATCCGGAACCTTCATGGTGACGGTTGAGCTGCCGGTCGTCTGGGTTGACGGCGCCACGACGCTTGCCGATGCCTTCGAGGGGGTTGCTGCTGCGATAAGGGCTGCGCCAAGAGCGACGGTGCGGAGGAGGGGATTCTTGAACATGGTCGTAAAGTTTTGGGGTTTCATTCCTGTTTTCCTGCCAGGCTTTCCCGGCCTTCTACGACTATTCACTCAAATCCCGTGCCAGAATATGTTCGTTCGTTTTTTGTTTTTTCTGCCCAATGGCTTAACATCAAATCCTGGTATGAGTTGTCTCAATGTTGGTGTTGCTTGTCTGTTTTATCTTTTTCGTCATGGAGTCTGATCTGGTGTAATAGCTTGCGGTCGTCTCATGGGTGATTTCTCAGCTTGAGACAGAATGCTGCTTTTTACCCTGTTTTCGTGATCAACCATCAAAAGCCAAATCCCGATGCATCAGCTGATTTATGTTACTGGAGGAGCCCGAAGCGGAAAAAGCGGTTATGCGCTGGATCTTGCCCTGAAAACGGCAGAAAAAGGGCAAAGAGTATTTCTGGCCACCGCGGAGGCCTTCGATGACGAGATGCGCTACCGCATCGATCGGCATCGCGACGAGCGTGCCGGTGAATTTTCCACCCTGGAGGAGCCTGTTCATATCGACAGGACACTTCGCAACCTTCCTGAGGGGACCGGTGTCGTACTTCTTGATTGCCTGACCGTCTGGCTCGGTAACCTGATGCATCATATCGGCGACCCTGAGGCGATCGAAAAAAAGATTTCGGAGCTTCTCGATGTGCTTCGTGATCCACCGTGTGACCTGATCGTTGTGTCCAATGAGGTCGGTATGGGTATCGTGCCAGAAAATGCCATGGCCCGCCACTTCAGGGACCTTGCAGGATCGCTCAATCGAAGGGTTGCCGATTGCTCGACTCGGGCTTATCTTCTCTGCAGCGGATTGCCGCTCGTTCTCAAACAGCCATAACCTTTCAATATCCGTTTCATGATCAACCGCTTCCAGCAGCTTCTCGCCTCCATCCGTCCGGTCGATATGTCGCTTACTGGCCACATTCAGGCACATCTCGATGATCTGACCAAGCCCCAGGGAAGTCTTGGCCGTCTCGAACAGATCGCCATGAAATACGCGCTGGCGACTGGCACGACCGAGCCTGTGCTGCGCAAAAAGAAGGTATTCTGTTTCGCTGCCGATCATGGCGTGGCTGCTGAAGGGGTATCGGCCTTTCCGGCAGCGGTCACACCGCAGATGGTTTACAATATGCTCTCCGGCGGTGCCGCGATCAGCGTGCTTTCGCGCCATGCCGGTGCCGATCTCGAGGTGGTGGACATGGGGGTCAATCACGACTTCCCGGCGCATCCAATGCTTCGCGGGCGAAAGATCCGTTATGGTTCCTCGAATATGGCTGCCGGTCCGGCCATGTCGGTAGACGAGACTCTGCAGGCGGTGATGACCGGAGCGGACCTTGCCATCGAAGCAAAGGCGCAGGGATATGATCTGCTCGCAACCGGGGAGCTGGGAATCGCCAATACCACTCCGGCGACAGCACTCTATTCTGCGCTGCTGGGTCTGCCGGTCGATGAGATCACCGGCAGGGGCACCGGGCTCGATGACGCCGGTCTCGTCCGGAAAGTTGCAGTCATCGGCAAATCACTGGAGACCAACCGCACGCGCCTCGCAACACCGCTTGAGACGCTCGCAGCGGTTGGCGGGTTCGAAATCGCCGGTCTCTGCGGGCTCATACTTGGCGCGGCATCTGCAGGCATACCGGTGGTTGTCGACGGCTTTATCTCCTCGTCCGCTGCCGTGGCGGCCATGAAGCTCTCCTGCAAAGTGAGTGATTACCTCTTCTTCAGCCATCTCTCCAACGAACAGGGGCACCGTGCCGTCATGAAAAGCCTTGGCGCAGTGCCTATCCTCGATCTCGACCTGCGACTCGGGGAGGGAACCGGTGCCGCGCTGGCCATGCAGGTGATCGAGGCTTCAGTCAGGATCTACAACGAGATGGCGACCTTCAGTTCGGCCAGCGTTTCAGGTAAAAACAGCTGAGATTATGGAGACGTTTGAAAAGGTACAGCAGCGGCTTGCCGACTCCGACAGCCGATTTCTCGACTGCAACGGGTTCAGGGTTCACTACAAGATGTACGGTAACGGTAAAGGGCCGTTCATCGTACTGCTGCACGGCAGCTTCCTGAGTATTCGTTCATGGCGTCACGTCATGGAGCCTCTTGCCGAAGCCGCTACGGTGGTGGCATTCGACCGTCCTGCGTTCGGTCTGACATCACGGCCAGTACCATCGAAACTGAATGAGGCCAGATACAGCCCTGAAGCGCAGAGTGATCTAGTCGTCGCGCTCATGGACCGCCTGGGCATCGATCGCGCTGTGCTGGTCGGCAACTCGACAGGCGGTACGCTTGCCCTTCTGACTGCCTTGCGGCATCCGGGTCGTGTGCAGGGGATCGTTCTTGCGGGGGCCATGATTTTCAGCGGATATGCAACCAGTGAAGTGCCTGCTTTCATGAAACCGTTCATGAAGCTGATGAGCCCGATGTTCTCCAGGCTCATGAAGCGGATGATCACCTCTCTGTACGACCGGAACATCCGTGGTTTCTGGCATGTCAAAGAGCGACTCGATGACCGTACGCTTGCCGCTTTCCGGCAGGATCTGATGGTCGGTGACTGGTCCCGGGGTTTCTGGGAGCTGTTTCTCGAAACCCACCATCTCCATCTCGACCATCGTTTGAAAACCCTCTCGACTCAATCGCTCGTCGTGACGGGAGAGCATGACCTGACCGTAAAGGTCGAGGAGAGCCTGCGCCTTGCCCGTGAACTGCCCGGAGCCGAACTGCAGGTGATCGCCGATTGTGCCCATCTTCCGCAGGAGGAGAAGCCTGTGGAGTTTGTCAGGTGTGTACAGGCTTTTGTCCGGAGGATCTCCTGAGATGCTGCGCGGGCTCGTGACAGCATTGAGGACCCTGACCATTCTTCCGGTTCCTGGCAGGGATGCCGAAAAGTTCAGCTCTTCGCTGCACTGGTTCACCGTCGCCGGACTGCTGATCGGCGCCGTCGAGGCAGGGATGGCCATGCTTGGCATGTTGGCCGGATGGCCCGAGCTGGCGGCCTTGCTGCCGGTTCTTGCCGGTATCGCGCTGACTCGCGGGCTGCATGCCGATGGTCTCGCGGATCTGGCAGATGGTTTTTTTGGAGGCAGGAACCGGGAGTCGATCCTGCGCATCATGAAAGATCCGAACGTCGGCTCCTTCGGTGCTATCGCCCTCATCCTGCTTTTTCTGTCGAAATGGGTTGTCCTGCTCAGGCTGGTTCATTATGGGGGGTACGCTGTGGTCGCGTCCGGTGTGATCCTAGCACGTATGGCACAGGTGGTTCTGGCGGAGCGTTTTCCGTATGCACGTCCGGAGAATGGAACGGCAACGGCGTTCGTCAACGGTGCGGGACCGGCACATCTGCTTTCAGCCCTGTTTTCAGGAATCGTGATCGTTTCGCTCATCCTCCGTTTCGACCTCTATCTGTCGATCGCTCTTCCTGTGACAGCCCTTGCCTCGGCAGCCGGAACAGGTCTGCTCGGAAAGCGAAAGATCGGGGGCGTGACCGGCGATGTGCTTGGTGCCGTCAGTGAGGTCACCGAAGTCGCCGTCTGGATGGCAGGGGCACTGATTATCGGCAGATGAGGTTTGACAATATAGCTAGCTCTGCTCCGCTCCAACGTAAGCCTGAGAACTCCTTTTTGGTAATATATGAGCATATGCGTATAATTAAGGGTGCTCAAGCAGTTCCAATCATCGCAACAACATCGATAATATGGCCAACGATATGATCGTCACCTTCGCTGGTGGCAAAAAGGTCAATGCTGAATTCAACGGGTTTACCGTCAAGACCGACCAGGGCGTCTATGCCGGAGGTGAAGGCTCCGCTCCCGAACCGTTCGTGCTTTTTCTGGCCTCCATCGGTACCTGCGCAGGTATTTTCGTACTCTCTTTCTGCCAGAGCCGTGGAATTCCGACCGAAGGCATCCGACTGGTGCAGAGCCATGAGGCAAAGGAGACCGGACGCGGCATCGGTAAAATTACCATCACCATCGAGCTTCCGCCGGACTTTCCTGAAAAGTACAAGGATGCCGTTATCAGTGCGGCGAACCTCTGTGCGGTGAAACGTCACATCATGGAGCCGCCGGTGTTCGACGTGCGGACCGCCACGGTTGGTGCCTGAGGTGACAGAAATTCGGGATCTCCTGCCTGAATCGCGCGTTCATCGGGCGATCGGGCGGGAGAGATCGTGCGTTCAGAGCTCTTTTTTATGCCGTTTTTTGAAATCATGTTAACAATTGATGATATTTGAGTGCTTTCAGGTTCATCGTACATGGTTTCCCCGTCCTGTGCACTACGACAGAGCCTGATTCTGTTGTTGAATCAATACTCCAGCTATCAGTATGAAGAACACCCGTGCCGGCAGACCGGTGAACTGCCGTTCAGTGGAAGGTCTCCCGAAAGTCACCTGTTTTCTGCCAGAGGGCATTCCGCCCATGAAACTCAAGAACGTCGTGCTTTCGGTCGATGAGGTCGAGGCCATGAGACTTGCCGATATGCAGGGACTCTACCAGGCTGAAGCGGCAGAAAAAATGAACGTGTCCCGCCAGACCTTCGGACGTATCGTCCAGTCGGCGAGGAAGAAGGTAGCCGAAGCGCTGGTCGAGGGCAAGACCATCTGCATCGAGGGCGGCAATATCGCCCAGGTCTGTCCGGGACATCCGGTCGAAGGTGAAAATGTCTGTGTCTGCCTCTACTGCGGTTACGAAAAACCGCATATCGACGGAGTTCCGTGTAGAACCGAGCTCTGTCCGGAATGCAAAAAACCGCTTATCAGGAAAGGGAGGTTCAGTAGTGTCGACTGATACCGCCGTCTGTTTTTCCCTGCTTCCTCTTCCCCGGATCCATTTCGGCCCTGGCCGGTTGTCGCTGCTGCCGGGCATCTGTTCGGAATACGGCAGAAATGTACTGCTGGTTACGGGCAGGGGCGCACTGCAACGCACCGGACGTCTGCAACAGCTGCTCGACGCATTCGCCGGAGAGGGGCTGAACGTGTTCCAGGTCAACGTATTACACGAGCCATCTCCGGAACTGGTGGACCGGACGGTTTCTGAATGCCGTAACCGGGTGGTCGACGTTGTCGTCGCTGTGGGTGGTGGTAGTGTCCTCGATGCGGGCAAGGCCATTTCCGCCATGATTCTGCAGCGTCATCCGGTCGAACGTTTTATCGAAGGCCGCCAGGGGGTCATTCCCCATGATGGGCGCAAAGTTCCGTTTATCGCGGTCCCTACCACCTCTGGAACGGGAAGCGAGGTGACCAGTAACGCTGTCATAAGCAGGGTGGGACCCGGTGGTTTCAAACGCTCATTGCGACACAACGCTTTTGTGCCCGATGCCGCCATTGTCGATCCGGAACTCATGACATCCGTTCCGGCTCCGCTGACGGCTGCTTCAGGCATGGATGCCTGCACTCAACTGCTCGAAGCTTACCTGTCTCCTTTCGGGAACTCCTACACCGATGCCCTGGCGCTCAGTGGTCTGGAGCGATTCGGTCGCTCATTCATGGCGGCGTGCTCCGGCGGTGCGTCCGACGTCGCTGTCAGAGGTGATATCGCCTATGCGGCCCTGATGTCGGGCATCGCACTCGCCAACGCAGGGTTGGGCATCGTTCACGGTTACGCTTCGTCGGTCGGAGGTCTCTACGACATTCCTCATGGCACACTCTGTGCGACGCTGCTTGCCGAAGCTACCAGGGTGAACATCCGCAAACTCCGGCAGATCGATGGTGCTCATCCGTCGTTGGCGAAATTCGCGAAAGCGGGCGAAGTGCTGACCGGAGAGCCTTGTGACAATGTCGAAAATGGGTGTGCCCGGCTGCTCGACCGCCTGGACTCCTGGCAGGAGATGCTGGGTTTTCCTCGATTGGGTGAATTCGGTGTGCAGGACGCAGAGCTCGATGCCATCGTTTCGATAACGCGCAGCAAAAGCAACGCGGTCGTTCTCGATGCCGGCGAGATGCGGAATATTCTCGAAGCAAGATTGTAGCGGTCAGGTTTTGCAAGTTTTGCAAGGCCTGACCCCAGGGTTCATTTTCTGGTTGACCACCAGTCGTCGCCGTAGTTGTAGAACAGCTCCTCGCCTTTGCGGATGTCCCTGAGCGCATAGAGGACCAGCTCCGCGCCAAGCTTGCTGTCTTCCCGGTAATAGGCGACGTTGGGTTTCGGCGAGTGGTTGAAGAGCATGCCGTATCCCATCGCCACGAGTCTCAGGTTTTCCTCGCTGCCGTAGAAAACATAGTTCAGCAATTCACCCCCTACATCCTTGTCCGTCACTTCGAGCGCCGGGCATCGTTCGATGATCTCACCTTCACGTATGGCTCTGTCAGCGAAAGCTCCCCGGCCGCATACCGTGGATGCGTCGATTCTTACCGACCCCCTGCTGATGGTTGGGCTGTTCCTTTTCAACAGCAGGCCTGCGGGAATGCCTGCTGCCACTCCTGCAGCTACGGCTATGGTTGCAACGAAGAATATATCCGGAGTCATGCGTTACGCTTCATGGTCTCATTGTGGGAAACGATGCGGAAAATAGGAAAAAAAGAGCTGTTTCTGCAGCAATGCTTTAAGCGGGAGTAACCTTTCAGGATGGTCAGGAAAGGGCTTAACGTCGGGGAAGTTTACGCCGGGTACGTTTCGGCAGGTTGTGATTCATGGCTGCCCATGCTATTCCGAGAGCGATCGCGACAACACCTGCGACCGACAGGTAGACCCATGCCGGGATGCTGGTGCCAGCAGCGTTCAGGAACAGGTAGGCCGCAGTCCAGAATATTATCGTGAGGATTGCCGGAAGGAGCGGAGGTTTTTTCGAGCTGATGTTCCTGACCAGCCACGCCATCGAGGCCATAAAGAATGGAATGCTTCCGAAATAGATCATACCGAACACCAGAGGATCTATGCCTCTTGCCTGGCGTGCATCAGCGAGGACTCCGCCAATGATGTCGGTGATACTTGGCATTTACTGTCAATATATAATCTAAATGTACGCTTGTCTCAGGCACATTGTCAACATCAACTTTGATGGATACTTGCAGAGGAGCTCGAGAAATGAATTTCCGCTCTTGAAGGTTATGGAATGCATAGGGAAAGGGCCGGCATAGAAGAGAGAACCTCTGCCTGTCGGATGTAACAAGACTCGAACCGGAGGGGGTGTGACACCTGAAACAGACAAGAGTGAACCGGTGCTTCAGATCGTCGAAGTCTCGAAGATCTATCTCATGGGCGAAGTATCGGTATCGGCGCTCAGAAACGTGTCGCTCGATTTTCGAAGCGGTGAGCTGGTGGTGCTTCTTGGGGCTTCGGGAAGCGGAAAATCGACGTTGCTCAATATTGTCGGCGGTCTCGATGTGCCGACATCCGGACGCCTGCTCTTCAGGGGACGAGACCTCACTCTGGCGACCGATGCCGCACTCACCGAGTACCGGCGGCGCTCGATCGGGTTCGTGTTCCAGTTCTACAATCTGATCTCAAGCCTGACGGCGCTGGAGAACGTTCAGCTGGTGACCGAAATATCACGAAATCCCATGCCAGCCGAAGAGGCGCTCCGGCTGGTGGGACTGGCCGACCGGATGCATCACTTTCCGGCACAGCTCTCAGGAGGCGAACAGCAGCGCGTGGCCATTGCCAGGGCGGTCGCCAAACGGCCGGAGCTGTTATTGTGTGATGAACCGACCGGCGCGCTCGATTATCTGACCGGAAAGCTGGTGCTGGAGGTGATCGAGCGTATCAACAGGGAGCTTGGCACCACTACGCTGGTCATCACGCACAACAGCTCCATAGCCGGGATGGCCGACCGGGTCATCACCCTGCGCAGCGGCGAGGTGGCCGAAGACCGTCGAAATACAGAAAGGCTTTCACCCTCGGAACTCTCATGGTAGTGGCGGTATGAAATCCCTCACACGGAAATTGTTCAGGGATCTGCTGCATATGAAGGGGCAGATGCTGGCGGTGGCGGCGGTCGTCACCTGTGGCATCGCCGTGTTCGTATCCATGAGCAGCGTGAAGTACTCCCTTGAAGCGTCGCGCTGGAACTACTATAACCGGTACCGGTTCGCCGAGATCTTCCTGCAGGTCAAGCGGGCTCCCGAGTCCTGGCGTGAAGTGGTCAGCCGGATCCCCGGTGTTGCATCGGTGTCGACCAGAATCGTGACCGATGTCACCCTCGATGTTCCCGGTCTCGACGAACCGGCCACAGGACGTCTGGTCTCCATCCCCGAGCGGAGTGAACCCCAGCTGAATGGCGTCTACATCGTGGAGGGGCGATACATCGACCCTGACATGACCGACGAAGTCATTGCGAGCCGTCCGTTCATGGATGCCAACGGCCTGAAACCCGGGGATCATGTCGGCGCAGTCATCAATGGACGCTGGAAGGAGTTGCGCATCGTCGGGAGCGGGTTGTCGCCGGAGTATATCTACGAAGTGCAGCCGGGTTCATTCTTTCCGGACAAACGACGTTTCGGGGTGTTCTGGATCAGCCGCCGCGCACTCGAATCGGCGCTGGATATGGATGGTGCGTTCAACGACCTGTCGCTGACTCTGGCGCATGGCGCTTCCGGTAAAGAGGTGATCATGAGGCTCGACCAGATGTTTGCACGATACGGCTCACTCGGGGCCTACGGCAGGGATGAGCAGCTCTCCGACCGTTTCATCTCCGACGAGATCAAGCAGCTGGGTACCCAGATCACGATCCTGCCGGCCATTTTTTTCAGTGTTGCGGTGTTTCTGCTGAACATTGTCCTGCAGCGTCTCGTCAGTACCCAGCGGGATCAGATCGCCGTGCTCAAGGCCATGGGATATGCCAACGCCGAGATCGCGCTGCACTACCTGGGCTTTGCGCTCGTGCCGACTGGCGCAGGGGCTCTGGCTGGCAGTCTTGCCGGCGCATGGCTCGGAACGAGGCTTGTGCGCATCTACGGGGATTTCTACAATTTCTCTGAACTCCTCTATGTGTTCCGGCCCGAAAATCTCATCACTTCCGTGCTGTTGAGCATCATCGCAGCGGTTGCAGGAGCTCTGCTGGCCCTTCGTCGGGCAGTGCAACTGCCACCGGCGGAGGCCATGCGTCCGGAAACGCCTGCGCTCTATCGCCCCGGTGTGCTGGATCGGGGAGGATTCGGGCGGCGTTTTCCGGTCACGGTCAGGATCATTGTCCGGAATATCGAACGGCGTCCGTGGAAATCAGCATTGTCGGTGCTCATGATCTCGATGTCGGTGGCAATTCTGATCGCCGGGCGTTACTCCTATGACGCCGTCGATCGCATGAGCCTGGTGGAGTTCGGGGACAAGCATCGCGAGGATGTGACGGTGATCTTCAATAAGCCGATGCCGACCTCGGTTGCTTACCAGATCGCCTCGCTCGAGGGCGTTCTTGAACATGAGTATTATCGGGAAGAGCCGGCACGACTCAGCTTTGGCCATCGCTCCCGTCGCCAGACGCTCAAGGGCTTGCCATCATCGGAGGGTCTGCAGCGTCTTGTCGATACCCGACGTCAGCGTGTGGGGCTGCCATCGGGAGGAATACTGCTCACGACGAAGCTCGCCGAAATCCTCGGCGTGAAGCCGGGCGATCGTCTGCAGGTAGAGTTGCTGCAGGGCTCCCGACGTTCCGCGGAGGTGCCTGTGGCAGGAACCATTGACGAGATTCTTGGCTTGTCGGCATACATGCGACTTGATGAACTCGATCGTCTTGCCGGGGATAGCGGCGCCCTGAATGCAGCCAATCTGCGCATCGACCCGGCACGCGAGCAGGCTCTCTACCGGGAGTTCAAACACATGCCAGGAGTCTCGGGAATCATGATGCTCAAGGCTCTCCGGAGCAGTTTCGATGAGCTCATCGCACGAAGCATGACAACCTCAACGCTGATCCTCACGACCTTCGCGTGTGTCCTGGCGTTTGCGATTGTGTACAACGGTGCGAGAATTTCCCTCTCCGAAAGATCGAGAGAGCTCTCCAGTCTGAGGGTGATGGGGCTCACCAAAGGGGAGATCGCCTTCATCCTGCTGGGTGAGCAGGCGCTTTTCTGCATATTCGCCGTTCCGATAGGCTTCCTGATCGGAGTAGGCCTCTCCGTGCTGCTCTCGATGGCGCTCAGCTCCGAGCTTTACCGCCTTCCGCTGACCTTCAGCCCTGCCAACTTTCTGTTTGCGAGCGGGGTTCTCTTTTCTGTGGCGATCGTTTCCGGCCTTGTCGTACGGCGTCGTCTCGTGACGCTTGATCTTATAGCGGTCCTGAAAACAAGGGAATAAGTATGAAATTACCGTCCAAAACATGGCTTCTGGCCGTTTCCGGCATTGCCCTCACCGTTCTGTCGCTTTTTTTCCTGTTCCGCCCCTCACCACTTCCGGTGGATGCCGGGCGTGTGAATTCAGGCCCTTTGCAGGTGACCGTCGAGTCGGAAGGGATGACTCGCGTGGTTGACCGCTACACGGTTGCCGCTCCCGTATCCGGACGCCTGTTGCGCAGCACGCTCAGGGAAGGTGATCCGGTTCATGCAGGCATGATCCTCGCATCCATAGTTGCACCCGAACTGAATTCGCGGGAGTTCAGCGAAGCCGCGGCGCTTGCTGCGTCGGCCCGGTCCAGCCTGAATGAGGCTGAAGCTCGCAGCCGTCAGGTTTCGGTCAACCTCGGTCAGGCAAAACTGCGTGCCGGAAGGTTTGACAACCTCTATCGTGAAGGAGCCGTGTCGAAGGAGAGCTGGGAGCAGACGAGAAACGAGGCGGATGTGCTTGAGAAGGAGCGTCAGGCAGCGGTTTCGGCAGTTGCTGCCGCGTCATCACAGTATGAAGCCGCCAGGGCGAAGATCGATCGGCGGCTCGCATCGAAACCGGTAGAGGTTACCGCTCCCGCTGATGGACAGGTTCTCAGGATATACGAGAAGAGTGAACGTACGGTACCGGCAGGTACGGCGCTCTTTGATATCGGAGATCCAGGGACCCTCGAAATTGTCATCGATGTGCTTTCCGCAGACGCGGTCAGCGTCCGGCCTGGCCAGGCGGTGAAAATCGACGGCTGGGGAGGTCGAGAGGTGCTGCGGGCGCGTGTAAACCGCATCGAGCCGGCTGCGTTCACGAAAGTGTCGGCGCTTGGAATAGAGGAAAAACGGGTGAATATTATCGCTCTTCCCGAACGTGTCGAACCAGGACTTGGAGACAATTTCAGGGTTCAGGCAACCATTGTCGTTCAGGAGGCCCCGAGAGTGCTTCGGGTGCCGGTGAGCAGCCTGTTCAGGTCAGGAACCGGCTGGAGGCTTTTTGTGATCGAAGGTGGACGTGCGGTCGAGCGGAAGGTCAGGATCGGTCTTCGGGGAGTGTATGAGGCCGAGGTGCTCGATGGCGTGAAGGATGGTGAACCGGTGGTTCTGCATCCACAGAACGAGCTGAAGAGTGGCATGCGCGTCACGGTTCGGGGGAAGTAAGCATTAAATGTAGTCTGAGATGGCAAAATTGCGTAGACGTGAAAACAGGGATTTGGAAGACAGGCAGGGAAAAATCGTGAACGTGCAACAGCTGACTATTGTGGGAGCCGGAGCCTCGGGCATGATGGCGGCGATCTCCGCGCGTCAGTCGGCTCGTGCTCTTGGCGTTACCGATGATCGGTTCCGTATCCTTCTGATCGAGCGCAATCCTGAACCGGGGGCAAAAATCGCCATTTCGGGAGGCGGTCACTGCAATCTCACCCATGACGGTCCGGTAGAGCGACTGATCCAGAAAGGGTTTCTCAGAAAGAACGAACAGCGGTTCGTGAAGCCTGCCATCTACGCGTTCGATAACCGGGAGTTGTGCTCGCTCTTCGAGCGTTACGGCGTGCCATCCACAGCAAGGGATGATGGACGGGTGTTTCCGGTCTCAGGCATCGCCCGGGACGTTGTGGATGCCATGCGCCAGATGCTTCGTGACGCTTCCGCAGATCTGGTGAGCGGTACACGAGTCGAAGCGCTTGAGATGGTCAGCGACAGATTCGCTCTTCGGGCCGGTGACCGCTTTTTCGATGCCGATGCGGTGGTGCTTGCGGCAGGCGGAAGCGCCTGGGGCGCTTCCGGTACTACCGGAGACGGATTCCGTCTGGCGGCGGCTCTCGGTCATCGCATCGAATCCGTATTGCCAGCTCTCGCTCCGGTTTTTTTCACGGTTCCTCCAGATCCGGGTATCGTCGGCGTAACGCTGCGCGGAGTCGGGCTCGTCGTCGAATCGCAGCGGGGGCGCGATGTGAGTGTGGGCGATCTGCTGATGAGTCATCGCGGCATTTCGGGACCAGCCTGTCTGTCATTATCACGCTCGGTGGCAGGAGTGATGGCCGAAGGCGGTGACGCTCCGCTGCTCTTCGCCGATTTTTTCCCCGGTCACGAACCAGCCGAGGTCTCGTCTTTCGTGCTCGCACACATCTCCCGGCATGGTTCACAGTTTGTCAGAACCTTCCTGCAGCGTTGTCCTATGGCTCCGGAACGGCTTGAACCGTATGACGCATCCCGGGCGCCGCATCAGGAGACCATTCCGAATGCGTTCGTTCCGGAGCTCATGGCGAGGGCCGGTATTGGCCATGACCAGACACTCAGTGTGCTGACACGGCAGCAGCGCAATGCGCTTGTCGCTGTGCTGAAACGGTTCGTGCTGGGCAAGGCTCGAAAGGTACCGCTCGACAGGGCTGAAGTGACGGCCGGAGGGGTTTGTCTTGCCGAAGTGGATCCGAAAACCATGAGATCGCGGCTGCATCGCCGTCTGTTCTGCTGCGGCGAGTTGCTGGACTATGCCGGAGAGGTTGGCGGGTTCAACCTGCAGGCGGCATTTTCAACCGGCTGGATGGCCGGAGCTCATGCCGCCCGTGAGCTGTTCGGATAACGTCGCTCTCAGCTGGCGCAGGAGTAGCTCGGGTTGGATGCCTTGCGATCGTAGGGAAGTACCTTGACCCTGCAGTGATCCAGGCTGAACGACTGCTGATAGTCTTCGAACAGAATCCGTCCGCTGCTGAAACGTACTTTCAGCGGAACAACGACCTTTCGCTCCGTACCGCACGGATTGTCCTTCAGACCGGGCGAGAAGCGATGCCCTTCACCGAGCTGATCGATGATCACGAACTCTTCAGCGACGGTCTTGAAGGCCAGGACCGAACCTTCCGGAGTGAACTGCAGTGAATTCAGGTCGCCGTGGATTCCCTGGGGGTCATTGTCATAGGCCGTGATCAGACCGACTGGCGTTTCCACTCTGGTGACACCAGCCGGCTCGATGGAGCGCAACGCACCATCTTCGTAAAACGCGACGCCGGTTCTGACTCTGAACTCGCCCGATGTCGTGTTGATGGTAAGCAGTTCGCCCGGCCAGAGGGTAATGCTTTTCAGTGCACCGCTGTCATAGAACTGAAGACCGATGAACTTTGCCGTCAATGCTCCTGCAGGCGTATCGATCGTGATCGATTCTGCCAGATCGTACTCGTTTTTTGACGTCCAGTATCCGGTGAGCCTTCCGTCAAGAGGGAAGATACGCTTGATGCTGCCGGACTCATGAAAGGTGACCAGCTCTGCGGGTACCTTGCCGACAGGAGTATCGAGAAGTGTCTGCTCCTGCAGGGCTATCGATTTGAGAGCGCCGGACTTGTAGAAGTAGAGCGGTTTTACCGGCCTGCGGCCCATGTCTTCAGCAAAATGCTGCGGCACAAGCTCTCCATAAGGAGTTTTCAGGATATTTGCCTTGCTGACGAGGCATCCGTCGGTCTTTCCGTTTGAAAAGAGCGTCCTGAACTCGACACCATCGAGTGTTCCGTATGTGGTGGTAAAACTGGTCATATGCTGTCCTTTTTAAAGATGGTCTGCTTCACTGATAATGAACCCTATCTTGTACCTCAAGTATCGTGCCAATGCTTGCTGATTACAGTAAGCGTTTGTATGGTAATGAGTTAATGAAATTCTCCCGCTTGTTGCAGATGCGGAAATAGCTACATGCGGGTAGGAAATATCTGGCGAGCTACGCTTGTGTAGGAAATAGGGATGGAATAAGGCCAGCAGAAAGCCCCGGTTCTTCGGGGCTTTCTGCTGGCAGATATGAAAGGGCTATCTGAACTTTGCCTTGGCTCTTCTCATCGCTTTCCGCACATCATGGAAAGCATCTTCAGCTCCCTCCTTCAGCTCCCCCCAGGCCTCCTCACTGCTGTGCAGCAGGGCATCCGTACGTTTCAATGCAGCTTCCTTGCGCTTCTTGAGTTCATCGAGTCGGTCATGCAGGTCGCTGGTCACCTTTTGCACCTTTTTTTCGATGCGGGCAATGTCGGCATCCCAGGTTTTCAACTGCCGGTTGAGCCTGGCGATCGTGGTTTTGCGTTCCATAGCGTCCTCCGCGGTTCAGGAAGTGATACAAATCTGTATGAAAGAGGCTTACCTGTTCTCAGTTGAAACAAAAAAAAACTGCAGGGTTTCACCGGGATGGTGTTTAAAATCTCGATGGAACGACTTTCTCTAACGTTTTTTTGCTTTTTTCAGCGCTTTTTCGGTGATCTCCTGCTCGATTCCGGATGAGATTGAGAGGCTCCTGAAGAGGTCAAGCAGGTTCTGGTCGATGTTCAGGTTCAGGTTGACCGCCCGGCCGTTCTGGAAGTCGGGGTTGTAACCTTTGAGCTGAAGTGAAATCCTTGACTCGCCGTCCGGCGTCATGGTGATGGTCGAAACAAGTTCGGAATAGAGGAAATTGCCCAGAGCTTCATAGGTGATACGCATGCCGGCGTTTGCCGCAGAGCGCTCTTCCGGAGTTGTGGAATAGACGATCTGTCCCGAGTGTTCGGCATCCATGCCCCCATCCGGAATGCTGAACGAGTCGCCGTCAAGCACGACAGGGATTCGTCCCCTGACGGTACCCGTAGCAGAGATTTTTTTCGTTCCCTGCAGGTCGAGCAGTTTCTGGAGGGGAATGCCATTGAGCTGAACGATTGTTCTGCCAGATCGTCTGGAGAGGTCGTAATCAACGCGGTCGATAGCGATGGAGCCGTCGAAAAATCCTGCGGAAAAACCCGAAAGCGTGACGATCTCGCGTCTTTTTCCCTCACCGGGCAGGCTGATGCTGCCTTTGGCGTTCGTGAGCGCAAGTTCGCCGCCATCGGCCTGACGCTTCAGATTTTTGAGGGTGAAGTCAAGCATTGTGCTTCCTGCCGGATCTCGGTCAAAGACTATTGTAGGCGCACTGAAGCTCCATACGCTTTCCGGTTTCGTTTCCGTGAAGATCTGGCCGGTTTTCTCTTTTTTTCCTGCAATCCGTTGCCGTATGGTGCCTTCGCCACCAGAAGAAAGCCTCGCTCGGCGAATCGCGATGCCACTCCGTGAAATTTCCATCGGTATCGTTCCGCTAACCGTGCCTTTCATCGAACCACTGAACTCCCCGTGCAGACGGATGCGGTCAAGTAGTGGTACGTTTCTGAGCTTGATGGTCGAGATACCCGAGCCGTTATCGGTGTTGTAGTGTGTTTTCGATGCCGATACAGCTCCGCCAAACAGAGTTGTTGCAAGACCCCCGATCTGTATTCCCGAAAGCTTGTCGTCTTTAGCGTTCAGGGTCACCTCGGCATCGAGTCCGCTCAGCATCGGAGGGCCTCCTTTACGTCGACCGGCATCGAACGAGAAGAGGGGTTTTCCACCAGCGCCTTTCCAGGTTACAAGAGTCCCTGGGCCGGCGTCGACCAGGCCATTACGGATTCTGAGCGTTGTATCCCTGAATTCGACCGGCAGGGAACCGGACATGGTTCCGGTCACCGATGGGTTGCTGCTGCGTGCTCCGCCGATCTCGGCGAGACGTTCTGCGGGCACACTGTCCAGATTCAGGGTGAATGCGGTCTGTTTTGTTCTGAGGCTGTATTCGATTCTTGGCGTATATGCCCTGACTCCGGAAAGATTCACGGAGCAGTCACTGAATACCAGCGTACAAGGCTTTTCAGGGCTTCTCCTCATGCCGAATGTCGCTTTGAAATCGGTAAGCGGGGTTTTTGCCCCAGCTGAAAAGAGATATCCGGCCTGGAATGTCGATGGCTGCTGGACCCAGTTTGCGGACTTCGTGAGCAGCGCCTGATAAGCGACATCGACGAGTTTCAGTTTACCTGACTGCGCTTCGCCTCGAGTGATGGTATAGGCTGCTGAATCGGGCGCAACCCCGAATGTCAGGCCTCCCGTGCTGAAAATATCCAGGCGCGCGGTAACTCTGGGGTTTCGATCCCTGAATATGATGTCCGCGGGTTTCATGCGTGCGGTGACCGAATCGGCTTCCAGCACAAGCCTGGCCGTTGCGCCTTTTGCGGTCGGGAGGGTATTCCAGGAGAGTCTGCCGTTGTGAATGGCGACAACATAGATTGGCGCGATACCTGTGCAGCTGTCCTTCTGAGCGGTAAAGATGGCATCGATTCTGCCGAACGCGAACTTGCCAGGAAGCGGACGCCCGGGGTCATGCAGGGTCAGGCGGATATTTTTACCGGCGACGTAGCGGTCGATCAGACCCTGCGCATACCAGGGAAAGGTGAACCACGCTCCTGCTACCGCCAAGGCAATCAGCAGGAGCAGCGTTCCGAGGATGCGCAGCGTCCATTTCACGATCGGTTATTTTTTTGACCACTTGCCCTGCATCTGCACCCAGGTGCCAGCGGGAAAGCCGGGATAACGTTTTTCGAAGGTCCGCTTGCCGGCCACATCCACGGTGATGCCGTTTTTGGTGGCAATATCGCTATAGGCCGCACGCCGTTCCTGATTTACCGTTCCTATAAGAGCCTGGGCATCGTTACCTGCGCCCGGCGGAATGGCGATATAACCGTTGTCAACCTCTCCGACCAGTCCTTTTGCCCTTGCGGTTTCGAGGTCAAGAGCAAACGCTGCGGCTGTCGACGATGCTATGAAAGCGAGAAGCAGAGCTGAAGTCCTGAAAAACGAACCAGCCCGGTACATGATGGATTTTTGCATGGTTGGGTCTCCCTTCATTAAAAGATGTCTTTTCTTTTCTCGACAAGGCTGTCGATATCCCTGTCCACTTTCACCCTGATTTCGTGATCGATCTTGATGTTCATGTTGATCGTGATCGGTTTGTCAGGTGCTTCAACCTTGACGGTCGGGCTGCAACCCGAAATCACGATTTCCGTGAGCAGGAGGAGTGCTGCCGGCAAGGCAAATGCGGTTTTTCTGTTCATATCGTTGGCTGATGGTTGTCAATATGGATGCAGTCAGCGGTGCCACACCTCGTTAAAAATAGTTCATGTCGATCTCAAGGGCAAGCTCGCGACGGTCGAGATGTACCTGGGAATCCTCGTATGTCGGTGGGCCGCGCCTGATTTTGGGGTTGTTCGATGTGCCGAATCCCTCCTTTGGTATGCCGATGATGTTCTTGTCCATTTTACGGTTCCCGTTTTCGTCATGCAATACGCTGATCGCATAGGTTCCGTAAGGAACATTGTCGAATACGATTTCACAGGAATCACCAGCTTTTATGCTGCGACCATCGATGGCTCGCTCCGGCTTGTCAGGAAATCCCTTTTTCGCATTGAACAGCGCGATGCCGACAAATCCCCTGGAACTGCGGAGATTTTCGACCGAGACCCTGATACGCCCGGTTTCCGGTCGGACCTCCTGCGACTGCAGGGACCCCGAACAGAGCGACATGATGAAGATCAGTGGTATGGTTTTTTTCAGCATCCTTTTCATCTGGTTGCAGGCTTCCGGTTGTGATGACTTCCGGCCGCGATCGAGAATTTCATGAAAGAATATACATCAGCGAACTCTCAAATACGTTGTATCACGAACATTGAACGAATGAACCCTGGTCTGGAGCGCTCATACGATCGCTTTTCCTGTCGACAAGAAATTATGAGCGGTTGCGTAGTTAACGTACTCTTCCGTAAATTGTCGGGATAAATTTAAAGATTGTCACCAACCAGCAAAACAGGAGATGCCATGTCAGCACTTTCAGCACTCCAGCTCGCTACTGATGCCATCGAGGATGCGCGCCGGCGTCTCGACCGGGCAAAGGCGGATGCAGACGACGATTACGAAATTCGTCAGGCTCTGAAGCATCTTGAAGAGGCTGCCAGTTACATTAAAAAGGCATCTGCCGAAATCCGGCAGCAGCAGGGTTGACTCCTGCTGCGCCGGGCTTTCCGGCTCCCGCTGTCTCTCTGAACCATCTGCAGTTGCATCTCCCTGAACCCTCAAACCCCGAAGTATGCCATGAAGTCAGGCAAAATTCTCTCCCGAAACCTGTTGAACATGCTTTTTTGCAGTGCCATCTCCCTCCCATTTGTCACTCCGGCTGTCGCGCATGCCGAGTTCGGGCAGGTTCCCGAAGCTCATTTTCCGAATCTTCCCGGTAAAGCGTCAACACCAGAGGGTTTTCTGACCAGTGGGCTCAAGATCGAAAAACTTGCCAAAGGGGATCTGAACGCAGATACCCTGCCCGATCTGGCCATGATCATCAGGATGGATGATCCCGGGAATCTGCTTCGTGATCCGGAAGAGCCGGAGCGCGAGCCTCTGGATACCAATCCGAGGATGATAGCGGTTGCTGTTGCTGAAAAAAGTGGCGGTTACGTACTCGATATGGTCAACATGAGCATGATACCACGTGTCGAGGATCCCTATATCAACGATCCGCTGGTTGATCTGACCATCGAAAAGGGAGCGATTCGCCTCAAGCTGGAGCAGTCTTCGAATGCCGGCAGCTGGGGGAGTGCCAATATGACCTTCGTATTCCGGAAACGCGCGGAAGGGATCGCCCTTGTCGGATTCGACCGGATGGATGTGAATCGGGCGAGCGGTGAACTGACCGAAACGAGCGTGAATTTTCTGACCGGTCAGCAGCAGACCTCTACCGGCAACATATCGAGTGACAAAAAGGTCACGAAGATGAAATTGCTGCCCAGGCGAACGCTGACAACCCTTGGCTTCATGGGCGACGCTTTCTCCTTCGATCCGTTGAACCCCTGAGGCTTTTCGGTCTTTTTCCTGTTTGTGAAGCCCCGTGTCGTTACATACGGGGTTTCGTACTTTTACTGAAAAGCGCTTCATTACCACAACACAGGGCGGATAGTCGCCCTTGCTGAAAAACTCCTGTGTCAGGAGTATAGGCTACGAACTGTACAACCGTTTGATAACGACTCATGCAGAGCACTTCTTTTGATTTTCAGATCGAGGTCCTGGAACAAAGCCGGACCGTCCCTGTTCTCGTTGATTTCTGGGCAAGCTGGTGCGCACCGTGCCGGATGCTCGCCCCGATTCTTGAACGGCTTGCCGACAAGGCTGAAGGACGATGGAAACTCGTCAAGGTGAACACCGAGGAGTATCCTGAACTCGCACGTGATTATGCGGTCAGAAGCATCCCGAGCGTTAAGCTTTTTTCCGACGGCAGGGTGGTGGATGAATTCTCCGGCGCCTTGAGTGAGTATCAGGTTGAACAGTGGCTGAAGAATGCCTTGCCAAGCCCATGGGCAGCAACGCTTGCCGAAGCGGAAAAGGCCAATGCAGCCGGTGACCGTGAAACCGCGAGGGCATTGCTTGAAGAGGTTCTGGCTCATGAACCGTCAAATGTCGGTGCTGCGGCTGCGCTTTCGAAACTTCTTCTTTTTTCGGACCCGGCAGGGGCGAGAAAACTGGCTGAGACGATCGAAGGTGAGCCGGGTCAGTCGGATCTCTGCGAAATCGTCAGGACGATTGCGCCGATGATCGAGCGCCCGGATGCCGATCTGCCTGAAGGTGTCCAGCGGGATGCCTACGCATCGGCTATCGCAGCCCTCAGGAACCGGGACTTCGATGCAGCCCTCGATCGATTCATCGGAGTGCTTCGCCAGGAGCGGCAGTACGACCAGGATGGCTCGCGGAAAGCCTGCATCGCCATCTTCAGATTGCTTGGTGAAGATCATGAGATCACGATGAAGTACCGGCGTGCGTTCGACAGAGCGTTTTAGAATGCTGAATGATGAGTGCTGAGTGATGAATGCTGAGTGCTGAGTGATGAATGATGAATGATGAATGCTGAATGCTGAATGCTGAATGATGAATGATGAATGATGAATGACAGGACAAAAAACTGTAGGGGCACGGCGTGCCGTGCCCTGACTGTGACGAGTGACGGTTGACGGATCACAAAGGATTTGGTATTGAGTCTGGCTTGTCGGATTTTTTCCCATAGGTCCCACTATTCTTGAAAAGGAGGAGGTCATGAGCGACAGGAGTGATATCGTCATCGGTGTTGACCTGGATGGGGTCTGTGCCGATTTCTACGGCAGGATGCGCGAAATTGCCGCCGAATGGTTCGAGCGTCCGATCGGGGAGCTGACGACAGAGGTCTCCTATGGTCTTTCAGAATGGGGCATCAGCGACAAGAACCATTACGACAGCCTGCACCGGTTTGCCGTTACCCAGCGGTCGCTGTTCAGCAGCATGGAGATGATTCCGGGGGCAAGGAAGTATCTGCGCCTGCTCTCCGATGAAGGTTACCGGATCCGGATCATCACGCATCGCCTGTTCATTCACTACTTCCATGCAACGGCCGTCGAGCAGACCGTCAACTGGCTCGACAGTCATGGTATTCCTTTCTGGGATCTCTGCTTCATGAAAGAGAAATCCCAGGTGGGAGCAGATGTTTACGTCGAAGATACGCCGTCAAATATCATAAGTCTTCGCGAAAAGGGACTCTACACCATCTGTTTCGGCAACAGTACCAACACCCACATCGAAGAACCGCGTGCAAACTCCTGGCAGGAGGTGTATGAACTGGTTCATGCGTGGCATTCCTGAGGGACCCCGCCCTTTTCGTGCTCGACCGGAAAGGTTTTCCTTTACGGGGAGCTGACATTTTACAGCCAGTTGCGGCTCTTGAACAGCAACACTCCCGAGGTTGAAAGTACGAACGAGAAGAGCAGGATGAACCAGAATCCGAAAGGCGCGTTCTCGAAGGAATTGGGTACGTTCATCCCATACAGGCTCGCGATGAGCGTCGGAATCATCAGGATGATGGAAATCGAGGTGAGCCGTTTCATGACGACGTTCAGATTGTTCGAGATCACCGACGCGTAGGCATCCATCATACCGCTCAGAATGTCGCTGTAGATATTGGTGAGTTCCAGCGCCTGCTTGAGTTCGACCTCGACATCCTCGATCAGTTCCGAATCGTAACCCTGCTTGCGCGAAAGCATGTTTTTGATCTTGTGCAGCAGGATATCGTTGCTTTTCAGGGAGGTCATGAAGTAAACGAGACACTTCTCGATTTCGAGGAGCGTCTGGAGGTCTTCGTTTTTGATCGATTTTTCGAGTTTGTCTTCGGCGCTCTTGATCTGCAGGTTGATCTGCTTGAGATACTTGAGAAACCACACGCTGGCTGAGAGCAGGAGTTTCAGGACAAAGTCGTAATTGCTTTCGATGACGATGTTTTTGCGCTTTGTGTACCCGATGAAATCCCGAATGAGATCGGTCTCGAAAAAGCAGATCGACAGCACAATCTCTTCATTGAAGATGATGCCGAGCGGAATTGTCGAGAAGGGAAGCTTTTCGTCGTTGGTCTTGTGTGGAATCCTCAGGAGGACAAGCGTCCAGTCATCTTCGGTTTCAATACGCGGGCGTTCGTCGATATCCTCGATATCCCCGTAAAACCATGAGGGGACCTTAAGTTTGTTCAGAATGAGGTATTCGTCATTCTTGTCAGGGCATTCGATATTGATCCAGCATTTCTCTTCCCACTCTTCGATACGCTCAAGTCCGTTGGGGGTGCTTTTCAGATAACTTCTCATGTGCCGGATGAGTTATGGCATTAAACTGGCGTGACCAGCGAGATGACAGGATTTTCTGTCCCGGGCAGACCAGCTGTCACCCGGGTTTTGCTGCCGGAGCAGGTAGCTGCGATAGAGTCGGGCTGTTACCGGTACATTTCTTACCGGAAACGCGCGATGAATCGGGACGGCAAGGCAGCAGCGAACTGAAAGATACGGCTTCAGTCGGGAAATCGTGCTTAAAAAACAGAGGATACCGTCAATTGAGCGGATTACTACCCGACACAGAATGAACGTTATATTTCCTCCTGGATCGGCAGCCTCTTTTTCATTTTACGTACTGCCTGTGACCCTTACTGACCGAATCATGAGCAGAAACATATCTTCGCGTTACCCGGTCGAACAGAATGGCCGATTGCCGGAAAGAACTTCCTGTTTTACCGTGGCGCTGCTTGTCTTTGCCCTGGCAGCATCCGTTCCTGTGCAAGCGTCGACAGAAGACCGGCAATTGGCCGATCTTTTTGCCCATGACAAGGTTCGAGGCACCATGGTGATCGCCTCGCTGGACGGCCGCACCACCTATGTGCATAATTCACCGAGAGCGCAACATCGTTATCCTGTCGCGTCGACCTTCAAGATTCTGAATACCCTGATCGCATTACAGGAGGGGGCTGTCAAGGGCAAGGATGAGATTATCCGATGGGATGGCCATCAGCATGACTTTCCCGGCTGGAACCATGACCAGACGCTCGAAAGCGCCTTCAAAGTCTCCTGTGTCTGGTATTATCAGGAGCTGGCCCGAAGGGTCGGAGCGGAAAAGTACCGTGATTACCTGCGGCTTTGCTCCTTTGGAAAGCTCGATGAACCGTTTGAAGCCACCACTTTCTGGCTGGATGGTTCTCTCAGGGCGAGCGCTTTCGAGCAGATTGAGCTGCTTCGCAGCGTATGCAACCGATCGCTGCCGTTTTCTGCCGCTGCCTATGAAACGCTCGGTGAGATCATGGTTGTCGAAAAAACATCAAAGGGGGTTATCCGGGCCAAGAGTGGCTGGGCGGTAAGAGGCTTGCAGCAGCAGGGCTGGTATGTGGGATGGGTCGATACCTGTCGAGGTGTCTGGCTTTTTGCCATGAATATGGATCTGCTGAGCCAAGGTGAACTTCCTTTACGACAGCGGATTACCAGGGAAGCGCTTCAGGTGAAGGGGATCATCGACTGATATTCTGCCGGGGGAACGGGAAGATGTCAGCAGGTTTTGCTCAGTTGATTTTGTACCGGCGCTCGCATTCGCGAAAAATCGACGCTTTTCCGAACTTCGTTCCTGCTGCGAACCCTTCGGCAAAAATCCGCCGGCAGGCCTCGTCGAGCGAAACCTGCTCGTCCAGAGCTTTTTTCAGGTAATCGGTCATGTCATTGACCTGCTGGTTCCATTTCAGTCTCACCAGGTAGGCGTTCCATGCGCCGGTAATCACCTGCATCAGTCGTGAATCTGCCATCTTCGGATGCGCTCGGGTTTGTGTTGATGGGACAATCGACAGTTCCATTCCAGAACAGGAAAATGAACCTGCCTGTCGCCAGCGTTCCGAACAGGTGCCTCGATGACGCATCGGGTGACCGGACTTCGGAACCGTCAGGAAAATGCCGAGGCCGCGAGTTTGCATTCGCGGCCTTAACGTTGTGTTCTGAAGAGACCCGGAAAAATCAGGTTGTTGTTTCAGGACGCTTCGGTCGGACGTCTCTTTTCAGTTTTACCGATTGCTGCAGTGGTTTCGGCACGTTTTTTCATGGCAGTCATCACCATTGGCAGGTCTTTCTGCTGGACGTTGCGGACGAAATAGGGAGGTGCGAAGAAATCCGGCTTGATTTCAGCCCTGAAGGTGAGCATGGCACCACGGCCGTTCAGTACCGGTTCGATAATCCATTCACCCTGATAAATCTTGAAATCACCGTCGACCTGCTGGAACGTGAGGCGTTTGAGATGTTCGCCCCTGATCCTGAGCTTGATATGAACTGTTTTGGTGAAAAACAGCACGCCGGTTTTGCCCGTTTCGTACATGATCTGTTCCGAACCGTTGTCGGAGATGAGGCCGCTGTCGATCAGCTTCGGTACGAAATTCTTCTGGTTTTCGTAATCGGTGATGGCCTGCCAGATGTGCTCCGGGGCTGCGTCAACGTAAATTTTCCCCCGGACTCCCGTAATGCCGTCATTAAGCGCCGCAGTAGTGACGATGACTTCGCCGTTCAGCAGCCTTGAATGCTCGGTGGCTGTGACGTCCGTTCTGGTTTCCGTCAGCGCGTAGGCGGGAATGGCATGAAACGTGATGAAGGCCATGGCTATGGCTGTCACGATGTTTCGCAGTCGAGAAATTCCTGATGTTGGTGTTCCCATGGTCGTACGGATCTGTGATTGTCATTCAGGCTTTACGTCAGTCGCAAAAGCAAGTGTAATGATCGATTCAATTTCGGGGCCGTTGAGCATCACCTGAAGGGGTGATCTGGCCTGCCGTCCTCGTTGTGATGAACGAAGAAGGGTACTGCTGGGATTGACGGGCTATTTCTGCGGGGAATGGCTCCTCGACCGTCAGAGAGTTGGCCGGAGACAGACTGACACACTCCGGATCTTTCAATTCATGAATTATACGGCTTTTTTTTCAAACTTCTGAGGCGTTTGCTCTGTTTTTTAAAGAGTCGGGAAAGCTGTCGCCTGTTACCACGTCATGGCTTTGGCTGCTTGAACTGTCGATCAATGGATGAGCAATGGTACTCCCGGATTTCACGCTGATCACGACTTGTCGGAAGAAGAATCCATAAGTCGATGTTTAACAACAAGATGGATTTTTCATTACGCTACGAGCCATTTAGTGTGACACCGCTTTGTTCGGGAATATATCACGAGCTGCAATGCCGGGATTGCCAGAAGCAAACCCTTCGCCGGTGTGTTTTACAGATCCGTCACGTAGAAACAGGCGAATTTCAGATAGCTGGTTTCCGGCATCGAGAGCAGTATCGGGTGATCAGGCGGCTGAGAGTTCCGGCAGATGAGACGGAGGTGCTTGCCTGCATGCATGGCGCCGAGATGGACCGCTGCGAGGAAATCCTCTTCCGAAACGTGATGGGAGCACGACGCGGTAGCCAGGAAGCCTCCGTTTCTGACAAGCTGCAGACCCATTCTGTTGAGCTTGGTATACGCCTTGAGCGCCGTAGGTACCGTTTTGCGGCTTTTGGTGAAACTCGGCGGGTCGAGAATCACCAGGTCGAACGAGCGCTGCTCCTGTTTGAGTTTCGAAAGTGCTTCGAAAGCGTCCGATGCGACGATGGAGAAGTTGCCGAGATTGTTCATGCGGGCATTCTGTTCGGCTCGCTGCAATGCCTCCTGCGAGATGTCCACCATGGTCGTAGAGCGTGCACCGGCGAACATGGCGTTAAGTGCGAATCCGCCGTCGTTGGTGTAGACGTCGAGCACGTCGGCATCGGCCGAATACTTGCGGACGATCCTCCGGTTTTCGCGCTGATCGAGGAAGAACCCGGTTTTCTGTCCTTCGAGGATGTTCACCCGGTAGCTGATGCCTCCATCAAATATGACCTGTTGCGCATCTTCAGGTTTTCCGGTGATCATCTCCTTGTACAGGGGCAATCCCTCGAGTTCGCGAAGAGGCGATTCGTTCCGGATCACGATCGCGTTCGGCTTGAACAGCTCGGTCAGAACTTCGGTGATCAGAGGCAGGTGCCTGTCCATACCTGCCGAAAAAGACTGCAGGACGATGGCCTTGTCGAACCGGTCGATCACCAGGCCGGGAAGTCCGTCGGATTCACCGTGCACGAGCCTCCAGGCGTTGGTTTCCGTTGCCGGATAGAGTTTCTCCCTGAGCTGCAGCGCTTCGCTGATCTTGCTGCGGAAAAATTCACGGTCGGGCTGCTGATCGTTCCTGGTCAGAAGCCGGAATGCGATCAGCGACTGGGGGTTGAAGAAACCGGTGCCGAGAAGCCTGCCGTCATGGGTGAAAAGCTGTACCGTTTCTCCTGCCGCGATGTTGCGGGGGACTTCCCGGAGCTCGTTGCTGAAAACCCAGAGGTGTCCGCTGATCAGTCTTCGATGCTCCTTTGGTTTGAGATACAGTGCCTGCATGAATGAAAAACTCCCCGGATCGTGTTTTGATGACGCAATGATTTGCTGTAAAATAACATTTCAGAACAATCGGGCCCTATACGGTATGCAGAATGTTTGTGTTATGCCGTCGAGGGCTACTGAACCATGAAGAACAGGAGGATGATACGCTGATGAAGAGGTCGATAAGGAATCTGTGCTGCATGCTGGCGATGTTTGCGGTGACCGGCTGTTCAGGGATGAAGCCCGTTACCCGAGGGCCTGCAGCTCCCCAGGAGCGGGTCGCGCTCTCTCCGGAGCTGAAGCGGCTTTACCGTGATGTCGCGACCGGGTCTCGAAACGTCGAGGCACTTGACGGCTATGCCGACATCTATCTCAAGACACCGAAACGCGATACCAAAGCCTACTGCACGGTTCAGGTGCAGAAGTCGAAAAATGCACGCCTCATCGTGACTGCCGGAATTCTCGGCTGGCCGGTGGCTGACATGCTCATCAGGCCCGACTCCCTGTTTGTGCACGATATGCTGAACAACCGGATGCTTGTCGGAAGAAACAATGGCGAGAATCTCGAAAAGATCCTCGGTGTGCAGGCCGGATTCGGCCAGATGACCGAGACCCTTTTCGGTATTGCAGGAGTGCCGGAACCCGAGAGCGCCATCGAATCGGTACGACAGGGGGGCGGCAAGGTAAGCTTTACCATAAAGAGCGCACGCGGTCAGAAGGTGCTGGTTGTCGATCCGGTGACAAAGGTTCTCGAAGAGATGATTCTGCTGGATCCTTACGGCAGGAAAACGGTCGATTTCCGGTTCGCCGATTTTCAGTTGCAGCAGGTGGGCAATGCTCAGGTCCGGGTTCCGAAAGAGATCGACATGGAGCTGTTCATGCCTGAGGAGAGTGCCAGCTCACACCGCCTGAAGGTGGTCTATGACGAGCGGGTCATCAATCCCTCGAATCTGACGATCAGTTTCCGGAAACCGGCCAGGGCGAAGGTGGTGAATCTGGATCAGGTGCAGCGTATGCCGTGGCTGTGAACAATGATGAATGATGAGTTATGAGTGCTGAGTTATGAATGACGGGGTATGGGTGAAATAGCGGTTGTTTAACGGCATTCATCATTCATCACTCAGCATTCAGCATTAAAAAAGGCCCCATTGCCGGGGCCTTTTCGCAAGAACTGTTTTCCTGATCCTGGATTTATTTCGCGGCGAGGTAGTTTTCGGTGGCGAAGTTCCAGTTCAGGAGGTTGTCGATCACGGCTGACACAT
>JAAXWP010000070.1 GCA_013334925.1 Chlorobiaceae bacterium
ATCTGCTGAAAGCTCCTGACGAGGGAGTTCTGGAGCTCTACCCTGTCTCATCAATGGTGAACAAACCGATCAATAACGGACCGGAGTGTATCCAGCGTCTCGAGGCCACGGATTGACGAGGGTGCCACGAAAAAATTCTGAAATAGATTGATCCCTGTTTTGGGAAACAGCAATTTTTTCCTACATTTAACCCATTGTTGGCGAGGTGGCCGAGTGGCTAGGCAGAGGTCTGCAAAACCTCGTACAGCGGTTCGAATCCGCTCCTCGCCTCCAGCATATGAAAAAGCCTGCCGCGTGCAGGCTTTTTTCGTTTATGGATGGGAAGGGAATAAGTGACGAGTAACGAGTGAGAGAGATTAAATCTGTAGGGGCACGGCGTGCCGTGCCCAGATTGTGACGAGTGATGGAGTCGTAGGTGACAGGAAGATGCCGAGCAGGCGCTCGGCGCTCCCAGGGGAAGAGGCTGCAGCATCTTACTGGATCGGCGCTCCCGGTGAAGGGCGCGAAGACCGTGCTTATGGGACGGTTTTCCTTGTCATCGTGGGTGAAGCGATGGATCCAGGTTCAGAATGCTGGATTCTTCGGCAGAGGAACCGCCTCAGAATGACAGAATAGAGACGTGACGACTAACGAGTGACAAGTGACGAGAAGATGCCGAGCAGGCGCTCGGCTTTCCCAGGGGAAGAGGTTGTGCAGCATCTTGCTGGATCGGCGCTCCCGGGGAAGGGCGAAGACCATGCTTATGAAACGGTTTTCCTTGTCATCCTGAGCGAAGCGATGGATCCAGGTTCAGAATGCTGGATTCTTCGGTGGAGGAACCGCCTCAGAATGACAGAAAAGAGGCGTGACGACTAACGAGTGAGAGAGATTAAATCTGTAGGGGCACGGCGTGCCGTGCCCAGATTGTGACGAGTGATGGAGTTGCAAGTTACGAGAAGATGCCGAGTAGGCGCTCGGCGTTCCCGGAGGGATGAGACGAAACCCATGCCGAGCAGGCGCTCGGCGCTCCCAGGGTGGAAGAACGAAGATCATGACGAGCTCCCGGGGTTGAGACGAAATCCATGCCGAGCTAAGGATCGGTGATCCAGAAAAAAAATTTTTCTGTGCGGGAGTTGAAGGGAAATTGGAGGGGGTTTGGAGCTTTCAGTGAGCGTTTAAGCCCTCTCGACTGACTCAGATTGATCGATGATGAGAGAGAAGTCTATCAGTTTGACAGGTGTGCGGATACTGCTTTAATGCAGCCCCGAAACAAAAAAGGGTGTTTCAATCTCAATAATGAGACTGAAACACCCTTTTTTGTATGTTGCCGGTCAGTGAGAAGCGCTTACCTGATCTTCTCTGCCCCCGTTTCGATGGCGGCTACCAGTCGATCGATGGTTGCGTCGTCCATAAGCACCGGGATGTTCAGGCAGATGCTGCTCTGCAGGAGTTCACCGGTCTTCGGCCACAACTCTTCGAGGTTGGCGTCGCGGTAGCGGTCGTAGGCTTTGAGCAGGTGGCCCCACACCGATGCGTAGTGCCAGTCGATGGCTTCGGGCAGGATCTTGGTGCCGAACCCGTTCTCCATCAGGTGCGCCTCGAACTGCAGGGCCGTCTGACGGTCGCGCAGCTTGAAGATGAGCGTGTCGCCCTGGGCTCCGGCTTCATCCGTGAAGGGGCGCATCAGGAGGTTGTCGAGGTGGCTGATGCGATCCTTGATCTTGTACTTGTTCTCTTTCGCTTTGGAGAGGATGTAGTCGATCTTGCCGAGCTGGGCGATACCGATGGCTGCCGTTACCTCGCTGAGGCGGTAGTTGAGACCTTTTGCACGGCGAGGGTCCTTGCCGCGCGGCAGGCCGGGCACGTGCATGTGGCCGTGGTCGGAGAATTCGGCCACGCGGTCGTAGATATCCTTGTCGTCGGTCACGACGATACCGCCTTCACCGACGTGCAGCGTCTTGCCTGCATCGAAGGAGAAGGAGCCCACTTTGCCGATGGTGCCGAGCTTCTGCCCTTTGTAGGTCGCGCCGAGCGCCTGGGCTGCGTCCTCGATGAGGATAAGGTTGTGGCGGTCGCAGATCTCCTTTATCTCGTCCATCTTCGGGGGTGCCCACATCGGAATGGCCACGACGGCTTTGGTTTTCGGGGTGATCGCCTTTTCGACCTCTTTCGGGTCGAGGTGGTAGGTCTCGTCGATTTCGACGGGTACCGGTACGGCGCCAAGAGCGGCGGTGGCCTCGACTGGAGCGATGAAGGTCCATGCCGTGGTGATCACTTCGTCACCAGGGCCAACGCCTGCACCGGCAAGGGCGCAGTGGATGGCGGCGGTGCCGGAGGAGACGGCATGGGCATATTTAACACCCATATAGTCGGCGAACTTCTCTTCGAACTCCCTCGCCTTGTAGTTACCCGGTGCGTACCGGTAGAGAACGGTTTTCTCCCTGCTGAACAACTCCTGGATCTCGGCCAACTCTTCGCGACCGATCAGTTCGGCTCCTGCCATAGTAGTTACAATGTGTTAGATGTTAAGATAACGTATCCGTTGATGAACCATGTCCTGAAGATGCCGAGCAGGCGCTCGGCGTTCCCAGGGTAAAACCAAAATACCAATGTCAGACAGAATGGACTGCATGGACCGTGCGGGCGTCCATGACGTCCATCAGGTCTTTTTCGTCAATACCGTCCATTCTCTTCAGCCCCGCAATCAGGTCAGCGCGTCGATGACGACGTTTGCCGACTCCTCGGTGAACGGCACCGGGTTTCCGCCGAACGATCCCGACAGGGCTATCGATGCATTGCGGGCAAGTTCTGCCTTGTTGCCCTTGCCATACCCATAAGGCACAAGGTTCGGAATGGCAAGCTGGCGATAGAGTGAATCCATCTGCTCGAGAAGCTCTTCCGTCGCGCTTTTGGCCGTTCCGCCGTTATGCATGGGATTGAGCAAGGCATACTTCTCGTAGCCATGGTTGAAGTTGTAGCGCATGACCTCCTTGAGGAAGATCGCTCCAGCCAGGCCATGCGGCACTTTGTGCTTGACGCCGACATAGTAGGCGAAACCGTTGGTCGGTCCGTCGCCCGAGTTCATGAGGGCCGTGACACCGCAGATGCTGCCGAGTGCCAGGTCGAGACGGGCCTCTGCCCTGTCGAGCTGTCCCTGCTGCAGGGCGTAGAAGGTGCGCTGAAAGCCCTCGATCGAGAACATGCGGCTGATCGGGGTGTGTTTGACCGAACCGAAGCTGTCCACGCAGTGCACGAGGCTGTCCATGGCCGAAGCGATCACACTCTCCATCGGAGCGGTCATGGAGAGTTTCGGGTCGATGACCGATTTCTTCGGGAAGTTCTTCCTGCTGTTGATGCCCAGCTTGCGACCTTCGGCTTCGTCGATAAAGACCGCGTTGTAACTCACTTCCGCGCCACTGCCAAGCAGCGAAGGAACGGTGATGAGCGGCAGCGGATCGCTTACGTCTTTCGGGAAGCCCTTGAGCGAGAGTGCCGGCACGTTGTTGGTCATGAGCAGGGCCACGCCTTTACCGAGGTCGATGGTGCTGCCTCCGCCAATGGCGACCAGTCCGTCCGGAGACTCGCGCCTGAAGTATTCGGCGACATTCTCGAGATGCGCGTAGGTCGGTTCACCCTTGAACTCGTTGCAATAAATAGCCGAGTTCGAGTAACCGGCGTTGATGTTGCGCAACACGTCCTGGAAATAGAGGCTGCCGGTGAGGCTGGCATCGTAGATGATACCGGGCTTCTTGACGCCGAGCGCCTGCAAGTGCTCGTGCACGGCCAGCGCTTCGTTGACTCCGATGCAGAGATCGGTAGACAGGAAGAAATTCATGGGCGGTTGGTTTCTTGTTGGTTGATCGTTCGGTTGGCCGGCTCGTGCAGGCCCTTCTTCTTTATATAGAATTCAACGAGATCGACCTCCTCGATGGTGTCGATCTCCCAGGTCTGCCAGAACTCCATCGGGTAGGCGGCGAGATTTTCGCCAATCCGGTTGCGGTGGCGTCGGAGAACCTCCGGGGTGAAGATGTAGATCGATCCGTTCTCGATGTACTGGGCTGGCCGGTCCTGGCGCATGCCGCGGTTGCGGTAGTCGAAGTTCACGCTGTTCCAGGCTTCGTTGCGACGCTCCCAGATGGTCAGATCATCAGCCTTTGTGACCGAAATGAGCGAGTCTGCGCCTTCACGCTGAAAGGTTTCGATCGCCCGGTCGATATCACCAGGCAGGCGAAGCGGTGAGGTTGCCTGCAGGAACACCACGGTTTCAGGCTCCACGCCGAACTTGCTCGCGATCAGGTCGAGTGCGTGTTCGATGGCCGATTCGGAGGTGGCCTTGTCGCCGCTGATCTCCTCGGGACGCTCGATCACCTCGGCTCCGTACTGCTGCGCGACTGAGGCGATTGCCTCATCGTTGGTAGTCACGAACACCCGGTCCACGAGGGCCGAATCACGAGCCTGCAGGACCGTCCATGCCAGCAGCGGCAAGCCCGCCACGGGGTGAATGTTCTTGTTCACAAGCCCTTTCGAGCCTCCCCTGGCAGGTATGACAGCTATGGTCTTCATGTGTTGGTTCAAACTTGTTCGTCCCGGTTATCCGTCTATGACCTGACGGCAGACACGGGCAATTTCTTTCGCTGCCGACCGGTTCTGCAGCGGAGTCAACGCTTTGAGGTGATCCGGATCGAGTCCGCAATGCACCGGTTTGTTCAGGGCCGATCCAACGAAAATGGTCGATGAGAACTGTGCGATCATCATCCGGGAGTTGGCGATCATCTCTTCGGTCTTCCCTTCCGAATAGACAAGGCTGTCCGGAGCGTAGCGCTCGATCTCCCTGGTTGCGCGTTCGACGTTCTCGTTGGGATGGAGCTTGAAAAGCAGCTGCTTTCCGTCAGCCATCTCCAGGTACTTCTGGATATTCTTCTTCCGGTTCTCGTAGATGAAGGTCTCCCGATTGTCGGAAGTACAGACCAGCACGTAATCGCGATGTTCGAAATCGTTGACGAGGTACTGCTCGCAATGGTCGAAGTTCGGTATGCTGGTCACCTCGATCTTGTCGGGGTTGACCCCCTTGCGGATGAACAGGTCGCGGTACCCTTCGCTGGCGACGCAGAACTTCTCGTAGGCATCGGACAGACCTGTGGCGGCCGTGCCGGCAATCCATCGCGGCACCCAGCTGAAATTCCGGGCCAGATGGAACAGCACCGTCTCCGGCTCGGTCATCCCCTCCTGCACCAGCACCGTTCTGCGGCTGCGGATGTGTTTCGGGACGATCAGGTCGGTACAGGTCACCACCAGATCGTAGGCGTGGAGTGCCCCGCCGATATCGAGCTGGAGATTGTTCGAGATCAGGTAGTCGATCGCCCGTCCAGCACGCTTCTTGCCCATGATCGTGAATTCGAGCATCCCGAGATCGGATGCCTTTCCGAGCAGTCCATCACTGAAAAAAGGGGAAAACCACTGGTCATAATCACCGAGATGCCGTGAAATCTGATGCATCTGGGTAGTCTGGTTCATCGATCCACAGACAAATAGTATCTTTTTCCTCATTCACTCCCTTCGCTTGCTTGTTGCGCATCTTTCAGGTTGATCCCGGCCATGAACATCACGCCATATCCTGTAGCATACCAGATCACCTCCTTGAGGCGACGGAGCAGGACAAATGCCCCGCCATACGCGAGATAGTCCTGAACACCGATAGCCTGAAAGAACGCCAGATATCCGAGATCCTGAATACCCAGTCCTGAAGGTATGAAAAAGAAAGCGGCCCTGAGCATGGCAAGCGCCGTATCGAACGCCAGCACCTGCAGAAAGGTCACCTGAACGCCAAGTAATTTTAATATAAGGTAACTCTCGAATCCAAGCATCATCCAGGCAAGCACGTACAGGAGCATCACCGGAATGAAGGTGGTGTGTCCGTCGGCCTTGACACTCTGCAGTTTCCGATCGGTCTCGGCGAAGCCCTCCTCCTGCTTGAGCAGCCACTCCCTGACCCTGGCGAACGGCACCATCAAAAGAAGCTTGTGGAGCCAGAGCACGGCCTTGCCGCTGGTCATCATGATCAGCATGGAGAGAAAAACAGCTGTGACCGTCGTGCCGATCAGCACCATGATGAAGCCAAGGCCGTTCATGCCAAGCAAAGCGACGGAGGCCGCCTGAAGCATCGAGAACCCCGCGACGGCGCCAATCACCGTGTAGAGCCCCTGGGCCGCACCGAGCATGAGCTTGCGGACGGCAATACTGGCAAAACCATCGGGTAGCGGAATACCGAGAAACTTCCTGCAGAGCCAGGGTCTGAGCGGTTCACCTACGGCAACGCCTGCCGGAAGGGTCATCGACACCGTCTCGGAGACCACCTGTATTCTGAAGAGCGTTGAAAATGGAACATGGCCGCTGTCCGGAGGAAACAGCCGTTGCCAGGCCGCTGTCTCGATGAGGTGCAGAAAAAGATAGGGGATCAGAATGAACACCGATGAAAAGCCTATGGAACTGATCAGTTTGGCCGAACGCTCGAGATCGACCTTGCTGAACAGGTAGCCGATCAGCAGTATACCAAGAGCGAGGCCTGCGTATCCGGTCCAGGCTTTGCCAGCTTTTTTTTCCGATTGCATGGGATGATGTATAACCAGGAAGTGAAGTTTGCCGTTATCCTGAAACATGAATTTCAGAAACGGGCCCTCGATCATAGAGAACTCAGAGCAGGACACCTGCCGGGGAACAGCAGCCTCTTTTCCGCCAGATCCGAACCGGTTACACCTCTCCGGTCTGACAGCGCCCGAGGGAATATACGAAATTATGGTCCGCACCGAAAACGGCACGGACATCGGTACCGGCTTTACTGGCCAGGTGCCTTCGTGTGGGTGAATTTCAGGTACAAATATGCTTTTTCTACACTCAAGTACAGAAAGTACACGAAAAAGTATTGGAGAATAACATCTCTATTGTTAAATAATTGCAAAGCAGTAATCTCCGGATTTCTTCGAATTGTCCCGTGGTGGTGACGAACACAGTATTTCCCTGCTTCGTCCCGCCCTGATTTTCACGGCTCCTCGACCAGCTTCCTGAAAACAAACCATCTGTATATGGGACTTATCAATCCTGATTTTCAAACGTTGCCTGAGCTGTTCACCTCAGTGTTCAGCCATTTCAGGGGGCAGAGCGGAAAGTCTCCCATCGCGCGAAAAATCAACGGGTCCTATCAGTCGATCAGTTATGACTCTCTCGAGGAGGATTACCGGGATCTTGCCGCATATCTGAAATCGCAGGGAATCGAAGAGAACGACAGGGTTGCGATCCTGTCCGAGAACAGACCCGGATGGTACCTGGCGGATATGGCGATTCTTTCGCTTGGCGCCATCGACGTACCGCTCTACCCTTCCCTTCCTCCCAACCAGATCGAATATATCCTGAACAACTGCGGCGCCAAGGGGATCATCGTCTCCAACATGCTCCAGCTGGGCAAGATCCTCTCGATCTGGCAGAAGCTGCCGGATCTGAACATGGTGATCGTCATGAACCGGCTCGAGGAACCGATCGAAGATGTGGTCGACCTGAGCCATGCGAAAACCGAAGGCCAGAAGATCCTGCATGAAAAGCCCTGGTTTCTGGAGGGTATCAAGATCAATCCGGACGACGTTGCGACCATCATCTATACCTCCGGTACGACAGGTCTTCCGAAAGGGGTCATGCTGACCCACCGGAACCTGTGTGAAAACGTCAAGTCCTGCTCTTCGGTCATCCGGCTCGATGAGACCGACTGCAGCCTTTCGTTCCTGCCGCTATCGCATGCCTATGAGCGAACCGGCGGTTACTATCTGCTGTTCGCCTGCGGGGCCCAGATCTTCCTGGCCGAAAGCATCGAAACCATCTCTCTCAACATCTCCGAAGCCAGACCGACCATCATCTTCACCGTACCAAGGCTGTTCGACCGCATGAAGACGAGCATCCTCAAATCGGTCACCAGCGAAGGCGGTGTGAAGCAGAAGATCTTCTTCTGGGCACTCCGCACCGGTGAAAAGTACCACCGGCAACAGCTCGGCGGCAAGGTATCGGCAGTGGTCAGCATGCAGCACGGCCTGGCTGAAAAACTGGTCTATTCGAAGATCAGGAAGAAGTTCGGCGGAAGACTGCGCTATTTCGTTTCGGGTGGTGCGGCACTGCCCCAGAAGACCGGAGAGTTCTTCCAGTCGGTCGGCATCACGATTCTGGAGGGTTTCGGCCTTACGGAAACCTCTCCCGTGACCCATGTCAACAGGCCGGAGAAGGTCAAGTTCGGAACTGTCGGACCGGCGGTAAGGAACGTTCAGGTGAAGATTGCAGAAGATGGCGAGATTCTGCTCAAGGGCCCGAACATCATGAAGGGATACTGGAAGGACGACACGGCAACGGCCGAAGTGATCAAAGATGGCTGGTTCTGCAGCGGCGATATCGGCGAGATCGATTCGGATGGTTACCTGAAGATCACCGACCGCAAAAAACACATCATAGTCACCTCAGGCGGAAAGAATATCGCACCGCTGCCGATCGAGAACCTCATCCTCGACAGTCCGTTCGTGGACCAGACGATGATCGTCGGCGAAAAGCGCCCCTTCCTCATCGCCCT
>JAAXWP010000020.1 GCA_013334925.1 Chlorobiaceae bacterium
CGTCGCAGTCTGCCCGGCAGAGTGCATCGTTCAGGCTTGATCACCAACTCGCCTTACGATAAAAAAAAGAGGCCTGTCACAAGCAGGCCTCTTTTTTTGTTTTCAGGAATGGGTAAGATGGGTCAAGAAATGGGACAAATTGGACTTAAAGGTCTTATGGGGCCCAGATCTCTTACTCCATTTCTAAACACCTATAGATTTATTCTGTCATCCTGCATTCGACGAGTTCAGGAAAAAGAGCCGCTGGATGCTTCGCTCCGTTCAGCATGACAAGGCAAACCCCAGCCTTATTCCCCATCAGAGTTCTTCCGCCCTATCCGACCTATCCGACCCATACGACCCATACGACTCATTCGCCCTATCTACCCTATCTACCCCTATCCGACCCATACGACCTATCCGACTCATACGTCCCATCTGTTCCATTCCCCTTTCTCCCCTCGTCACTCGTCACTCGTCACTCGTCACTCGTCACTTGTCACTTGTCACTTGTCACTCGTCACTTGTCACTCGTCACTCGTCACTCGTCACTTGTCACTTGTCACTCGTCACTTGTCACTCGTCACTCGTCACTCGTCACTCGTCACTTGTCACTTGTCACTCGTCACTTGTCACTTGTCACTCGTCACTCGTCACTCGTCACTTGTCACTTGTCACTCGTCACTTATCACTTGTCACTCGTCACTTGTCACTTGTCACTTGTCACTCGTCACTCGTCACTCGTCACTCATCATTCAAACTTCATAATCCACCAGCTTCCGCTCAGCAGTCGCTCCGCCAATGAAGGATTTCACCGCTTCATGCTCCGGATGCACCTGATAACCTTCGAGAGACTTTCGATCGATGAACTCGGAATAGAGCACAACGTCGAATGAACTCTCTGTCCGGCTGAAATCCAGGCCGACTTCGATAGATACAAGCCCGGAAATACGGCCGCGAAGCGCCTCGAGCTTTTCCTTGATCATACAGGCGTTAACCTCCGAAGAATTTCCGTGAGCGTTATCCTTGAGACGCCACATGACAATGTGTTTGACCATATGCAGAATGATGAGTGATGGGTTATGATGGATGAATGATGCTTTTACAGTTCAGACTGAGCCGGGCTGGATCATACGCAGGGCGTCAGCATCTTCAGGTACCAGGTCGAAGGCGTTGATAAAGTCCTCGGGTACTCTCCTCGGGCGACCGGACAGTGGATCGATACAGATCCACAGGGTCTCCGCTTTGGCTATGAGTCCCGGCTCCCCCTCCCTGGTCAGCAGGTACTTGCGTCGGGACTGAAAATCCTTGACCGAGGCAATCCATGTATGCAGTTCAAGACGATCACCGGCAAAAGCGGGACGCAGATACTCGATAAAATGGGTCCGGACGACCCAGACAGCCCGACGTTCCCGGTATCGTTCCAGTGTCCACCCTTCGGAAGCGGTATGCGCCGTAGCAGCGTCCTGCATCCAGCGCACATATTCAATATTGCTGACGTGATCGTTCACGTCAATCGCTGATTCGGGAACCGTAAAGGCGTGGGTATAGACTGAACGCATACCGGCTTCAGCTCCTTACCGTCAATTCCGACACCGGCTTCAGGAGAGAAACCTCGTCCCTGCGCGACTTCTGTCTGTTAGTCTTCGTCATCTCGCCACTCTTTTTCTTCTGACTCACAACGGTGCGTTTAACGGACCTTGCGGATTTCTTCTTTTTCAGTGCGGATGTGGCCAGGTTCCTCTTAGCCGCGCTCTTCTTCGTGGCAAGACGGGTAGCTGAAAGCCGTTTCGATTTCCGGGCGACTTTTGAAGATTTCAGCGACATCTTGCGGTCAAGAGTCGAGCGTCTCATCCCCTTCATCGTGGCTTTCACTTCATCACCACCCCCCTGGATCGATGACATTGCCAGAGATCGTCCACGGGACGAGGAACTCCTCGGCCTGATCGCAGACGCCGACATGTCGGCATCCCCCTGCCTGGCCAGTTTGCGTCTGATCGCCTCGAGAGCACGTTCACGTTCAAGGGCAACCTGTCGTGACGATGGTTCATGTATGACGCCTGAATCACGGGATACCGGTGCAGGCATAGCGATCCGCTCACTGCCGTTCAGACCAAAACCGCGGTCGAACATGTTCGATGCCAGAGCCCATCGATCGGTTCTGGCATTCAGCATCACCATGAGCAGATCTTTTCGATCCCTGATTGCCCTGGCCACCAGACATTTGCCGGCCCGATTCGTGAAACCGGTCTTGATACCAACCGAATAGGGATAGAGGTCGAGCATCCGGTTATGGGTTCTCAGCGAAAACACCCTGCCTGTGGAGAGTTCCCTGAACACCGCACGGTCAAGTCTGGCGATGGTATTGAACTCCTGATGCCTGACGGCATATTCGGTCAGGGTCATAAGGTCCCTGGCCGTTGTCCGGTTTCCGGCATAGATACCGGTATCGAAACCTGCCGGGTTGGTGAAATATGAGCTGTTCATACCGAGTGAACGCGCCCTGGCGTTCATCGAGGCAACAAAAGATTCAACGCTCCCGCCAAGATAGATGCCGATGGAGAATGCCGCATCGTTACTGGAGTTCACCATGGCTGCCCTGACAAGGTCGCGCAGGAACACACGATCACCCGGTCGGAGTCCAGCCTTGGTCGGCTCGACGAGGGTCGCTTCCCGGGGTATCACGACAATATCATCCATCCGACCGCTTTCAATAGCCATGACACAGGTCAGGATCTTGGTCAGGCTGGCTGGAGATACCTGATAGTCGATATCCTTGGCCATGATGACGTTCTGGCTTCCGGTCTCTTTGACCAGATACGCGGCCACCGGAACATCAGGTTGCACGGGGGCAGGTGTTGCAATGGCATGGGCCGGCATGGATGAAAACATGCTGGCAATTGCCATCGAGCAGCAAAAGAACCTGAACTTTCGGAAAATATGCCCTGGCCGACCTTGCCGGCCTCCTTCTATCCTGCAGCTGGGCATGGGGGCAGAGGATTTCAGGATATTGTCTGACATTGCTTTACGATCTGTTGACGTAGGCTTTGAATAAAAGAAAGTGACGAAGAAAAACCTTGAAAAAAACAGAAAACGTTTCGGGCAATCCACCTTATCCGGCGTTTCCGGCCTCATCGCTGTCAGCGGCTGCCGGCTGACGATCGACGGATGAGATCAATGACTGGTAATGACGGACGTCAAGCAGAACAACCGTGCTTTTCCCATGCTGGGTCAAAACCAGAGGACGACCGGTCTTCTTCACCTGCCTGACAAGTGAGGCGGTATTCGCCCTGAATTCCGAGAGCGGCCTGATATCGTTTTCGAGATCTATACCTTTCATACGCAGTAATTTGTAACGGACATAATTTTGTACAAGACTACATATCTTTAATTGTACGCATTTTTGTACAAAAAAAAGACATAAACAGCACAACCACCGGGATCGTCGAGCATAACGACAATCCGCTCCCTTCAACCGATAACGCTGAATCACCCGACTGTTGCAGCTTCCGGTCAGAATCCGTGAATCAGCACAAACATCCAGAGACCATAGAGTGTCAGGAGAGCAATGCCTCGTGACCGGCCGAGCAGTCCGGTCTTGGCTGGCCAGACCAGCAACAGGCTGGCGATACCGAACAGCAGGATAATGCCTGCCTCCAATGGATTGATACGAATAGGGGTAATCAAAGCCGCAATTCCGACAATCAGTAATCCATTCAGAATGTTGCTGCCCAGAACCGTTCCGACACCAACCTCGTCATGCCCCCTGACCCGGGAAACAATGACAGTTGCCAGTTCCGGAACCGATGTTCCGAATGATACGATCAGTGCACCCACGATGAATTCATCGATTCCGAGACGTAACGCCAATCCTTTGGCTCCGGTGACAACGAGCTCACCGGCCCCGATGAGACATCCCAGTCCGACAATCAGAAGCAGAACAGAGGGCCAGGGATTGATCGGATTCTCGAGCTCCCGGGTACCGGATCTCTGGCGCATTGCCTCTCTGAGAGAAAGGATAAGCCAAAGCACAAAAACACCCAGAAACACCAGCCCTTCAACCCATTCAACGACTCCGTCAGAGATGAAATACCAGGTCGCAAGGGGGGTAATACATGCAAGCGGATAATCACGATGCAGAATTTCGCGGGATACGCGGATGCCTCCAGAACGCAACAGCAGGGCAGATCCGAGTACGAGTGAGATATTGACGACGTTGCTGCCCAGCACATCTCCAAAACCCACTGCCGGCTTACCGAGAAGAGCCGCCCCGAGTGATACAGCCAGTTCCGGGCTGGAAGTGGCCAGAGCGGCAAGGGTCATCGCCAGCAACGCCGGCGAGATACCTGCCCATCGTCCAAGGTTCACCGTTCCGCGAACGAAAAGCTCGCCACCAGCTGCGGCAAATACAACGCCGAGAAGAAATGTCAGTAAATCACGCATGTTGCTTGTCGCCAGGTTCAGCCCGCTTCATACCGGCAGATGACAACACCATCATTTGCCTGTCAGTGAACCTGTTTGTGCATACAAACGTTCCATGCGGCCTCTTTGCTGACCATCCTGAACCATTCAGACGACAGGGCCAGGTGAACTCAGCGTTCGGTCATTGCAAGTTTCGCGGCAAGTCCGACAAACACGGCTGCAGCCGAACGGTTGACGATTCTCTGTGCCACCGGCGAGCTCCGGAACCGATCTCCGAAACCACCAGCAAGTAAGCTCACCATACCAAACACGATCATGGTGGCCAGAATGAAAAGTGAACCAAGCTGCAGAAACTGCCAAACCATCGAGCCATGAAGAGGATCGGCGAACTGAGGCAGAAAGGCCAGGAAAAAGAGCGAGACTTTCGGGTTCGTCAGGTTCATCACAATCCCTCTCCGGTATAGCGACCATGGGGACAGGCTCGGCGACTGCGTTTCGCTCTCCGAAACGGAACCGGCTCGCCACGCCTGCCATGCCAGGTAAAGAAGATAGAGTGCTCCGGCTGCCTTCAGCACCGTGAAGGCCATGGAAGATGCACGAACGATGGCGGCAAGACCGAACGCTACGGCAAGGGTGTGACCAACCAGACCGGTGCAGAGTCCGAGAGTGACCACAATACCGGCTGTACGGCCATGCTGTGCCGATTGTGCCATGACAAACAGGTTGTCCGGGCCTGGCGACAGCGCGAGCAGCACTGCTGCCGGAAAGAAAACGAGAATAGTCTGAAAATCGATCATGATCGGGCTTACTGAAGATGTTTCTGCAATAGAACGACATCGAACACGACGCCCCGCTTCCGGCCGACTCCGGTCAACCGCCCGGATTCACAAAAACCGCAGGAACGATGAAACAGAATACTCCGGTCATTGAGCGATGAAACCGTCGCAAGAATCGATGCAACCCCCATCTGCCGGGCTGCGGACTCGAGTTCAGCAAGAATGGCCGTCCCGATGCCCATTCCGGTCATCCCCTGACGGATAAAACAGCTGAGTTCGGCAACATGTTCGAATGCGGGAATGAAACTGTAAGGGCGAAGAAGACCGAAACCGGCCATCACCCCCTCATCCGTCCAGGCCGTGAATGCCGGCCAGCCATCATGAAAGGACATGACAGCATCAAAACGATCGGCAGGTACTGGAGTTTCGGTATAGGTCGCAAAACTGTGTTCGACATAATGGTTGAAAATGCGCGCCATCTCTTCACGATCTTCAGGTACCGATGGCAAAATCCTGACCGGCATTACCTGAACTTCTCCGAACGCTGTCCGGCGGAGAGTTTGCCGCCGTAATGACCCAGCAGCACCACCACCGGCAGCATGGCAACGAGAATGATGATGTATGCCCAGTGCAGTATGCCATTCTCAGCCATAACGCCCTGATCGAGCAGCCGGATCGAAACGGCAATTGTGGCAAGCACCATCAGAAGGATGCCAAGACGGATTTTTTTGGAGAATACCGGCGTCATCACACCCTTGTATTTTTTCTTCCAGTCAATGATACCAGAGAAAAACGACACCGGAACCGCCAGGAACACGATCACCAGCAGGTCGATGACCGTATGTTCGAAATAGGCGTCCCCGGTAGGCAGCGTCAGCAGCAGATAGAGCACCGCCACAGGAATGAGTCCATTGCTGAAATGAGCCGAGATTGCATGGAGGAAGAAGGTCCTCCGCATTTCGTCGAGGAACTTACCGAGAGGCATGATTGAAACGTTTTGAGGTTGGCAATTACATGAACGACTCAGGATTATTTCTGCTCCTGCGAGAACAGGTCACGACAACACACAAGGTCACTTTCTGTCACTCTGAATCAGGCGCAGCGGAATGAAGAACCCATCTTATTTTATAATAACAAGTTCCCGATCATTCTCCCAACAAGCCGGGAACCGGATGACATCGGTGGAAGCCCGGACAGCCAGACAATTCTGCTACTGTTAATCACCGGATTCATAACCGTAAACACCGTCACGGCGTTTCCATGCAAGAGAAATCTTGTCAATCAGATACCGCGCTCGCGAGAATCACCGGTTCTGGAACTGGCCAACTTCGGCAAACCATACTGGCCAGACATCTGTCGGCCACTGGGCATGCCGGAACAACCGGTACATGATCGAAAGCCATTGCCGCAGCTCCTGTGCATTCAGGCTGAGCTCCGCATTTTCATTACCACCCGCCGGAAAGATGAGAGAAGCAAGCTCTCCGGTAAATACATAATCGATTTTCAGTGGCAATACCATACGAGCACCGTTTTCAATCCGCACCGGCTCCGAGGGCTGGAAATGCCACTCGGCGTGCTGCTGCCGGCAGGCAAGCTGCATATCGCGGCTTACGATCTTCCTGACAGGAGTGATTCGGTCAAGATGGCCGCAAAGCACCGGAACCAGTTGCCGGCAGATGCGCTGGGTAAGCCAGAATGCCAACGAATGGCCGTCACGATCTTCAGCCGTCATACATATCCGGTCCTCTTCGGGAACGTAGAGCTGGGTCACTTTTGTCAGAACCGGCATGCACGGCAGGAGTTCAGTTTTTTTGGCTTTCACTGAAATATACGGCAAGAAAGGAGTTACGGAAAAACCGTTAAGCTTGCAGGAAGGTCGAGCCGCGACTCGGCGTAGTGTTCTCGGCAAGAGTTCGATTATTTGCTCTATGCAGTTTCATTCCTTGGTTTTGCGTGTTATTTTTCAGGCCGTAAGGAGAATTCCGCATCATTCCAATCAAAACATGAGTACCCGTTGAGCGAGCTTCCTCCAGAACAGCATTCCTTCAACCGGATGCGCGAAACCGGTCTTTCCGACGCCGTCACCCGCAGGAAGCCGGTCGTACAGGGACGCCGTGTCGCCGAACCGCTTTCGAAAATCGGCCTGTTCATCAGGTTCCTGAAACCGGTTACCTGGATACCGGTCATCTGGAGTTTCCTTTGCGGAGCCGTCGCCAGCGGCTCGTTTGGCTGGAGTGACCTTTTCGGCACGAAATTCCTGCTTGCCATCCTGCTGACCGGGCCTCTGGCCACAGGGACGTGCCAGATGCTCAACGACTATTTCGATCGTGACCTCGACGAAATCAACGAACCATCGCGTCCGATTCCTGGGGGCGCCATCTCGCTTCGCGGCGCAACGACACTCATAGCCATCTGGTCAATATTTTCGGTCATCGTCGGGTACCTGATCCACCCGCTCATCGGCCTCTACGTCGTTATCGGCATCGTGAACGCTCATCTGTACAGCGCCAACCCCATCAAGCTCAAAAAAAGGCTCTGGGCCGGTAACATCATCGTATCGGTCTCATACCTGATCATACCGTGGATCGCCGGTGAAATCGCCTATCGCCCCACCTTCACGCTCCAGAACCTTGCGCCATCGCTCATCGTCGCGGGACTGTACACGCTTTCGAGCACCGGGACCATGACCATAAACGACTTCAAATCGATCGAAGGAGACCGTCAGGTCGGCATCCACACCCTGCCCGCCGTGTTCGGGGAGCACAAAGCCGCACTCATCGCCTCCGTACTGATCAACATCGGCCAGCTGATGGCGGCGATCTACATGCTGTGGCTCGGTCTCATGAACTACGCAGCAATCGTTGCCGCGCTCGTCATCCCTCAATTCCTGCTGCAGTTCAGCCTCGTCCGCTCACCCAGGACCATGGACGTCCGCTACAACGCAATCGCCCAGAACTTCCTGGTCGCCGGTATGCTGGTCTGCGCCTTCGCCATCAGATCGGTGAACCCATGAACACCACCGGAGCACCCAAGGTCTCGGTCATTCTGGCCACGTTCAACCGTGCCGGAGTGCTCGACCGGGCGATCGACAGCGTGCTCGCCCAGACACTCAATGACTGGGAGCTCATCGTGGTGGACGACGGCAGCATCGACGAAACCTTTACGATCGTCGACCGGCATCTGCACCGTCATGCAAATATCCGATACATGAAGCACAGCAACCGTCGTCCTGCCCTTTCGCGGAACGTCGGCATACAGGCGTCGTTCGGCAGCTACATCACCTTCATAGACAGCGACGACCTTTACCTCCCCGAACACCTTGCCTCGCGGGTCGAGCTGATGGAATCGGAACCGGAGATCGATCTCCTCTCCGGCGGTTTCGCCTGCCCCGATGACCCCTGGGTACGCGACCGGAACGATCCGGAAAAGCTGGTGCACATTGCTGAATGCATTCTCTGCGGCACCCTGTTTGGCAAACGGGAACTCTTTCTGGAGATCGGAGGATTCAGGGACATCGACTACGCGGAGGATACCGACCTTTGGGAACGGGCCGCCCTCCGGCACCATCTCCTCAAAATCGACGCGCCGGAGAGCTACCTCTACCAGCGCTCGGAAGACAGCATCACCCGAACTTACCGTAAAAACGAACCATGATCCGTTCGGTCACCGTCTACTGCAGCTCAAGCGGCAACGCACCGCAATCCTATTTCGAAGAAGCGACCACGCTCGGTCGCGGACTTGCCGAACGAAACATCGACCTCGTATTCGGCGGCGGTCACGTCGGCCTCATGGGGCGAACGGCAGACGCCGTCATGCAGGGCGGAGGCACCGTCAAAGGCATCATCCCGCGCTTCCTCGAAGAGCGCGAAGTCGCCCACAACGGGATCACTGAACTGCACGTCGTCAAAACGATGCACGAGCGCAAGATGCTGCTCACCGGCTGGGCAGATGCATTCGTCGTCCTGCCCGGTGGCTTCGGAACCCTCGATGAGTTAATGGAGGTCATCACCTGGAAACACCTCGGCCACCACGACAAACCCATCATCCTCCTGAACGTTGACGGCTTCTGGGAGCAACTCCTCGTTTTCTTCGAGCGCATAGCGATCGACAGAATGGTCAAACCCGGATACGAAGCCTACTATGACGTCTGCGACTCCGCCGACGAAGCCCTTGAGCTCATCGACCATTACGCATCCCTGCCCTGACACCGATCAGGCAATCTCAAATCTGCGGCTCAGCCGACAGGGCTACTGCGCTCTTCGACCGGCTCAACCGCACATAAAAAAAGAGCCCGCCCAAAAGAAGTCATCAAAATCAGTGTTCATTTGAGAACATCTTCCTGTCATTCTGAACGAAGTGAAGAGTCCAGTTTGATGTATTCACATAACCGATTTACTACCAATATCTTCAGGGACTTCTTCTGGATTCTTCGACCGACGGGGTCGGGCTCAGAATGACAACGGACAATACTGTCAGAAAGACTCCGGAACAGAAAAGGCTGCCTCAGCTTTGCATCCGAGACAGCCTTTTGAAACAATTCCGCTTCAGCGTCATGCCATTGGCGTTGCAGGAGGAACGCAATCGACATACTTGCCGGAAGGGAACGGCACCAGCTTGACCTTGCCGTCCGGGCTCTCCTGGTTCAGCCAGTTGATGAAATCGCTGTTGATCCACTCATTGAAACCTCCCTGGAAGCAACCGCCGTCGGGATAGAGATCGATGAAACGCTTGATCAGCTCTGCCGTAAACGCTGTTTCGTCCCCTTTTGCCTTGTACTTGTCCACTCCAGGACAACGTTTGCACTGGCTCTTCATATCCGCCATGCTGCACAGATCGCTGGTGTCGGTCAGATAGCCGCAGTGACTGCCACGCTCGACATTCGACACAACCGCCCAGGAGCCGGTCTCCGCCGGAGCGAGCTGGGTGAACTGGGTTGTAGTCGAGGCGACATCTGACCAGGCTGGAGGAACCGACTGGTCGAGGCAGGCGCAGTCACACTGACCAACCACCATCGCCATCGGCATCTTGCTCGCAGAGAGCGCCTCGCGGTACGGCGCCATTCCCGGCACGAGGAACGACATTTTCTGGTCAACCGGCGAGAGCATGACAAGACCAACCGGATTGGCTCGATCCGACGGGTCCCATTTGGACATCGGATCGGTAAACGCAGGCAGGAACTCACGGTCGTACATCACCGGATCGAAAAGGCGATAATCCTTCCGGCCAAGCTCCTGAAGCTTCTCGAACCCGCAGGCCGCCGCCTGGGCATGAGCACCACCGACCGAATGTCCGGCGAATATGACATTGTTCGAGTTCATGAACTTCGATTTGCAGGCAAGATCTGCATCATAGAACTGACAGTTGCGCCCTTTGCTCTCAACTTTGTAAAAGAAGTCGGTGACACCGTATTTGATCAGGTACGACGCTGCTGCATAGGCCTCCTGGCCAACCCTCGGATTGCCGCCGATATCGGTCCACGGCACCCCCTGGATCTGGGTGTGACAGGCGCTCACATATGCCATGGCCCAGTTTTTTTCGACGATAGCCTGAGTGTAGTTGTAGTAATTGGAGGGATTGATGCCGAAAAGCGGGTTGTCATCGAAAAACGTTCCGATGATCTTTTTCGGGTAATACAAGAGATCGTTACCGATCAGGAACCCGTGGTTGAACATCACCAGTCCGTTTGCCGAACGATTCTGGGGATAGAACACCTCAACGACCACCTCGATGAACTGGGGAATGCGACAATCATACTGCACCCAGAGATGAACCCGGTCAAAGCAGTAATCGTCGATTCTGATAGGTTTCATGGCGATACGGTTTTGATATTGAAAAAAACAGGTACAAAGGATACTCGCAGGGAAAAAGGGCAGGAGACTTTCTGCCTGCAGCTGTTCCGGCGAAGGATACCGGAAAGGAAGGGTTTGGCATGGAATCCTGAACGGATTCTCGGCAATTTCATGACCGGTAACAGTGAGGGTTCAGCGGATAAGGCGCTCTGGTTACGTCAATTACACCAATATACACTTCTTTAGTATAATATTCGAAAAATGACACTTACCCACCTCACGCATGTTCATCGGCTGACCAATGAAACTAACCGGCTGAGGATCGTTTCCTTAAGCTCATGTGTTAGAATGGTATGAATCAAACCGCGTACTGAACCAAAACAGACGTAGAACCATGAACACGACACTGATATTTGTCTACAATGCCGACAGCGGGCCCATCAGCGGGCTGTTCGACCTCGGTCACAAGATCCTGAGTCCTTCGACCTATCAGTGCAGTCTCTGCACGCTCACCCATGGCCCGTTCACCGAAAAGGAGGCCTGGACGGAGTTCCGTAAAACCATGGGTATGCCGATGGAATTCCTGCACCGTGACGAGTTCGAACAGAAGTACGACCTCCAGTTCGAATACCCGGTCATCCTGAAGAAAAACAGCAACATCGAGGTACTGATGAAAAAAGAGGAGATCGACGCAATCGAGGACCTTGACGGGCTTATTGCGGCGGTGAAGAAGCGCGTGACCACACCTGCCTGAACCATCGGTCGCAAGAGCTGGTGTCTGCGCTCGCCGGTAAACGTCTGAATCAGTTGTCCTGGATTTTATTACTCCGGGAACTGAAACTCCTGGCAACTCACCGGCCTTCTGGGAGAGGATCTATTACAATGTGTCAATATTATTACTCCGGCGACTGAAGGAAGCAAAAGCATTCCAGGCCAGGTCTGTCATCCTGAACGAAGTGAAGGATCCATCTTTATTGCAACAAACGATTTATGGATTCTTCTCCCGACAAGTCAGGATCAGAATGACAACCAGTAATAAACCAGATTGACACTTTTAGTTGCCGGAGTGATAACGTTCACCCCGGAACAAGCACGGCCGCTCCATGCAAGCGGCCGTTTTTGAGGTCGAGCAATGCACGATTGGCCTCGATGAGTGGATATATGCTCACTTCGGGTATCAACCCGATTCTGGAGGCAATCCCGAGAAACTCCTCCACATCCCGCCTGGTGATGTTGGCCACGCTTTTGATCTCTTTCTCCATCCAGAGATGACGCTCATAGCTGATGCCTGACAGGCGTTCACTGTCACCAGCCTCCTTGCGGATGGCGTTGATCACCAGGCGACCGCCGGGACGAAGCTGCTCCAGGGCAGCAATCACCGGTTTCCATGCAGGAGTGGTATCGATGATCGAGTCACAATGAATGGGAGGAACATGAACATTATCACCCACCCAGTCTGCTCCAAGCGAACGGGCAAACTCCTGGTCCGCCTCGCTGCGGGCAAATACGAACACCGGAGAATCAGGATAGAGATGGCGTGTCAGTTTGAGCACCTGATGGGCTGAAGCACCAAAACCGGTGAGCCCGAGCACCCCACCATTATCAAGGTTGGCCAGCTTCAATGAGCGGTACCCGATCGCGCCGCCACAAAGCAGTGGTGCGGCCTCTACATCGGTGATGTTGTCCGGGATCGGATAGCTGAAGGCGACAGGCACGATCATGCAATCCGCATAACCTCCATCGGCGTCACGTCCGGTGGCCATGAAATCGGGACAGAGATTCTCGTGGCCACTCAGGCAATAATCGCAAGCGCCACAAGCCGAGTAGATCCAGGCCACACCCCTGCGACTCCCCATGACGCCCTCCGGAACCTCCTCACCACATGCCTCGACAACCCCAACGACCTGATGCCCCGGAACTACCGGATACCTGGGCGGCGGCGTGCGGCCCTCGATTTCGTCCAGCTCCGTATGGCAGACTCCGCAGGCATGTACTCGCAACCGGACATCTCCAGGCCCAGGCTCACGGCAGGACATCTCTACCCTTTCAAGAGGCTCAGGATCGCGCCGAAGGTCGACGATCCGGTTAAGAAGCATCATCGTCATGGCGCCCTCGATTCAGAATCGTTTCTGGTAGATGTGGCAATAGGGGTGATGCCCGGTTTTTTCGTAATAGTCCTGATGGTAATCTTCGGCAGGCCAGAACTCGGTGGCTTTCCTGACCTCGGTCACCACGCGGTAGCCCTTCTCTTCGAGCTGCCGTATCAGCGACTCGGTGATCCGCCGCTGCTCATCGTTGACATAAAAGACAGCCGAACGATACTGGGTGCCGACATCCGGCCCCTGGCGTTCGAACTGCGTAGGATCATGGATCTCGAAAAAGAGCTTCGCGAGCTGCTCGTAACTGACCAGTTTCGGATCGAACTCAACCTCGAGCGCCTCGGCATGGCCGGTTTTGCCCGAGCAGACCTGCTTGTACGATGGATGCTCCGTCGTACCGCCAGTATAGCCGACGCGAGTCGAAAGTACCCCTTTGAGCCGCTTGAAATGGTACTCGACTCCCCAGAAGCACCCGCCGGCGAAGATCGCCTTCTCGGTCGCCGTCACCGGTTTGTCGGCGGGTTCGAACGAGAGCGAGATCGAATTCACGCAGAAACGGGCATTCTTCGAAGTAAAACTTTCACCAAAGAACACATGCCCGAGATGGCCCCCGCAGTTCGCACAGACGATCTCGGTACGCCGTCCATCGGCATCGGGAATCTGCCTCACCGCACCGGGAATCGCATCGTCGAAACTGGGCCAGCCGGTACCTGACTCGAACTTGTCGTCAGAACGGAACAGAGGAGCGTCACACTGGCGACAGAGGTAAGCCCCCTTCTCCTTGTTGAGGTAATATTTGCCGGTATAAGGTCGTTCCGTACCCTTGTCGATGATCACGGCCCGTTCTTCCGGTGACAGCGTTCTGTATGTCATGGTTTCCTCCTTACGGATTGTCGTTGAGTTGCCTGGATCGTCACTGAGCGGAGACTCCGCTGAACAGGCGGTCATGAAGGTGATCATGAGCATGAGCAGCATGAAAAAAATGTTCCGCTTCGGCGTCATGGATTCAGGGCGTTGATTTCCATTTGAGGAATTCAACCCATTCTGAATTCAGAATGTTTCCGATTTGCAGAACGAACAGATACTTCAGAACGGTTCTTGGCAGAAATAAACCCGAAAACAGGACGATCATGCCAAAACGTCAGCACCCCAACCGGCTTATCCATGAGAAAAGCCCCTATCTCCAGCAACATGCCTGGAATCCTGTGGAGTGGTACCCATGGGGCGAGGAGGCCTTCGAAACCGCCAGAAAAACCGAACGTCCGATCTTCCTCTCTGTCGGCTATTCGACCTGCCACTGGTGCCATTTCATGGAGCATGAATCGTTCGAAGACGAAGCGACCGCCGCACTCCTGAACAGCCGTTTCGTGCCGGTCAAGGTCGACCGTGAGGAGATGCCGGACCTCGACCGGCTCTACATGCTGTTCGTTCAGGCAACCACCGGCAGCGGGGGCTGGCCTATGTCCGTATGGCTCACCCCGGACCTGAAACCATTCTACGGCGGCAGCTATTTCCCGCCAGTCGAACGCTGGGGTCGACCCGCGTTCCGGGTGGTTCTGGAATCCATCGACAGCATGTGGAAGAACGACCGTAACCGGCTACTCAACTCCGCTGGGTCGATGATGCGGCAACTGCTCGAGCTGACCCGGCGAAGCGAAAACGGTACGGCCCTCACAAGTGAGCTTTCCGAACGCTGCCTCAAACAGCTTGCCGGCAGCTTCGATCCCGAATATGGCGGCTTCGGCGGAGCCCCGAAGTTTCCCCGCCCCGTGCTGCTTCGGTTCCTCTTTGACCATTATGTCCGGACCGGCGACCATCAGGCACGCCACATGGCACTCCTGACACTTGAAAAAATGGCAGAAGGAGGTATCCATGATCAGCTCGGCATTCCAGGAAAAGGCGGCGGCGGCTTCGCCCGATACTCGACCGATGAATTCTGGCATGTTCCCCATTTCGAAAAGATGCTGTACGACAACGCCCAGCTAGCCGATGCATACCTTAGAGGCTGGCAATGCACGCAAGAGCCACGATTCGCGGAAGCGGCAAAAGACATCTTCAACTACGTGCTTTGCGACATGACCTCGCCCGACGGAGGCTTCTACGCCGCTGAAGATGCCGACAGTATGAGCACTGATGGGAGCAACGAACCACGCGAGGGAGCGTTTTATCTGTGGAGGCGCGATGAAGTGACAGGCATCCTGGGCGAAGAGGACGGCAAACTCTTCTGCCAGGCCTATGCAATCAGGGAGAAAGGCAACGCACCATACGACCCGCACGGCGAGTTCACCGGCAAAAATATCCTCGTCCGAGCCGAAAACACATCCGAGCTTTCCGAACGCTTCGATCTTGAACCGGCAGAGGTTGAAAGGAGACTTGAAGCCGCACGCGCGATACTCTTCGACGTACGGAAACAGCGCCCAAGGCCTCGCAGGGATGAAAAGGTGATTACCGCATGGAACGGACTCATGATCTCGGCACTCGCCCGTGGTGCGGGTATGCTCCAGCAACCAGAGCTGCTCCAGGCCGCCGAACGTGCAGTGGAGTTCATTCTCGACAAGCTCTGCAACCGGGAACACTGGAGGCTACTCAGAAGCTGGTGTGACGGCGAAGCATCGATCCCGGGCAAAGCCATCGATTACGCCTGCCTGATTCAGGCATTGATCGACCTCTATGAAGCATCGTTCAACCCTGATTATCTCAGGGTTGCCCTAAGACTTACAGAAACCCAGATCGAGCTCTTTTATGACCAGTCGGAAGGGGGATTTTTCAGCACGCCCATGGACGATGCGCTCATCCCGCTCCGCCTGAAAGAGGACGAAGACGGAGCCGAACCATCGGCAAATTCGGTCAGCGTCATGAACCTGCTGCGACTTGCAGCCATGACCGGACGTGAAGAGTTTCGGGAACTCGCCATGACCACGCTGCAGCACTTTGCGGGAACGATGGAGCGAGTTCCGTCAGCCGTGCCGCTGCTGATTACCTCTAATGAAATGGCGTTGCATCCCGTCACGCAGGTCGTGCTCGCCGGTGATCCGAACGACTCACGTATGAAAGCGCTCCGTGACACGATTTACCGGCACAACCACTTCAACCTCGTCCTTATGCAGGCAAGCGGAGCGCCGGCAGATCTGCTGCCGGAAACCGATGCCATCGCAAAAGGATACGATGGGCCTCCGGCCGCCCTCGTCTGCAACGAAGGAAGCTGCAAGCCTCCGGTCCACGACCCGGAAACGCTCATGAAAATGCTGAAACCTGAATGATGCTGCGATCCGCCCGATTCAGCGGATCTCTTCCCTGTCAATCGATTCCTTTGGCAGGAAAGGGTTCTCCATGCCGGAAACCGCTCCGATCGCCTTGAATGCAAGCGAACCGACCGTAAAAATGCCAAGCCCGGCAACGGCCAGACCTGCAAGTCCATGGACGATGGGCATACCAATGGGAGAGAACAGCGCAGCGCCTCCGGCCACGCCAACCACTGTTTTCATTACGTTATCCGTACCGTTTTGTTCCATATCGGCACACTCCTTTTCGGATTTGGATGAAGGGGCATGACAAAACGAGCGGCAACAGTCGATACAAAAAACCGGCCTTTCGGAGAAGTTAACGCATTTTGTGAATAAAATTTCTGAGGGAATTGGAAAAATGGTCGCGAAATCCTATACTTAGGCTCTTTTTACGAGGACAATTAGCTCAGCTGGTTAGAGCGTTCGCTTCACACGCGAGAGGTCGTAGGTTCGAGTCCTACATTGTCCACCACCTCTCCCCTCCTGCGTTTTCAGAATTCCCGCTTTCAGCAAAAACCTCTGAGGGAAAAAAAGGGGAAAAAACCTGCCATTTTTCTTTCACTTTGCCGCTCAGCGGCAGGAATATTCTCTGAGTCTGATCACACAGTAAAGGGGGCGAGCTCCATTTTCCTCAACGCTTCAAGCTTCCCGTCTGGAATTCTCCACCAGTTTGCTGGTATTTTCAGCGATACGAAATGTTGCCACGATCGCTTCGAGGGCAAGACGAACCAGAACGGTAATCAGGATGAATAATAGCGGGGACATCAGTATACCGACTATCCCCTTGCCGAAATCATCCTTCAGCGCGGCAATTCCTCCGAAAAGAGACCCTAACGCAGTCAGGCCGGCGAACACAACACCGATAATGAACAAATACTTGATCAGTTGCAGGGTGATGAACTCTTTGAATGAAAAGTCAAACAACTTTGAAAAAAAAGACTCTTTTTCCATTGCGATTCCTCCAGCTGTTTCAGGTTGATTGATTGGTACGACGAATAGTCACGGATTACAGACTTTACAGGGCACATAACCGGCATCGATCGCGGCCTCTCTGCTACTGAATACCGCCGTGCAATGCGGACAGTCATAATATCGGCAGTCTGACGCATGGAACTTGCGAGTGTTTGTGTTGCCGTGGTAGAGGGCTCCTGCCGCCGCCGGTAATGAACCGCTCAAAACCGCAAGCATGGATACCAGAAGCAGTATAAACGCCACCAGCCCCATCGAACGAACCCTTGATGAACAAATCATCTCAACAGCTCCACGACATCGCATTCTTCGCACCGCAGTTCTCCACTGTAGTCATGATTCCGGAAAACTCCACACAGAATCATGAACCTGGATGTTGAGAACTCCGTATTGAAACGGTACCGAAGCCCATATGCAGGATCACTCTCAACCAAGATCCTGACAGGAGCAGGTTGAAGGCGGTAGTTGCCCTTCGCTTGTTGGGCTGGATGGTGGTGATCAGGCATAGCGCAATACTGCAGGCTCTGGTTTGCCAGGGCTCGGTTCGTTACGATGTACTACAGAATACGCGCCAGTGAGAGGCAGGAACTATGTGGGAGGAACCGAAATATCCAGCGAGATGAGCGTTCAGCTAACAGCACTACTCGGGACACTACTACGGTAAATATACGGAGATTAATGAATTGAACAAGAGGCGGACTGAGGAAGTCATGCCTTCAGATCCAGATGAAGAGGATCAAAAGCCACCTTAAATGCATCATAAACATCTTCTTGCTGAAGTCGCCAAAATGGCGTCACAATCGCACAGTCGAGACCAAGAGGGATTTTCCTTCCTTCAGGATGCCGATGATCTGTTCTGTGCTGTAACGCTTGTTTTCATGCGTGTAACCTCCTTGGTTGATTTTAAGCTTTTTTCCACAACCAAGTAGTCTTGTTACACGGGCTCACGTCCCCTTTCTGCAGGACATTGATGACGTCAATGCATTGTATGCGGGAATCCTGGAAGGAGATCTGCTCATCGTAGACCGCGCCATCGAGCCACTCAATAACCACATTGTGATCGCGAGCATCAATGATGAACAGACAGTGAAGAGATTGCGGGTAAGAAAGGGAACCGTCTCCCTAGTACCTGAGAATGTAAACTACAAGCCTATCGAGATAACCGGCTAGATGGACTTTCGAACGCTGGGAGTGGTTACGTATGTGGTCAGGAAGACGATATAAAAACACCATACAAGAAAATAATCCTAGTGTCATGTCAGGATAAAATTGACGGATAAAGTCGTTTGAGTTTAATCCGTGCATCTTCGGTCGTGAAACGCCAGTTGATCACCGACTCTTTGTTGTTTCGTTCTTTCTCCCAGGCAACGACCTGACGGCGCACTTCAGTAATGGTATCGATCCGGCGATTCAGGCACTGACCCGACAGCACCCTCAGTTCTATCTCGGCCATGTTGAGCCAGCTACCGTGTTTCGGGGTGTATACGAATTCGAATCGATCCAACAATGCTCGGGCTTTCTTAGGCTTGAAGGTCTCATAGAGCGAACCCGGCTTATGGGTGTTCAGGTTGTCCATGACCAAAGTGATTTTTTCGGCATGGCGATACCGGCGCTCGATCGTTTCAAGAAACTTTGCCCAGTCCTGTTTCGTCCGATGGGTGGTTACGCTCACTATGCGTTTACCGGCTAATGGTTCGGTCGCGATGAAAATGTTACAGACTCCTTTCCTGCTGTATTCGTAATCGTGACGGGCCAACTGACCCGGTTTTGGTGGAACTGGAATTCTGGTTTCTGCAATCAACTGTTTCGGAGACTCGTCCATGCACACCACCGGATACAAGGGATCATACGGGAGTTTGTACAGCTCCAGAACGCTTTCCATCTGGGCAACGAAATCGCCATCCTGGAGCGGAGGAATCACCCACCCTTCGACTTTCCATGGCTTGAGCTCGTTTTTTTTAACGCCTGTCGAATGGTTTCATGAGAGATCTGATCAACATACTCCAGCTCAACCACCTTGTCGGCAAGCATGCGCAGCGACCAGCGCTTGTAACCGACCGGAGGTTCAGAACAGCTCAACGCAATCAAACGGGCTTCGAGATCTCCATCAACCCTTGGATGAAACGTTCTCGACGATGGTTTTCTGGTTAACACAGCATCCAAGCCATCTTCGACAAAACGTTTTTTGACTCGATCAATGGTTTTCATGCTAACGTTCAGAACTTGGGCAATCGTCTCATTGATTGATCGTTGCTTTTGGAATTTACCCTCGTCGCAGGCAAGCAGAATAAGGGCGTTCAGTACGGTTTGTGCCGCATGCGTTCCCTTGCTGCTGATGGCTTCAAGGTCTTGGCGCTCTTCCTGAGTCAGGGTCACCTTGTATCGCTTCATAATCGCTCCTTGTTGGGGTTGATAATGAAGATAATATAAGATTATTATGCGACACTATTAGATTGACATGACACTAGATTTAAAATCATCGCACATCGTTCTATATCAAAAAAAATAAGTTGCTCATACTTTTTTAGCATATGGCTTTTTATCTATAATTGCACGCTGAAGCTTCTCCTTAAAAAACTGCTTCACACTTCCTTGCTTTTCAAGCAGTGCAACAATTTCCTCAAGATCACAGAGGACTATACTTTTTTGCACCAACGCATCTTTACATGTATCTATTGCCGGAACCGTATATCCTGCCTTTGAAATGATAATTCCACCAGCATGCCCTCTATTGAATACCTTAACTAGATGAGGCGATACTTCCGCTTTACCCAATGGCTCTCTCCACCACTTTATCTCTACTAAATACAAATACCCATCTATTTCCACAACTCCATCAATTTGCTCTAAAACCCCATTACCCTCATCACTTACAACTTCAAACGCTTCACGAACCAAAATATCATCTGCATCAAATAAACGATTCATAACACCTTCCAACAGTTTGCCCCTTTTCTGAGCTTGACTATCAGGAAAAGCGAAAAGAGAATAAAGATCGCGCTTTATTTCCTCTAATAATTGCCGTTTTTTCTTCAAATCATTTATTTGATTCTCGCGATCCAACTGATACTTCTTAATTTCTCGATCCTTCTCCAAACGCATTCTAGTAAATGAGTCCTTAACATCAACCATCCTTCTTATTTCTGAGATAAGACCCTTGGCCTTAATCACATCATCAGGCCAACAAGTAGAAAAATCCTCAAATTCAACAACTCTTCTTATTATTTCTCGACGTTCACGTAAGGTCATCTCTCCGCGTTCATTTAATCGCGACAACACTGAACGAACCATTTCATATTTATTAACACCATCGCCAGGCGCAGCAATTTTTTTCTCTAAATCCCTACAAATATCCGTTTCAACGCCAGCCCCTCTAAAAAAACTGACCACTGATTTTTTGTATTTACATAGCAATGGAATTGTATTAACAAGCGACTCAAAAAGATCATGTGGATAATGATATACTATATCCATCTATCCCCCCCATACTCTAAACATTAAAAAATCAAATCCCTTAACATTAATATTACGCATTTCAAACATATTGGACAAGTCTCCGACAATTGCGACAATTTAAACCCATTCCACCATATAGTCATTCAGCATATATCACTTGATCTTGATGGGGCTTGACACCGGCGGAATCCTCAGCCCAGTGGCATGAATTTTGAAGAAGCATAGTGCTACTGCTAAGGAGACAAGGTCCAAAAATCATGCCTAAATGGACTTCCGGACTCTAGGAGTGGTGATCTTGATGATTATGAAGACGTAATATTCTTTATCCATCAATAACATTATTTATTCCATAAAACAATTGCTGCAATTAATCTCGCCGTCTAAATGCAAGCCCAACCTCCTCCTGTTCTAAAAAATCTCTTCATTATCATCAATCAACTTTTCACGATCATATTTTATCTTATCATTTATTTAAGGAAATCTCTTTCAGCATTTTCACTATTTAATTATGTAAGGCAAACTCTACCCAAAACGATGCAAATACTATTAACATTTAATACATCTCACATCTGAACCTCTCATAGCTACAACCCCAGGATATTCATCATCGCGAAGCAATATTCGCCTCTTGAGTTGACCTAACATTGAGTCATAATATCACATTACAATTTCCAAGCAAATCCACTCGTTCTAAATCACAACGCCATCACCCAAGTCATCAATACTACTTTTTCTCACACCACCCTTTTCATCACTTCATTTATCATATCCACTTTTTCAATGAACTTCAGAATTTCAAAGTTGTAATCAATTTAATCAGAAAGACAGCGCGACAACAATACCTGTAAATAATATTATTTTATATCAATACACACGTACCGCCCAACTCAACATCCAATACCCAGTTCTAGACTCATACCATTCTTTTCTTTTTTATAACGTCAAAAACCATTTGTTCTATCTCCTGTATATGCCCAATCATCATCCCGAGCGTATTTATATTATTATTCGAACCCAACAGCCCCTTCATCTTCATTACATAATCCCCAGAAGAAATTAAAGCCGTTTTCATTTTTGTCCTTAAATATTTATGATAATAATACCATGCAAGCGTATCAAAAGCATCATCATTCACATATCCACTCAACACAGCCGACTCTAACCTCTCGCACATCCGAACAGCTTTAGTATAAAATCTATCAGAGACAATCCTTTTCCTTGTCTCCCCTTTATCCCTTGTTGAGACTATATACCTATCCAAGGAATACCACGCCATATTATTAAGCAACTGATTATAATGCTTATCCGTTAATACTCCAGAACCCTTATTCTCTAAATATATACTTTCAGCCGCTTCTATTTCTTTTATAGCAGTACCTATATAATCTCCACCCAACTGCCAATAAATATACGCAAGCCAAAACCTTATCCTATACTGATTAAGAATATCTCTATCGCCGCTATTCTCCAATATATTCTCAGCCTCATCAAAGCAACTCAAAGCAACTTCATTCATCTCTTTATTAAAATACAACTCCCCCATCCTATAATACACACAATATCGTTCAGGAAATTTACGCAACACAGACTTATACTTCTGAATTGCATCATCATACCTCAAATCATAAAAATCCATAAATGCTGATTCCATTAACAACCAATACCAAACATTTGGATCGCCCAAATCATCCTCGCTCATCGCCTTTTTTATATTTTCATACATAGCATGCATCTTATCATCCCCCTCATTTCTAAGTGCCTTTTTAACGCCCACACAATACTCTTTATATTCTGCATATTTATCACCACCCCTTTTCAATATCTTTGGCAACAACTCATCTTCATACTCAAAATAGAACTTAGGCCGTTCACGACCATTCATATATCTTTTTCCGGCAGCCTCCTTGTCGGCAACATCCCTAAGATAGGACAACATATCATCAATATTCTGCAACTCCTTTGCCAACAATAAAAAACTTTTTTTTATATACGGATGAGCACTTCCCGTCTTATATGATAGCGCATGCTCCAATTCACCCCAAACATCTTGAACTAAAGTCCTCAGCTGAAACTCTATATATAAATCATCAGAAGTATTAACCAAATAATGAATAGACTTATAGCCAGACACCTTTGAATCAACCAAAATAGAATGACCAGGATAATGCTTTTCCTCTGACTTTATAAGCGCGTCATACAAATCACTTTTTTTATCAAAATTATATATTATCAATTCATGCAAATCATATTTCCTCTCCAAAAATACCCTTAACAAATAATCATGCACCGCAACTATATCGCGCTCAAAAAGACACAACAATCTCAAACCGCCATAATCCGTAACTCCCTTATACGACCTACCTTTTCTTTTGGTTTTCAAAAAAACACTTTCTGGAGATTTTATCCTCCATTTTGAAGAATAAATCGGAACTGGACTTTCGCCATCTCCTCGCGCATCAAAAAACATTTTTTCCAACTCAATAAATTCAGCTTCGTATCGAGGCTTTATGTCCGATACATATTCGCGAATTTCATCTAGTGTCCCATTCCGCATAATAAAAAATATTTATAATTGATAATATCACCATACAGACACAACAACATTACCCCTATTCACAAATCATCACACTTATAATTATGACTTGCAAAACTCAACACAAAACAATAAAACTCATTTCAGTTCCTAATACACCTATTCTTGATCACACCCATCTTACTCCCAATAGAGTCTCGCCAAATTCGTTAGAGACCATCCGTTCATTACCTCCATCTGAGATCACGAGATGGCGCAACTGTATCTATCGATTCTTTTACCGATTAAGGAAAAACTGCGGCGGTCGACTGATGCGATCCGTTCTCAAGCAGATAAAGGAAAAACTGACCCGTTCAACCATGACCATTTTTCTTTTAGCGCCACCTGAAATCACTGCCGGATTGACTCTGACCATCCATTCTTTACTGACCAATGAAAAAAATCTGTCCTTCAACAGGGGCCATCATTTCTTTGGTGACGAAAAGGAAAACAGCGGCTTTCGACCAATACTATTTTCCTTTGGCCACTCAAGAAATCACGCCCATTACCACAAAAACGATTACCCCATTAGCTCCACATGTAATTACGGCCTCGTTTGACAGCAACCATCTTTACCTTAACCCCGAAAGGAATCTCGGTCTGATCAGCGCCCCACTACTTCCCGTTGCTCTGCCCATCATAAGCGTCCAGCACCCCTAGGATCCTATCCGCATGCCGATAAAGGTCAGTCATTTTCTCGATCGGGATCCGCTCTTCTGCTTTCCCATCATGAACAGTCTGCGGATCGAAAACCCCCAGGTACTTTTGCTTCGTGTTAAACCAAAGTCGGCAAATCGGCTTCCGGTTGTTATCATCGAGAAGTACCCCCATATAGGATTTCGTGTCTCGATGAACAATTCGCTCTGGATCCACTTTCTGAGCGCATATAGCCACAACGACCCGATATCCATCCAATTCCTCCTCTGTGGTCACAATGCCGTTATCTCCGACCTGTGGTGACAGCTCAGGAACTTCCTCTTCCAGCTTCTTTGCCAATGGTGCCGTATCCCTCTGAAGAGCAGATCTCAGGCGATCGTCGATCCGCTCATTGATGTATTCCAGAAACGCTTTGGCAACCAGCCTGGTGTAGCTGTCCTTCACAAAAGCTGTGAATTTGCCCTTCTGTGACGACATGGCGAAGAAATGCCGAACCAGTCCCTCGCTCGGGTCCTCCACCTCTGTGGCAATCATCTTCTTGATCTCGGACACACACTTCAAATCGCTGGCAGTCGTCAGCATCCGATCCAAATCAAAATCATCCTTGGCCATCTTCTTCACCTCTGCCATACCAACCCCTTTCGGGCGCTCAAGATCAAGCTCAAGGAATGGCTTTTCGTCCATCTTGTTCGGCTCATCCAGGTCAGAATAGAACCAGTATTGAGTCCCATTCGTCAATATGGAAATACGAGCCTTGGTGACCGAGAAGTAGCGGTAAAGCTGGCTGATGTTCTCCAGACTCAGATCCACACCAGACTTTTTACACTCGATCAGAATACAGGGCTCATCATCCTTCATGATGGCATAATCGACCTTCTCTCCTTTCTTTGATCCAAAATCAGCATTGAACTCAGGAACAACCTCCTTCGGATTGAAAATATCGTACCCAAGAGCATCAATGAACGGCATTACAAGGGCGTTCTTGGTCGCCTCCTCCGTCAGTAAATGCTCTTTGATCTTAGGAATCCGCTGAATAACTGCGGCGATTTTTTCATCAAAACTCATGACTTACTCCGAGATATTTTGTGATTATGAATCATAGACCTGTTCCCGCATGAAAAACCGGTTTGGTCAACCTTATCGGTGTCCCCATTGGCTACAGATAGGATCTCCCCAAGCCTCCACAATATCACGACCATCGATACACAGCTCTCCAACACCATGGTCATGGTGGCGTAGCACACAACGCAGGATCATAAATCGGGATGCGAAGATGGTCATCATCAAAGCGATACCGGAGACCGCACACAGGATCACCCTCAACAAGAACCTCGATGAGGCCTGGCTGACGGCGGTATTTGCCCTTCGCTTGTTGGGCTATATGGTGGTAAACATGCATGGCGCAATACTGTAAGTCCCTGAGATGTCAGGGGCCGGTCGTTACGATGTACTACAGAATACGCGCCAGTGAGAGGCAGGAACAATGTGGGAGGGACCAAAATATCCAGCGAGATGAGCGTTCAGTTTACTGCACAACTCGGGATACGACTACGGTAAATATACGGAGATTAATGAATTGAACAAGAGGCGGACTGAGGAAATCGTCATGCCTTCAAATCCCGGAGAAGATGCTCAAAAACAGCCCTGTATGCATCAGGAGCACTCCACATAGTGAAGTCACCAAATATGCCATTTCCGTCGCACAAACGGATTTCTGCCAAGAAGAAGTGGTCTTATAAACGGTGGCACGCCCGAGGCAGGCAAACCCGATGGCGAAGACGATATCTTTGAGAAGTGATTGCATGTGCGCGTCCCTTTAGGTATAACTTACCTAAGGGGTTACGCGCAGGGAAGAGTTAGAGGAAAGGGCGAGAAGAATTTGGTTCTTTGTGAGAATCGGAAATTGAAAATAAACAATTCATCACATCATTTCTTCTTCATATTATTCAGCAACTGATTGAGATTTTCTGCAATCATTTTAGTAAGCGGATGCTCCTGACCCAGCTTTGACTCCACTATCCCCAACGCTCGCCGGAACAACGGCTCCGCCTCGACATACTTTTCTTGTTTGTATAGCGTCAATGCGAGATTGTGCAAACCGTTTGCCACATCTGGATGATCGTGACTGAGCCGCTTTTCTCTGATTTCCAGCGCTTGCTTAAGCAAAGTCTCCGAGTCACCATACTTTTCTTGAGCCGACAACAAAACACCAAGACAAGTCAGGATTTTCGCCATATTTGGATGGTTTAAACCTTGCCTCTTTTCAATAATAATCAACGAGCGACGTAATAACGACTCCGCCTCAACGTACTTCCCTTGTTCGTAAAGCGTCAATGCGAGATTGTGCAAACCATTTGCCACATCTGGATGGTCTGATCCTTGCTGCTTTTCTCTGATCATCAACGCTCGCCTAAATAATGACTCCGATTCGACAAACTTACCTTGGTTATAGAGCCATAATGCCAGATGGTTCAGGCTACTCGCCACGTTAGGATGGTCTGATCCTTGCTGCTTTTCATGGATATCTAATGCGCGACGATGCAACGCTTCAGATTCGTGATACTTACCTTGGGCATCCAGTAATATCGCAAGGTGGTTCAAATTAATAGCCACATTAGGATGGTCTGAGCCATAATGCATTAGCATAATTTCCAAGGCTCGCCTCAGTAAAGGATCAGCTACAGCATACTTCCCCTGATTATAGAACAATAATCCAAGATTATTCAGAGATATCGCCACGAATGGGTGATCTTTCCCGAACTGCTTTTCTCTGATCACCAACGCTCGCATGTATAGCGTTTCCGCTTCAGCGTAATTGCTCTGAGCTCTTAGCGATTCCGCCAAATTGTTCAAGTTCACCCCTACATCTGGATTATCCGGCCCCAGTTGCATTTCCAAAATCCCCAACACTCGCCTCAACAATGCCTCCGCTTCGGCGTACTCGCCTCGCCCATGGCGATATGCTGCCATCCTATTCAATAAAACTGCTACGTCTAAACCAGCACCACTATCATCAGCAAATTCTTTTGTAACCTTCTCCGCATGGGGTAACAACATAGCACATTTCGGCCAGCATGATGGCTCTGTATTGCCATCACCAGGAAACAGTTCTTTCAGGACTTTGAGCATCGTTTCCCGGCATTGGTTTGTGAACTCAGTACCCATACAATCACACACTACTGCCTGCACAAGGCGGTGCAGACTTACGCTTTCCTTATCGGTGGTGATAAGCGAATATTTTTTCAGCTCCCTTAGAGCACGGTTCATCACGATGGGATCATCAAGCCCTTTCCAAGTTGAACACTGCACATACAAGTCACAGGATCTCAATAAGGTCATTGGCACCTCATCAGGTGCAACCACTGAACAAAGGTTCAATAGCTTCTCCGCCATTGGTTCAGCAATCCTCGCTTGTTCGATGGAAAGTCCAAATGTCACTTCGACCGTCTGCTTATGATCAAGAGGTCCGGATTCCTCTTTCCATAAGTCGCTCCGTTGCTTGTTGAACAATTCCAGATAAGCGCTCATGGCAATGCCACAAGCAACTATGTAGGCCCCAGCCTGTTCTAGCGCAAGCGGCAGATCACCAAGAGCGTTAGAAATCTCGTCAGTTCCAGCTTGATCCGTAATGCCCGTCCGTTTTTGCAGAAAACTGATGGATTCAGGTCTTGGCCATTCGACAATTTCATGAGGTGTGCCAAGTTGCCGCCAATCATGATTCTGGGAGGTGATCAAGACATGACCACCCGATGCCTGAGGGAGATAATCAGCAATGCTCTCGTAGTCTCTGGCATTATCGAATACCAGTATCCATTTACCCCGATGATTTAGAGCATCCCGTACGGCTTTGATAACCTCTTCCTGTTCCTGTGCGTCTTTTTGCGGAAGGTTTAGCAAATTCTCCCCAGCCAAGGCGACATAGTCTGCCAAAAGTGATGAAGCATCTTCTGCTCTCAGCCACCAGACCACATCATAGTGGACTGAATTCCGGTAGCAGTATTCTGCGGCGATTTGTGATTTGCCAACACCGCCCAGTCCATGAAGTACTTGTTTGGATGACGCTTTATGAGCAGCAATCTTGAAATGATACTGAAGGTTGGCCAAAACATCTTCTCTTCCAGTGAAGTTCGTATTGCGCTGGTATGGAACGTTCCAGAGAGGAGGAAGGGTTCCTGGAAACTTGAGCCCATTGAGCAATCCTTGAACTGGCACTCCAGGAAACTTCGGTGCTGATACCGGAGGATGAGAACCGCCTTGAATTGAAGCACGAATCTTTGCCAGTAAGTTTGCTTGTGCTTCAGTAGCTTCGAGACCCACCAAATCAACGTAAATCAAGCTGGCAAACAACCCTGCTGGCATAAAATCCTCTATCCGTACGGGTATCAACAGTCGCTTATTTCCTATAGGATCTTGAACCAATGCCGCTGCCCATTCGGGGTGTGTATACAAAGCATCAAGATAACGTGGAGAGAGAACCGCAAGTGTTCTTTCCGTCTCTATTGCCGCCCGATGCATTTCAAGGATGAAGTTCCCTCCAGCATGAAAATCCCATTTTTGAAGAACAAGCGCATACCCTGCCTCTTTCAATTGCCAGGCAATCCACTCAGCCCATTGCTCATCCGCGCTGGAATAGCTGATGAAAAAGTCCTTTCTGACTGGATTTTCAGCGACATCCATGAGTTGAAATGGTTGAGTTAAACACCAGGGCCCATCTACTCAGAATTTACTCGATAATGAATAGACTTTTGAAGAATGGCAAGACGGCATATAAGTATTTTTCAAGGTTTATTATCAGATAACATAATCTCCATCGGGAACATTAATCCCCCTTGACGCCTTTCAATACTCCTCAAACTTGTTTACTGAATATCCGCCTTTGCCAGCTCCCGCAGATACTCCCCATAAGGCGGTACCTTCCGAACGATCCATCCGGAATAGTAGCTCTCCCAGGTAGTACCCACCCCTACCCGAGTTGTTCTCCCGATGCTTGTGCTCGGGTGGTGCCGTGGCCAATGCCTGAATCTCCGGAATACTTGCCTGATCCGCCAACTCACGAAAATCCTTGAAGTTATTCCGACTGGTCTTTGATGTACATAAAATCACGGTTTTCACTGTCACGCTGTGAAAGTAGTCCGTCATCAGGTCTGAACGGTCCTCCTTCAGTTCTGCCACAATCAGCGATTTTGCTCCAGCTGCATCCATCTTTGCCCATACATTCTTGCCAGCATCTTCGAGAGCCTTCACCCGTTCGGCCTCCGCTTCTCGCCGTTCGGTCTCCTGGCGTTGAACAGATTTCTGCCAAAAAGAAGTGGTCTAATTGACGGTGGCACGTCCATTCAACTGCATCGATTTCGAGCTGCTTACCGACAATGCAACGTGATTTTTATGGTTACATGGGTTATTTCTCACTTTGCCGTAAAATTTACCTTCTTCAGGTGTCTATGAAAATAAAGCAGCTCCAATCCCGTAGATAGAAATAACATGATAAAGCAAAAGGCCCCGGATAATCCAGGGCTCATTTGCGCAAAATCTGGCCTGACTGAAAATCAGTTTTTTTTCAGTCAGGTGTTTCATTTTACTTTTTCAGCTCAGCAGTAGAGGCATTGCTGAGCGGAGCCAGCTTGACAGATAGCGGATTCGGTTTATGAGTTTTCGTAGAGCCTGTTCCGGCATCAACAGCGGCACCAATAAGACCACCAAATATAAGGTTACCAGCTAACGCTGCACCACCATTGGTCGTGCTGGTCACCATTGTCTCTACTGGTTCGTAACCATCCTTTCGGATCTTTACGTACAGATTATCACTTCGCTTCACCTTGAAGCTCGTTGGCGTTTTTCCTTTCATACCGTTTGAAAGCTCCACATCTGCTCCGGGGGGATCTGATTCAATTACAAAAGCTTCAGATGAACCACGGGTAATGGTTGCGCATCCAGAAAATAAAAATGCAGACGATGCGATAAGAAGCGCTCCAAAAACAGAAGTTTTATTCATGATTGGGGGGTTTGGGAGTTGTCATCCTCAGTTGAGGAATACGGTAAATATACTTTCCGAATAGGAATCGCACAAACAACATCGCTAAAAATACTGCATTTCTTCACTCGCCCCGCAGATGAAGAGATAGGGAAGCTGTGTCTTTATCGAACAGGTGCTCGGAGAAGCGCCATATACTCTGAAAGGATGATGCCTGCAGGAATGCGGTTAACCAGAGCTCATGAATTGCTCAAACAGCACTGCACGCTGATGGGGTTACCTATGGAAGCTCTTCAGATCGGCTGCCGCAGTATAAGAACACACCGCTCCGCAGGGAGAGCCGCCCAAAGGACTGGACGAGATAGGTCTATCTCATCAGTCGTTGACAGATTGCCGAGGATTTCAAGAGCTTAGGTGAGCCAAATGCTTCAGAGCTGACGATAGAACCTGTTCGATAATTACCGCAGTCGCTGATGTCTCGCTATGGGGAACAGACTGAATTAGCAACCATTAGAGAATGGTAAAAAAATCAGATACGGCGTACCCCTTTCCCCGGACCGTTTTAATGGGAAGACGCACGCCTTTGTCTGCAGCTTTCTGACGTAACCGATGGATCAGTACATCCAGAACCTGACTTCCTGACTTGGCATCATCATAATCGAGTGCAGCCATGATTGCCGATCGGGATACATTGGTGTCCTGGTTCGTGGCGAGAAGCTCCATAAAATCAAATTCCTTGGAAGAAAGAGAGATCTTTTCACCTGTCGGCGCCAGAAGCGTTGCACTTGAGCGCACCAGACGCCAGTTGTCGGAAAGATCTTCAAATGGCAGGTGATGCCGCATCTGTCCTGAGTCTCCCTGCAGTGCGACCCGACCCATATTGCTCTCGACTGTCGCGATGAGCTCTGCCGTATCGACAGGCTTGAGGAGATAGGTATCGGCGCCCGCTTTATATGCAGCGACACGGCTCTCAAGTGAAGACCGGGCCGTGAGGATGACGATCCGCATGTTTGTATTTTTCCTGATGAACTCGGCGAGCACCACCCCGCTCTGATCAGGAAGGCCCAGGTCAAGGATAACCAGGGCATAAGACTTCTGGGCAGCCTTCTGGTAGAAATCAAAGGCGCTCTTTGCTCCGACTACGTCATAACCGCACAGCGAAAGCGTTTCTATGAGGCTTTCCCTGAAATCGCTGTCATCTTCGACAACGATGATGCTGCGCTGACCAAATCCATCAGATACCGGTTCTGTCTGTTCTATTCTTGCCGAATTTGCATTCATAGGTTCTCGCGATTAATCTCAATTGTTGCCCGTAATTACTGGGAGGATAATTCTGGCTTCTATTCCATCTCCTGTTCTTGAAAGCGTGATGGTTCCGTCGTGCTGCGTAACGATGTTCTTTACCAGCCAGAGGCCAAGTCCAGCACCTGCAGTGTTGCTCGAATTGCTTCCCCGATGGTATTTCTCGAAAAAGATCTCGAAATCCTCTTCGCTGAAATCATGCAGCAGCGCATTGCCGACTACAATTTCAATATGCTCTTTTTCTCTCTGGAAACACCGTATTGTTATAGCCGAGTCATCAGGAGAGTACTTTCGCGCGTTGTCAAGAAGGTTGAAGATGGCGAACTTGATACCCGACTCCTCGCCATAAATTCTGATTTCCAGTGGACAATTTTCAAAATGAACGAGCCGTTCTTTCCAGATGCCGGAAAAGACCTCGACCTGGGATTTGATGACACTCGACAAAAGAAGCTCATGCCGACCGATCAGCGACTTGTGGCGATCGGCCATCCTGCTCTCCTGAATCGAGACTTCAAGCACTTCAACCAGACGGGCGATGCTCCGGTCAATCTTCGCAAACTCCTGTTTGTTGGTATAGTTCCCCATCTGGTGCTTCATCTTGATGAGGTCGAGGTTGGTCCTCATGATGGCAAGCGGCGTGCGGTATTCATGAGAGATCATGCTCAGGAAGCGATGCAGTCGTTCCACCTCCTTCTGCAGCTGGATATTGCGATCGGCAATTGACTGTTCAAGTCGGTTAATGTTCTGCTGCTGCATTTTCTCCAGCGTGATATCGACCATCATCACCAGGAGTACAACCGCCCCCTCGAGCTCGATGAACTCGGTCGAGTAGAGCACATCGACCACGTCGCCATGCTTGTCATAGAGAAGAATCGGCTTGTTGCAGATCCTTTCACCTCGCGACGTGCTCGTAAAAATTTCGTCGTAATCCATCTTCTGGTAGTGCATCCCGATCTCCATACCGGTCTGACCGATAACCTCCTCCCGGGAGTAGCCGAGCAGTTTGAGCCACGAATCGTTGACATCGATAATCGTCTCTGTTTCGATCTCCTTGATACAGATAGCAATCGGGGCGTTATCGAAAATGCTCCGGAATTTCCATTCACTTTCCCGCAGTTCGTCATCGAGCTGCTTCCGTTCGGTAATGTCCATGACTGTCCCGATATAACGGTCAAGAACCCCATCCTGATCCATCTGGGGCTTGCCCCGGCAGGCCAGCCATCTCTGGGTATCGCTTGCTTCATCACATACCCTGAACTCTATATTGATATCCATCTCCTTGGTTGCCGCCTGCATGACCGTACCAAAGGTCTTTTCGCGGTCATCGGGATGGACATGGCTTTCGCAGAGTTTGTGATTGTGTGGTTTGCTCTGCGGCTCCATGCCATACAGCTGCCAGATACGGTCTGACCAGTACACCTCATCCAGCTTGAGATCCCACTCCCAGACACCCGCGTTAGTGGCTTCGAGCGCAAAAGCCATGCGGGCTTTGCTTTTGAGAAGCTGCTCTTCCAGCGCTTTCTGCTCGGTGATTTCGATAATCGTCCCGAGATACTTGACAATGGCGCCGTCTTTTCCTTGAATAGGTTTTCCCCGTGAAAGAAGCCAGTGGATCGAGCCGTCAGCATAACGGACGCGATATTCAATGGAGATATCACGGCCTTCAGTGGAGGCCTGCTGGACGGACTTACTGGCGACATTCCTGTCTTCCTGGATAATCGTTTCCTCCCAGAGGGCGAAAGATGGGGGCTGGGAATGGGGTTCCAGCCCATAGAGCCGCCAGACTTCGTCAGACCAGCTGTTGATGCCACTCTTCAGCTCCCATTCCCAGATTCCCGCCTTTGCCGCCTCGAGAGCCTGGCTCAACTTTACCTTGTTGTCGAACAACTCGGCATCGGCAAGTTTTCGCTCGGTTATATCGGTAATCAGTCCGATATATTTGACCAGCGTCCCTGCCTCATCATACTGTGGGCTTCCCTTTGAAAGCAGCCAGTGAACGGAGTTATCCTTCGAGTGAATGACCCGGTACTCCACGGTTGCTTCCCGTCCCTGTGCAAATGACTCCTTGATCACCTGGCGCACAAAAGCACGATCTTCCTCGTGGACCGTGATGACACAGAGTTCGTTATTCAGCTCCCGACCGTTTACCGGCAGCCCGTAAAGTCCCCATACCTCTTCGGACCACATCAATTCATCGGTCTTCGCATTCCATTCCCAGATACCGGAACGGGCAGCCTGAAGTGCGAAGGTGATGCGCGCCTTGTTCTCCTGGAGTTGCTGCTGTATGATTTTCTGTTCTGTAATATCAAAGGAGATGCCGACATAGCAGACGGTTTTGCCTTGATGATCCAGAACCGGTCGGCCTCTGCTCATCACCCAGCGAGTATGTCCGTCATCCAGCCTGAGCCGGAACTCGATCTCAAGCTCTCTTCCTCTGGCGGCACACTCTTCAAATGCCTGCAGGGTGGCAAGACGATCCGCAGGATCAATTCGATCTTCCCATTTGGCGGTAGTTGGCGACTCTCCGGTATTCTGCAGCTCGAAAAGTTCGCACAGCTCGTCGGACCAGTGAATTTTCCCGGTCGGCACATCCCACCGCCAGACACCTGCTTTGGAGGCTTTCAGGGCAAGCGAGAGTTGTGTCCGATCATCAAGGACACTATTGTAAAGCTGGTAACCGGAAGGAAGCGTGACGGTCAGCTGATGGATTGAACCATCAGAAGAGCAGACAGGGTGGACTGCACCTGACGGACGCCCTGTGGTGCAGGCTTCGGTGCAACAACGTCTTAAATCCTCAGCAGACGAGCCCCAGAGTGGAGACCTGGAAAGCAGATCGAAAAGGTTCTTTCCGATTACGCCAGAGGATTTTTTCCCAAGGTTGACGAAAAATTTCTTGTTTGCTCGGCGTAATTGACCTTCGCAGGTGATGATCGCGACCGCATCAGGGATCAATTCGATCAGGACGTCGACTGCATTTTCATCTTGAAGCGGCATCGGTGTGGATCTGCTTGCTGCTAGTTCACTATATACCTATAAAGAATAGTAATAAATGAAAGTTTTTGCAGACAGCAAAATCTGAACCAATGCCAGCAGTCACATATATCTGATCCCGATCAGCGCGGCCGCGACAAACTGATTGATCAGAAAAAGGATGTTGTTGACCACCTGAAAGCGCAGGAATGCGTTGTGTTCATGGACTTCGCTCTTGCCGATCGCATTGCCGAAGCCGTCGCTGACCGCCCCCTGCATGAATGACGCGCCGGTCCGGGGATCGCGGTAAATCGGCACCTGCACCAGAATGTTGATGATAAGGGAGATCACGACCATATACATCAGAAACCTGAAGTTCCACTGCCATGCGAGCAGAGCGAAACCGGCAAAGGCCAGATCGATGATGATGAATGCCGTCAGAAAGGTGTAACGAGGCCCGATCAGCACGGTCAGCGATTTCATGCCGCTCTCGGCGTCCCCCTTCTGCGACTTGAAATCGTTCATGATGATCAGGGACATGGCCATGAAGAAATTCAGAATCGCAAGCCACATCACTTCAGGCCTGATTTCACTGAACAGTACGTTTGCTGAAAGGTAGGTAATGAAACCGTAAGAGATACCGACTGCCGGGGCGGACAGGAAAATGTTCTTTTTGAGCTTGAACGGAGGTGCTGAATAGACGTAACCGAGGATCAGGCCTGTCGTCATGCAGATTATAAAGACGAGTCCTCGCTGGCCGCCGATGTGATACGCGATACCAATACTGATGGTCATGGCGGCAAGCAGAACGCTCACCCAGTTCCAGATAGCCTCCTTTTCGGAAATCCGTCCGGAAGGAATGGGGCGGGTCGGTTCATTCAGGCGGTCAAGCTCGAGGTCGAAATAGTCGTTGACCGACTGGCTGAACCCGGTACCAAGCGGACCGTACAGAATGAACAGCAAAAAAAGGAGCAGGTAGTCGTGAAAGGTTGGCTGCATGGCTCCCGATCCCATGACACCACAGGCAAGACAGGGAAACACACTGATCCAGGTAACAGGATCGAGAAGCTCGATGTGCGCCTTGACCTTGTCCTTCAACCCCAGTGAAGAGGTGAACTGCATGCTTGTGGTATTCATGTTGAAACTGATAATGATGAACTGAAACTGCGGCCGTCAAAGATACATGGATGGTTTCAGGGAACGGGTAAAACGATTCATATGCAGGTTGGCAAGCCATACCCAGTTCAGGCGCTTTCCTTTCATTCGCCGAAGTATCGCTCCCCCACTGTAGACCTCTCGCTGCACTTTCACGAAGTTCTCGAGGAATTTTTCAGTGCCCATGCCTTTGGGCTCGAACATGTAGTGGTAAGTATCGTATTTGTCCCAATCCGAATGACGAAGCCTCGGCTTCATCTCTTCGTAGTAAGGGGTTCCGGGAAACGGAGTCACCAGGGAGAAAACCGGGAAATCGATCCTGTTCTCCATGATGAAGTCATAGGTCATCTGAAAGCTTTCCAGGCTGTCGTTGTCGAAACCGAACATGAAGTACCCCTGGATGGCAATCCCCTGGTCATGCAGATTCCGAACAATCGCCGAGTAGTTTTCCAGCCTGTTCGACCCTTTGTGCACACTTTTGAGTGTTTCAGGATTCAGGGACTCGAATCCGATGCTCATAAGGTCACAGCCGGACCATGCGGCAAGTCTGGCAATCTCCGGATCATGGAGGAAATTCATGGAGATATTGGCATTCCAGCGGATCCCCAGCCATCCCATGTGGCTGAGAAGATCCTTGAAATAGCCCGGACGAAAACTGATGTTGTCATCCATGAACGAGAAATGAACCGCATTTTTCCCGAGTCGACTCTGATGGTAATGCATCTCTTCCATGACGAGTTCGATATCACGGAAGCGGTAATTCTTCCCGTAGATGGTCGGTGTCGTGCAAAAATTGCATCCGACCGGGCACCCCTTGGTCGCCAGGATGGGAATCCTTGAACTGTACTTACTGCTGCTCCGGCTGCGGAGCGCATACGAGAAGTCCGGCCTTACCATGGCGTTCATCGGTTTCAGCGACTCGGCACGGTAGACAGGCTTCATAGTCCCGTTGATGACGTCCTCTGCAAGTTCTGGCCACACCGACTCGATTTCGCCGTAAACGACGCTCGTAGCGTGTGACTGTGCCTCATCGAGGGACATGGTGGGATGCACACCACCGAGCAGGACTGTTTTGCCCTGTTTTTTCGCACTCTCGGCAATGTGATAGACTCTCCGGGCATTCAGGGTCCGACAGGTCAGGGCAACAACGTCAAAACCGGAAAAATCGTCGGGTATGCGATCGCCCAATCGCTCATCGATAAAATCGACGTCAAACAGTTTTCCAGCCAGGGTCGCAACCATTACCAGGTTCAGCGGCATGCTGACCCGTCCTGAGTCAACCATCATGCTGGTGTTGCTTACCGGTTGAATGAGCAGCCACTTCTTGCCCGATTTCCGGGCAGCTGCCTTCAGGTGATGCAGCTCGGATGTTGTTTCAGATGCAGGGATAATATCGGCCGTCATACTTCTGGTTCAGAAATAATGGAAATCAAAAGACAAGGAGATTCCTGCAAAGAATCAGATCCCGAATCGTCGGCCGATCTCCTTTGTCGGAGTGGCATAACCGGATACGCTTGGTGAGCTGCCGCGATAGGCGCCCGACCCTTGCGCATTATTGTACAGTTGCGGATAGGCGTTTGCCCCAAGTCGCTTGGTGCATTTTCCGACATTTTCCAGATAGTCACCGACAACCCACCAGTGGCCATCGATAAACACTTCCAGAAACCTGCCGTAAGCCTCGGCACCTTGCACAAACGCACCGTTAAAATCTTTCATCCGAAGAAATATTAGATTAAACCAAAGAAACACAAGATGATAGAAAAACAGAGCGGCCCCCCTTTCCCGCGGTCGACTCAGTTCAGGAGTGCTCGCCGGTCACGAATCCGCAACGACTATTCGGCGACACCGAAATATCGCTTCTGACATGAACTTTTTTCGAGATGAAAGGAGCACTCTCCCTCCCGATATCCGCCTTATCAGCAATAGACTTACCAATTACGCCCCGAAAAACTTTTGCCAGGATAACCACAAAAGAAGCCGACAGCGGCGCACAAGCCAAAAAGTTCCGATACTTGTCGTTTTTCATTTTCATGGAGGGAAAATCCCTAAAAATCTTTCAAATATTACAGATTATTTCAATACCTTGAACAAGAAACGAAATATCTGAAACTTTAACAACCCATAATTCCATAAGAATCATGACAAGCGAGACCAACAACGATCTGGCAAAATCAGTCAATGAGCTCATGGGAGCCGTAGGTAAAATCGGGCAGATGCAGGTTGACATCGTCACTTCGGTAGTCAAGTCAGTCGCTTCAGCCAGCGAGCCACTTGCAAAAACGGCAAGTGATTTAGCCGGAAACGTAGCCAATGCCGTAACGCAGACCCTTCAGAACGTCTCCTCTTCACTCAACGCCAGGAAACAGGAGTAAGCGTTTCCATCGATGCCCTTCATGCCACAGAAGCATGAAGGGCATTCAATCTCTTCGGGCATTTACAATCAGTCATTTACAAGGAACAGACGAATGTCAGAGTCTTCCAGCACCACAACAAAACCTGTTGCGAACGGCATCCAGGGTCTGGCCATGATGGCACCGATCATTGGTGTTCCATTGGGGCTCCATGCGATGAGCGGAGCGATTCTCGTAGGTGTAGGCATCGCCCCCATCGCCATTCCCGCTGCCGTGCCGCTTCTCGTCAACTTTGCCTTGAAAGGTGATTTAAGCTCGTTTGCCGAGAAACTTTTCGCCTCTCCTCGATCAACGGCAGCCGATAATAAGGTCATCGCCGTGCCTGTTCGGGTAATAAACAAGGCCTCAGAACCAGCCTCCAGGATTGGCGACAGAACCGACAATTAATTCATAATCGGGAGCCCCATTCTATGATCAGGCAGTTATGGCTCAATGCCGTAAAATCAGCGTGGGTGAGCTATATAAAGCAAATCGACGAGTGCTCTTCAGCCGAAAAAAATTTCAGTGACTATCTCCAGCAGAAACTCGACCTGGATATGACACTCGAAGAGTTCAGTGAGATGATTTTCATTCAGGGCTTCTCTGCCGGGGAGCAGTATGCCCACCAGCTTCCATTGCCAAAAGGCAGCAAAGTCGAAATGAATTGAGCAGGTACGCTTGCGGCAACACCTGCCACAATGAGCAAACAATGTTATCAAGGAGAATAACCATGAGCCAGAATCCTGTAACCAAGGCTGCATCCGCAGTCGGGATCGTCGGTGGAGCGATTGCACTCGCCCCGGTAGCCGTTCCGACACTGCACGGAATCGCTGGCATCGCCGTGATAGGCCTTGGCGTTTATGCAACCGGCACGGCCGTTTACAAGGCAAACAGCTTCCTGAGCGACAAGGCGACTGAACTGTTCAATGATGGGTCGTCAGTTGTGGATCTGATCAAAGGGAACATTTTTTCACAGTCAAAACCCAAGGAACCAGCAAAGCCAATCCCGTTCAACCGGCAATAGATATAAGGAAAACACATATCGCGGTATCAACGGGGAGACCCTTGCGTTCAATTCGGTTCAGGATTGGCAATTCGCCCTCTACCCTTCTCCAAGCAGATAGCGCGAGTGATCTTACAGAAAACAGCGCAAGCCTGCCATTGAACAAAAACGAATTGGGCAGGCTGCTCACCATGAAAAAACCTCGTCCCTTATCGTTTGACGTACACCACATGCTGATGAAGAGCTGTATGACAACCGCTGTCCGGAAGCAGGACTTCAGGTAATAGACATTGAGTGCCTGAGCGCGATCTCAAGCCACAAAACGGATAATTTCCGGATATTCGCTCTCAGTCAAACGTCTTGATCATCGCTTCGGGCATCTGCTCGTGAACAGTTACAAATCGATTCTTTGTAAAGAGAAGAGGCGTTTTAGCGAAGTCGCTGATCGGTGATGAGCGAATATTGGGCACTGGGTAGTTTGTCGAGGAGGTATTCAGGTTGGACGAGGGAACCAGGTAAGGATGATACCTGCAGGAATGCGGTTAACCGGAGCTCATGAATTGCTCAAACAGCACTGCACGCTGATGGGGCTACCGATAGAAGCTCTTCAGATCGGCTGCCGCAGTATAAGAACACACCGTTCCGCAGGGAGCCGCCCCGAGGACTGGACGAGATAGGTCTATCTCATCAGTCGTTGACAGATTGCCGGGGATTTCAAGCGCTGGGGTGAGCCAACTTTTTCGGCGCTGACGACTGAATCCGAATGTGTCTTACGTCAGTCACTTGCGCCCCCTTTTCACTTATAAAAAAGGGCATTCATACCAGTTACGATACGAATGCCCCGTTTCAGAGATCAGATTTCACCCAATCACCTGATAATCTGTTTGACAACTGCCTTCCCTTGCAACGGCTTGAAGATCTGAACCAATACCGGGTACCAGGTAGACTTGGGAGCAACCACTTTGGCAAGGCAATAATATTCGTAGTTCATACCAGCAACAACCTGGGTTCTGACAAGCAATGGCTCATACTTCACCCCTAAGAGTTGACTTGTTGCTTCTCTGAATACTGCCTGATCCGAATCGGAAAGCGACCTGAACGTCGTCCATCCCCCCGGCATAGCGACTGCCGGCTTTTCGACTGGTGCAGGATTGTCCGCTGCAAAGGAGCTGCAAACACCACCAAAGGTCAAAGCGACAAAAAGACCAAGCGAAATCATCTTTTTCATGGGAGTTGATTTTGGGGTTTTTAAAGTTGCCTTACCTCAATCCACCGCTCAGAAGTCGACCTTTATCAAATCCAGCCATTTCTCCGGGCTTTTCAAATCCTCTGGCCTGAGCCTTAATCCCGATTGTGGCGACACCTGATGTAACAACGCCACCGTATTGGATTATTGAGGCGTTTAAACGTCTGACAAACGGGTAATAACTGGAGTTGCAGGGCATATCAAGCGCCTGGTTTGACAGTATGACTACCGATTACTACCTGGGCACTACATTATAAATATACATATATTTCAAAATATTAAGCCATTTTACGACACAATACATTTTTTCTGTTTATGCATACACAGCAGCATCCGTGAAGCGCGACCTGACTTCGAAGTTTGCTTGTCGCCGACAATTAAACGTATCCTTTGTCGTCATGACGTAGGTGATATGTTGATGAACAACCGCAATATTTTTCAGCCTTCATGAATACGGATAAGCGAACCTGAATGTCTCGCATAAGGCTCAGTCTCAAGCCCCCTGCGAAGTGCAACGATGTCCACTACTCAGACGCTCTCTCGGGCTGCCATTTACCGCCTGCATCGTGATATTCACCATCAAACATCTCCTGGCCAGCTATCTTTTGCCAGATATGCAAAAACCGCCGATAACGGCGGTTTTTGCAATTGTAATGATCTGTTGTCGTCATCGTTTCGGCAAATGTTCAGGAACTGCTGGCGTCTTTCGATCCCGAAGCGTCGTTCGAAATAAACATGGACATCTCTTTGATGGTGTGTTCATACGTCTCCCTGACGATGCCAAGCCAATTGACATGATCAGGCCATTCTCCTTTTCTTGCGAGATCGTTCAGGTGTTTGAACAGTACAAATAACCGGTTCGCCCCAATGCTTGCCGAGGATCCCTTGAGGGTATGGGTGATTTTGTCCAAGTTACTCAAGTTACCTGTATCGGCTGCCACTTCAAGCCCCTTTATCAAGTTGGTCGCATCATTGATGAAGACATCGAGCAGGGTAAACATCAGTTCATGATCGCTGATCTGCAATAACCCATTTATGATTGAACGATCAAGTGTGCTCTCGTTACTGATCGCTGCCCATGTTTCCTCCGAAGACAACTTCGGCGCCTCTTTTTCACCTTCGATTGACGTATGAAGCATATGCCCGTTTTTAAGCCAGTTAGCTATGGTCGATACCAGCTCGTCCCTGAATATCGGTTTGCTCATGTAATGGTTCATTCCGGCGGCTTTGATTGCGCTGACGCTCTCGGGGTCAGTGTTTCCCGTAAGAGCAACAATCGGAATGCTTTCATAGCCGCCAAAGCGTGAAAACACCGTACCGCTTCTGATAGCAATGGTTGTTTCCACTCCATTCATGACTGGCATCTCCATGTCCATGAGAACAAGATCGTAATCCTGCGCATCAAGCTGTTCAATCGCCTCTTTACCATTTTCAGCCTGGCCGATGGAACACCCGTAATGTTCAAGAATAAGGCTCATGAACTTGCGGCTGGTTTCATTGTCGTCGACCAGCAAAATCCTGGCATTCGACAGCAGTTCCTCATGAGCTGCCGAAAGCGATGGTGTTTCGGAAAAAAAGTAGCGTTCAAAAACCCTGGTGATTTCGCGATTTTTAATTGGCTTGGGAATCACCTCGTTCATGCCGCAAGCGGCGGCACGCGGAATTGCCTCATCCAGAGGAAGTGCGGTAACCCCTACGATCGGCACCTGAGAACACCTCTGAGCGATAGCCGGCTTCATGCCTTGAGCCTGCCTGATCATGGTCACCGCATTGTCACCAGTCAGATATGGCATCTCGAAATCCATGAAGACCAGGTCATAGCAGTTTTTTGACATCATGTTGAGAGCCTGCCTGGCGTTATCGACCTGATCGTACGGACAGTTCCATTCGGACACATGCTTCATCAAAAGAAGGCGGTTGGTAAGCTGGTCATCGACAATGAGCACCTTTTTCACCTTGAGAATCTCGCGTTTGAGATCATACACGGTTTTCGAGGAATTGTACCCAGGCAACTTGATCGTGAACTCGGTCCAGCTCCCCTCTTCGGAATCGCAGGTGATGGTGCCGCCAAACGATTCGATGACCCTTCGACAAAATGAAAGCCCTAACCCGTTACCACCGCTTTTTCCAGAGGTATAGAACCTGTCGAAGATGATATCCCTTTTACTGGCCGGAATGCCGGGTCCAGTATCACGAACTCGTACATAATTCCATATAGTACCTGCCTCAGTGGATATCTCTATGTTGAAGCCTGGTTTGTCCTTGTAATGGAGGGCATTCTTGATCAGGTTGAACAGAACGTAGATGAACAGGTCCTTGTCTCCCAGAAAGTCGAATTTTCCGGACGTTTTCTCGATAACCATATCACGCTCTTTCTGATCATGGTAGCCATAGTTCGTTATTGCGGTGTGTGTTGCATTCTTTACGCCAATTTTCTTGAAGTTGCTCATATCGATCAATCCGTCCTGAAGCGTAACCAGGATGGAATCGATGATCTTGTTTCCCCGCTTTATCGTTGAGAGACTTTCATCGATGATGTCATGCATGCTTATGAGACTTGTATTCTTCAGTACATATGTCTCACTCTCATCGCTTTTCTCAGGCTTCTGAGGTATGATGGACTGCATGGTACCCATGGCATTTGTAATTGCCATCAGCGGGTTTCTCATCTCATGTGCGATACTCCCGCTCAAACTTTTCATGAGAGACAATTTGGTTCTGGTAGCAGCCAACCTTCTCGAATCCGCAATAAGACCGCCAATCAGAACAAAAAGATATACAGGTATATATTTAGCATTAAAGTTAGCATATGAAACATAGCCATCAGTAAGCAACACCACGAAATAAGCAAGCACAAATCCTGCCAAGGTGTAGCAACAAACAAGGATCCAGTCGTTGATAATAAGAATAAGCAATAACAGGCCCGCCATTGAAGACATTATCCATACATCGGACCAGCCGTTCTTTAACAGCATGTAATGAAAAAAGAACGGCAACAGCAATAGGGCCGTAACAAAGAAGTAATACGGAAAATACTCCTTAACTCGTTTGGATAAATTAGGATACAACAACCACGGAAGAGCTATGACTGCGGCTGCAAGCCGCATTGGCAAATCTTCATAGGGCTGCGGAAACAGGTACTTCCATGTGATATAGAACAATGGATAACCTACTGAACCGAACAGGCCAATTACCGGAAGGTTCGGCTCCGCGTACTCTATGATACTATCGAGCTTTTGTTTGAATTGTCGCATTTGTGTAAAAACCCACCGCCCCGGCACTGAACGGCATGATTTATGCAAGACATATATCATGCCGTTCAAATGAAACAAAAATACTGAATCAGAATATAGGTATCCTATATGCTTGCATATAAATCATATATGCAAAAAATTAGCAGCGGTTCGGGGATTTTGGGGTTTAGTGTTTGGAGTGCCAGTGTCGTTTCAAATATACAACTTCTTTACTTCTTATCGGAAAAAATACAACAGCCCCTCATTTGAATCGGATAACTCTAAAACGTTGA
>JAAXWP010000071.1 GCA_013334925.1 Chlorobiaceae bacterium
GAGCGCTTCACGGTAACATCCGGTATTGATAAACTCGGCAACTTTATCCATCGGCATGACATGATTGATGACATGAGCTGCTTACGGCAAAGTAACTGTTTTTACGGCAATGGTAAAGCGGCCATTGCCACCTGAAGGCCAGGTACCGGATTTTACCTGAGGCTGATTGTCCCGAGGAGTTCGTAGGCTGTGGTGTCATGGATTTCGGCCATTCGGAATTCGCCGGGCTGCACGTCGGTTCCCAGCGTATCGAGGATCACCTCGTTGTCGACTTCAGGGGCGTCGTACTGGGTTCGCCCGTATGCGGTATCGCCATCGACCTCGTCGATGACCACCTTGAGGGTCTGACCCTCGAACACGCGGTTCCTTTCAGCGGAGATCTCCTCCTGCAGCTCCATGAGCTCCCTGACGCGCTCCTCTTTCTCCTCGTCGCTTACCGTATCTTCGAGGATGTACGACGGAGCGTGCTCTTCGTGGCGATAGGGAAAGCAGCCGAGCCGGTCGAACCGGGTCTCGCGCACGAACTCCAGCAGCTCTTCGAACTCGGCGCGGGTTTCGCCGGGGTAGCCGGCGATCATGGTGGTGCGAAGCCTGATGTCCGGGTTCCTGTCGCGCATCTCATTGATGAGCCGGATGGTCTCATCGCGCCCGATACCCCGTTTCATCGACTGGAGGATGCGGTCGCTGATGTGCTGCAGCGGCATGTCGATGTAGTTGCAGACATTGTCGCGTTCGCGCATGGTGTCGATCACTTCGAGCGGGAAGTTGAGCGGGTAGGCATAGAGCAGCCGGATCCATTCGAACGACATGTCGGAGAGGCGAAGCACCAGATCATTGAGGGCCGGTTTGCCGTAGAGGTCGTAACCGTAAAGGCTGATATCCTGGGCGATCAGGTTCAGCTCCCTGACCCCTTTGCTCTTAAGTTCGGCGGCCTCTCTCAGCAACTGCTCGACCGGCTGGCTCTGGTACGGCCCCCTGATTTTGGGGATCGAGCAGAACGAGCAGCGCCGGCTGCATCCTTCCGAAATCTTGAGCCATGCGTAGTGAGGGGGAGTGAGCAGCAGCCTTGTATCGGCAATTTCCTCCCGGTACCTCGCGCCGATAGCGTTCAGAATTGCGGGCAGCTCGCGAGTGCCGAAAAAGCCGTCCACCTCCGGCAGCTCTTCGGCAAGCTCTTTCCGGTAGAGTTCGACGAGGCAACCCATCACATAGACTTCACGGACGGCGCCTTCGTTTTTCTTTTCGATGGCGGCAAGGGTTTCGTTGACCGACTCCTCCTTGGCGTCCTCGATGAAGCCGCAGGTGTTGATAACGATGATGTCCGCCTCGTCGACCTCATCGGTGAGACGGATTCCGGCAGCCGACGCCTGTGCGAGCAGCCGTTCGCTGTCAACGGTATTTTTCGAGCACCCGAGGCTGAGCATGAAGAGCGTCGGGACCGACGAGGTAAGGTTATTGCTGGTCATTGCGGTTGAACTCCGTGAGGAACGACTCCTTCCACTCGAGGAAAGTGCCGGCCTGGATGTGCTGGCGCGCCGTCGCGGTGAGCCAGAGGTAGAACGAGATATTGTGCATGGTGCAGAGCTTCATGCCGAGGATTTCACCGACATTCAGCAGGTGGCGGATGTAGGCACGGCTGTAGCTGCGGCAGACGTGGTTGTCGAATCCTTCGTCGATCGGCCCGAAATCCTCCGCGAACTTTGCCGAACGCAGGTTGATGGTGCCCCGGCGGGTGTAGACCCGCCCGTTGCGTCCCTCCCGCGTCGGAATGACGCAGTCGAACATGTCGACACCGCGTTCGATGGCGTTCAGGATGTTCGACGGCGTGCCGACACCCATGAGGTAGCGCGGTTTTGATTCGGGAAGCAGGGTGTTCGACAGGTCGAGCATCCGGTACATCTCCTCGGCCGGTTCACCGACGGCCATGCCGCCGATAGCGTATCCGTCGAAATCAAGATCGACGAGCGCACGGCTCGAGTGGGCCCTGAGATCCTCGAAGGTGCCGCCCTGGGTGATGCCGAACTGGTATTGCTCATAACCGTAGTGCGGGGTGGTCTCGAGGAAGTGTTTCCTTGCACGTTCCGCCCACCTGATCGTAAGTTCGCCAGACTTGCGGACGTACCCCTTGTCGGCCGGCCATGGCGGGCACTCGTCGAGCGGCATCATGATGTCGCTGCCGATGATGCGCTGGGTGTCGACCACGTTTTCAGGGGTGAAGTGCAGTTTCCTACCGTCGAGGTGCGATTTGAAGGTCACGCCGTCCTCACTGATCTTTCGAAGGTCGGAGAGCGAGTAGACCTGGTATCCTCCGCTGTCGGTCAGGAGCGGGCGGTCCCAGTTCATGAACTTGTGGATGCCGCCGGCCTTGAATAGGATGTCGTTTCCCGGTTTGAGATAGAGATGGTAGGTGTTTGCCAGGATGATTTTCGTGTCGAGCGCTTTCAGCTCGTCCGGTTCGACCGACTTGACGCTGGCCCTGGTGCCGACCGGCATGAAGATCGGGGTAGGGATGTCGCCATGGCTGGTGGTGAGTAGGCCGCACCGCGCTGCGGAGCGTGTGTCGTTCGAGATGACCGAAAATTTCATGGAATGCCGGGGAGTGACTGCTCTTATAATAATACCTGTGAAGGTAGGCAACCGGCGTCATAAAAAAAAGGAGCCGCTCTTATTTGTTGTGACAGAGGGAGATGCTCACTTCACCTGCCCGTCGACCGGGATGGCATGAAGCCGGTGCACAGCGTATTATGTTCCGGTCTCGTCAACCTTTCCTGTCAACAGTCTCAACGGCACTCTCAGACCGGTTTGTCGAGCGAACTGACCCGTACGGCCACTTTGAGCGTTTCTGAAGAGGTGCCTTTGTAAGTGCCTCTGACTGGCGGTACGTCCGCGTAATCCCGTCCCGAGCCGATCTTGATGTATCGTTCGTCCACCAGCAGCGTCTTGTGGGTGGGGTCGAAGCCACACCACCCTTTTTCCGGACCGCAGTAGACCTCGCACCAGGCATGGCTGGCTTCGTCCTGCCCTTCGGGCGTGCTGCCGCCACCGTACAGGTAACCGCTGACATAGCGGGTCGGTATTCCGAGCTGGCGACAGACGGCGATCATGATGTGTGCGAAGTCCTGGCAGACACCCCGTCCGAGAGCCATGACGACTGCGCTGGTGCTGTGCACGTCGGTCACGCCAGGCTCATAGCGGAAGGTGCTGTTGATGTGCCGGCAGATTTCGAGAGCCCGTTCATGGGTCTCTCCCTCACTCCTGAACTGGTTGGCAAGCTCGCAGATGGCCGGATCGAAATGCACGTAGCGGCTTTCGGAGGAAAAGTCCATCAGGCGGATCACATCCTCGTCGTTCTGGTGTGAGGCTTTGTCGGTTGTCGTCTCCACAACCGAAGTCGCCACGATCTCCACCCGCTTGTGGCTCTGCAGGAGGTTGAAATGGTGCACCTTGTTTCCGTAGAAATCGGTGTATTCGAAAATGGGGGCAGGCGGATTCACCTGGAGGCTGAAACTGACGCAAAGCTGCGTGCCGTCCGGAGTCGTTGCGGGATGCAGCCGCACCTCGGTCGCCGTTTCGTAGACCGGTTCTTCGTATTCGAACACCGTTGTATGTTCAACCTTGAGGATCATGGTTCAGTGTGGTGACGGTTTTGCCCGGTGGGCGGTTACTGCTGTTGTTGCTGCTGTTGCGACTGGCTCCAGTTGGCGCGTCCGCCGGTGATACCCGTGAAGGTGAGCCCTTCCGTAACGTCTATCGGCTCGATTTTCGGGGTGTGGTAGGCGAAATAGAGCAGGTGGAGCTGCTCGCCGACCTTGATCACCCCCTTCTGGATATCCTCGAGGAAATCGTGCACCCCCTGCAGATGGATGTCGTCCACCGTCGTGTAGCTCAGTTCAGCATCCATTTTGCCGATCAGCCGGTCGACGTTGTTGGTGTAACGGTGTAGCGAACTTCCGGAGATTCTCCAGAGCGCCTCCTGGGCTGCGCATATCGAAAAGGTGATGCTTCGCGGGAACGTCCGGTCCAGAATCAGGAACCTGAGGATGTTGTCCGGGTCGATTTTTGACAGGTAGACCTTCCGGAACGCCTCCAGCGCGCTGCAGCTCTTGAGCACGGCCATCCACTGAATGATGTCTACCGAATTCTTGACCAGGTCGAGGTTCTGGCCCCGTTTCGGCATCAGCATGTGGTACTTGACGTCGATGAGCCTTGCGGCGTTATCGGCGCGTTCAAGGTATTTGCCGATCTGTACGAAATCCCATCCCTCGTTGCGTGAGAAGGTATTGTCGGTAATGCCCTGGAACAGATGCGACGCGTTCTTGATCTCCTTGTAGAAGCTGTACGGATCGTTGTGCACCTGCTGCGGAGTGACGCTCTGCAGGAAATGATAGAGGTTGTTCAGCTGCTCCCACATCTCGCTCGAAATGCTCTCGATGATGCTTCGGGCGTTCTCCCTCGCCATGCCGATCGATGAGATGATCGAGCTGCTGTTCTGGCGGTTGAACACCAGATAGTCGGTGACGTTGTGCGCGTTGTACTCACTGTAGTGTGCCCTGAAATCTTCGGGGTCGGACATCACCATGATCAGCGGACTCCAGTAGTTCGGATGATCCACGGTGGTGATGCTGTTCAGGTCGAGCATGAGATTGAAGTTCACGTCGAGGAACCTGGCCGTATTTTCGGCCCGTTCGAAGTATCGGCTCATCCAGAAAAGCGATTCGGCGACTCGGCTCAGCATGTCTTGGTAAAGTTAAGAGTTCAGATATCGATGACCCAGGTGTCCTTGCTGCCGCCTCCCTGGGAGGAGTTGACCACGAGCGAGCCTTTTTTCAGGGCAACCCTGGTCAGGCCTCCCGGAACGATCGATGGCGACTTGCCGTAGAGGACGTAGGGTCTGAGGTCGATGTGGCAGGCGGCAACCTCCGAATCTCCGATGAAGCTCGGATGGCGCGACAGCGAGATGGTCGGCTGGGCGATGTAGTTGCGCGGGTTCGCGACGATCATTTCAGCGAACTTTTCCCGCTCCTCCTGCGTCGCATGAGGTCCGACGAGCATTCCGTAGCCGCCCGACTCATTGGCCGCTTTTACCACCAGCTTGTCGAGATTCTCCAGAATGTATTTCAGGTGCTTCGGGTTGCTGGGCAGCCAGGTCTCGACGTTTTTCAGGATCGGATCCTCGCCGAGGTAGTAACGGATGATGTCGGGCACGAAGCTGTAGATCACCTTGTCATCGGCCACGCCGGTGCCGATGGCGTTTGCCAGGGCGACGTTGCCTTTCCTGTAGGCGTTGATCAGTCCGGCCACGCCAAGCTTCGAGTCCGGACGGAATACGAGCGGATCGAGGAAGTCGTCGTCAAGCCTTCGGTAGATGACGTCCACCCTCTGAAGGCCGCGCGTGGTTCTCGTGTAGACTTTGTTGTTGTTGACAACCAGGTCCCGGCCTTCGGTGAGCTGTACGCCCATCTGCTGCGCCAGGAAACTGTGCTCGAAGTAGGCCGAATTGTAGATGCCCGGCGTGAGCACGACCACCTTCGGATCGGCCTTCTGGGTCGGGCTGATCTCCTGCAGAGTCCGGAGGAGCTGCTGGGGATAGCTGTCCACCGGCCGTACCTTGTAGCGGTCGAACAGCACCGGGAAGGCGCGTTTCATGGCCTGCCGGTTCTGCAGCATGTAGGAGACACCGCTCGGGGTTCTGAGGTTATCCTCAAGGACCATGTAGCGGCCGTCGGCGTCACGGATCAGGTCGCTGCCGGTCACATGGATGTACACGCCGAGTGGCGGTCGGACACCGACGAACTCGCGGCAGAAGTGCTTGCTTCCCAATACCAGATCAGCCGGTATGATCTTGTCTTTCAGAATCTTCTGGTCATGGTAAATATCTGACAGAAACTCGTTCAACGCCGTGATGCGCTGCAGCAGCCCCCGCTCGATGCACTCCCACTCGGGTGCAGGGATGATGCGCGGAATCAGGTCGAACGGGAAGATCCGCTCGATGCCTTCGTCCACACCGTACACCGTGAACGTAATGCCCTGGTTCCTGAAGAAAATGTTCACGAGCTGTCGCCTGGCGTGAATGTCGTCAACGGAGAGCTGGGCGAACCTTCGCATCATCTTGTCGTAATGCTGTCTGGGAACGCCATTCTTCGCGATGACTTCGTCGAAGAACCGGTCAGTGCAGGCGTCGTAGTGTTCGAACAGGCGGGTCATGGACGGAAATGATATTGCTGATGAAATGCCGTAAATCCTATTTCAGTAACTTAAAAAAATTCGGCTAAATAAAAAACATACCTAAAAAAATTATACAAAATTGTAGGTATCTGGGGTGTTATCCGTAAGGAGTAACGCGAGACGATCGCTGGGTGGTGAAGTGCAGCCGCTGATTGCTGGTGTTGAATTCGTACTCCATCGTTTCATGTCCCGGGTAACGCCTCGCGACTTCCGCATTACCCATCCCCCGTCACGCAATTCAGTCATGCGAGCGCGTAAACGCCGGTGCCGCTATCGGTCAGAAGGCGAATGGCGCCGCTTCTGACAAGGGAGACAAGAATGCGGCGAGCTTCCCCGAGTGGAATACCGGCATGTTCTGCAAACTCTGATGCCGTGATGCGGGGATTTTCGCCAAGGTAGTGCAGCAGACGACGTTCACGGTCGCTGAAGGTGAGTTTCAGCGGCTGACGGGCCGACTGGATAAGTGCCACGCGGTCGTCAGTTGCAGCACGATTGTGGCTTCCTTCGCGGATATATACCCTTCGCTCGATCACCCGGCGACCTGTTTTGCGGCAGAGTACCTCTTCGATGTGGAAATGAGGTTTGTCATTGCTTTCGGGAATGCTGATTACCAGAACCATTCTGCGTTTAAACTCTTCGACATGAACATCGAAGGTCGGTGCTGGTTCGATATGGAGACGGAGAGCATCATCAATCACTTCAAGCACCTCTTTTTCGCTGCTGATGCCCACGATACGACGGTCGTCGTCCACACCAACGAGGATATGACCTCCAGCTGTATTTGCAAAAGCGGTGATCGATCTGGCGATTTTGGCGGGAGAGTGTACCAGACGTTTGAATTCGGTGCAGAGGCCTTCGCCACCCGCTACGGCTTCAAGCAGAGCAAATACTGAGGGTTCAGGACGGATGAGGGGCATGGGTCTACTCCGGCTTTTTGTCGATACCTCCTCGGAACATGCACAGCGGTCTCTGTGCAATTACATCATCTTAAGCATGAAAACTTATAAAAGCAAGGCCATGGGGTTGCAGGGAGTGTTGCGATTCTGCAAACGTTTCAGATGTGCTCCAATGATTTCTGTGCCTGGCTGCTTTTTTTATCAAAAGCGGCGCAAGGAACATCGGGCAGGAGCGTCAAAAGAGATGAAGCCACTAAAGAATTGTATAAACCGATAACGACATATGTTTCACGAATGGGCGCATGACTGGGTATGGTCTTCCTCTTCTCCGGTAACGGCAGCACTGATGATGATTCTTTTCTGGCTTCTCGGTTTTTTACCATCGATCATTGCATTCCTGCGAAAGCACCATAGTTCGGTGGCTATACTTGCCCTTAACATTCTTCTTGGCTGGACCGGGCTTGGCTGGATCATAGCGTTTATCTGGTCGCTCTCCTGGCCAGGACACGAGAGAGTTTCCTGCGCCCCCTTTCACCATGAAAACCCGGTCTGATCCGGGTTTTCATTTTACATGCGCGATTTATCCTCTCCAGCGTTTTTTATCACCGTAGCCTATTGTCATGGTTCATGATTCTGCATGGATGATGACCTGATGAGGTTGTCTCAAAAGCACCAATAAACCCGCTTACTGACGCCAGTTCGTTCACTATTTCTGTCATTCTGAGTCCGACACAGTCGGGCGAAGAATCCATAAGTGTCTTGTAAGGCTTTATATATCTATCATTTATGAAGTAGTCCCAAATATTCTGGATCCTCACTTCATTCAGGATGACATTCAGGGACAAACGCAAAACACATAGGTGAATCCCTTCTGAGACAGCCTCTTAGTGGATAACATGCAGATGAGATGATGCCGATCGCGCATTGCGTCAGCATTGTCTCATTGATGCGGTGTCTCATGATGAGAATGTGCGATGAGAATGTGATTGAGAATACGGTATTGATGGTTGTTTGGCGAAAGAAATTCTTTTCAGATAATTTTTTCTGGTGAGACTAAGTTATTGTATATGTAAATGTTATCAGGAATATTCGCAGATGATAATATAAATATTTTTGCTCTGGCACGGGATTTGAATGAATAGTCGTAGATGGCCGGGAAAGCCCGGCAGGAAAACAGGAATGAAACCCCAAAATTTTACGACCATGTTCAAGAACCCCCTCCTCCGCACCGTCGCTCTTGGCGCAGCCCTTATCGCAGCAGCAACTCCCTCGAAGGCATCGGCAAGCGTCGTAGCGCCGTCAACCCAGACGACCGGCAGCTCAACCGTCACCATGAAGGTTCCGGATGTGATCATCCTCGACTACTTCACCAATATCAATCTCGGTCTTGCCG
>JAAXWP010000072.1 GCA_013334925.1 Chlorobiaceae bacterium
CGTGCGGCGATCGCCAATGCGGCGCTGAACCAGCGTACCGAGGTCGAGGACGAGGATCTGAAGCTCGCCATGAAGCTGGTGCTCGTGCCGAGGGCCACTCGTATGCCTGAGCGCGAGGCTGCCGACGAGGAGATGCCTCCCCAGGAGGAGCCGCCGGCCCAGGAAGAGCCGGAAGCCGAGGACGAGAACGCTCCGGCCGATACCCCGGACTCCGAGGCCGAAGAGGAGCAGGAGGAGACTCCCGACATGATCGAGGAGCTCATGATGGACGCTGTCGAGACCGAACTTCCCGACAACATCCTGAACATCTCGCTCGCATCGAAAAAGAAGGCCAAGTCCGGAAGCCGTGGCGAGGCGCTGAACAACCGTCGTGGACGCTTCGTGCGTGCACAGCCCGGCGAGATGAAGAGCGGCAAGGTCGCGCTCATCCCGACCCTTATTTCGGCCGCCCCGTGGCAGGCCAGCCGCAAGGCGGACAAGAAAAAGAAGGGAATCAAGACCGGTGCCCTGATCATCAACAAGGAGGATGTCAAGATCAAGCGTTTCCGTGACAAGTCCGGTACGCTCTTCATCTTCATGGTGGATGCCTCGGGCTCCATGGCACTGAACCGCATGCGCCAGGCCAAAGGCGCCGTGGCCAGCCTCCTGCAGAACGCTTACGTGCATCGTGACCAGGTCTCCCTGATCTCGTTCCGCGGCAAGCAGGCACAGGTGCTGCTGCCTCCTTCGCAGAGTGTGGACCGCGCCAAGCGTGAACTTGACGTGCTGCCGACCGGCGGTGGAACTCCACTCGCATCGGCACTGTTCACCGGCTGGGAAACAGCCAAGCAGGCTCGCACCAAGGGGATCTCGCAGATCATGTTCGTCATGATCACCGACGGCAGGGGTAACATCCCGCTCGGAGCTGCGTATGACCCGAACGCCTCCAAGGCTCCCAAGGAGGAGCTCGAGAAAGAGGTAGAGGCTCTCGCCCTTTCAATTCAGGCTGACGGTATCGCTTCGATCGTGGTCGATACCCAGATGAACTACCTCTCCAGAGGTGAGGCGCCCAAGCTTGCCCAGAAGCTTGGCGGCCGTTACTTCTACCTCCCGAACGCCAAGGCCGAACAGATTGTCGAAGCGGCCCTGAGCTGATCCTGCCTTTACCGTTTCATTCGCCGGCCCCGTCATCGGACGCGGGCCGGCAAATGAGCTCTTCGGAATTAAATTCGTCTTTTATACATTACTTGAAGCATCGTCAGGATGCTGCCCGGTTTTGTACCCTCATGCCCGGGTCAAGGCTGTATATTATTAATGCCTACTGATTAGTCTCATCATGGCAACACGTCGTAAAATCACGGCCATCGTCGGCCTGGAACAGTACAACGCCGGTCTCTGGAAAAAAATCAAAAGCATGCTCGAGAAGGATGCGGAGCTCACGCAGCTGAGCGACGTTGATCTCGAAAAGCAGAACCCTGAGGCCGCAACGGCCATTCGTGATGCTGATTGTGTGTTCATGAGCATGATCAACTTCAAGGAGCAGATCGACTGGTTCAAGGAGCAGCTCGACCAGGGTACAAACGAAAAGACCATCTTCATCTTCGAGTCCATGCCCGAGGCCATGGCGCTTACCAAAGTCGGCAGTTACGCGGTCGGTGACGGCAAGGCCGGTATGCCCGACATGGTCAAGAAGATCGCCAAGATGCTGGTTAAGGGACGTGACGAGGACGCCCTCTACGGGTACATGAAACTCATGAAGATCATGAGGACCATCCTGCCTCTCGTTCCGAACAAAGCCAAGGATTTCAAGAACTGGCTGATGGTTTACTCCTACTGGCTGCAGCCGACCCCGGAGAACATCGCCAACATGTTCCGCCTCATCCTCAGAGAGTATTTCGATGTTCCGGTGAAGGTCGATCCGATCGTGGACGTCCCGAACATGGGCCTCTACCACCCCGACGCACCGGCCTACTTCAAGGATGTGAAGAGCTTCAAGGCCTGGTCGAAGAAGCGCGGCGTGAACTTCGACAAGACCCAGAAGATGGCCCTGCTCTTCTTCCGCAAGCACCTCCTGCAGGAGAAGACCTATATCGACAACACCATCAGGACCCTGGAAAAACAGGGCGTCAGCGTCTATCCGGCATTTGTGATGGGCGTTGAAGGGCATGTGCTCGTCAGGGACTGGTTCGTCAAGGAGGAGATCGACCTGCTCGTCAACATGATGGGATTTGGTCTGGTTGGCGGTCCGGCAGGTTCGACCAAACCCGGTACGGCAGCCGAAGCCCGTCACGAGATTCTGACCTCGCTCGATGTCCCTTACATGGTTTCCCAGCCACTGCTCATCCAGGACTTCCAGTCATGGCACGAGCTTGGCGTATCGCCGATGCAGGTGACCTTCACCTACTCGATTCCAGAAATGGACGGCGCAATTTCGCCAATCATTCTGGGTGCGTTGCAGGACGGCAAGATCGAGACCGTACCGGAACGGCTTGACCGCCTTGCCCTGATGTCGAAGAAGTGGCTGCGCCTGCGTGCAACCTCGAACCGCGACAAACGCGTGGCCTTTGTTGTCTACGACTATCCTCCGGGGCTTGGCAAGAAGGCGAGTGCGGCACTGCTCGACGTACCGCGTACATTGTTCCAGATCCTTAACCGCCTCAAGAAGGAGGGGTATAACGTAGGCACGCTTCCGGAGACCCCGGAAAAGCTGTTCGAGATGCTCGACCGCGCGACCGACTATCAGATCATGCAGAACAAGCCGGACGCGATCAAGATCAACCGCGACAAGTATAACGAGCTGGCCTCCTACCGCGAACGCGAGCGGATTGAAGAGCGCTGGCAGGGTTTCCCGGGCGAGATCGTCCCGATAGGCACCGAGGAGGTGTTCCTTGGCGGCGTGCGCTTCGGCAACATCTATATCGGCGTCCAGCCGCGCATGGGTGTCCAGGGTGACCCCATGAAGCTGCTTTTCGACAAGGCCAACACGCCGCATCACCAGTACATCTCATTCTATCGCTGGATCAGCCGCGAGTTCGACGCACACGCCCTTGTGCATGTCGGCATGCACGGTTCGGTCGAGTGGATGCCTGGCCTGCAGACCGGTCTGACCGGCGACTGCTGGCCCGATGCACTGCTCGGCGAAGTGCCGCACTTCTACATCTATCCGGTCAACAACCCGAGCGAATCGACGATCGCCAAACGACGCGGTCTGGCCACCATGGTATCCCATGTGGTGCCTCCGCTGGCCAGGGCTGGCCTCTACAAGGAGCTGCCGGCGCTCAAGGACCTGCTCTCCGACTATCGTGAGCGCAACCGTAACGACGCCGAGGATATCGAGTCGGTGCAGGAGGCGATCATGGGTAAGGCCGAGCTGCTGAACCTGACCGACGACTGCCCGCGCCGTGCGGATGAATTGTTCAGCGATTACGTGAGCCGACTCTACATCTACATCCACGAGCTCGAAAACCGGCTCATCTCCAACTCGCTGCACGTCTTCGGCGAATCGAGTCCGGTCGAGTCGCAGATCATCACCATCACCGAGACCCTAAAGAACCGTGGGGAGGAGGGGCGCTCTCTGCCGTATCTGCTGCTCATCAGTTCAGGCAAAAACGGCCACTTCAGCAGCTACGAAGAGCTGACAAGCCGCTCCCGCAAGGGCGATGACGACGCTATCCGGCTCCGTGAATGGGCGGAAGATGCCTGCAGGGAGTTCGTCAGACAGGTCATGTTCGACCGCAAGAACCCTGCGACGGTCTTCGAGTCGCTCACCGGAGGAACGAAGATGTCCCAGGAGGATATGCCGTTCATCCAGCGTCTCATCCAGGAGGGGAGCCAGATGATCCAGGCGCTCTCCGACAACAGAGGTGAGATGGACTCGCTTGTCAGGGTGCTCAGGGGTGGCTACATCCCTTCAGGACCCGGCGGAGACCTGGTCAGGGACGGCATGAACGTGCTGCCTTCCGGCAGGAACATCCACTCCATCGACCCGTGGAGGATCCCCTCCGAGACGGCCTTCAAACGAGGCACGCAGATCGCCGACAGCCTCGTCAGAAAGCATGTCGAAGAGAATGGCTGCTATCCGGAAACGATTGCCGAGGTGATCTGGGGTCTGGATACCATCAAGACCAAAGGTGAAGCCGTGGCCGTGGTGATCAGGCTCATGGGTGCTGAACCGGCCTACGACGCCTTCGGCAAGATCAGCCACTACAACCTGGTGCCGCTCGACAAGCTCGGACGTCCCCGTGTCGACGTGCTGATGCAGCTGAGCCCGATTTTCCGTGACGCTTTCGGTATCCTGATGGACCAGCTTGACCGGCTCGTCAAGGATGCGGCCAAGGCGGACGAACCGCACGAGATGAACTTCATCAGAAAGCATGTCGACGAGGCCATGGCCGAGGGCGCCGATTTCGAAACGGCGACCTCCCGCCAGTTCACCCAGGCCCCGGGTGCCTACGGTACCTACGTCGACGACATGATCGAAGACTCCGCATGGGACAAGGAGGATGATCTGGACGACCTCTTCATTCGTCGCAACAGCTGTGCCTATGGCGGCAACCGCAAGGGCGAGAAGCAGTCCGAAATCCTGCAGAAGCTGCTCGGATCGGTCGATCGTGTGGTGCACCAGGTGGACTCCACCGAGTTCGGCATTTCGGATATCGACCACTACTTCTCCTCGTCGGGGTCACTGCAGCTCGCGGCACGCAGAAGGAACACGAAGACCTCCGACATCAAGCTCAACTATGTAGAGACGTTCACCTCCGACATCAAGGTCGACGACGCCGACAAGTCGCTGCGCGTCGAGTACCGCTCGAAGCTGCTGAACCCGAAATGGTTCGAGGGTATGCTCAAGCACGGCCACAGCGGCGCCGGCGAGATCAGCAACCGCGTGACCTACATGCTCGGCTGGGATGCTGTCACCAAGAGTGTCGACGACTGGGTCTACAAAAAGACCGCCGAGACCTACGCTCTCGATCCGAACATGCGTGAACGACTCGCGGAGCTCAACCCGCAGGCCATCAAGAATATCGTGGGCAGGATGCTCGAAGCTCACGGAAGGGGCATGTGGAAGGCTGACCAGGATATGATCAACGAGCTGCAGGAGATCTATGCCGATCTGGAGGACAGGCTCGAAGGCATGGCGGATGACGAGTGACGAGTGACGAGTGACGAGTGACAAGTGACGAGTGACAAGTGACGAGTGACAAGTGACAAGTGACAAGTGACAAGTGACAAGTGACAAGTGACAAGTGACGAGTGACGAGTGACGAGTGACAAGTGACAAGTGACAAGTGACAAGTGACAAGTGAAAAGTGAAAAACCCCGGTGGCTGCCGGGGTTTTTCGTTGCGGGTTCGCAGATGACGAACCGGAAACCGGGGAGAGTCAGATTCTGGTGCGCATACAGCGGCTGTAGATCGATTTTACCCGCAGGGCGAACCACTTGGTCGAAAGGTTCTTGCTGACGAATTTGGGGCTGTTCAGGGCGATTTCGGGCAGCACGGCATAAATGCTCTTGCCGAACTTCTCCTTGTGCATTTCAGCCAATTTCGTGTACGTGTCGGTTTTCTCGAAGTCATAGCTTTTCTCCTTCTCGAAATCCTTTTTGATCTGCCCCTCGTCGACCTCTTCGCCACGCTTTCTCAACAGCTCCACAAAGGTTTCGTAGGTGACGGATGGTGAACTGTTTCCGTCCGAGTAGTTCAGCAGATCGCCGTCAAGATCTATCTGCTTTCTTGACAGATCCGCAAGCATTTTCTGGAAGCCCGCATTCCTGCTTGCATAGTGCCCCGCGTTGAAGTCGGCGAACACATATTTCCAGTCATCGTAGTTGTGCTTGTAGTCCAGCAGATAGGCGCTGCCGTAGAACACCCCGCCCTTGCAGGTGTACAGAACCTCGCGCAGGCTTCCCAAACCGACATTCAATGGCTTTTTCGGGTAATTCTCCGCGAACTTCACCGATACCTGCATCGAACCGATTGTGGTCACCAGATCACTGATATCCTTGTTCAGGACCAGCAGGATTGGTTTGGTGACGCCGGCAGAGGTGAACTCGTTGTACCAGTTTTCGAAATCCTCCTCGCTCGAAATCTCGTCGATGTTCTCCCGGAATGTCCTGCCATTGGAGGCCGTCTGGTCGAGCCTTGTCTGAATGAGGAACTGAATGACCTCGTTGGATTCGGACGCCTTGATCTTGCTTTTCAGGATTTCGGCCATCCTGCTGTTTCTGGGAGCGATGTTGAAACTGCTTTCCTGTGCAATGACGGCAATCACGGCGCAGACGTGCTCCTTGTCGACGGGCTGGCCTATCTCGATGAGGCTCTCCCTGATGGCTCTCGCCCAGACATCGGGTGACGGGTTGCCAGGTCTGGCCGCGTGTACCAGTTTTTCGACCTGCTGTTCGGTCAGCCCTGATTCATTCGACGAGCAGCCGCCCATGAACAGGGCGAAAATCAGCATCAGAAAAACGGAGAGCTGAGCTCTGAACATGTTGCCGATCCCTTGTTGTACTGAGTGTGACATAGTTGGGGATGAGGATTGATCCTGGGTACGAAAATCCGGACTTTCTGCAAGTTAGGCATTTTTCTCCGCCGGTGCATCGATATGGGGAGACCGGGGCTGGCTGATGGTTGCCGTTTCCGTCTCCGCGAGACCGAACGAAGCTTTTCAGATAACCGGCAGTTGCTGCCGGAGAACATGGTCGAAGATCAGAAACCAAGCGAAAACCCCGGCGGACAACCGGGGCTTCACAGGTGCAGGAATTCGGGATTTACATCGAAGTCGAGTAGTTCGGTGCCTCCTTGGTGATCATCACGTCGTGCGGGTGGCTCTCCCTGAGACCGGCAGAGGTGATGCGCACAAAACGGGTGTTCTCCTTGAGCTCGGTGATGTTTCTGACACCGCAGTAACCCATGGATGACTTCAGGCCGCCGATAAGCTGGTAAACCACCTCTTCGAGCTTGCCCTTTGCCGGGATACGGCCTTCGATGCCCTCAGGCACATACTTCTTCGTTTCGGGCGAGGCGTCCTGGAAATAGCGGTCGCTGCTGCCTTCCGGTTCGGACATGGCGCCAAGCGAGCCCATGCCGCGATAGGCCTTGAAGCGGCGGCCTTCGTAGAGGATGGTTTCGCCAGGGCTCTCGTCGGTACCGGCGAAGATGCTTCCCATCATGACCGTGTCGGCTCCGGCGGCAATTGCCTTGGAAACGTCACCGCTGTATTTGATACCGCCGTCGGCGATGATCGGTGTGCCGGTTTTGGCTGCCTCGGCAGCGCAGTTCATGACCGCCGTAAGCTGCGGCATACCTACGCCTGCCACGACGCGGGTGGTGCAGATGCTGCCGGGACCGATGCCGACCTTCACGGCGTCAGCTCCAGCCTTCACGAGGTCCCTTACCGCTTCAGGCGTCGCCACGTTGCCGGCGATGACCTGCAGTTCGGGATATTTCTTCTTGATGGATGCAACCATGTCGAGCACCGCCTGGCTGTGGCCATGAGCCGTGTCCACGGCGACGACGTCCACTCCGGCTTCGACGAGCGCGTCCACCCTCGTCATCGTGTTGGCGCGAATGCCGACAGCGGCACCTGCGCGCAGGCGACCCTGGCTGTCCTTGCAGGCGTCCGGGCACTGTTTGCGCTTCTGGATGTCCTTGTAGGTGATCAGGCCCTTCAGATAGCCGTTGTCGTCAACGATCAGCAGTTTCTCGATCTTGTTCTGCGTCAGGATCTCTTCGGCGGCGGTGAGGTCGATGCCCTCCTTTGCCGTCACCAGGTTCGTCGTCATGATCGTGGTGATGTTGTCACCGAACGACGAGTTCATACGCAGATCCCTGTTGGTCACGATGCCCTTCAGACGCAGGCACCCCTGAGGGGTTGGACGCTCGACGACCGGAATGCCGGAGACCGAGTGGCGCAGCATGAGATCGAGAGCATCCTGGATGGTCGCATCCTCATGCAGCGTGAACGGATTGCGGATGATGCCGCTTTCGAAACGCTTCACTTTTGCTACCTGGCGGGCCTGCTCGTCGATCGAGAGGTTCTTGTGGATGATGCCGATGCCGCCTGCACGGGCAAGCGCGATAGCCAGCTCGGCTTCGGTTACCGTATCCATAGCCGCGCTGACCAGCGGGATATTGACCTCGATCCCTCTGGTGAGTCGTGACTTGACAACGGTTTCCTTGGGAAGTACAGAAGAATATGCAGGTACGAGCAGGACGTCATCGAACGTCAGTGCATCGTAAAGGATTTTGCTCATAGGGTAAGCCTGGTTAAAAAGATTGAGGCTGAAAACTTAATCCGGCAATTTACAAAAGACAGCCATGAATGGCAATGTTGTCAGAGGGTATGCGGATGGATTTTTTTGTTTGTGAGCATATTGGACTTTTAAAAAACGAAAATACGTTGTACATTGACGCTCCATACAAACGGAGAGGTCGCATAGTTGGTCTAGTGCGCTCGCCTGGAAAGCGGGTAGGGTGTAACAGCCCTCGAGGGTTCGAATCCCTCCCTCTCCGCCAGGAAAACTGAAGGT
>JAAXWP010000073.1 GCA_013334925.1 Chlorobiaceae bacterium
GCCACCTGCCATGATCCGGAGCGCTTCGGCGCAGAGCATCACGCTTCCTGACAGATTGGTCTGGCAGGTCCGCCCAATGTCAGATGCATCAAGTTCCCAGAGCGGCTTGCGAAACTCTCCGGCTGTACCGGCATTGTTTATCCAGCGATGTACCTTTCCGAGTTTCGATTGCGCAAACGCAGCAAATGCGGCAACATCCTCAGATACGGAAACATCGGCAACCATGCCATGAAGCTCGGCTTCCGGCACTGCAGCACTCAGCTTGCGCAGTGCCGAATCGAGCCGTTCGCTGTCACGCCCGCATATAACGACACGATCTCCGGCAAGCAGAAATTCTCTCGCCATTGCAAGGCCAAGACCGGCGGTCCCACCGGTTATCACGACACCGAGCGTTCCGGATGCTTGTGGAACGCATGGTCTCACACCCTCTCTCATTCTGAGAACTCCAAATGATTTAATGTATCACAGCTCGTTTCATTATATGCCGGGCCTTCAATTGCAGAAAGCTTCAACACATTACATAATAACGAGTTATATATAAACACAATTATTACGGCACAATAATTGCCCAATACATCATGAAATACATCCATTCTGTACTGAGACAGCAGAATGTCGAAACAAACACCATTCATCAAGGAGAAGTTACGTGTTTACTGTCAACAACAAAGGCTCGTACATACTCGTTAACTTTTCGGGTATTGTAAGCGAATCGGTATTACGCAATTCACTGATCGGCTTGTCTGAACTCCTGGAAAATGAAAACAAAAACGAGATCTGGAGTTTCGACGGCTGTGAACCGGCGCTTTCTTACAACACGCTTTTCTCGATCATCTCGAGCATGCGTGCATCCTCGAAAAAATCTTCGAGAAAGTCGAGAACAGCCATCGTTACCAGCAGAGACCTGAACCCATCGCTGTCGAGCATCTTCTCTTCACGACCCGGGAGCCAACCGTACAGCATTCGCATCTTCAGGGATTATCGAGAAGCGGAGTCCTGGGTACGCTGAAATACGTCATCTGTTTCAAAAAGGCACAGATAGTCTGCAAGTATAGATGCTGGGCCAGTGCAATTCAGAAAAATGTGTAAATTGCTCTGAATTTATGTAAGAGGCAGGCAACCCCAGTCTCCTTTGGACCACTCCCCCCGAGCCCGTCATCAGTCACCTGCAGACGTCATAACGAATGAGACCGTACTACGATCAGCTTTTACAGGAGTTTCACCTGCCGCTGACCAATCCGGTACTGGTATTCTCGCTTGTTCTGTTCATCATCCTGCTCTCACCGATCCTGCTCAAGCGGATCAATATCCCCGGCACCGTCGGACTTATCCTTTCGGGTGTCATCATCGGTCCTCACAGCCTCAATCTGCTTGAAAAGAGCTCGGCCGTTGAACTGTTTTCGACAATCGGTTTACTCTATATCATGTTCATTGCCGGCCTCGAGCTCGATGTGAACGAATTCCGCAAGCACCGGCATAAAAGCATCCTTTTCGGGATGCTGACCTTCTCACTTCCCATCAGCATCGGTTTTCCGGTCTGCTATTACCTGCTGAATTACGACTTCAGTGCAAGTTTCCTGACGGCAAGCATGTTCGCCACACACACCCTTGTCGCTTACCCGATCGTCAGCCGAATGGGGGTCTCCAAAAATCAGGCTGTGGCCATTACGGTCGGCGGAACCATCCTGACCGACACCGCGGTGCTGATCATTCTCGCCGTTATCATGGGTTACAGCCAGGGAACGGTCGATCAGGATTTCTGGATTCGTCTCGGAATCTCCATAGCGATATTTCTTGCCATCATATTCCTGATCATTCCTGTAATTGCCCGATGGTTCTTCAGCAATCTCGAGAGTGAAAAGCATTCCCATTACATCTTCGTACTGGCAGCGGTATTCTTTTCGGCCTTTCTGGCAAAGGTCGCGGGAATCGAACCGATCGTAGGCGCTTTCGCGGCCGGGCTGGCCCTTAATCCGCTGATTCCGAATTCATCGGCGCTCATGAACAGGATCGAGTTCATCGGCAACGCACTGTTCATTCCCTTCTTCCTGATCAGCGTCGGTATGCTGGTCGACCTGCGGGTGCTCCTGAACGGACCGATGGCCATCATCATTGCCGTGACCCTGACAACGGTCGCCCTTGTCGGCAAATGGGTGGCGGCCTTCTTCACCCAGCAGATCTGCAGGTACTCTCCAGCCCAGCGGCAGCTGATTTTCGGACTCAGCAGTTCACATGCCGCTGCGACCATCGCCGTCATTCTGGTTGGCTACCAGGCAAGAATCCTCGACCTGAACATCCTGAACGGAACCATCCTTCTGATTCTGGTGACCTGTGTGGTGGCATCCTTCGTCACCGAAAAAGCCGCAAAGCTCATCGTCACGGACAGCACCAGCGAACTTCCGGAAAACGGGAGCGATCGCGATGCCGGCAACGAATGCATTCTTCTGCCCATATCCGACGCCAAATCCTCCGAAAAGATTCTCGAACTGGCCGTCATGATCAAGGAAAAGCAGTCGCCGAATCCGCTTACCGTCCTGACCGTGGTTCCCAACGATGAAGAAGCGGAGCGAAATGTCCAGAAGGCCAGAAACGAACTGGAGCCGATGGTCCATTATGCCGCGTCGTTCGACGCCCGGCTCAATGTCATCGCCACGATCGACTACAACATCTGCAGTGGCGTCAGCCGTACGGCTAAAGAGCTGATGTCCGATGTGATCATTTTCGGCTGGCCGCATCGCCGGGGCTTCATCAACAGAATGATCAACGACACGACTGAAAGCATCGTCGATTGCACGAGCAAGACAACCCTGATCTGCCAGTTTACCCGCCCTCTCGCGCTGCATCGCAGAGTGGTGCTGATCTGCCCTCCATTTGCCGAAAAGGAGAAAGGATTCGAGCAGTGGGTCAGCAAGATCGCCCGTCTCGCCCAGGAGCTCAGTATACCTGTGCTGTGCAACTGCGAAAAAAAGAGTCGTACAGCCATTCAGGACACACTGAGGAAGATCCAGTCCGGAGTGACCATCAACTTCGAGTCATTCAAGAATTTCCGTGAATGGGAAGGGCTCGAAACCAAAAGTGCCAACATCAGGGAAGACGATATACTCGTCTTTGTGGGATCAAGACCTGAATCGGTGTCGTACAAAGCCTTTTTCGAACTGATCCCGGACAAACTCGAAGCGCATTTTGCCAACATCAGCAAAATCATGCTGTATCCCGCCCAGTTTGAATCCCGGGAACTCGCGGAAGGATATGGCGATATTGTGGCAAACCCCTTCTCCTTCAGCAAGTCAGCCGTACAGAAAATCGGCAGAGAACTTGGTGGATTCATCAAGAAAAGCTCCCTGCCACTGAAGAGAAACAAGGGTAAAAAAGAGAAAAATCATGGCAAATAAGCCCGTTAAGTTTGGAATTGAAGGAAAAGAGTAGTTAGTTACATAATTATTCTTTTAAGCCCTGATGAATCAGCATCGGGAGCAATGCTGCAAAAGCAGACAAACCAAATTTGCCTATGCGACTACAGCACCATCCCCGTTCGGGCACATCATATGTCAAGTCGTTCCTGTTGTTAGGAACGCTCACCGCCTCCCAGCTGTTCACCTCTCCCGCACTTCATGCTTCGGAAATCCGATCGTTTTCGGATTGCAATGTAAAGTTCACGTCGACTTCGACATCGCAGGATACCCCGGGACGTTTTTCGCAGCTCTTCTCCGACATCAAACAATATCTGGGTATTCGTTACCGTTTTGGCGGAACGACACCATCGGGATTTGACTGTTCGGGATTTGTACGGTTCATGTTCGGCAAGGTTTTCGACATGCAGCTTCCCCGCTCTTCAAGGGAGATGTCGAACATCGGTATGCGAGTTGATCGCAGCGAACTCAGGCCTGGCGACCTGGTGTTTTTCCATAATGCCGGCAAAAGAATCAATCACGTCGGAATCTTCGTTGGCGAGGGCAAGTTTGTGCACTCATCACTCTCGAAAGGAATCACCTGGGATCGCCTGAATGAAAATTACTACGACAGGAATTTCGCTACCGGCGTAAGAGTGCTGGACATCTCCGACCAGAAAATGCAGCAGGAGATCGACCGTATTGCCCGTGAAAACGAAAGCAACTCTTCACCATCCTGATCCGGCAGCAGAGCCACCCCAAACCAACGCCCTCCTGAAATGGTATGGAACCTGAATCAGGGTCTCCGGTTCAGGTTCTGCCAGCACACTACGCCATACCTTCTCGTACCGAATAGATCACCGTGGACTCACCACCCGACTTCGCAGTGTGCAAAGACGATTCGGCTGGCGGGTTCGTTTCTTTCTCCTGAGGATAAAAACGCCATTCACGGTTGACAATCCTGGCGCCATGTCCGAATGTAAAATAGGACCATGCCCACTGCAGAATCACGAAAAAGCGGTGCTTGAACCCGTTGAGGTAGTAAATATGCACCATGAGCCAGGCGAGCCAGGCCACCATGCCGGTGAGCTTTATACTGCCTTTTTCAGCAATCGCCCGGTTTTTGCCGATAGTGGCCATCTGCCCCTTGTCCCGATAACAGAACGATCGCACCGCTCTTCCCTCGATATCCAGACGGATGTTGCGTCCTATCACTCGCCCCTGCTGCAAAGCGACTGAACCCAGACCGGGCAGAACGCTGTTATCAGGCAATTTGAAATGAGCCTGGTCCCCACCGCAATACACTTCAGGATATCCGGGAATCGAGAGCGCATCGGTCACAAGAATACGTCCACTTTCATCGGTATCGACCCCCATACGCTTGCCAATGCTGCAGGCACGGACACCTGCCGCCCAAAGGACTGTCGCCGCTTCGATGGTTTCGTTGCCGATACGCACTCCATTTCCGTCGATCCGTTCGACTTTGCTCGATGTCCAGATCTGAACGCCAAGCTGCTCCAGGGCCCGTGCAGCCTTGCTGGAAAGCTCCGGTGAAAACGATGCAAGAATTCTCGGTCCTGACTGGACGATGAAGATTCTTGTCAGGCGAGGATCTATGTTGCGGTAATATTTTGACAGATAGTAGCGGCTCATCTCACCTATGGAACCTGCAAGTTCCACACCGGTAGGCCCACCACCGACAATAACGAATGTCAGCAGTTTGCGACGCTCTGCCGGATCGGATGTCCGCTCGGCATGCTCGAAGGCCTCCATCACCCTGCGTCGTATTTCGGATGCCTGACCGATGGTTTTGAGACCGGGAGCGTACTCCTCCCACTCGTTCCTGCCGAAATAGTGGTGTTTTGATCCACAGGCCATGATCAGATAATCGTATTCGATGGTTCCGAAATCGGTATGCACGGCCTTGCCTGCAAGATCTACCTTTTCTACGGAACCCTTGTAAATGGTGATGTTCCTGTACCTGGATAGCATTTTCCGCAACGGGTAGGAGATCTCCCCTGCATTGAGGGCAGACATGGCCACCTGATAGAGAAGCGGCTGGAACAGATGATAGTTGTTGCGGTCAATCAAGGTAACCCTGATCCCCTTTCTGTTGCCAAGTTCACGGGCAGCATTGATTCCGGCAAAACCGCCTCCGACGATAACGACGTGTTTCATTGCAGGGATAGGTCTGATTATGAGCCCTTCAATAACTCTATAAGAATGTAGTTAAAAATAACCCACTATACCTTATATTTTTAGACTAATCTGCATTTGCTCAAAAATTATTTATACCTTAAAGCCTGTTTATTGATTTTTTTCATAAAACATCCACAAGCACGCCAAGACACCGGCTACTGACAGATGAACACCAGGAGCAGTCTCGTCCAGCAACCCCTGATCACCTGGCGACAGGAAAACTACTATACAGCCCATCAAGAACACCAGTTCATTACCTATATTTCATATTACAGCCATTACAACACACGACCCACGGCATCGTCAGGATGGAGTAATGGCAAAAAAAACATATAACGAACGATACATGACTTCGCCCTGTTCCCCATCGGCGCTCAAGGAGATGGCTCTGCAGCAACTGCTGCAGATCCGGGATAAGCTGCTGACCCCGGACAGCCAGGCGTCGATCAACAACCTGGCAGCCGAACAGCAACACGAGATCAACATCCTTATTTCTCAGGCACAAATCAACTACCTGAAAATAAAGAAGTTACAACCTGAGCAATTCAGTATGCTGGTTGAGCGTAACGGTAATGAACTGCTCAACGGCACAGAAATTCTCAGGACACCGATCCACAACGTCACTTCGGTTGAGCAGTTCATGCACAATGCGTCCGGTTTTGTAGGGATGATCGAATCGTGCTTCAAAAATCACTCCTCATCTCTGTGAACTCCTGCCAGCAGACCCGAGGCCGCTTCATCAAGTTCTGTCGAAACTTTTTTTCCGGTGCATTTACGGTTGGATAATTTGTCCAGAGTGTGCATCATATGGAGTTGATGGACACAAATGGCCGGTTACGCCACATCTGGCGTATCGAAGAACGGGCCGGTTCCAAAAAGCAGTAACAATATCCAGCACAACGCAGGCCGCGCAATGAAAGCCTTATTCAAACTTCTCCTGCTTTTCATCATCATCGCAGCCACACTCTGTACTTCGCTGTATCTCGGTCTTGGTCTCATGGTCTCCTCTTACGCATCTGAACCCAAAAAAGCGGATGTCATCGTTGTGCTCGGTGGCGATGAAGGATTGCGGGTTCGAAAAGGTGGAGAGCTATTCAAGGAGGGATATGCGAAACATATCATACTGACCGGTATCGACAGCAAATACTACCGGCCAAATCATCCCAACTGGCGTGAGCGGAAACTCATGGGCCTTGGAGTTCCAAAAAGCGCTATCAGCATCGACACCTGGTCGGAAACCACCTGGGAAGAGGCCGAAAACACATCCGAGACCATGGACAAAAAAGGCTGGAAAAGCGCCATCATCGTCAGTGATCCTCCGCATATGTTACGCCTGCACAAAAGCTGGTCAAAAGCATTCGAAGGCTCATCGAAAAACTTCATTCTCGTTCCGACCACACCGTCATGGTGGAACCCATTTCTCTGGTGGAAGAATCGTACCAGCTACCAGTTCGTCATCAACGAAATCAAGAAAAACCTCTTCTATTCGGTGATGTATTACTAACCGATATCGCACCGCTTTCACATACCTTACAGGACAACTCTTTTTATTTTAGACACATAGCCTCTGCGAATACCGCATAAAAAGAGGCTGTCTCAGAAGGCAGCTCGGATGGTTAAAGAGTATCCGGGAGCGCCGAGCTCCAGCTCGGCAATGAGGCTGTCTCAAAAGCACCAATAAAGCCGCTTACTGACGCCAGTTCGTTCACTTTTTCTGTCATTCTGAGTCCGACACAGTCGGGCGAAGAATCCATCAGCATTTCGTAAAACTATATATAGTTATAGCTTATGAAGTAATCCCAAATATTCTGGATCCTTCTCCCGACAAGTCGGGATCAGGATGACATTCAGGAACAAACGCAAAACACATAGGTGAATCCCTTCTGAGACAACCGCTTTGATGTTGATGCCGGCAATGTTGCCTGCCAATGTCCAGAGATCTTCTGTCTGAGGGACGTCATGATGATAGGGCGTGCAGAACAGATGAAGCAGCTCGAACTTGCGTCGGAAGATTTCGAGCTGCTTCGTTCAGCTGTTCAGGCACGTTTAATCAGACGCAGTATAACAATGAGCACAATCGCTCCGATTGTAGCCGTGATAAGACTACCCAGCAACCCGGCGGAATGAATGCCCAGCAATCCGAACAGGAAGCCTCCTAAAAGCGCTCCTACAACACCAACGATCAGATCGCCGACGACTCCGAAACCGCCCCCTTTCATGATCTGCCCTGCAAGCCACCCGGCTGCAATCCCGATGAGAATAAACCATAGTAGATTCATAGCCTGTGATCATTTAAGTTATCAATACGCTACAAATACGATACCACCTGTAATCATCTCAGCTGTTTAAATTAGACATCACCGCAGGATTTTCAAACCTGCCCCTGTTCAGGCACGCCCCCTCATTCGGTCAAGACAGCGTATACCTCGCGCAGTTCAGACACCAGACATTTCCAGTAATAATTCGTGCCCGGCATCTCCACCGTCGTCATGCTCAGATTCTCTGATATGATCAATCACTCGTTATTACTCCAGCAACAGTAAATCGCGATTGAATGCCAGACACCATCTGTCATCCTGAACGAAGTGAAGGATCCATCTTCAATCTTGACAATACCTTATGGATTATTCTCCCGATAAGCCGGGAGCATAATGACATTGTCTGCTGTTGTGAATTTTGACCTTGACTCGCCGGAACAATAACCGCTCAGATCGGTCAGCATAAAATGAGGTCACCACCTGTGAATGTCAGGTGAGGAGCGGTATCATAACACGCAGGTGGCCTCTATCCAGAAACGGGGGGCCCTCCTGGTACCATCATGCTCATGACTCTGTGCATCGGCAAGCGGATTCTGCTTCAAG
>JAAXWP010000021.1 GCA_013334925.1 Chlorobiaceae bacterium
GGTTCATGACGAGCACTGCCGCCAGTGCAGCGAATCGTTTCTGGCCCTGTGAAAGATGTGATGGCGGTTTGTCCCTGAGTTCCCAGATTCCGAACTCCCTGAGCAGCCGTTCAGCTTCTGCCTCCGCTGTTCCGGGCTCCATGCCGAGATTCACCGGCCCAAAGAGCACGTCGTCGTAAACTCTCGCTGTGAAAAGCTGATCATCCGCGTTCTGGAACAGCAGGCCCACCTGTTTCCTGATCTCTTCCGAATTGTTTTTGCACGATTCTATTCCCTCGATGGAGATGCTTCCCTGCTGTGGCAGGAACCACCCGTTGAGATGGCTGACGAGTGTCGATTTACCTGCGCCGTTGGAACCGACGATTCCTGCCGATGCCCCTGCCCGGATCTGCATATCGACGCCGTCGAGAGCCCTGGTGCCGTCCGGGTAGGTGAACGCGAGGTTTCGTATGGTGATCACGGTCTGGATACTCCTCTTGTCGAAATTCAGAAAAAGAGACGGACAGCAAAAAACAGGAGGAGTGCTCCTGCGAGAGTTGCCAGGTCTGGTGAACTGAAGCGGATGGCAGGGCGAGATGTCAGCGCTGTCCTGAATCCCCTTGAGGTCATGGCCATAAAGATCCGTTCAGCCCGAGATGTTGTTCTGATCAGCAGCGATCCGATCAGGCGCGCTGTGACGAGGGGGCCTTTGCCTTTTCCGTTGAAGGATCGCAGATCACGGGCTTTCTGCATCATGGTGGCCTCGTCGGTGAGGAGGAAGCTGTAGCGGTACACCAGGATAAGCTGGGTGACAAATACTTCGGGTACACCGAGACCTCTGAGTGCCAGGCCGAACCGGTGAAACGGCATACAGAACATGACCGAGAGCAGAGCCGTCAGGGTTACGGCCGCTTTCATGGCGATCACCGTCGCTGATACCATGCCCCCGGTTACGTGCACTCCCTGGAAGAGCGTGAACGGAGCGCGGTCGAACAGCAGGTTACCGCCTGCCATGAACAGGATAAATGGTGATATCATGCCAAGGCGTTTCAGCATCGGGAGCAACGGGATACCGAAAGCGGTGATGAAGAGCAGCGGGAACGCAGCAAAGGCTATTATTCCTGCGAGGTCGTATTTCGGGATCGATACGACGAACACTGCGAACAGGGCGAGCAGGACGATTGCCGTGCTGTCGCCAACTGGCAGCTTGCGTGTCAACGATGCCGATGATATCGGTCTGCGATCACTCAGCTCAATCATGAAGTGGCAGATGCTCCGCTACGTTTCCTCAGCAGCACTCCCGCCATACCAGCGACAATCAGCACAAGAAGGCTGCCGGCGACACCGGAGAGCGACGTGCCGGGATTGACCGGAGTTGCAGATGCCGACGTTGTGGTTTCGGCAGTGTCAGGACGTCTGAAGTCATAGTCCGGAAGGATGGCGAGCCGCTTCTGGAGACCGGCAAGGTACTGGTGGGCCGTTTCGCCGGGGGATTCCAGCTCCTCTTTTCCGGTCACTTTCGAGATCGACCATTCGAGTCCATCAGGATTGGATGATGCAAACCAGGAAAGCACCCCGCCAGTGGCAAGGGCTGCGGCCAGGAATCCGATTGCCAGTACGCCGGATTTGGCTGGTTTCATGTCAATACCGGCTGTGAGCAGGGTAGGTTCCGTACGCATGACGAACGACAGGACGCCCCAGGTCAGGAGCCCCTCGACGATTCCGATGGCCGCATGGATGGGCAACATGAAGAGCACGAACGTGCCGAACGGGAGGTCGGAGATACCTGATGTGGCCGTCTGTATCACGACCGAGAACGCTCCCATCAGCAGTCCGGCTGTTGCGGCGATCATGCTGCCGGATGCCAGTCTGACCGGCGACCGGCCGTCACCCGCGATGGGTCGGTAGATGAAAGGCCATGCGATGAATGCCGGAAAGAACGCCAGATTGAAGATGTTGCAACCGAGAGCGAGCAGGCCTCCGTCTGCGAAGAACAGGGCCTGAATCACCAGTACCGAGGCGAGGGTTATGAACGCCCTCCAGGGACCGAGCAGCACGGCAAGCAGCAGGCCTCCTCCGATATGGCCGCTCGAACCTGTTCCGGGAATCGTGAAGTTGATCATCTGCGCGGCGAAGATGAATGCCCCAAGTACCCCCATGAACACCGTTTTCGATCCGTTCTCCTCAGCGGCAATTTTTCTGGCGGACAGGCCAATCATACCTGCGCTCGCCGCCCAGAACGCTCCTCCGACCACCGGTGAAAGCAAGGCATCCGACATATGCATGGTTTTTCTCCCTGACTGTTTTTCAGAATCGCATCGTTACACCGGCGAGCAGTGCCGTATCGGTCTCAGCTTCGTTCAGTCCACCCTTTATGCCGAGATCGAGGTCGAGATTGTCCGTGATGCCGTAAATCAGGCCGCCAAGCAGATAAGCCGGATGCGTATCACTCTCCTTATCCTGAGAGGTTTCGATGCCGATGTCCGCAACCGTCCTGAGCTTTTCTGTGACGTTGAGCTCGCCGGCCAGTGATGCGTGCCAGATACTCTTTCTCGAAGCGTTCCGTATCTCGACGAGGCGATACTCGTTGTGGATGTAACCAAGGTTCAGATGCAATGCGCCGAGTTTGGCGGCATGCGTCGCAATGAACATCACCTCTCCCGAGAGCCGGCCATTCCCCAGATCCTTCTCCTCGTCGCCGGTCGGCAGTGAGATACCCGGTTTCAGGGCGAGGCTCAGGCGTTCATCCTCCGATTCGAAAAATCGCCATTTCAACTGAAGGGTGAGGTCCTGGATGCCACTATCATCGTAAACGGTAGTGCCGTTCTCCCTGACCTTTCCCCACGACCAGGGCAATCCCGCCACCAGGTCGATTCGGTCGGAGAGTCCATAAGAGAGCGCCGTGGAGAATTCACCGCCGGTCTCCTTGACGGAGAGCCCATCGATATCTTCACGGTTCCGGCTGAATTCCGTCCCGAGTTCGATCTGAAGATTGCCTTTTCCCTGGGTTCCGGTGTCGTCAGTGACGAGAGGCATGGCTGCAAATGCAGGTGCCGCGAAGAGTGACGCGGCGATGGCGAATGGAAGAGTCCTTTTCAGCATAAGGCGGTTACGGCTCGGATGTTGGTAGCACGATTATAAAAAACGTGTTATTGGGGAATAATAACAATCGTGATACCAAGATGCAACACCAAAAAGGTGGCGGGTGCCGATCACTCGGCGGCTGAGATGCTCAGGTCGAGGTGTTTGACGCCGACCAGCACCTTCAGGGCGGTCGACAGCTCCAGCACCTGGGAGGCGTTACCTCTGACGGCGATCACTTCGAGGCAGTTGCCGTGGTCCAGATGCACATGCTGCGTGGAGATGATGATATCGTGAAAATCGTGCTGTATATCGAGCAGTTTGTTGACCAGTTCCCGCTTGTGGTGGTCGTAGGTCATCACGATCGCTCCTGCGACGATGCCACCCTCGGTCCATTTTTTCGTGACCAGTTCTTCACGAATAAGGTCGCGGATAGCCTCCGACCGGCTCTGATAACGCTGTTCCGCGATATGCCGGTCGAAGGCCTCGATGAGTTCCCGATCGAGGGAGATGCCAAAACGGTAGAGGTCGCTCATGCCGTCACCACTCCTTGAACCCTTTCGTGGTGCCCATGAGCTTTTCGTTGATCGCAGCCGCTGCTTTTCGTCCGGCTCCCATGGCAAGGATGACCGTCGCGCCTCCCGTGACGATGTCCCCGCCGGCATAGACATTTTCCTTCGATGTCTCCATGGTGTTGATATCCACGACGATGGTCTCTTTTTTGCTCACCTCGATGTCCGGCGTGGTCTGCTTGATGAGCGGGTTTGAGCCGTTGCCGATGGAGATGACCGCCATGTCGATCGGAATCACGAACTCGGAGCCCTGTACGGGAACCGGTTTACGTCGTCCTGACTCATCGGGTTCGCCAAGCTCCATCATCTGACAGCGAACACCGGTCAGCCGGGCCTGTTCGTCGCCGATGAACTCGAGCGGTACGGTGAGCAGCTGGAACTCGACACCCTCTTTCTGGGCGTGATGGATCTCCTCCTCACGTGCCGGCATTTCTGCTTCCGAACGACGGTAGACGATGTAGGCGTGTTCGGCGCCAAGGCGTTTGGCCGTACGGACAGCGTCCATGGCCGTGTTGCCGCCACCGAAAACCGCCACGCTCTTTCCTTTGCAGTCGAACACCGGCGTGTCGCTCCGGGGGAAATCGTACGCTTTCATAAGGTTGACCCTGGTAAGGAACTCGTTGGCCGCCAGAACGCCCACGAGATTTTCGCCGGGAATACCCATGAACCAGGGCAGGCCTGCGCCGACCCCGATGAATACGGCATCGAACTCCTCCTCTTCCATCAGTTCGTCGATGGTGATGGTTCGACCAACCACCACGTCGGTCCTGAACTCGATACCCATTCTCCGAAGACCATCGAGTTCGTCCCTGACGATCTCCTTCGGGAGCCTGAACTCAGGAATTCCATACATGAGCACACCGCCAAGTTCATGCAGGGCTTCGAATACGACCACTTTGTGGCCGAACTGGGCGAGATCGTTGGCACAGCTCAGGCCTGCCGGACCGCTGCCGACAACGGCCACTTTCCTGCCGGTCGAAGGTGCGATTGCCGGATCGACGCGCTGGCCGGTGAGGCGCTCATAGTCGCCGACGAAACGTTCGAGGTTGCCGATGGCCACCGGTTCGCGTTTCTTGCCGATGACGCAGACTTTTTCGCACTGGTCCTCCTGGGGGCACACCCTGCCGCATATCGCGGGGAGCACGTTGTCCTCCTTTACCTTTCTGGCGGCACCAAGGAAATCACCCTCGGCGATCAGCCTGATGAACTGGTCGATCTTGATATTGACCGGGCAACCCTGGATGCATACCGGATCCTTGCACTGGATGCAGCGGAGCGCTTCCATCTGCGCCAGTTCAGGAGTCAGGCCGAGATGCACTTCCTGGAAGTTGTTGATGCGGAGCGTCGGGTCCTGGGCTGGCATTACCTGACGCGGTATGGCAAGGCGTTCTTTGGTCGTTATGGTTCTCGGGTCCATGTTATTGTGGCAGTTTAGCTGTGGTACCTGTTTCGATGACAATGCCTTCCCCCGAACTCCCTTGAAGGGGAGTCATGAAGGTAGCTATTTCCCTGAAAATGTGCGAGTGTGCCGGGATTACATCTGCGCGGACAGCCTGCACTGATGTGCGTGGGCTTCGTCCGACTCCTTTTCCTCTTTCTGATAGATCCTGTTTCTGTCGGCAAGGTTCTTGAAATCGACCTGATGAGCGTCGAATTCCGGACCATCAACACAGGCGAACCTGATTTCGTTGCCTACCGTGACCCGGCATCCGCCGCACATGCCCGTACCGTCGATCATGATGGGATTCAGGCTGACCATCGTTTTGATGCCGTATGGGCGGGTCACTTCGGCGACGGCCTTCATCATCGGAATCGGACCGATGGCGAGCACGAAATCGATTTTTCTGCCGGAGTCGATCAGCTCCTGGAGTTTCTGCGTCACGAATCCGTTGAATCCGTAGGATCCGTCGTCAGTCGTGATGTAGGCTTCGTCGCTGACTGCCTTCATCTCCTCTTCGAGAATCACCAGATCTCTGGTTCGTGCGCCATTGATCGTGATGACATAGTTGCCGGCTGCCTTGAGCGCAGCGGCTGTCGGATAGGCAATGGCCGTGCCGACACCGCCGCCGATGCTGACGGCTGTTCCGAAATTCTCGATGTGGGAAGGAGTTCCCAGAGGCCCGACGACGTCGGTGATCATGTCTCCGGCTTCCATCCTGTTCAGCGCGCGGGTCGATTTGCCGGCACCCTGTGCGATGATGGTGATGGTTCCCTTTTCAGGATCGGAATCGGCAATGGTCAGCGGAAATCGCTCTCCGTTTTCCTCGAGCCGAAGCATGACGAACTGTCCTGCTTTTCGCTTTTTTGCGATCCTCGGGGCCTCTATTTCGAATTTTTTGATATTTTCAGCTAAAAAAATAGCGGACACAATCCTGTACATTGTTTCTCGGATTTCTGTGGTATGTGGATTGGAATGACTTTCAGGAAGCAAGGTAGAAGCGAAAGCCGTATTCTTTCATAATACGGTTTGAACTTCTTAATTAAAAGAATGGTTGTCGCTTTTTTGAGGACCAGAAACTGAATTTCAGCGTTTTTGGTACGATTCAGGAATGATTTTAATCTGTTTTTCATGGTATTCATCGCTGACTACGGAGCAGGTAACCTTCGATCGGTTCAGAAAGCTTTCGATTATCTCGGAATAAAAGCGGTCGTCAGCGATCGCGCATCCGAGGTGAACGGATACGAGAAGGTGCTCATTCCCGGCGTGGGAGCGTTCGGTCCGGCGATGGAAGCTCTTGACCGGCTCGGGTTTTCCGATGCGATCAGAGAGCATGTAGACAAGGGCCGCCAGGTTCTCGGTATCTGCCTCGGCATGCAGCTGTTCCTGAACGGCAGCGAGGAGATGGGGGCTCATGCAGGTCTCGGCCTGATTCCGGGCAAGGTTCTGCATTTCAGAAGCGACACCGACAAGATCCCGCAGATCGGCTGGAACTCCGCGGATCACTGCAAGAAGGATTCCGTGCTGTTCCGTAACATTCCGGACCACTCATGGTTCTACTTCGTGCACTCCTTCTATTGCCATCCCGAAGAGCCCGAAAGCATCGCCGCGACCACCTATTTCGCGGGAAAAAATTTTTGCTCGGCCATTGAAAAAAATGGTATTTTCGCTGTACAGTTCCACCCCGAAAAGAGCTCCGAAGCGGGCCTTCAGGTCCTCAGAAATTTCGCGGAGTGCTAAGTTGTTTACCCGTTTATCCCTATGCTGATCATCCCTGCTATAGATATTAAGGAAGGAAAGTGCGTCAGACTCACTCGTGGTGATTTCGCCCAGAAGAAGATCTATCTCGACAATCCCAGCGACATGGCGGTCATCTGGCGGAAGCAGAATGCCAAAATGCTGCACGTTGTCGATCTTGACGCTGCGTTGACCGGTGAAATGGTCAACTTTGAGAAAATTCGTGAAATCGTCGGCATACTCGACATTCCGATTCAGGTCGGCGGCGGTATCCGCTCGGCAGAGGCGGTCCGGAAATATCTCGAGATCGGTGTCAGCCGCGTGGTCATTGGATCCGCAGCGGTCACCAATCCCGGCCTTGTCGCCGAACTGCTCAAAAAGTATCGTCCTTCGCAGATCGTCGTCGGCATCGATGCCGAAAACGGCGTGCCAAAGATCAAAGGCTGGACCGAGAGCAGCGACATGAAGGATTACGAACTTGCCCTCGAGATGAAAAAGCTCGGTGTCGAGCGGGTCATCTATACCGACATCACCCGCGACGGTATGCTGCAGGGTATCGGTTACGAAACGACCAGGGCCTTCGCTGAAAAGGCCGGCATGAAGGTGACCGCGTCCGGCGGTGTTTCCAGTTCGGAGGACCTGCACAAACTCAGGTCTCTCGAAAAGTTCGGCGTCGATTCAGTGATTATCGGCAAGGCGCTCTACGAGTGCAATTTCCCCTGCCAGGAGCTCTGGTACGCTTATGAACAGGGGCTCGGCATCGACGGTGAGTTTTCCACGGCCCGCAAGAAGGAGTGTTTTCCTCAGGCGTGACCCGAGAGGCCTCCCGGGATCGTGTAACCGCTAAACCGACATCCCTCATCGTGCAGGATCAGGATCGCCACATCCACCAGTCGATCGAAGCCCTGATTTTCGCTTCAGAAGAGGCTATTTCCTTCCAGACTATCTGCCAGGTCACGGGCTTCGATCTGAAGTACCGTGACCTGGAGGCAATCGTCGATACTCTCAACCGGGAATACGAGGATACGGGGCGTACGTTCCGTATCCACAGCATCGCCGGAGGCTTCCGTTTCCTTACGGAACCCGATTTCGGCGATCTGATCAGGAAGCTGCTCGCTCCGGTCATTCAGCGAAGATTGTCCCGATCGATGATCGAAGTGCTCGCGGTTGTGGCCTGGCACCAGCCCGTGACCCGTGGCGAGATCCAGCAGATACGGGGAGTCAGCCCCGATTATGCCATCGACAGGCTGATGGAGCGAGGTCTTATCGAGGTTCGCGGGCGAGCGGATTCGCCGGGCAAACCTCTGCAGTACGGCACGACCAGGGAGTTCCTCGACCTGTTCAATCTGTCGTCCCTGAAGGACCTGCCTAAGTTGCGGGAGATCAGGGAAATTCTCCAGGAGCATGAGGAGCAGCAGTATCTATCGTCCGGTTCAGGTGATATGATGACCGAAGCGGACCCAAACAGTGATTTACAGCAGGAAAACGAATGAAAAAGCAGGTTCTGGAAGACAAAGTAAGGATCAACAAATATCTGGCCATGTGTGGCGTCGCTTCACGACGCGCTGCGGACCAGCTCGTGCTCGATGGAAAGGTGACCGTGAACGGCCGTATCGCCGATGAACCCGGTCTGAAAGTCGATCCCCGCAACGATGAGGTGATCGTCGATGGGCGGCGGATGGCAAAGATCGAGGACAAGAAGGTCTATATCCTGTTCAACAAGCCAAAAAATGTCATCACCACCAGCCATGACGAGCGTGACCGCCAGCAGGTGCTCGACTTCATCGACGTGCGTGAAAGGGTATTTCCGGTGGGTCGTCTCGACCGGAAGACCACCGGGCTTCTCCTGCTGACCAACGACGGTACGCTGGCACACCGGCTGATGCACCCGTCGTCGCAGGTGCGCAAGGAGTATCTTGCGGGTCTCGACACCAGATTTCCCCCCGCCATGCTGCAGAAACTTACCTGCGGTATGCGGCTGAAGGATACTGGCGAGAAGGTGAGTCCCTGCCGGGCCAAGATTCTCGATGACGGCATGACTGTCCTGATCAGTATCCATGAAGGCAAAAACCATCAGGTACGCCGGATGTTCAGCACCCTCGGCTTCGAGGTCAAGCGGCTCGACCGTGTAGCCTATGCCGGTCTGCTCCCCGGCGATCTGCGTCGGGGCGAGTGGCGCTATCTGAGCCGGAAAGAGGTCGAACAGTTGTATCGCCTCAGTTCGGACGCCGGGAAAGAGTAAGCATCTTTTCGGGGGTTGTCGCACATTCTGCATGTCCGGCGGCAGCTTCCAGCAAACGGTTAGCGGACATGCATTAATTCATCGATCCCCCCAACGATGAAACCACAACTACCCTCCCACTCGCGGCGGCTGGCATCGACCGCCGCGCTCTGTGTCGCCCTGGCTTTTCCCAATACCACATACGGACTCGAACCGATCGAAGATCTGCTTGAACGAAGCGAGCAGGAGGGTAATGGAGAAGAGCTTGTCGAACTTTTGCAGAAGCTTCGTGAACGACCGCTCTCCGTGAACAAAGCTACCGAAGCCGAGTTGCTCCGTATTCCGATTCTGAGCGCTGGAGACGCCAGACGGATCGTCGAGTGGCGGGAAAAGAAGGGTCCGATCGACTCTCCCGAGAAGCTTTCCGCGGTCATCGGAGCTGACAGTGCATCACGCATTCTTCCCTATCTGTCGTTCGAGCAGCCTCGGGCAAGATCGCTGAAAGGCGGAGGCAAAGGGATCCAGGGCAGCGCGTATGGTCGGGTTTTCTGGGAGACTCCGCCGCGGCAGGGTATCGAAACCGGAAAGTATGAAGGCGAAAATCGACGCATCTACAGCCGTGTCGAGGCATCCGGTTCGAACTATGGTGCCAGTTTTGTTCAGGAGAGCGACATCGGCGAGCCCGATGCCGGAGATTTTCTCTCGTTCAGCATGCATGCCGACGAGATCGGCATACTCACCAGGGCCGTTGCCGGAAATTACCGCGTGAGTTTCGGTCAGGGGCTCCTGCTTGGCCAGGGACGTTACTTCTCCAAAGGCACCGATCCCGTCGATGGCGTACTCATCTTTTCATCGTCCGTCCGCCCCTATGCCTCGGCATCGGAAGAGAGCTTCATGCAGGGCGGTGCCGTGACGCTCAGCCCTGGTCCATTCGAGCTGACCGCATTCACCTCAAGGAACCGGCTCGATGCTTCGATCACCGCAGGTGTCGTGACGAGCGTCCCTGCAGACGGTTACCACCGGACGGTGAGCGAACAGTCCAAAAAGGATCTGCTTCCGCTCGAAGCACAGGGTGTGAACCTCCGGTACCAGTATCAGGGCAGCGGATTGAGCGCGGGTATCGGTGGTACGCTCATGCGCTACAGGTATGGCGAACCGGTCAGATGGCTCGACGGGAACAGCCAGGAGCGGAGTGCGGCATCGGTCGAGGCAGGTGTTGTCTATGGGCGGGTGCAGGCGTTCGGGGAGGCGGCGTTTTCTCAGCAGCCCGATGCCCTGTCATGGATCTGTGGTCTTCAGTCCAGCCTGTCGGATGGCGTCAAGGGTGTCGTGTCCATCCGACACTACGATGTCGATTATTTTTCGCCGTTTGCCGGAGCCTTTGCCGAACGCGGGGATGACGGTTCGAATGAAGAGGGCTTTTACCTTGGTCTCGATGCCAGAGTCCTCCGGAATCTCGATCTTGGCGTCTCATATGACCTGTTCCGGTTTCCGGAGCTGGGAAGCACCTACACGCTGCCCTCAACAGGCCATGATGCGCGCGTGAACTTCACCTGGAAACAGAACCTGCGGATGACATGGAGCGGCCTGTACCAGCACAAAGAGAAAGAGGAGACGAAGATACAGACCGAAGACGGTGGCTGGCACGAATATGTCATGCCGGTGCCGAAGACCACCAATCGGGTCCAGCTGAATCTCGAAACGAAAGCGTCGTCGCGATTCACTTTCAGGACGAGGGGGGAGTACAAGAGTGTCGAAAGTCGTCTTCAGACCGGAAAAGATACCTCGCGGGGGTGGCTCGTCTATGAACAGCTGAAATCGAGTTTCGGGTTGCTGAAGGTGAGTACGCGGTACACCCGTTTCAACACCGACGATTACGATGCTGCAATCTATGCCTATGAGGACGATCTGCCGCAGGTCTACGCGCTGAATCCCTATTACGGTCGCGGGCAGGCCATGTTCGTTTTGGTCAGCTGCGAACCGTTCAGGAACTTCACCATGGCCGCAAAATACGAAACCACCTGGTATGCCGACCGTGAGAGTTACGGCAGCGGCAATGACCTGCGACCGACGTCGTCACCGAGTTCGTTTAACCTGGGGGCGATACTGAAATTTTAGTGAAAGCGATGGACGTGATGGACGACATGGACGACATGGACGACATGGACGACATGGACGACATGGACGGAATGGACGGAAAAGAGCGGGATGCTGTTTTCTCTTTGCCTTTCGTCCATAAAGTCCATCATGTCCATCATGTCCATTCCGTCCATCATCTTCCCTCTTTTCGACCATTCTTCTTTCCTACCCGCCGGAGGCTTTGTGGAGGCGGTCGCGGATCGCACGGCCGATTCCCTTTTCGGGCGGAAGTTCGCACCAGATCGTGTGAATACCTTCGGCATCGCAGGTGCGGAAAAAGCCGAACAGCACTCTCGCATACTCCTCTGCGGTGTGGCATTGCATCGATTTCGCCGCACCCCGGGGAGGTTCCGAAAGTCCGATCCAGGCCGATGGAGGCACGGGGTCGAGCGTTTCCGGGGGTGATTCGACCAGGATGATCGATGCTTCCGGCGAATAGTGCCGATACTTCATGCCGGGGCTTTTCGGTGCTTCGCCCGGTTTGCAGGTTGTGGCTACCACAAGTTCCGGCACCACTTCGAGCAGGGATTCGAGCCCGATGGCGCCGCTTCTGAGCAGCAACGGCGGGTAGACCGAGCAGTCCACGATGGTCGATTCGAGCCCGATCGTACTCGGTGTCCCGCGAAGGAGGCAGTCGATCCTGCCGCCGAGATCGTGGTAAACGCTTTTCCAGTCGGTCGAACTCGGTCGTCCGGAGACATTGGCTGAAGGTGCGGCCACCGGGTGGTCGCAGTGCCTCAGGAACGCTGCCGCCATCGGATGGGCAGGGCAGCGCACGCCAACGGTCGGCAGACCGGCAGAGACGATATCCGGTACGGAATCACGTTTTTTCAGAACGATGGTGAGGGGGCCCGGGAAAAACTGTTCGACAAGTTCTGCAGCCCGGCCGGTCAGGCCGGTTGCCACCTCGCCGATGTGATCCGGGCTTTGCACATGCACGATCAGCGGGTTGTCCGAAGGCCTGCCTTTGGCGGTGAAGATCCGGGCGACCGCCTCGGGCCTGAATACGTCCGCGCCCAGCCCATAGACCGTCTCGGTCGGAAAAGCGACGATCCCGGCGCGATTGATGAACCCGGCGGCAACTTCAGGTGAATCGGTGACGACAGTCTGCATGACGGCAGAAGAGTTTCAGGGACAGATTGACAGTGGGACCATCGCACCGGGGAAGTACCAGAGGTAGCAGTAATAACCGGCCAGGGCTGCTCCCAGGGGTACGGTGATGTTGTCGTCGATCTTGAAGCCGCCGATACGGATGACGACAGCCTCGGCTATCGTGCCGGCAGCTGCCATGACGATGCCGACCGGCAGGAGCAGGTTCGGCATGACGGTGGAGACCGCCACGGCCGAGACGAAGAATGCCAGGCTGCCCTCATAGCTTTTTTCACCGAAACGGTGCTTCCCGAACGATTTGCCGACGAGCGCTGCAACCGTGTCGGAGATCGATACGATGGCAAATGCCGTAATGGCGATCATTTTCGGGAACGCCGCTATCAGAATGAATGCGGACAGGGTGATCCAGGTTGCTCCGTTCAGGTGCAGCCGGTCTTTCTGCAGTTCATGATGCCTGAGCATCGGCGCGAAGGTGCCATGATACCAGGTGGCGATGGCGGGAACGAAATTCTTGAGGATGTCGACCCCAAGGAAGCCTGCGGTAAGCGGCGTCAGGATAATCAGCGCCAGTTCACGGCTGATCCGGCAGTAGATCAGGGGGATGAGCAGCGACGACAGGTGGATCGCCTTGCGCGCGAACTCGTACCTGAAGTCCAGGTGGTTCGGATCCTGATCGATCTTTCCGGTTTTGAAGACTTGACTCATGGCGCAGAGCTTGTTCCTAAGCTTTTCCGCCTGTAAAATGCAGGAGGATTTTCTTGCAGAATATACGCCGAAAAAGCTGTTAACGGAAAGTCTCCATGGTCGATGATCGGGTATGGATTCGTTTTTCAGGGAAATCGCGTATTTTATTCCCGTTCGCAACCAGTCAGCACATCATCACATGTCATCAGGTAAACTCAGGGTCGCAGCCATCGACCTCGGCACCAATTCGTTCCATATGGTCATCGTCGAGGAGAGCCAGGGAAAAGGGATCGTCGAAATCGACCGTGTCAAGGATATGATCTGTATCGGACGAGGCAGTATTCTCTCCAAAATGCTCGACGAACAGGCCATGCAGGCCGGCGTGGCGACACTGAAGAAGTTTCTGGTGCTGGCCACTCAGCGGGGCGTGGCCCCGCACAACGTCATCGCCTTCGCGACCAGCGCCATTCGTGAAGCGGCGAACCGTGACGTGTTCATCGACATGGTCAGGCGCGAGACGGGGCTGAAGGTGAAGGTCATATCGGGAAAAGAGGAGGCCCAGTTCATCTATTACGGGGTTCGCAATGCCGTGCGACTTGGCGAGCAGCCCGACCTCCTGTTCGACATCGGCGGAGGCTCGGTCGAGTTCATCATTGCCGGTGCTGACCGTGTTCATCTGCTTGAAAGCCGGAAGATCGGTGTGGCCCGAATGCTGGAACGGTTCGTGACCTCCGATCCGATCTCACCGCATGAGCTGAAACTCCTCGAGCAGTTCTGTGCGGCCGAGCTCTACTTTTCGGCCGAGATGGCCCGTCAGCTTGGCGTGACCAGAGGTATCGCCTCGTCAGGAACCGCGCTCAATATCGCACGCATGATCCGCTCCGGACGGGAGGCTGAAGGTGTCGATTCGATGAACCAGACCGGATTCACCCGACAGGAGTTCGAGAAGTTCTACAAGTCGGTCATTTCGCTCGACGCAGCATCCCGTCGCAAGCTGACCGGACTCGACGAGAAACGGGTCGACCTGATCGTACCGGGTCTGATTCTGATCAACACCATTTTCCGGGTATTCGGACTGAAAGAGGTCATCATCTCCGAGTCTGCACTGCGAGAAGGAATGGTGGTGCACTATGTTTCCGGCATCCGCGACCGTGACGGTGAAGAGCAGCTCGACATCCGTCGGCAGAGTGTCGTGGAGCTTGGCTACCGCTGCAACTGGCACAAGCCTCATTCGGAGCAGGTGGCGAGGCTTTCTCTGATGCTGTTCGACCAGCTGCAGCCCCTGCACGAACTCAAACCGCAGTACCGCGAGCTGCTCGAGTATGCGGCACTCCTGCATAACATCGGCGAGTTCATCTCCATCGCCGCGCATCACAAGCATTCGCAATACATCATCATGAATGGTGATCTCCGGGGATTCGCTCCCGCAGAGATTGACATTATCGGCAACGTCGCACGTTACCACCGGAAAAACCCGCCTTCGCTGAAGCATCCGATGTATGCCCAGCTCAAGCCATCGCATCGTCGTGCCGTCGATGTGCTTTCAGGTATCCTGCGAATCGCCAACGGCCTGGAGCGTGGTCACCGTCAGAATGTCCTGTCTATTTCCGCAGCGATCGGGGAGCAGCGGATTGTGCTGGAGGCGCTCACCAGGTTTGAACCCGATATCGAACTCTGGGCGGCTGAATCGCTCAAATCGTGGCTGCAGGAGGTGCTTGGCCGGGAAATCGCGATCGAAGCCCGGATGCAATGACCGGACTGTACGAACGGCTCTCTTCACCGGGAACTCTCTGGTTCGAGGCAACCGCTTCGCACACCAGATATGCCGATTCCCTTCTGTTTTCCGATCCGCTCGAAGCATTGCCGCTCTATGCCGGTGACGATATCCATGCCTGGTTCGATCGTCTCGAGTCCCGTCTTGACGAGGGACGCTGCCTGGCCGGCTGGATCGGTTACGAAGCCGGGGCAGGGCTGGACGCTGCGCTTGCAGGCTGCTCCTGGCCTGAGGATCGGGCCGGGTTGCTCGGCTGGTTCGGCGTCTACCGCGCTCCCGAGTCGCTGGACCGGGCCGGTATCGAAGCTGCCGATGCTTCAGCCTCATCCGGGCGTTATCTGGTATCGTCACCGGAGTTCGAGCTCGACGAAACGGCATATACCGGACGCATCGCTGCCCTGAAGGAGGAGATCGCGGCCGGCAACGTTTACCAGGTCAACTTCACGGGGCGTTTCCGGTTCGGATTCGAGGGCAGGCCGGAGTCGTTGTATGTCGATATGAAGCGCCTTCAGCCCTCCGCCTGGTCAGCTTTCCTCAACACCGGCGACAGGATCGTGCTGTCGTTCTCCCCGGAACTCTTCTTCACGCTCGACAGGAAGAGTATCGAGACCATGCCGATGAAGGGGACCGCACCGAGAGGCGGCAACGCCGAGGAGGACACTGCCGAGCGGGAACGCCTTGCCGCATGTGAAAAGAATCGCGCGGAGAATCTCATGATCGTCGATCTCCTGCGTAACGACCTGGGACGGATCTGCAGGCCGGGATCGGTGTCGACCACCGGTCTGTTCGAGACCCAGACCTATCCGACGCTTCATCAGATGGTCTCGACCGTCAGGGGTGAGCTTCGGGAAGAGACTGGACTGTATGACCTCTTCAGGGCGATTTTCCCTTCAGGATCGATCACCGGAGCGCCCAAGGTGCGGGCCATGCACCTCATCAGGTCGCTCGAAACGAGCCCTCGCGGGGTCTATACCGGAGCGATCGGCTTCATGCTGCCGGGAGGGCGAATGGCTTTCAACGTAGCCATACGTACCATCGAGCTGTCGGGAGGCCAGGGGGTATATGGCACCGGCAGTGGCGTTGTCTGGGATTCGGACCCGCACAACGAGTACCTCGAATGCCTGCTCAAGGCGAAGATTCTGTCGGATCGTGCCCTCGAGGTGCCGGGCATTTTCGAAACCATCCTCTGGAACGGTGCCTGGTTGCTGCCTGAAGACCATCTTGACCGGATGGAGGATTCGTCATCGAAGCTCGGCCTGACTTTCGATCGGGACGAGGCACGGAAGATGCTTGAAACTCTTGACAGAGAGCTTGCTGGCATTGGCGGCACCCACCGTGTCAGGCTTGAGCTCGATCGAACCGAGGGACTTTCCGTTTCATCCCGGCCGTTTATCCCCGATCCTGCCGGTCAGCCGGTCAGGGTCTGCTATGCCGGTGAACGGGTCGATTCGGCCGATCCGCTGCTCAGGCACAAAGTTACCTGCCGTGACCTTTACGACCGTGCGCTGCATGAAGCAGCCGAGCGGGGATGTGGTGAGACGATTTTCCTGAACGAGCGGGGCGAGGTGACCGAAGGCGCTATCAGCAATATAGTCGTATGCCTTGACGGGCAGTGGTACACTCCACCGCTATCGTCGGGGCTGCTGCATGGCGTATACCGCCGCTATCTGCTACGCACGAGGCCATGGATCATCGAACGGGCGCTCAGACCCGACGACCTCCTCCGGGCCGATGTCGTGCTCCTGTGCAATGCTTTGCGTGGTCAACGGGTCGCAGAGATCACGGCACTGCATTGACATCCTTTGGTTGAAGGGTAAGGCTGGGAACCGTATATTTATTTGGTGCCTTATTTTAAGCAACCGCCAACCAACCCAGCCATGAGAGATCACACGCCAAACTTCAAAATGCTCGAACTCTCCGACGAGAGCAAGCAGCTTGTCAGGGATACGGTCACCCAGTTGCTCGATAAGCTTGCGAGTGACGGTCAGCTGACGCCGGAAGCCCGACTTGAATTCTGGGTGGAGGTGCCAGGGGTCAGGCATCCCCGAGGCACTTTCCGTGGCGGTTGCCTGATGCCGGACAGCTATCTCTGCCTGACCGACTGGTTCAAGGCCGGCAGCCCGGCGCTCGAAGCCTCGGAACATTACTCCAGAACCGCCAATCCTCTCGATGAGGCATGGGGCGATCTGCTCGACGAGCTCTATTACCAGATCGAGATCTTCACCTCCCAGACGAACCGGAGCCAGGGCGTTACGGTAGAGCTCTGGGCGGGTACGCGCGGAAGGCCGGAGTGCGAGTGGTTGTATGCCGTGGACAGGAAGATTGAGCTGCCGTGATGCGTCTTCGCTGATCTGTTGCGCAACCCGATTTCGGCGTTGGTCGGTGCTCGAAATCCTCATGTACTATCTGTACATTCCGGTTTCTGTGCTCCGTCCGCCTTGAACTCGGATTGCTCACGACGATCAGCAAAGACGCAAGGCCAGATATGAAACAAGGTTAGTGATGGACTGAATGGACGAATGTGGGAGATGGACGGCATGGACAAAAGAAGCAGGACGATAATCGTGAGGCTTTTCAGTTCCGATGGCCTCATTCACTGTCCATGCCGTCCATTCAGTCCACTATGTCCATCACGTCCATTCCGTTCTTTCCGTCACTCGTTACTTGTCACTCGTTACTTTTTCCGGCCAGTCGCAGGCTTCGCGGATGGGGCAGGCCTGGCATTCCGGCTTTTTTGCCTTGCAGGTGTAGCGGCCGTGGAGCACCAGGTAGTGGTGGAAATCGATCAGCCTCGATTCGGGGATGATTTTGAGCAGGGCGGCCTCGGTCTCCTCGGGTTTCGAGGTTTTGCACAACCCTATGCGGTTCGAGACTCGGTGCACGTGGGTGTCCACCGGCATGGATGGCACTCCGAAGGCGTTGCTGAGCACCACGTTTGCCGTTTTTCTGCCCACTCCGGGAAGGCTTTCGAGCGCTTCCCTCGATCCCGGTACTTCACCACCGTACTGATCGACGAGGATCTGGCTGACCGACAGGATGTTTTTGGCCTTGTTGTTGTAGTAGTTGATGGGCCGGATGATGGTCCTGATATCCTCGAGGTCCATGCGGCTCATGCTTTCCGCATCGGGCGCAGCCTTGAACAGCCCGACCGTGAGCTGGTTGACCTTCTTGTCCGTAGCCTGGGCGGCCATGATGGTGGCCACGAGCAGCTGGAACGGCGTTTCGTAGTTCAGCTCGCTTTTTGGGTTCGGCCAGACGGCTGTTAGCGCCTCGTCGATGAAGGCGATTTTTCTGCTGATGGACATCTTTTTCATCGGTCAGGATGAGGGTTGATGACGATGCCGGGAGCTCTTCCCGGCCAGGGTCACTGTTCGTTGTCCGATTTCTGCATCTTCGTTTCCGAGTGGTCGATAAGGCCGCGACCGCACTTCTGGATCCTTCCTTCCGCCTTGAGATCGTTGAAGATCGCATCGAGGATGCCGTTGACGAACTTGCTGCTCTTCTCGGTGCTGCTGAATTTCTTGGCGATCTCGATGGCTTCGTTGATGGAGACCTTCGGCGGAATGTCCTCACAATAGAGGATTTCAGCCAGTGCCATGCGCAGGATGTTCTTGTCGATGATCGCGATACGGCTCATGTCCCAGTTGAAGGTGTGCTTGGCGATGTAGCCGTCGATCTCTTCGCGGTGGCCGGTGATGCTGGCGAGGAGGTGCTTGAAGAACTTCATGGCATTGGCGTCGTCCATGATCTCCTTGGTCAGGAGCCAGTGAGAGGCGGTTTCGACATCGACATCCCGGATCTCCAGTGTGTAGAGAGCCTGGAGGATTTTTTCCCTGATCTGTCGTCTGTAGGTCTTCATGATGGCAATTAGGATTGTGGATTCAGGATCTCGGCGATGACTTCGCCGGTCGCAGCAAAATTTTCAAAGAGCGCATCTGGACGGTGCCCGGCAAGGACCTCACTGGAGAAGTTGCCCGTGGCCACAGCGATCGATCTGGCATCGAGGACGCGTGCGCATCTGATGTCGTGTTCAGTGTCGCCGATGATAACGGTCTCCGATGGGGAAAAGTTTGTGCCGGTCATGCGTCTGGCGCGTTCGAGGGCGATGGGCGGGAGTTCGGTTCTCTGCAGGGCGTCGTCGGCGAAAGCGCCGAAAGGGAAGTAGTGGTCGATTCCGGGAAGCTTCAGCTTGTGGCGGCCTGATTTCTCGAAGTTACCGGTCAGGAGGCCGAGACAGATGCCTGGCAGTTCCGACAGCTCGTCGAGCAGCTGGCGTACCCCTTCGAGCAGCGTGATGTCCGAAGGGCACGTTCGCTCCCGGAACAGGGTGATATAGGTGTCCCTGGCCCGGTCGAACCGTTCGGCAATTTCACGGCGGTCGAGGCCGGCGTTTTCCAGCACCTCGTAGATGATGGCGCCGTCCATTTTTCCTGAAAAATCATGATGGCCCGTGCTGCCTTCGGTACCGTAGACCTCGATGAGGGCATCGGCAAGGACGCGCCGGTTGACGCTCCCGACCTTCAGCAGGGTTCCATCGATGTCAAACAACACAAGTCTGCGATGCATTTTCAGGCTGATACCTCTTCTTCAGAACGTGCTTTTTCTATCTTCACGGGAATGAGTTTGGATACTCCCTCCTCTTCCATCGTGACGCCATAGAGCGCCTGGCACGAAGCCATGCTCTTCTTGTTGTGCGTAACGATAATAAATTGGGTGTTATTCTCAAATTTTTTCAGGAGCTTCACGAACCTTCCTACGTTTGCGTCGTCAAGCGGCGCGTCGACTTCGTCGAGGATACAGAAGGGGCTCGGCTTCACCAGGTAGATGGCGAAAAGCAGGGAGAGCGCCGTCAGGGCCTTCTCTCCGCCGCTCAGCTGTTCGATGGCCAGCGGTTTTTTCCCTCTCGGTTTTGCCACGATTTCGATTCGTGCTTCGAGCGGATCGTCCTCGGTGTGGATCAGGAGGTCCACCTCGTCTTCCGGGTCGAACAGGTCGTGGAAGATCCGGATGAAGTTTCGCCGGACCTCCGTGAAGGTCTGCCTGAACTTTTCGAGCGCCGTCCGGTTGATCTCCTCGATCGTCTCCCTGAGCTGCTGCTCGGCGTTGACCAGATCCTCTTTCTGTGTAGTCAGGAAGTCGAGACGTTCCTCTTCGATCTGGTACTCCTCCATGGCCAGTTCGTTGACCGCGCCGAACTGTTCCCGCTGTTTCTGCAGGTAGGCGAGCCGCTCTTTCGATTTTTCCGTATCGAATCCCTCCGGTGCGAGTGCCGGCATGGGGTCCAGTTCTATACTATATCGCTCCAGGACCGTGGTTCTGAGGTGATCGATCTCCTGTTCGATTCGTATCCTCTGGTTACCGAGCTCATGCACCATCTGCATCGAGACCTCATGTTTGCGGCGAAGGTCACGCAGCACCGAGAGCGCTTCATGGTTTTTTGACTGCAGGTCCCGGTAGGACGACTCGACTTCGTTGAGCGACTGCTGAAGGCGCCCCGACTCGACGAGCTCTTTTTCGTGGATTTCCGAACTCTGGGCGATCGAGGTGCCGAGATTCGCCACCTCCTGTTCGGCGGCACTCTTATCCCGATGCAGGGCGGCAATCTCTTCGGTCAGGGCGTTGATCGCCTGACGGCAGGCACCGATCCTGAAACCGAGTTTTTCGCGTTCAAGCTGCGCGTCGCGGTACCTGCCATGCTGTGCCTGCACCTCGACGTTCAGCGTCCGGGCGTTCGTCTCCTCTCCGGCAACCGACTCCTGTATCGAAGCGATCTGCTCCTGCAGCTCGGCCTCCTCAGCCTGAAGCCGCTCGAACTCCGGGCCTATGCGTTCGAGCTCGGCATCGACTCCCTGCACCGATGCGGCGAGGGCTGAAGCCTCCTGGACCGTGCGTTTGACCTGATCGGCCCTCGAGTGCTTTTCGGCTTCGAGTCTGGCGAGCTTTTTCTCCAGGTTGCCGATCTCCTGTTCGACCATCGAGGCTTCGCGCCTGAGTTCATCGATGCGGATGCCATCGATCTCCTTTTTCACGTCCGTGAGCGATGCTTCCGTTTCGCCGATCGATGAGGCAACCCCTTTCATCTGTTTCTGCAGACGGTCGCGTTCGGCTTTCCGGCCGAGCCTTAGGCTGTCACTGCCTTTGGAGCTTCCTCCAAAGAGCAGGCCGCTGCCGGAGAACTTCTCTCCTTCAGCCGTGACGAATCTTGCTTCAGGATTACTCGCGGCGAGCTTTTCGGCAGTCTCGAGGTCGGGTACGATGTAGCTGTCCTGCAGGAGCAGCGAGAGCGCCCTGGAGATCTCCTCAGGAAAACCGATGACGTCCAGCGTCCTTTCAGCACCGTCGATCGGGTGATAATCCCTGATCTGGCTCGAGTTGACCAGATCGAGCATGAGGAAGTGCACCTTGCCTTTGTCACTTCGTACAAGGCTGGATACGGCGCTTTTAGCTTCATCGAGGTTCCGGCAGAGATAGTAACCGAGGCTTTCGCCAAGCGCGGCGTTGACCGCTTTCTTGTGTTCCGGCTGCAGCGAAAGCAGGTCGGAGAGGCACCCGAGGCCGGGCTTGCCGTCACGCTGTTTTTCGAGGAAGGCCACACCTTCAGGCAAGCCTTCGAACTTTTCGAGGATCGAGTTGCAGAGGATGACCTGGTTCTGCAGGCGATCGTGTTCGCTGCGGAGCGAGCGCTGCCGTTCTTTCAGCTCCTCCGTCCTGTCGAAAAGGGCGCTTTTTCTTATGCCCAGCTCTTTCTGGCGTGCTTTCAGCTCATCGACCCGTTTCCGTTTTATGGTGAGCGTCTCTTCGGCTTCGATGCGCTCCGGATCTGCCCTGTCCAGAAGCTCCTCGAGCTCTCTTTTGCGCTGCTCGAGCCTCGCGACCGATCCGGCGACATGCTCTTTCTTGTTCAGCAGCGACTGGCGTGAAAGGTTCAGGGCGTTGACCGAACGCTGCAGCTCGGAGGATTTCTGCCGGATCTGCTGCAGTTCGCGACGGCGGTTGTCAAGGCTCGTGTTCACGGTTTCAAGCTGGGCCTTGAGCTCTTCGTACCGTTCATGGAGTTCGGTACATCTGCCCTCGACCGGAGCCTGCTGTGCATTGAGTTCAATGACGAGCGCCTGCTCGTCGGCCAGTTTCCGCTGTTTCTCCTCGATGGAGTGACCGAGACGATCGATCGAGACGAGAAGGCTGTTCTGTTTTTCACGATGCTGAAGCAGCTGTTTCTCGAGGTCGTGTATGCGGCTGTTGGCGGCATTGAGCTCCCGCTGGGCATCGGAAAGGCGCTGTTCGAGGTTGAGCTGCTGCAGTTCCGACTCCTGGTGTGCACTGTCGAGCGTCGCTATTTTCGCTGTCAGTTCATGGCTGAGTCGCTCTTCGGCGGAAATTGAGTCGATCAGGGGGCGAAGCCTGTCGTGCAGGTCACCCATGGCGATACCCGAAAGGGTCAGGTCGAGCGTCCGGAGCTCTTCGCGGATCTCCCTCAGCCGTTCAGCTTTTTTGACCTGCTGCTTAAGTGAACGAACCTTTTTTTCAACCTCGGCCAGCACGTCATCGACTCTCGCCAGGTCGCGGCTTGCGCTCTCGAGCTGACGGAACGTCTGTTTGCGGCGCTGCTTGTAACGGGTGATGCCGGCAGCTTCCTCGAAGAGCTTCATCCGTTCTTCGCTCTTGTTGCTGATGATCTCCTCGATCATCTTCAGCTCGATCACCGAATAGGCGTCGCTGCCCATGCCCGTATCGGCGAAGAGGTCCAGGATGTCCTTCAGGCGGCAGGGAACCTGGTTCAGCAGGTAGTCGCTGTCGCCATTGCGGTAGAGCCGGCGGGTGACCGTCACCTCGGTGTACTCGGTCGGCAGGACGTTGCGCGTGTTCTGGATGGTGATGGAGACCTCGGTGAAGCTGAGCGGCTTCAGGTTCTTGGTGCCGTTGAAGATGATGTTCTCCATCTTCGGCGATCGCAGGAGCTGCGATTTCTGTTCGCCGAGCACCCAGCGGATGGCGTCGACAACGTTGGTTTTGCCACAACCGTTCGGGCCGACGATGGCCGTCAGTCCCTTGTCGAAGGAGATCCTGACCCGGTGGGCGAAGCTTTTGAAGCCGAACAGCTCGATTTTCGACAGATACATGAGGGCAGCGCTATTTATCTGTTACGCAACACGATTACTGTGTTGGTCGGTGCTCGAAATCCTCATGTACCTGGTGTACACTCCGGTTTCTGTGCTCCGTCCGCCTTGTACTCGGGTTGCTCACGACGATACATAGCGATGCCCAAGAGAACAGGGAGTAATCGGTCATTATTCAAGCCGCAGGCGACCCGGCCGGTTATCTGTTGTGAACTGAATTTAACAAAAAAAGAGTCACTCGGGAAAAGCGAAAGGTCTCATCAATATCCATTGCATGCCCGGCGCATGGCCAGCACCACCGAGCGGGTCTGGACGGCCGATTCGACGTCATGCACCCTCAGGATGTCTGCACCGTTCAGGAGCGCGAGGGTATTTGCGCAGGTGGTAGCGTCATGCCGTGCTGCCGGCGGAGGGATCTCCTGACCATCTTTTCTTATGGCGTGGCCGAGGAACGATTTTCTTGACAAGCCAGCCAGAACGGGACAACCCAGTCCGTGGAGTTCGTCCAGACGACCGAGAAGCCGGAAGTTCTCATCCACGCTTTTGCCGAAGCCGAGTCCTGGGTCCGTGACAATTGCGTCGATCCCGTGGCTGCGGGCGATTTCGATCGAGCGTTTCAGGAAATCGAGGACCCTGGTAACGATATCCAGGTCGCTGGTGCCGGTATCGTGGCTCCACTGCATACTGCCCGGCCTGACCGGGGTGTGCATGAGCACGACGCCGCATTTTCTTCGCCCGCAGAGTTCAGGCATCCTGGGGTCGAAAGTGAACCCTGAAATGTCATTGACCATGTTTGCGCCTGCCGCGAGGGCCGCTTCCGCCACCCCTGATTTCCAGGTATCGATCGAAATCAGCACGTCGGAGCGGCTGCGGAGCAGTTCGATGAACGGGGCGGTTCGGCGGATCTCCTCTTCTTCACTGACGGCATCTGCCCCGGGACGGGTGGATTCACCCCCGACGTCGATGATGTCCGCGCCCGCAGCGATCATGCCAAGGGCGCTGACGAGCGCTTTGTCGAGGTCGATCGAACCGCCTCTTCCACCGAAACGGCCACCATCGGAGAACGAATCTGGTGTGAGGTTCACGATGCCCATGATGGACGGACCTTTCGTGAGATCAAGGATTTTTCCTGCACAGTCGAGCCGCCATGCATGGTTGTCGGGCAAATGTCTGGTCATGAGGGATGAACGGTCAGATAATTCCAAAGGGTACCGGAGTAAAGGTAAGCACGAAGATGACAATACAGAGCCATCCTGCGATACGTCTTTTTGGGGTGAGCTTCATCGGCATCATGACCTGAGGGTGACTGAGCCCGATCAGTTTCGTGAGGATGAAAGACCACAGGATCCACCCTGGCCAGGACCACTCGATCAGTCGATGCGGCACCAGATTGACGAGCTCGGGTGCTGCAAGCTCGAGGATCGAGGCGGAAAATGCGGGCAGACCCGCCATCGTGATCAGGAACAGGAAGGTCCGGGCGATCAGTGCGTGACCCCGGTCGCCGAACATGGCGTACACGACGTGCCCTCCGTCGAGCTGTCCGACAGGCAAAAGGTTCAGGGCCGTCACGAAACAGGCAAGCCAGCCGGTAAAGAGGAACGGGTAGTGGTACAATTCGGTCATCGGCGGAAGCTCTTTCGGCGCAATGACGGTTTCAAGGAGAACGAACAGCAGGTTTTTGCCGAGATAGAGCGTGCCGGGAGGCGGTATTGCCGGGACACCGCCGGTTTTGAGATACTCCGGATGGATGCCGTACAGGTACTCTGTCGGGGGAACGTTCAGAAATCCGTAGAGCAGGATGAAAAAAGCGATGACGAATCCTGCGATCGGTCCGGAAGCGCCGGTGTCGAGCAGGCTTTCGGTATCCGGGATCGGTTCCTGGATCCTTATGACGGCGCCCATGGTGCCGATGCTCAGAAGAAACGGCAGCGGAGGCACGGGTATGTAGTAGGGAAGTGTCGCCCTGATCCTGTGGATGACGGTAGCGAAGTAGTGCCCGAACTCGTGCACCGACAGAAAGGCGAGCAGCGGCAGGGAAAACGGGAGTCCATCCTTCAGATTTTCAAGGAATTCCGCAGGGCTGGTCATTTCGGCGGGAGTTCCTATCCAGTAGGTGCCTGCCCAGGTCGTGCAGAAAAGCGTGGCCAGAAACAACAGGATATGCAGAGCGTAACGGTGGCCCTGGCCGGCATGACGGGGGTCATGGATAGATCGGAAACTTCCCATAATCAGGTTGGACAGAAGGTCAATGCCGGCAAGCCATCGGAGGGGGAAGGTGGCAAACCTGCCGGTCCTGGGATTGTTGGTGATGCGGAACGGCAGGTTTGCAGGAACAGGTTAACGACTCTCTTTTTTCTCTTCGTGTTTCTCTTCGCCAAAGGTGGCTGCGAGACCTTTTACCAGCTCATCCTTTTCAGCCGGGGTCAGCTTCGCTTCGGGATGCGCCGGCAGGTAGAACCATGGTGGCATCTTGCCTTTCCGGGTCTCTTCGGCAGCTTCATCTCCATCGTTTTTGCCTTCACGTCCCCATTCCGAGACGTTGAATTTCGAGCGACCGATATTCACGTCGAGGCTCAGCAGCCATGATACGGGTGCCACATTGCTGTACCACGGCCAGACGGTTTCATTTGAGTGGCAGTCTTTGCAGGCCCGGTTGAAGAGCTCTTCGGTGCGCGGACTGTCCCACTGCGGTGTGCCGGTTACCGGCGGGTTCTTGTGATCCTTTCCGAACGGGATGAACTGAATCAGCACGAGAACGACGACGAGCGTGACAAGTGCTTTGCCGATTTTCATGAACGTGATCCCTTTGATTGGTTTCAGGAAATATTGCGAGTATGTGACAAAAGATAAACGTAAAACACCAAAACACCCAAAACTCCCCGTGGAGGTCAGGATACAGGGCTGTCGTGGTTGACCAGAAGCATGCTCATCGGCCATGATTCACTGACCGCATACCGATCATGGCCAGTGGCGATCCGGGCAATGATGCCGAGTTCCAGTTCGCTGTAGAATTTTCTTGCCGAGGTGAACCCGTCGCCCGTGAAGGACGCGATGCCCTGCAGGCTGGCGACGAGCGGCACTCCGGCGAGCAGCAGCATGCTTCTGAGGCCATCGAGACCGATGAAGGCCGTGGCGCCGTGTTCTGCGGACCTTGCGATCATCAGGGCGAGCTGTCCGGGAGTGAAATGGTGCAGGCTTTGGGAGATGATCACCAGGTCGATCGAGTTTTTTTCGATTGAGGCGAAATCGAAGGCGTTCATGACCCTGAACCGAACCGGAAGTTTGCGTTCGGAGGCTGCCCGGTTTCCTTCGTCGATGGTCTCTGGAACAATGTCCGTAGCCGTGATGTCGATATCGATGCCATGGTGAAGGGCATGTCCGGCAAGGGCGAACGAAAGGCCTCCGGAACCGGCAGCCAGTTCGAGAATCCTGACCGGGCCCTCTCTTCGTGACGAAGTTTCCCTGATCAGAGGTTCGAGCAGGTCGATCTGGTGGCGGTAGGCGAGCGTCATGTCATTCATCCGGTCCAGTGCCCGGATCAGCGCAAGTTTTTCCTTGCCGCTGGTCGAGGCTTCATCCATGTGTTCCTGTTCCCGGCTCCGTACCGTCCTGTCGAGGAGTTCATAGAGCAGGAACCCCGGGCCAAGCTCATTTGATGCCCTGAAGCGCTCTTCCATGAAGCGCTGCATGAAACGGTCGGTGACGGCATCGATTTCCTCGATGCCGGAAACGTGCGGAGGAAATTCACCGCTCTTTCGGAGACGGTCGAGCGCGAGATAACCGGCTGTTCTGAGCTGGAGCATGATCGTTACAGTTTTGATGGAGCAGGGTGGGGGTTGAAAGTGGTTATCAATCCGACCAAAGAAATTCGAAAAGAAATTTCGGAGACTGGCCTGTAATTCTGAATGAAGCGAAGCGGAGTGAAGCGGAGTGAAGAATCCATCTTATTGAAATAGAGAGAGTTCTGGATTTTTCTCCCGGCAAGTCGGAATCAGAATGACATCAGTATCAACCATTATTCCGCCAATGATTGATCCCTTTGGTGGCCGCACAAACAACAACAACAATATAGCGTCTGCGGTTTTCCTGACGAAAAATCGAAGCCGGCGAGAAGATCCGTATTTTTTTGTGGTACAGGGGAATTTTATCGAATCATTTTGAATTTTAACTAACTGATACTAAATTGGTATCAGAAATTGACAACCATGAAAGTTCTGAACAAACATACCGACTACGCCGTGCGGGCCCTGATCGCCCTTGGCATGAAACCCGGAAGCAGGATCTCGGCCAAGACCCTGTCCGAGGAGCAGGGAATTCCTTACCAGTTCCTGCGCAGGATCCTGCAGGAGCTTATCAGGAACGGCCTGGTCTCCTCGAAAGAGGGCGCTGGCGGCGGCGTTGCGCTGGCCAGGGACCCCGATGAGATCAGGGTTCGCGATGTGATCGAAATCTTCCAGGGGAGTGTGCAGGTCTCCGAGTGCATGTTCCGCAAACAGCTGTGTTCGAATCGGGCAAACTGTGTGCTGCGTCACGAAATCATGCGTATCGAGCGCATGGTGAACGACGAGTTCGCAAAGGTGACCGTCGGCAAGCTGATCGCGGACCTGAAGCGGGTGGAAGAGGCGAGGGCCGGAGTGCAGGTTCAGGAGTAACCATAAGGAAACCAGACATGAAACGGCAGATCATTACCATAGAAGAACGACTTTGTACCGGTTGCGGTGATTGTATACCGGCGTGTCCCGAAGGGGCGCTTCAGGTGATCGACGCCAAGGCGAGGCTCATCAGCGACCTTTTCTGTGACGGTCTCGGCGCCTGTGTGGGTAAATGCCCGACCGGAGCGATGAGGGTCGAAACCCGTGAAGCCGAGCCCTACGACGAACGCAGGGTGATGCACGAAAGCATCGTCAAGGCCGGCCCCAATGTGATCGCCGCACACCTTCGCCACCTCATGGAGCATGGTGAAAACGGCTATCTGCAGACAGCGCTGGAGTATCTCGAAGAACAGGGAATTCCCAACCCTCTCGAAGCCGACAAGACGAAAGAGCCTCAGGCACACGCCCATGCCCACCAGCATGGTGGAGGATGCCCGGGCAGCCGCATGATGGACCTCAGGGGGAACGGAAACGCCCAGGCAGCTGTTTCCGCAACAACGGCGCCTCCCCAGGGCGAGTTGCGTCAGTGGCCGATCCAGCTGCATCTCGTCACCCCTATCGCGCCTTATTACCAGGGTTCTGATCTGCTTCTTGCCGCCGACTGCACAGCGTTCGCAGCCGGTGATTTCCACGGGCGGCTGCTCCGTGGCAGAAGCCTGGCTATTGCCTGCCCTAAGCTCGATGTCGAAATGGAACGTTACGTCGAAAAACTCACCGCCATGATCGATATGGCAAAAGTCAACACCATCACCGTAGCCATCATGGAGGTGCCCTGCTGTGGCGGTCTGATGGGACTGGTCTCGAAGGCGCTCGAACGGGCCCATCGCAAGGTGCCGGTCAAGCAGGTGGTCATGAGCGTCAGCGGAGAGATTCTCTCCGAGGAGTGGGTCTGATGCTGAAGGATGCGTTAGGTGCCTACAGGGGCTCTGTGAGGGAGATTTCGAAGCTCATCGAGTCGGAACCCGGCAACGCCGATGCCTACTACAGCAGGGCGGGAGTCCGGGCTGCCGAAGGCGATCAGGAGGGCGCTCTCGGGGATTTCACCATGGCGCTCAAACTGGGCCTGCGTTACCGTGAGAGCATCGTCGCCTACGGTAACCGGGGACTGATCCGTTTCGAGACCGGCGATTACCAGGGAGCTGCGGACGATTTCAGTGCGGTGATCGACCGCAAGCCCCGCCAGAAGACATTGATGAGGGCGGCGCTGATGCAGCGTGCTGCCGCTAAAGAGAAACTTGGAGACTGTAACGGGGCTGCTGCCGACCGGCGGTTAGCCGCGCTGCTGTCTCCAGATCGTGAACAACAAACAAAACAGGGAGAATAATATCATGTCTATGCATTGTGACCAGTGCCAGGAGAGCATCAGGGGAACCGGATGCAACGTCCGTGGCGTTTGCGGCAAGGATGAGATGACAGCCAAACTTCAGGATACCCTTGTCTATGCCGTCGAGGGAGTAGCGCTCTGCGCAGCCGAGTTTTCGGGCACGCTCGACAGGAAATACGGCCAGTTCATCAGCGAGTCGCTCTTCGTGACCGTGACCAACACCAACTTCGACGACGACGCCATCGTCGAACGCATCCGCAGGACTCTTGCCCTTCGCGATGAGATCAAGGCGCTTACCGGAAAAATCCCTGCTCACGATGCGGCGACCTGGACCGGCAACACGAGAGACGAGTTTGTCGTCAAGGCGATGACCACCGGTATCGACAGTTTCAGCGAAAATCCGGATCTTCGCTCGCTCAAGAGCCTGATCCTCTATGGTCTCAAGGGTATCGCCGCCTATACGGATCATGCCGCCGTGCTTGGCTATCATGACGACGATGTCTATGCGTTCTATATCAAGGCTCTTGCCGCCATCACCAGCGACCTGACGGCTGACGAGCTGCTCGCCATCGTCATGGAGACCGGTGCCGCAGCCGTCAAAGCCATGGCACTGCTCGACAAGGCCAACACGACGACCTACGGCAACCCGGAGATCACCACGGTCAAAACCGGCGTCGGTACCCGTCCCGGCATCCTGATCTCGGGTCACGATCTTCGCGACATGGAGGACCTGCTCAAGCAGACCGAAGGCACCGGCGTCGATGTCTATACCCATTGCGAGATGCTGCCGGCACACTACTACCCGGCCTTCAAGAAATACAGCCATTTCGTGGGCAACTACGGCAGCTCCTGGTGGGCACAGGATCGTGAGTTCGACACCTTCAACGGCCCGATCATCATGACCACCAACTGCATCGTGCCGGTCAGGGAGTCGTATCGCCAGCGCATGTTCACCACCGGCATGGCCGGCTACCCTGGCCTGAAACACATACCGGCACGTGAAGAGGGCAAGGAGAAGGATTTCTCGTCGATCATCGAACTGGCCAAAACCTGCCAGCCTCCGATTGAAATCGAGAATGGCCAGATCGTCGGCGGTTTCGCCCACAGCCAGGTGATCGCCCTTGCCGACAAGGTGGTCGACGCGGTCAAGACCGGTGCGATCAAGCGCTTCGTGGTCATGGCCGGCTGTGACGGACGCCATGCGACCAGGCAGTATTACACGGATGTCGCCGAGGCACTGCCGAAGGATACGGTCATCCTGACCGCGGGTTGCGCCAAGTACCGCTACAACAAGCTTCCACTTGGTGATATCGGTGGCATTCCGAGAGTGCTGGATGCCGGTCAGTGCAACGACTCCTACTCGCTGGCCGTGATCGCCCTCAAGCTGAAAGAGGTGTTCGGACTCGAAGATATCAACGACCTGCCGATCTCTTTCGATATCGCCTGGTACGAACAGAAGGCGGTTACCGTGCTGCTCGCCCTGCTGTACCTCGGTGTCAAGGGCATCAGGCTCGGGCCAACACTTCCCGAGTTCCTTACCCCGAACGTCGCGGCGGCTATCGTCGAGAAGTTCAATCTCAAGCCGATCGGAACGGTCGACGCCGACATCGAGGCGATGATGGCCGGTAACTGATTTTCACTTCCGGACCTTTGTTAAAAAGGCTGTCTCAGGAACAAACCCGAGGCAGCCTTTTCTTTTGTGTTCCCGTTTTTCGCCGATAACTCCGCTGTCAATTTTTCCCCCTGGGAGCGCCGAGCGCCGAGCGTCATGTCGCCATACTTGAAGGAGCTTGGCTGGGTTTATTCCCTGGGAGTGCCGAGCGCCTGCTGACGAGCGGCGGCGTCTGTTGTCAGGTATGGTTTATTCTCTGGGAGCGCCGAGCGCCTGCTCGGCATCTTCACCTTATCGACAGTGCGTTGCGATGCAACTGATGCATTCGTTCTCGTACCGTCAAAAAGGTGCCTTTGAAAAAGAGATCAGGATAACGTATTGGCACCTCTTCAGTGCCATTGCCGAGCAGGCGCTCGGCACTCCCGGCTCCCAGCAACCTTACATCAATCTGCTGTTTCCGAGACACTCTCTGTATTGTTTTCCCGTGACTTAAAGCTCACAACCAACATGGCTGCCAAAGTCTCTGGAAGTTGCCGGTTATTGACGTATATTGCACCCGGCAACACACCTCTGCATGTGTACGGATTATTGGTGAAGCCGGTTTCCCTCTTTGTCGTCAACGCTCTCTGCAGCCCATTTTCTTTTTTCCCCAGGGCTTGCTGTTTTTAAGTAGTACCTGTTCAGTAACCATACGTAATTTCAGCCGGAGGCTATCCTTCATGGCTTTCTTCAGGAATATCTGCCTTGTCGAGGCTCCCCAGGCAGTAATCACACCCTTCCCACGATATATCACAGACTGCATCGGAATCTGCTACCTTGCGGCAGCCGTGGAAGATATAGCCGAGAGTCTGGTCATTCCGGACAATTATTACAACGACAAGCTGTTTGAAAGCTTTTCGAGCCAGCTGAAAAAGAGACCTGCGGACCTGGTTGCCATCTCCTCGATGACCGGCGGTTTCAATCAGGCGGTGAAGCTTGCTGAAATCGCAAAGTCCCATGGCGCATTCGTGGTGATGGGCGGGTTTCACCCGACGGCTTTGCCCGAAGAGGTGCTCGGGCTCGGCTGCGTCGATCTCATTGCCATCGGCGAAGGCGAGGCGACCTTCAGAGAGCTGGTGCAGAAAGGACCGTCGCGCGATGTGGCCGGACTGGCCTGGCGCGAAGGGGGCGGCATTGTCTATACCGGCCAGCGGGAGCTGATTTCGGACATCGATTCCATCCGCTTTCCGCTACGCTCGCTCCGGCCTGAACGTTACGGTGAAAAAGGGACGGACTACACCATCGACACCATCTATACCTCCAGGGGCTGCCCATGGTCCTGCTCGTTCTGTGCCAACGACAAGATGCACCGGCACTGGCGCGGTCGCAGTCCGGCAAACGTGGTCGATGAGATCGCGACGCTGCACGACCCGAAAAAGAAGAAACTCATCAAGATCTGGGATGCCAATTTCCTGACCAACATCAGCCGGGCCGAGGCCATCTGCGACATGATGATCGAACGGGGACTCACCAATTTCAGGATCGTGACCGAGACCAGGGCAAAGGATATCGTCAGGGCCGAACGCATTCTGCCGAAGCTGAAGCGAGTCGGACTGAACAAGGTCGGGCTCGGTATCGAAAGCCCGAACCGGAAGACGCTCGAGCTGATGAACAAGAAGAACTCGCTCGACGACGTCACCAAAGCCATCGGGCTGCTCGAAAAGTATGGTATCGGTTCCGAGGGGTACTTCGTCATCGGCCACCATTCGGAATCGATCGAAGATACCATGGCCTATCCGGAGTTCGCCAAATCCCTCGGCCTGAAGCAGTCGCTCTTCATGGCGATGACGCCCTACCCCGGCACGAAGATCTACGAAGAGTATCGCAGCGAAGACAACATCACGTCGACGGACTGGGATCTGTACAACAACTTCTCGCCAGTCGTGAAAACCTCCGCGATGGAGACGATCGATCTGGTTCGCATGATGGCGTACTGCAACGTTGCCTTCTGCAACTACCGCTCCGCCCTGAAAAGGAACAGCGAGCGCTCGATTCTGCTCGTATTCCTCAAGGATATGTTCCAGTTGCTGTTCCTGTTCCGGGTCAACAAGACGATCGACCGCGCCACGGCGGCCACGCTCGTGTTCGAAGCGTTCGAACGGTACCTCGAAACCAACCCGCGGATCGAATACACTCCCAAATCCTCTTCACCCGTCCTGAAGCAGCCACTGGTGCTGAGTATCGAACATGCATCGGGAAAACGCATCGACTTTCTCATCCGGCAGACGGGGGCGCTCCGTTCGATGACGATGAGCAGGGGAAACGGCGACCAGCCGGTTCCCGGTCCGGTGATCCGTATCGACGAAGTCGTCGAGGCGGCATGGTCGATCTCGATGGACAGCCTCATGCGACTGCTCTACCGGAACGAACTGATGCGCAACAATCCGGGCCTTACCCGCCGGCAGGCGGTCGCGCTGCTCTCCGACCGTGACGTCAGGCAGGCAGCAATGAAGGTCGCCAGGCTCTACCGCAGCTGTTTCAGGGAACGGAAAGGCGTTTGAATGACTATATTTGCCTTCATTCAAGGCTTTACCAATGGTTTTTCCGTTCTCTCCGATGATCAAAGCGGTGCTTTGGGACAATGATGGCCTCCTGCTCGACAGCGAAGCGCTGTTTTTCGACATGACCAGATCCTTTTTTGCAGAGGCTGGACTGCTTCTCGACGAGGAGTACTGGGGCATCGAATATCTGGGCAACGCAAAACACAGCTGGCAGATCGCCACTGAGCTGGGCATGTCGGCAGAGCTTGTCGGGCCGTTGCTCGATCGCCGCAACGCCGCCTTTGTCGAACGCATACGTCAGTCGGTGCCGCTTATGCCCAAGGTTCGTGAAACCATCGAATCACTTGCTGGCAAGGTGCGCCTGGGCCTGGTGACCGGCAGCCCCCGCGACAAGGTCGAACTGATGCATGGTTCCAACGGCCTGCTCGAACGCTTCGAAGTGATCGTGACGGATGACGAGGTAACTAACGCCAAGCCCCATCCCGAGCCATACCTCAAGGCGCTCGATCTGCTTGGCCTCCAGCCGGAGCAGTGCATCGCGGTCGAAGACTCACGGCGCGGGCTCACTTCGGCACATGCTGCCGGCATCAACTGCATCGTCGTGCCGAACAGGCTCACGAGGATACAGGATTTCGATCTCGCCTACGCCATCGAAGAGGATGTTTCGGGCGTGTTCAAACATCTCGGAGCGGGCAAGGCGTAACCATAGCCTGCCGGGTGACGAGGGGCCGGAAGGAAGTTGCTTGTTTTCAATGCCCGGCAAATCCTATCTTCAGTCAAACAATCTTGTTGCAAAAACTTCCCGGTGGCTGAACCCCGGGCGTAACCGGAGGAATCTGTGCAGGAAAAATCCCACGCAAACATTCGCGACGTCATCAGCCTGCCAGTCATCGTGGCCGCATTGGGCTATTTCGTCGATATCTACGACCTCGTTCTCTTCAGCATCGTGCGCGTTCCGAGCCTCAAATCGTTCGGCCTCGACGGCAAGGCGCTGATCGATTACGGCGTTTACCTGCTGAACATGCAGATGATCGGCATGCTCTTCGGCGGCATCCTCTGGGGATGGCTCGGCGACAAGAAAGGGCGCCTGAAGATCATGTTCGGCTCTATCCTGATGTACTCCCTGGCCAATATCGCCAACGGCATGGTGACCTCGCTGCCGGCCTATGCGCTGTTCCGTTTCATCGCGGGTGTCGGGCTTGCCGGTGAACTCGGTGCCGGCATCACGCTCGTCTCCGAAGTGCTGCATACCCGCCTGAGGGGATACGGCACCATGCTTGTAGCCTCCATCGGCGTGTCGGGTGCGATCCTGGCCAATTTCGTGGCTAAAACCTACGACTGGCGCATCTCCTTTTTCATCGGCGGCGCGCTCGGGCTGCTGCTTCTCATCACGCGGATCAGGGTGTCCGAATCGGGCATGTTCGCCGCGATGGAGTCCAAAGCCTCGATCAGCCGGGGCAACATGCTGGCACTCTTCACCAGCCGCGACAGGTTTTTCCGCTACTTCAACTCGATCATGATCGGCGTGCCCATCTGGTTCGTGGTCGGTGTGCTTATCACCTTCTCACCGGAATTCGCCTCATCCTTCCGCATTTCAGGAGAGGTCTCCGCCGGTAACGCCGTCATGTACTGCTATCTGGGCCTCGTGTTCGGCGACCTGTCGAGCGGCCTTCTCAGCCAGCTGTTCAAAAGCCGCAAGAAGGCGGTGCTGCTGTTCATGGTGATGACGATCGCGTCGGTTGCCGTCTATTTCAACATGGTCGGGCGAACTCCCGGATTCTTCTACGCAGTCTGTGCGGCGCTCGGATTTTCAGGCGGCTACTGGGCCATCTTTGTGACGGTCGCAGCCGAACAGTTCGGCACGAACCTGCGCGCAACCGTCGCCACGACGGTGCCCAATCTGGTCAGGGGCATGGTCGTTCCGATCACCATGCTGTTCCAGTATACACGTGGCAGGATGGGCCTCGAAGCCGGTGCGCTCGTCGTCGGTACCATCTGCATGGTGCTGGCGCTCATCTCGCTCTTCGCACTCGAGGAGACGTTTCATAAGGATCTTGACTACTTCGAGGAGTTCCTGTGAGGACATCCTGAAAAGCTGTTCCGCGACCCGATTGCTGCGTTGGGCGGTGCTCAAAATCCTCATGTACTCCGTGTACACTCCGGTTTTTCCGCTCCGTCCGCCTTGCACTCGGGCCGCTCACGACGCTTTTTTAATACGCCTGTAATCAGGTAAGGGTAAGTCGTATAATTTCAATAGATGGGTCGTATGTGCTGGATCGAGATTTTATTGCCCCGACATTCAGGCCGAGGGAAGGCATAACAAACAATTATAAAGGGCTTCAGCCCAATACTCTTTCGTGATCGGATATTGAAACCTATAGTCTCCGAAGTCATAAGGGCTTCACAGGACCCATGCCTCTATTTCTGAATTCGAAATTGCGCTTACCGTACAACGTACCCGAGTTACCTTCCATTGGCTTTGCTCCTGAACGATACCTGGATACCAGATGAACAAGACCTTAGCCACCCTTCCGGAAAACATCGTCATATTCGACGGTGTCTGCAACCTCTGTGAATTCTCGGTCAATTTCATTTTTGACCATGATACCGCCGGGCAGTTCTATTTCACTCCGGCCCAGTCTCCTCTCGGTTCATCCTTACTCAGGCGCTTCGGCATCAACACGACGCGCCTTGACACCGTTGTGCTGGTCAGGAATGGCCAAGCCTTTACCCTAAGTTCCGCTGCCATTGAAATCGCCGCCAAGCTCGACCTGCCGTGGAATCTGCTCACGGTATTCCAGGTTGTTCCTGAACCATTGCGAGATATGATGTATGACTGGATAGCCCAGAACCGGTATCAGCTGTTCGGGAAAAAAGAGGTGTGCATGCTCCCCTCCGAAGCGCTGCGCAAACGCTTTCTCGAAGAAATCCCGGAGTAACGCGCAACTAGGGATGTTTTTCCGTGTACACCGCGGTTTCTTGGCTCCATCCACCTTCCGCTCGGGCCGCTTACGACACTTTTTCAGGACGCCAGTAATTGGAGTGCGCGTGGGATTAATTTGGTTTTATGGGTCCAATGGGTCGAATAGGTCCAGTAGGTCGAATGGACAACTAAAAGAGGCCTGTCGCCATCGAAATCGATCCTTCCTCTCGAGCAGCTCACGACGCTTTTTCAGGGTGCCTGCGCTATGGCGTATGGGTCGAATAGGTCCAATAGGACGAATGGACAGCCTAAAGACGCCTGCATTATCGAAATCGCTATCGCTATCGAAATCGATTTCTTCTTCTTGGGCCGCTTACGACGCTTTTTAACGGCGTCCGCGCTATGGCGCATGGGTCGAATAAGACGAATCTCGTCATCGAGATCTTAAAGCCTTCATAAGCCCTATTTTCCCCTGATTTTTATCCCTGCTGTGACGCCGAAATGATGCCTGGCGTTGTAAAATGACGGTAAATTAAGTACCTATCAATCATGAGTGGTACCGCCCCCCTCATGAATTCCTCCCTAGGCGGCACTTGGAGCAGTAAAGACATGATACCCCAAGATCGAAGGACTAGCAAACATGCTCAGACCTCATACCCGATTTATAGGGCAGACCCTATCAACATTCCATCTGGCTTGTTTCCTCTCAGATCAATTGTATTGCGCTTACAGTACAATGTTCCTTAGTTTTCCCGTGCAATAGCCCCAAATATTTTAATAGACACAATAAATTTTAAAGGAATGAAATTAGCAAAGGTGAAATTAAAAGGATTTAGAAACTTCAAAGATGCAATAGTAAACTTTGAAATGAAATCACTGGTCATTGGGGCAAATGATGTTGGTAAAACAAATCTATTGTGGGCAGTAAGATTGCTTTTGGATAGAAATCTAAATGATTTTGATGTTGAACCAAAGGATTCTGATTTTTATGCGTATGAAGAGACTAATAATTTTGAGATATATTTATTTTTTGATGATGTTGTGGAGGATTGCGTTGTGTCAAAATTAAAAGGGAAAGTTGGTGATGATGATAAGTTGTGTTTAGCATATAAAGCATTTCGTGATAAAGATACTAAAGCGAAGTCATATAAGCTTTACGCTGGTGTTTCTGAGTCTGGTTTGGAGGAAATTGAAGATAGATATTATCGGAAGGTTATAAATATTCAATATATAAGCAGTAGGAGAGATTTTCAAAGTTATATAAACCGAGAGAAGAACTATTTGTTCCAATTTGCAAAACAAAATCGAGATGAAAAAGAGGTGCAGGATGATGATGTATTGTTTGGTGAGATTCAGAGGGATTTAAAAGAAATAGATGAGAAAATACCTAAATTAAACTTTATTGCAAGTGCCACAAAATCATTAAATGAGGAGCTGGTTAACCTGTCGTTACATCATAAAAAACAATCAATTGTATTTGATACAAATGCATCAAATATTGATAATTTTATAAATAGTGTGACAATAGCATCAAGAAGTAATGGGGAAAATGTAAGGATCGGTGGGGATGGTAGATTAAATCAAATATATCTTGCGCTTTGGGCTTCAAAAAATGAATTGAAAGAGGAAAAGATTGAGGAAGTAACGATTGTTGGTATTGAAGAGCCTGAAGCCCATCTTCATCCACATCAGCAGAGAAAACTTGCGGAATACTTAAATAAGACAATTAAAGGGCAGGTAATACTGACATCTCATTCTCCACAAATTACTTGTGAGTTTAATCCAAATTCAATTATAAGATTGTATTCTAAAAAGGGAGCCACAAATGCTGCATCAAATGGTTGTTCTAAAATTATAGATGATGCGTTTGATGATTTTGGCTATAGATTAAGTATAATCCCTTCTGAAGCTTTTTTTTCTGATGTTGTCTTTTTAGTTGAAGGGCCTTCAGAAGAGATGTTTTATAAGACACTGGCAAAGCAAATTAATGTTGATTTAGATCGTCTTAATATAAGCGTACTAATGGTTGATGGTATAGGGTTTAAGGTGTTTATTAAGATATTAAATAGTCTCAATATCGCTTGGGTGTTAAGAACCGATAATGATATTTTTAAAATTCCTGAAAAAATAGGGTATCGCTATGCAGGTGTTCAACGGTGCGTCAATTACTATCGGGATTATTGTACATATGATCAGGATACTGACGATATTATAACGAGGTTTGAGTTGCAGTTATCAAATATTCCTTTAAAACAACCGCTCGCGGTTAATGTTGAGGCCTCTGAGAAAATTATTAAAGTGCTGCAAAAACATGGTATGTATATATCGAAAATTGATTTAGAAAATGATTTGTATCAGAGTCCTATTAAAGAAGATTTGATGAATTTTTTCCCCAAAAAGAGTCAAGAGGAGATTGTGGGAGCTATGCAGGATCGAAAAGCTATTTTTATGTATGATTTCTTAAAGAAAGAGAAAACGAAATTGCATAATCTGAAAAATGATGATATCGCATTGCCATTAATGCGCTGCGTGAATATTATTGAAAGGTTGCATGATGAAAATAACTGAACAACAAGACTTGATTCTTTCGTATGAGGGGTGTGCTGTGGTTATCGCTTCCCCTGGTAGTGGAAAAACTTTTGTTTTATCAAAAAAAATAAAACAAAACCTAAAGGCTCTTAAGGCGCATGAGGGAGTTATAGCTATATCGTATACGAATAAGGCGAGTGATGAATTAAGAAACAGAAGTTTGTCGGAAGGTGAGAATCCTATGAGTTCTTTTTTTGGTACCATTGATAAGTTTTATATTTCTGAAATTATTGTGCCTTTCGGAAAGCATATATGGGGAATCCCGGAGAATGAGATTGAAATTAAAAAGATTGATAGTTTGCCTGAAGATGAAAAATCATTGTTTGATTGGTTCACTAGGGACGTGTCTCTAGATGCGATTCAATACTATCAAATTGATGTTTTTAAGGAGTATTTTAAAAAAGGCCTTGTTTTCATTGAGGCGATTGGTGTTATGGCTAACTATATATATTCCAATTCCTGTGCATGTAGAAAGTATATAAAAGCGCGGTATAAGTATCTATATATAGATGAATATCAGGATTCTGGACTATCGCAACATGAACTTTTTTTAAAAATAAAGAATTTGGGCGTGGTTTCTGTGGCTGTAGGGGATTTGAATCAATCTATTTATGCGTTTTCTGGAAAAGATTCTAGGTATCTTGATGAGCTGACAAGGAATGCGGAATTTAAGTATTTTGTATTAGATAAAAACCATCGATGTCATTCGTCAATAATAAATTATTCAAACTATTTGCTTAATCATAAAACAGAATTATTGAGATCTGAAAAAAGTACTGTTTATTTTAGGCGAATAGACGGTTGGGAATTAAATGTTTCTGTATGGATTGACCGTAATGTTCCCGAAATATTAAAGGTCTTTAACGTAGAACGCCATAATCAAATAGCGATTTTGACTAGAGGGAACCGCACGGCTGACTTGATTAATAGAAATTTAAAAACAAGCCATAAGTTGTTTATAGGTAACGATCTTGATAACAACCTTAATGTGTGGTCGGGCATATTTTCGAATTTATTGTCATATCAAATGGATCCTAAGCGTCGTTTTGTTGATGTGGTAGAGGAGTTTATTTCGTTCGAGAAACTGAGTAGGAGGAAAAAGAATGAATTAAATGCATTAAAAAATAGGCTGGGTAGAGATACTGTATATGACAATGAAGTCAAAGGTGAGATGCGTGAAATATTTAAAGAGATCGCAAAAATAATATCGCCAAACTCTGAGAATAATGACTCTGTTATATTGCTGGATAAAGTATTACAAAATAGGCAAGAGTTTGAGTCATATAGGCCAGCTGATGATAATGAATTGAATATAATGACATTACATAAATCAAAGGGACTTGAGTATGATGTGGTAATACATCTTGATTTGCATGAGTGGATTTTGCCAAATAAAAGACCGGGCGTTAATAATGATTTTAATAATCCTGTTTATGGTGATTATAACCAAGATATTAATCTGCATTATGTTGGTATAACTAGGGCGAGAAAGGCTTGTATTCTAATATCTAGCACAAAAAGAACAAATTCTAATAATGAAGTCAGGGTTGGCAGGGATTCGGAATTTTTATGGGTTAATCAGATTGAAAATTTAAGAAATAAACGTTCTGATGGACGAAATTAAATGTATTCTAAAGCACCTCACTGAACAGATTTTTTGAAATCAAGAAAGGAGCAGAGGGACGGTATTTACTTCATGCACTTGATAGGGCAGATGTCCAGAATTCATCTGAAAATGTTATTCTGTTGAAAGAGCGAAAAACCACAAGCCTCAACTGCAGCCCCCAATGCCCAGAGGCCCCCGACTTGACGCACCCGGAACCCTGCATCATGTAATTGTCAGGGGAATAGAGAAAGGCCTTGTTGTCCAGGACGATGAGGATCGATCGGAATTTCTGTTACGAATGGGCCGATTGAGCAAGACGTGCCCGACGTCGATCTATGCCTGGGCAATCATGTCGAATCATATCCATATCCTGCTGAAAAGCGGCCCTGAGGGACTGAGTCGTTTTATGCGAAAACTCCTCACCGGCTACGCCATACGTTACAATCGACGTCACCGGCGATGCGGCCACCTGTTTCAGAATCGTTATAAGTCCATAATCTGTCAGGAGTCGGCCTATTTTCACCGGCTGGTGAGTTACATCCACCTCAATCCGTTACGAGCCGGTCTTGTATCGAGTCTCGAAGAGCTGGACCACTACGCGTGGAGTGGTCATTCAGTACTCATGAACCATCAGCATAACGAATGGCAGGAACGCGATTTTGTGCTGTCACAATTCGGTCGTACAGAGAAAACAGCTGTTCAGCAATACCGGGAATTCATAGAATCGGAAAGCTGTAAGGGGCATCAACCGGATTTGGTTGGTGGTGGTTTGATTCGCTCCCTGGGCGGCTGGTTTGAAGTCAGGACCCATTACCGAAAAGATGAAAAACAGGCATTTGATGAAAGGGGCGCAGAGTGACGCTATTTACTTCATGCACATGATAGGGCAGTTGTCCAGAATTCATCTGAAAATGTTATTCTGTTGAAAGAGCGAAAAACCACAAGCCTCAACTGCAGCCCCCCATGCCCAGAGGCCCTCGACTTGACGCACCCGGAACCCTGCATCATGTAATTGTCAGGGGAATAGAGAAAGGCCTTGTTGTCCAGGACGA